>JAGBVG010000015.1 GCA_017630455.1 Alistipes sp. | reverse complement strand
TATTAAATGACATAGTGTCCAAGTTTTAAAGTTCGCTTACTCAAGTTTTACCGACAGTGCCAAACCACGCAACTCGTGCAAAAGCACATTCATAGCCTCAGGAACACCTGGGCGTGGGAGATTGTCACCCTTGACAATAGCTTCGTAGGCCTTAGCACGGCCGACAACGTCATCAGACTTGATAGTAAGAATCTCCTGGAGGATGTTTGCAGCACCGAAGCCCTCCAATGCCCAAACCTCCATCTCTCCGAAACGCTGACCACCAAACTGTGCCTTACCACCGAGTGGCTGCTGTGTGATGAGTGAGTATGGACCGATAGAACGAGCGTGCATCTTATCGTCGATCATATGACCGAGCTTAAGCATATAGATGACACCTACAGTTGCTGGCTGGTCGAAACGCTCGCCCGTACCACCATCGTAGAGGTATGTACGACCGCTGCGTGGAACACCTGCCTGAGCTGTATACTCGTTGATCTGCTCCAATGACGCACCATCGAAGATAGGGGTTGCGAACTTCAAACCAAGCTCTCGACCTGCCCAACCAAGTACAGTCTCGTAGATCTGTCCGAGGTTCATTCGCGAAGGCACACCAAGTGGGTTCAAGCAGATATCTACGATGGTACCATCCTCCAAGAATGGCATATCCTCATCGCGAACAACCTTCGCAACGATACCCTTGTTACCGTGACGACCCGCCATCTTATCACCAACCTTGAGCTTACGCTTCTTAGCGATGTAGACCTTAGCCATCTGGATAACACCAGATGTAGGGATCTCATCACCGTTTGTAAGGTTGTACTTCTCGCGGTTAACGGCTGCAGCAACCTTCTTACACTCGATGGTGTAGTTGTTGATAGTGAGCGAGATAAGAGCATCATCGTGCTCATCGCCAGTCCAGCGTGTCTGACCCAACGACATATAGCCGTTTGCGACACCTGTCTTGCTATCGTAGCTTGTTGAAGCAATGCTCTCCAACATCTTGATTGTGAACTTCTCACCTGGAGCGAACAACTCTACGTTATAGTAGTCGTAGATACCCACTGTAGTCTTGCCCTCGAGCAAACGCCAGAGCTTCTCCACAAGGATCTTAGTAAGCTCCGCAATCTGCGATGCGTACTCGGCATCGAGCTGCTCCATCTGAGCCTTCTCCTGTGCACGGTTACGCTTGCCCTCCTTCTGAGTATGGCTATAGAGCTTAGTGTCGATAACAACACCGTGGAGTGATGGCTGAGCCTTGAGCGAAGCATCCTTAACATCACCAGCCTTATCACCGAAGATGGCGCGCAACAACTTCTCCTCTGGAGATGGGTCGCTCTCGCCCTTAGGGGTGATCTTACCGATAAGGATATCGCCAGGAGTAACCTTAGCACCGATGCGGATGATACCGTTGGCATCCAAATCCTTAGTAGCATCCTCCGACACGTTAGGGATATCCGAAGTAAGCTCCTCGACACCGCGCTTAGTGTCGCGAACCTCCATAATATACTCGTCGACGTGTACCGATGTGAATATATCCTCACGCTGGATACGCTCCGAGATAACGATAGCATCCTCGAAGTTGTAACCCTTCCAAGGCATAAACGCAACCTTCAAGTTGCGACCCAAAGCCAACTCACCGCGCTCGGTAGAGTAACCGTCGGTAAGGATCTGACCCTTGGTAACCTTCTCGCCTGTCAATACTGTAGGCTTCAAGGTCACAGTGGTGTTCTGGTTGGTACGGCGGTAACGTGGCAAATTGTATACGGTAACCTCTGGAGCAAACGATGCAATCTTCTGATCCTCAGTACGGTCGTAACGAACCTCGATGCGTGTAGCATCAGAGAATACAACCTCTCCGTCACCCTCGGCAACAACCTGGATACGGCTGTCGACGATCATATCCTTCTCGATACCTGTACCTACAATAGGAGCCTCAGGACGAACCAATGGCACTGCCTGACGCATCATATTCGATCCCATCAACGCACGGTTAGCATCATCGTGCTCCAAGAATGGGATAAGGCTCGCAGCGATAGATGCAACCTGGTTAGGAGCAACGTCTACGAGGTCTACCTCATTGTCGTGAACAACAGGGAAGTCGGCACCCAAACGAGCCTTGATACGATCACGGTTGATGAAGTGACCATCATCGGTGAGCTGCTCGTTAGACTGTGCTACGGTCTGACCCTCCTCCTCCTCGGCTGAGTAGTAGCGAATATTATCGTTGTTGAGATCTACGATACCCTCGTTAACCTTGCGGTAAGGGGTCTCGATGAATCCCATATCTGAAATCTTAGCGTATACACACAAAGATGAGATAAGACCGATGTTAGGACCCTCAGGAGACTCGATAGGACACAAACGACCATAGTGGGTGTAGTGTACGTCTCGAACCTCGAAGCCTGCACGATCACGTGACAAACCACCAGGACCCAACGCCGACAAACGACGCTTATGTGTGATCTCTGCCAATGGGTTGATCTGGTCCATAAACTGTGACAACTGGCTCGTACCGAAGAACGAGTTAACAACGCTGGCAAGAGTCTTGGCATTGATCAAATCCTCTGGCGTAAACACCTCATTGTCACGTACGTTCATACGCTCACGGATAGTACGTGCGATACGCACCAAACCTACCGAGAACTGGTTTGCAAGCTGCTCACCTACGGTGCGTACACGACGGTTTGACAAGTGGTCGATATCATCAACATCCGCCTTAGAGTTGATAAGCTGGATCAAGTACTTGATGATCTCTATAATATCCTCGCGAGTAAGCGTACGGATAGCAGGATCAATAGACAACTCCAACTTCTTGTTTATACGGAAACGACCTACATCGCCCAAGTCGTAACGCTTATCCGAGAAGAACAACTTCTCGATAACGTCACGTGCTGTAGCCTCATCTGGTGGCTCCGAAGCGCGCAACTGCCTGTAGATGTAGACCACGGCCTCCTTCTCGGAGTTACAAGGATCCTTATGTAGGGTGTTGTAGATGATTGAGAAGTCGATACCCGTAGGGTTCTCGTTGTGGAGAAGGATGGTCTTTGTACCCGACTCGATGATCTCGTCGATATGCTCCTCCTGAAGCTCTACCTCACGCTCAACGATAACCTTGTGACGCTCGATAGAGACAACCTCACCAGTATCCTCATCCACGAAGTCCTCGACCCACGTAGAGAGAACACGCGCAGCGAGCTTGCGACCTACGTTCTTCTTCAAATTAGCCTTGGTAACCTTAACCTCATCTGCAAGGTCGAAGATCTCCAAGATCTGCTGGTCGGTCTCGTAACCGATGGCACGCAAAAGAGTTGTTACAGGCAACTTCTTCTTACGGTCGATGTAGGCATACATCACGTTGTTGATATCCGTTGCGAACTCAATCCACGAACCCTTGAATGGGATGATACGAGCCGAGTAGAGCTTTGTGCCGTTGGTGTGAGTGCTCTGACCGAAGAACACACCTGGCGAACGGTGAAGCTGCGATACTACTACACGCTCAGCACCGTTGAAGATGAACGTACCACGCTCGGTCATATAAGGGATAAGACCGAAGTATACATCCTGAACAACCTCGTCGAAATCCTCGTGCTCTGTGTCGGTGCAGTAAAGCTTAAGCTTCGCCTTGAGAGGTACACTATACGTCAAACCGCGCTCCAAGCACTCCTCAATAGAGTAGCGAGGCTGGTCGATGTAATAGTCGATAAACTCCAGAACAAAGTTGTTTCTGGTGTCTGTAATCGGGAAGTTCTCGTTGAACACACGGTAGAGACCCTCGTTCTTACGATTCTCAGCCGTAGTGTCAATCTGGAAAAAATCTCGGAATGATTTAAGCTGAATCTCCAACAAGTCAGGATATGGAACCCTGTGCTTGATGGTCGAAAAGCTTATTCGCTGTTGTTGTGTTGTGGACATATAATCCAATTTTTTTTGTGAAGTTTACACTTATTTGTGTGACCTATGACCGGCCGGTAGAGATCCGACGCTCATCGTCTATAGAGTTTCGATTACCAAGACCCAGCAGCCACCTTCGATGCTTCGCCGAAACGACGCCACGGGCAAGACCCAGCAGCCACCTCCGATGCTTCGCCGGAACGACGCCACGGGCAAGACCCGAGGATTTTCGAGCTACGCATCTTCGCGACAGAGCGACCTGAAACCTCCACTCGCTCCTCTAACATTACGGCAAGACGACACAACATCCGCCTCGCTAGCATCAAGGAACAACGATATGGGTATAAGCCTGAAAATGCAAGGACTTTATCCTGCTAATGCCCTCAGTGTCACATACGTACACACTGAGAGCATAGAAAATTCCAATATTCTGGCACAGCTCATTTGGCACTCCAGAGTATTAGACCACAAAAGGCATAGAGCTTACTTTTACGTAAACCCTACACCTTAAAGGTTGGTGAGAGACTTAATAATCCCTTAGGAATTACTTAAGCTCAACCTCAGCACCTGCCTCCTCAAGTGAAGACTTGATAGACTCAGCCTCCTCCTTAGAGATACCCTCCTTGATTGCCTTAGGAGCGCCGTCAACCAATGCCTTAGCGTCACCCAATGACAAACCAGCGAGCTCCTTAACAACCTTGATAACCTGAAGCTTTGCCTGACCAGCGCTCTTCAAGATTACATCGAAAGTTGACTTCTCAGCAGGAGCTGCCTCACCTGCACCAGCAGCAGGAGCAGCAACTGCAACAGCTGCAGCAGCAGGCTCAATACCGTACTCCTCCTTGAGGATAGTAGCCAACTCGTTTACCTCCTTAACAGTCAAGTTAACCAACTCTTCTGCCAAAACCTTGATATCTGCCATAGTTTATAAATTTTATTAAATTTTGTTTTTTGTTCTTGATATTAGTTATTTCTCTCCTCGAGGGCCTTAACAAGACCCGCGATCTTCTGACCTGCATTTGACTGCAGAGCAGAGATGACATTCTTAGCAGGCGACTGCAAGAGCAATACGATATCGCCGATGAGCTCCTCGCGGCTCTTGATGTTGCAAAGAGTGTCAAGCTGATTGTCGCCGATGTAAACGCAACCCTCAACATAAGCTGCCTTCAAAACAGGCTTGTCGTTCTTCTTGCGGAACTCCTTGATGAGCTGCGCAGGAGCCTTACCTGTCTCAGCGAACATAATAGATGTAGAGCCCTTCAATGTGGCTATCAACTCAGCGTCAGCCTTGCCGACATTCTCCAAAGCCTTGCAAAGCAATGTGTTCTTTACAACAACGAGCTTTACCTTCTTCTCGAAGCACTGGCGACGCAATGCTGCAGTCTGCTCAGCGTTCAAGGCCTCGATGTCAGCCAAATAGAAGTGAGGGTAGGCATTGAGCTGCTCGGTAAGACCGTTGATAACGGCCATCTTTTCCTGTTTAGTCATAAATTCTATCCTCCTTCAATTATTTGTTCTCTACAGATTTTGGATCAACCTCGATACCTGGGCTCATAGTTGTAGAGAGGAAAATGCTCTTTACATATGTACCCTTTGCAGCAGATGGCTTGAGCTTAATGATTGTGCTCATAACCTCGTGTGCGTTATCCACAATCTGCTCTGGGGTAAATGATACCTTACCGATTGAAGTGTGGATAATACCATACTTATCTACCTTGAAGTCGATCTTACCAGCCTTAACCTCCTGAACCGCCTTAGCTACATCCATAGTAACTGTACCGGTCTTAGGGTTTGGCATCAAGCCACGTGGACCCAAAATACGACCCAATGCACCTACCTTACCCATTACGTTAGGAGTAGTGATGATCACGTCAACATCTGTCCAACCACCCTTGATCTTCTCAATGTACTCGTCAAGACCTACATAGTCTGCGCCAGCTGCCTGAGCCTCAGCCTCCTTCTCAGGAGTACAGAGAACCAAAACGCGTACAGTCTTACCTGTACCGTGTGGCAACGTTACAACGCCACGAACCATCTGATTAGCCTTACGAGGGTCAACGCCCAAACGGACGTCAATGTCTACCGAGGCATCAAATTTCGTAAAGGTAATTTCCTTCAGAAGAGCTGCAGCCTCAGAAAGCTTGTACGCCTTGTCCTCGACCTTAGCGTATGCAATCTTTTGATTTTTTGTCAACTTACTCATTCTTGTAATTTTCGTTACATGTTAGGAAATTCACCCACTACGTTGATACCCATACTGCGAGCAGTACCTGCAACCATACGCATAGCAGCATCAATAGTGAAGCAGTTCATATCAGGCATCTTGCCCTCAGCGATCTCTTTAATCTGGTCCCATGTTACCTGGCCGACCTTCTGACGGTTAGGCTGAGCCGAACCTGTCTGGATCTTAGCTGCTTCCTTGAGCTGAATGGCTACTGGTGGCTGTTTAACTACAAAGTCAAACGACTTATCGCTGTAAACAGTGATGATTACCGGAAGAACCTTACCAGCCTGTGCCTGTGTACGAGCATTGAACTGCTTACAGAAGTCCATAATGTTGACTCCCTTAGAACCCAATGCTGGACCAACTGGAGGTGAAGGATTTGCGGCACCACCTTTGATCTGCAATTTAATAAATGCAGCAACCTCTTTTGCCATAATTTTCCTTGGTTAATTATTCTTTTTCAACTTGTGTAAAGCTCAACTCCATTGGAGTCTTGCGTC
>JAGBVG010000014.1 GCA_017630455.1 Alistipes sp. | reverse complement strand
TGATGATTATATGCGTAAAAAACTAAAAATAAACGCGTTGTCAGAGAAATAAAATGATATTTGGCGCACAATGTGAAATAAAAGTAGTATATTTGTGGTAAATTATGGATAATAGTATATAGTACAGTATGATACAGTCTCTTAAGATTCGGAACTTTAAAAACTTGTCAGGGTTAAATATCCCTAAGTTGTCTCGAATTAACTTGATTTCAGGCAAGAATAATGTCGGAAAGTCATCGTTGTTGGAGGCTATTGGTGTATATGTTGATGATTCTGAATTATTCTATATCGTAGAAGAGAGAGGGGAGTTACCTAAATATAGTAGCAAGGATACAACAGAATACCTTAAACCCAATATCGAAGCAATATCTTCTTTATTCACAAATAGAAATACTAATGTGACAGAAGATAATATCATTGAGATCTCTGATAATGATGATGTTCTGTCATTGCGTTATGTTTATTACACAGAGCAAGAAACTGAGGAAGATGGGAATATAGTACGAAAAGCTATAGTTTTTGACTCAAGGGATGATATTGCTACTGGAGATGCACATCTTGCATTGGAAATTATAAGAAAAGGTAAGAACAAAGCTATAGTGCCATTAGAGCGTCGCCTTGACACTATAAGATTAGGTAGGACTAAGAAAACAGATTTAGCATCTGTAATCAGGGTTAATCCTGAAACATTTGGGAATCTATATATCGGAAGGCTCTGGGACAATGTAACACTGACAGAGAAAGAGGAATATGTAATTGATGCTTTGAGAATTATAGAGCCGAATATCGAAAGTTTGGCGTTCCTTGAGGAATCACCCCGTATTGGACGATATCCAGTAGTAAAGGTAAAAGGTGTTAGCAAGAGATTGCCATTAAGAAGTATGGGTGATGGAATAAATCACATTTTGTCAATTATCCTAGCATTGGTTAATTGCGAAAATGGGTGCCTATTGATAGATGAGATTGATAACGGATTGCATTATACCGTGCAGAAACAATTGTGGTCTGTAATTTTCAAATTGGCAATTAAACTTAATGTGCAGATATTTGCAACAACGCATAGCTCTGATTGTATCAGTAGTTTCGGTTACGCCTTAAAGGAGGAGAGTAATGTCGAAGAGGGACGCTATATAAGACTTGAAAACAAACAGAGTGCAATAACTTTCACCGAATATAATTTGGAAGAATTAAAGATAGTTGCGGCTCAAAACATTGAAATCAGATAGTTTATGGATAATATAACTCAAACATTATTGGTTGAAGGTAATGATGATTTTCATCTTATCTGTAACATCTGTGCTGCGTTTGATGTCTCCGAAACTTTCAAAATAGAGGACTGCAAAGGTGTTACGAATCTATTGAATGGACTCCCCGTCAGACTTAAAGGCTCTGGTGAGATTAAGACCATTGGAATAGTTATGGACGCAGATATTGACATACAAGCGAGATGGATGCAAATGCGTCAGATACTCATAAACTCTAATTTGTATAGCAGTATTCCTGATGATTGTCCTCAGGGAGGTGCCATTATTATCCCCGATAATGTTGATGATATAAAAGTCGGGGTGTGGATTATGCCGAACAATAACAATAATGGAATGTTAGAGGATTTTGCAGCATTCTTAATTCCTGATGACGACAAGTTGTTGCCAGAAGTTGAAAATGTTTTAGACAGCATAGAGGCAAGAGGTTTGAATAAGTATAAACCAATACATCATTCAAAGGCGAAGATACACACTTGGTTGGCGTGGCAAGAAGATCCTGGAACACCTATGGGCTCTGCTGTAACTAAGAAATATCTAACTACAACACCTCCTATTTGTCAGGCATTTGTCAACTGGCTGAACGCTTTATACAATTAAGAAGATGTAATGAAAATAACATCTGTAATGACGATCATAAATGCTGTGGTCGTCATTATTGTTTAATATCACCTGACATTATGCTATCTCCCCATCCAACTTAATCCAGCACTCAGACTCGGTATGCGACATCTTGCGCTCGATGGTTGAGACTTCTATGTCACGGAGAGCGTGAGCAAAGACTCGCTTAATGAAAGTGGCGGTGTGGATACGCTTTTTGCCGAATGCTTTGCCGATGTTCCAGCCGAAGTGCATCAGGTCGATGCTTTTGAGTGCAGAATCAACCGATACGGGCGATACCTCGCGAGGGGTGTCGCCCAAACTATACTCTGTGATGTAGCCACACAAGCGGTCTAATTCCGCCTCGCTCATATAGGCGACCATTGTCTGCTTGGTGTAGTCGAGTACACGCTCCAACTTCGCTTGTGATGCACGCTCTTGCTCGGCGATTGCTTTGATACGCAATACCTCATACTCTGTTGGCTGTGGGGTAGTCTCGGTAACAGCAACCTCCTCAATAGGGGCGGCCACGATAGCGGGAGTCTCGGCAACAACTGCAACCTCCTCCAACTTTTGAAATGCAGGAAAACGCATCAGGAACTTCTCCATTCGGGGTAGCAGCAACTCATTGAGCGTCATTTGCAGACTGATATAGAGCGCCGACAACACAACCACCGTTGCGAAGAATCCAATCGCCGCACTGAACTCATCATACCCCTTGACAAGCACGAACTTTCGTGCTAATACACCAAAGAGCAATATCGCTCCAAACACGAACAAATAGAGTGCAATATATTCCGTTTGTTTCTTATTCATAGTCATCTTTGTTAATCGTTCGTGAGCAAAGATATATGAATAATCAACACGAAAAATGACTCTTTTGCCTTTTGACCGCACGTGTCATAGGTTGTCCTATCGTGTCATAGCACCTCTATTTTTACACCATATTCTACATTTGAGGAAATTTTTTGTATCTTTGTTACGGCTTACGACTTTAAGCGCTAAGCCAATACATATTAGTAGACATTTATTGTTGTAATCTTTCGTACCGAAACTTGGCCGTTTGTGTAACACGAAGATACGCAATCAGATGTCCACGATAGGTGTATATATTCACCACTGACATTGGCTCAGTGTGTGCTTATATATCATCCTGCGTGGGCTATCTGTGTTGCTTGTTCGTGTTACAGGTAGCCAAGACCTCGGTACGGGATAAGTTAATGCAGTGGCCTGCGCTTTTTTATGGACTTATCTGGTAACAAAGAGTTGTTGGATAGATATTTGGTTGCCTTCTTCGCATCCCGTACAGCACCGCCTGAGGCTCTTGACCTCGCTAAGCGATGGGCACACGAAATTGCTCAAACTGATAAGATTGTAATTAGCGGCTTTCACTCTCCAATCGAGCGAGCTGTACTCGATATACTCCTCGCTAATGGCTGTTCTGTCGTGGTCGCATTGGGGCGTTCACTATACCGCAAAATCCCAACGCACTTGCAGGCTGCTTATGATAGCAATAGGGTGTTGTTCGTATCGTTTCGAGACCACTCACGCCCCTCATTCTCCAACTCTCAAATCCGTAATTGGCTCACTGCCGATCTTGCATCGGAAGTTGTCTTCGCCCCATTCGACAACTCAAGCCAACTCTCATCATTACATTATAGCATAGCACATAGCTCTAAACCTTGCAGAATGTTGGAATTGTAAATAACATTATAAATATCTTAGTTATGTCACCTTAATTTGATAAATTTTAATTAACTTTACGATATAATTCTGCTCAATAACTATTAATAATATTTATTCCTATGAAAAGGTTGATACTATTTGTTATAATCGGTGCTATGTCTATAGCTATAAATGATGTTACAGCTCAAACTGTAAGTTATACATATAAAGCGTTAGCGGCAGAAGGTTGTAGTATGAAATATAGTGTTGCAAAACAAAATGAAAAGTTCTACATCATTGCGACAGTTCAATCGGATAGAATGAAATTTTTGAAGGAATCCACAATGATGATTAGAACTGCTAATGGCGATGTTCTTAGGTTCTCTGGAGAGTTAATTGACAATGGCACTGAGTCTGCAGGGATAGTTTCTGGAAATATGGTTATCCCTGTTACATCTATTATATCTACAGCACAATTTGAAGTATCTCCAGAACAGTTTGAACTATTAAAGGATGGAATTATAAAAGTACGATTAACAACAATCCCTATAGAACACGAAAGAGAATTCAAGAAAGATAAAATTGGTAAGAAATTATATGAGTTCTACCTTAATGCCAAGAACAAAGAGGATGACTTTTAAATACATTTTATTGTCATAAATTGTCAAAATAGTATTGTAATTTTGCAGAAAATAGACAAGGCGAAAACACATGCTACTACCAACAATGACATATAAAGAGATGTACGACCATCTCGCTAATGACCTCAAAAAGGTGCAGATAAAGGAAGAATATTTACGTCCAAAGGCTGTTAGAGAATTTAAAAAAGAGCGAAAATTTCCATCTTGGAGGTGGTATGAATACACTGTTCCTGCCACTAATAATAAGTACATCATATTTTTTTTATGCAGAGAGCAGAGTGTATATAGAAAAACCATTAGTGGATTATTTTTCTATTGTTTTTGATGGCAAGAAGCGATTTGTTTTACAATGGTTAGCAGGTGGCTATAAGCATACGCAAGAGAGTCCTTTGTCGCTTATTCGCCAGATTCACGCATACTCAAGTCATTTTCTGGAGCGTTATAATGAGAGAATTCTCAAAGATAAATCTCTTAATGCGAATGATATTGCTTGTCGGTACTTATCAAGAAATAAAGTTGGGATGCCTATTGCAATGAATGAGGAAATAAACAAACGATTAGCGAAATATGGTGAAGGAGCAAAATATGGTTATCGTGTTAGAGATGGTTTCTGCTTCGCTCGATCCGCTGTTGAGGGTGTCTTGAGTGAAGATGGTGATAGACATAAAGATAAAATTGATGCAATGCTTGTTCTATATACTACATTTATGAATGAATCTGATATGAAGGATACGCAGTTAGCTGCAATAGACAAGGAGCATTATATAACTTGGTTGCGATGTGTTAAGGATTTTCAGAAGGAGGCGAAAGATGGAACAATTACACTTACACTTGAGCCATAGCTGATTTCAAATAAATGTCAAATAACGAAAAATCTGCACCACTCATTGCTGAATGATGCAGATAGTAATTATGGCGTTTTCTCCCTACTTATTATAGTGAATATGCTAAATAATGTGTAAATTTGGGGTGCTAAATAGTGAAAGAGATATGAATATAGAAGATTTCAAAAGGGAGATTGATGCAATGTTCCCTTGCAGATGGGTAGAAGATTTTTTGCAAGATATTAAGAATGTCTTTGCTAAGTATATTGATATAGTTTCTTGTTTAGATGGAGTTGATACAGCTGTATTAGATAATGTCAAAAATCTATGTGGTTCGCTTATAGATGTTGTCAACTTGTACTATGATGGTCGTAAGGGAGATGCATTTGTGTTGTTTAGTACGATATTGAATGGTAATACAGAAAGAGACGGCCTGTTTTCTAGTATTGGTTGTATAGATGTCAATCCTGATGAGTTTTATTATAGGGCACGTGAGCGTAAGATTGGTGTTGACTTTTCAATTAAGGATATGTTTCATATTCCATTAAATAAAAGAGGAATTGTTAGTACACAAAGGTATAGTAGTCCTGGATACCCTTGTCTATACCTCGGTAATAGTGTTTACTCTTGTTGGGAAGAGATGAGGAGACCAGTTTTCAATAATTTAATGTTTTCAGCATACAAAGTAAAATACACCTTCAAGGTATTCGATATGAGAGTCCCTAATGATTCGGACTATTCCCCCGAAAAATTTATTCAAACAATTAAACGAGTTCCGTTGATGTTAGCGTGTAGTTTTGTAGTTAAAAACTCTTCTGATGTTTTTAAGCCAGAATACATAATACCACAAATGCTTGTGGAAACTATAATTAGCAATAATAGGAAAATTACACAACATGAAAAAAGTGCAATTGACCCAGATGTAATTTGGGGTGTTATATATACATCTACTCATATAAGTAATGATTTCCCATATGGTAAAAAGTTTTTAGAGAATATCGTACTCCCTGTTATTGAAAGTAATAATCCCTCCCATTACTGCTATTGTTTGGCATCATTATTTGAAATATCAAAGCCTTCTTGTTATGAATATGAGTCATTAAAGGAGAATACAACACGTATGTTTTGGAAGAAGGTAGGTAAAGAAAAAACGGAAGAAGAAATATTGCGAGAACAATATGATCAATCAAAGATGGGATATCTTGAGGATAAACTAAAAAATAATCAATTTGAAACATTGCCACATATTGTAATTGGATGCCCAGCAAAAGGAATTTCATTACCTAATGTCGTAGGAGCAACAACGAATGTACCTGTACGCTCAAGTGCACCATTTACTATTGAAGAGTATAATCCGTAGTCTATTGATATAAACTACGGATTATATCGTTTTATTTCAGTGAAATCTTGTTGGCAGTTTCGCGTTTCTTGGAGTTAACGAGGTCGGCATAAATCTGAGTGGTGGTTACATTTTTATGCGTAAGCATCTTCGATACGGTGTAAATATCTGTGCCTAAGGAGATTTGGATGACCGCGTAGCTGTGCCTGAAGCAATGGAAAGTTATCTTCTTCTTTATTCCAGCCTCGGAAATCCATTGTTTTAGTGGGTGGTGTGTCATTGCGCGGGTGAGTCCTTTGAACACCAATCCTTTGCCCCAGTCGCCGCATAGTTCCAATGCTTCGTGGCTGATGGGTAGTGTCGCCTCGGTCTCGGTTTTCTCGGTGCAGATGCGGATATAGTAGCCTTGGTCGGGTCCCATCTCAAAGTCGCTCCACTGCAACTTGAGTATATCGCTGATGCGAAGTCCCGTCATACAGGCGAAGAGTGATGCTTGTTTTAGCACTGGAATACGGCAAGGGGTGGCGGCGAGTTGCTTTACCTCGTCAAGTGTCAAATACTCTTTTTTTACCTCTTTCCACTCGATTTTCTCAAGAAAGTCATTGAGGTTTTCGCGCAACATCTTCTCCTTGTAGGCAATCTTCAACAGGGCGCGGAAAGTGGAATAATATCCAGCTGCCGAATTTCGACTGATATATGAGTTGGGGTGATGTATCTGTTTGCATTTCAATAGATAATCTCTAAACTTTTCGCACAACTCAACGGTAATATCTCCGAAGGTACATTTTCCACCACAGAACTTCTCGAAATGGTTGCAAACGCAATCCCACTTTTCGTATCGCTCGCGTGCCTTTGCTCGGAAGTAGGCGAGAAAATCGACCTTCTGTTTGTTCTTGTCGAGGAATCCGAACTCCTCGTTGATGAGCGACTGAACACGAATACAGCGTATCGCTTCGGCTTTGTTGAGCATCTCTTGATTGAACATTCGTTGCTGCTCGTTGCGAGGCTTGGCATAGAGGTAGATGCCGAGGAACTCTCGGCGACTCATCTTCATCGTGTAGGGATTACGAATTGCTGGATAGTAATCCAAATAGAGTGAAATTCGGTCATTGCGTAACGCTTTTTGACGCAAGGTTACATTTGTGCAAGTTAGTGTCATAGTCTTATATATTAATTGTTTATATTTTTTGTTGCAAATTAAAGTGGTGTTCCGATGGTGGTATCAATCACCATCAAGTAACTTTACTCAATCTTCGGTGGCTCAAAGAATTTGTCGAGCTCGGAGCGCAGAATCTTGGTGTACTTGCCAACCTTGATGCGAGTGATGTTGTGATACTTCACATAGTGGTAGAGCTGGTCGCGTGTGAGGTCGTATTTCTCCATCGCTTCGGGTATGGTGTAGTATTGGGGCTCTTCGGGCGTGGCAATACCTTTGGCTATATCGAAATGCTTTTTCGAGTAATAGACCATCTTGCCCTCCTTGCGTTTGGGAATTACATTCTTATATACAAAGGTGTAGATTGCCGATAGCGTCATACCGAACTTCTCCTGTAACTCCGCCACGCTGTACCATTCGGTAATGCTCGCATCAGGAGCTTTCTTGGCAAAGTAGGAGTCGATATGTTTCTTGCTCCAATAGGTTCTGCCACGATTAAATGTGCGAGGGATATTATGCTCCTTCGCAATCTCATAAATCCACGATTCCTTAACGCCATATTTCTCTTTAATCTCGGCAGTGGTGTAGAAGTCGGTGATGGGGACTTTTTCTTTTGGCTTGTTCTTTTCACTCACAGTGAAATAGTCAAACATCTTATCTATGTCTGATCGCCTTATGAGTGTTTTACCATCAAATCTAACAGCCTTAATTTTGCCATACCTAATATAGCGGTAGATTGAAGTTCTCCCGACACCTAAAAATGCCGACACTTCGGTTGGTGTTAAGAACTCCTTTTCTGAATGAGGTTTTGCTTCCTCATCAAATTTTAGTTGAAACTCTTGTACTCTCTTTTTCCTTACTCTCTCCTTGTATGCAAGGTTTGCACATCTGTGAGAACAGTAGGCAGTAGAGGTCTTGTGTGCGGTAAAAATCACACCGCACCACTCGCATTTTTTCTGAATGTCAATGTTACTAGCCATTTTAATTCTCTTTTTAGTTCGCCAAATCTGTTTCATTGCGTACCACAGCGTACCAATGCGTACCAACTTCTCCGTCATCTGACCAATGAAATTTCGCACTTCGGTTTGCGAGGTACACAGGAGGTACAAAAACAGGCGTAAAAAGGCTTAGCAACGATTAACAACGATGCTTGTGCAAACAAAAATAGCACCCGTAAAGAGTGCTATTTCAATTAGTTATGATTGATTTTAATTATATGTAATCAACTACTTACTTTCCGATGCAGAATGTGGAGAAGATGGTGTGGAGGATGTCGTCGGAGGTGATGTCGCCGGTGATTTCGCCTAAGTGGTGTAGGGTTTGGCGGATATCTTCGCTCAGTAAGTCGGATGGGAGGTCGTTATCCATCGCTGTTAATGCCATGCCGATACTCTCCGCAGCACGCTCCAATGCGGCGTAGTGGCGCATATTTGTGACGACAATCGAGCTGCTGTTTATATGGCTTGTGTCGGTGCATTCGCGCAGTGCGGTGCGTAGTGCATCGATGCCAATACCCTCCTTAGCAGATATCATCAATGTAGTATCACTATCTATATTGTCGGTTGATATAAGCTTATCTATCTTATTGATAACCCGAATATATTTCTGTTGCATATCTACCGATACTTTGTCAAAAAACGGGTTGTCGGCAGCGGCTATGTGGAGTATAATTTGAGCGTTCTCAATAGCGCGATATGTGCGGTCGATACCCATCTGCTCAAGCTTGTCCTCCGTGGTGCGTAGACCTGCTGTGTCTACAAAGCGATAGCGGATGCCGTCGATAGTTGTCGTGGCCTCAATGGTATCGCGCGTGGTGCCAGCTATATCCGAAACCATAGCGCGATCATCCTCTATAAGGGCGTTGAGAAGCGTGCTTTTGCCGACATTAGGTTCTCCGATAATCGCCACGGTAACACCGTTTTTAAGCACATTACCTAAAGCAAAAGATGATCTCAGTTGTTCGACTTCCGATTTGATAGATTTTAGCATATCTCGGAGTTCGCTGCGGTTGGCAAACTCCACATCCTCCTCCGAGAAGTCGAGCTCGAGCTCCAGTAGCGAGCAGAGCTTTAACAATGACTGGCGCATTACCCCCAGACGCTCAGAGTATTTGCCACGCATCTGCGTACGTGCCACATTGTGAGACCACTGTGAGTCAGATGCTATGATATCTGCAACAGCCTCGGCACGGCTGAGATCCATCTTTCCTGCGAGGAATGCTCTGCGTGTAAACTCGCCAGGTGTTGCCATCGTCGCGCCGTAGCCTATGGCCAGTCGCAGAAGTTCAGATGTGATATACTCAGAGCCGTGAATCGTGATCTCCACGCTATCCTCTTCGGTATAGGAGTGTGGAGCGCGGAAGAGTGCCACGATAACATCGTCCAGTGGCTCGCCAGTAGGGTATACAATATCTCCATAGTGGAGCGTATATCCCTTAGCATCTGCGAGTTGGGTGCGACCACGGAATAGTTTATCGGCGATAGGTATGGCATCTGGGCCACTTATGCGAACGACGACTACTGCGCCACCTGCGGCTGTTGCAGGGGCGATGATTGTAGTGTCGGTATCGTGATGGTATATAGACATCGTTTGCTATCTGTTATTGTGCGCTGACACGCAGACGCTGGCCTATGCGCAATGAATTGGCATTCTTGAGGTTATTCCACTGCATAAGCTGCTTCACGGTGCGACCATACTTGCGTGCAATGGCCCCCAGCGTGTCACCCTTCTTGACGGTGTGATATGTCGCAGGAGGTGCTTCGTGACGCTTTTTCTCTATATTGGCGTGGATGACATACTCCTTGAGGTAGAGGCTATCCTTGGCAAATATAGAGTCTTGGTTGATGATAAACTCCGTGATGCACTCTGTAGGCAGTGTCAGTGGATACTGCTTGGTTGTTGCCGGGATAATCGAGAGGCGATACTCTGGGTTGAGCATCTGGAGTAGTTCGAGGCTTATATCAATGGTCGAAGAGATCTGCTCGAGGTGCATAGGGCGGTCGATCATCACGGTATCCACAGCAAGAGGCATAGGTGGCACGGGGAGCTCCATATTATGCTTCTTGTGGTAGGCGAAGGCGTATGTTGCACCCATAAATAGCGGCACGTAGCTACGTGTCTCGCGAGGTAGGCCTGAGTAGACATCCCAGAAAGAACCGTGGTAATCCCTTGGGTTACCTCCAGCACGTATAATAGCCTTATTTACATTGCCTGGACCGCAGTTATATGAAGCGATGGCTAAGGTCCAGTCACCATAGACATTATACATATTTTTTAGATACTGACACGCCGCACGTGTTGCAAGGCGAGGGTTGCAACGCTCGTCTATCAGCGAGTTGATCTCGAGACCATACTCCTTGCCTGTTGATGGCATAAACTGCCAGAGACCCTTCGCGCCCATACGCGATGTTGCCAGTGGATTGAGTCCCGACTCGATGATTGCCAATGCGCGTAACTCGACAGGCAATCCAGCGCGTATAAGCTCCTCCTCGATCATCGGGAAGTAGTAGTAGGCGTATCCCATCATCGGCGCGAACTCCTTGGTGGTGTAGCGATTAATAGCCGCTCGCACCTCGTGGTTGTACTGCAGTGGCACTGGCGATAGCAGCGCATTGAGACGCTCGACATATATCGAGTCGATGTTGGTGGTTGTCGCCGCGCTGTCTATACGCTCACACACGGCAACGTAGCGGTTAAAATAGTTCTCGTATGCCTCTACGGTAGTTGTGGCGCGCCACATCGCAAGCACCGAGTCTATCTGCTGCAAGGTGTTGCCGCGGGGCTTTACCTCCGTAGGCTCCTCATCCACAGCTCCTGCAGCTACTATAATCGAGTCTCGCTTAAGGCTATCCTGCTGTGCTTTAATGGTTTCTGGTGATGTATAGACCTTCTTAACCCTACGGTTATGACGCTGCGCATAGCAATCGGCATTGAGTGCCGATACAAACATCAGCGCAGCGAAGAGCACAAAAATAGAAAAGATATGTCGTAATTTCATAATTGGGTTTAGGGGATTAGAATTTGATGCTCATATTCACGCCGTATACCGGTTGTGCGCCGACAGACGTAACATCGAAATATGGCTCAAGATTCATCGTGAGGTCATCGGAGATGTCATAATCCTGGAGATGGGCATCGACGTGGGCATCGAGGATGTTGAGCAGATAAACTCCCGCAGTAAGGATGATACAGAGGTCGCGATTACGACGATAGCTATCCTTCAAGTTCTTGAGGAACGTCGCTGAGTATGCGCCGCGGAACTCATCAGCCGCACCTTGTGGGTACTTCTCAGGGTTTTTGTCGTAGTCTACGCGTAGAGCATATGCCGTCTTGAAACGCTGATAACCACGATTATTCCAGTCTATGGTATAGATTGTCGAAGCTATACCTCCGAGCACGATAGGCACACGCCAGTAGCTTTTATTAAAAACCTGACCCGCACCAGGGAAGATGGTTGATAGGGTAGTTGCCTTCTTCACGCGCGACACATCGTTGGTGGTATAGTTTACCGCCGCATCACCAATAAAATAGAGGTATGACGCTATGGCGATACCCGCATATATCTGCTGGCGGGTGTTATGTTTGATCATATTGGTCTGTATCTCATCGAGCTCCTTGGTGCGGAAGTAACCGTGGTCAATAAGATACTGATCATACTGCTTCTTCAGAGGTTTGTACTGCTTGTTCTCGTATGCGAAGAGTCCCACCGATGCACCCACTACAGGGTAGAGGATGCCGAGCTTCCAGTACTGCTTATTATATATCTGTCCAAATCCGGGAAGGGGTAACGACAGCCAGCACACCTTCGACAGACCCATAGAGTCGCTGAAGAATGGCTTTCGTTCCTCGCCACGTCTGTTGAGCTTGATACGTCTGCCGTCGGGCGATATGCTGTCGCCACGCATTACGATGGCCGAGTCGCGCCTTACACGCTCCGCGATAATTGTGCGAATCGAGTCGCGAACTTCCACGGCAGCTTCGTTATACTTGCCATACTCACCGCGGGCTATGGAGTCGATATAGTTGTAGTAGAGCGAGTCGCGTCGTGCGGCTGCAGCAGCCTTTTCGCGAAGTATGGCGGCCGAATCGATAGGCACAAGACCACCTTGGTTGATGGTGCGAATATTACCTCTCAGCCTTTCGCGGTTATACTCCTGAGCAGATGCACTGCTGCAGATGGCCGCTATAGCAACCACCATCAATGCCAAGAATCTGTATATTCGCCTACTCATCATTTGATAAACGTTTCTTAAGGTTGATTTATTTTATATTGCTGAGTTTTGCCACGAGAAGCTCCACCTCGGCATCACTTGCACACTCGAGTGTGATGCGTGTCGTGCCGCTCTTGGTGCGCTTGATAGAGATATTGTCGCTCAACACGCGCTCCATCTCCACAACAAG
Source organism: Alistipes sp. (assembly GCA_017630455.1). Lineage (GTDB taxonomy): Bacteria > Bacteroidota > Bacteroidia > Bacteroidales > Rikenellaceae > Alistipes. The sequence goes on along the minus strand of JAGBVG010000014.1, from coordinate 24,817 downwards.
ACGTGAGTATGACTCTGGGTAATCCTCATCCTCCGCTGCTACACCTTTTGGTGTGTCGACAAGCTTGCGCGCCAACTCCTCAGCCTGACGAACCGAGAGAGATCTCTTTACACACTTCTTGAGGGCCTTAACCTGAAGTGCGTGGTCGAGACCCGCAATAGCTTTGGCGTGACCCATAGAGATGATGCCCTCTTTAAGTGCGAGCTGAACCTCAGATGGTAGGCTCAAAAGACGCATATAGTTAGATACCGTAGAGCGCTTCTTGCCCACCTTCTGTGCCATAGCCTCCTGTGTGAGGCCACACTCCTCCACAAGGCGCTGCATACCGAGTGCTATCTCTATGGCATTTAGATTCTCGCGCTGGATATTCTCAACAAGAGCCATAGCGTGCAGATCCTCGTCGTCGACATCGCGAATATAAGCAGGCAGCGTCTCGAGTCCTGCGATCTGCGAGGCACGCCAACGACGCTCGCCGCTGATAATTATATATTTGCCACCCGCTTGGCGCTTAAGCGTAATAGGCTGGATAACGCCCAACTCTGCGATGGATGTCGCCAACTCCTGTAGTGTCTCGTCGTCGAAGTCGCGACGTGGCTGCAAAGGGTTAGGGATGATATCTGATATTGCCACCTCCGCCATTTCGGACATAGGTGTAGATTGCTGTGTGGGGTTTGTAGGACCGAATAGCGCATCCAGACCACGTCCCAAGCCTCTCTTCTTCTGTGCTGTCATACTCTCTAAGATTACTTCTTTTTGTTTCGCTTCAAAAACTCACGTGCAAGGTTTAGGTAGTTTACCGAGCCTGATGCCGCGGCGTCGTAGAGCATCACTGGCTTGCCGTGTGACGGAGCCTCGCCGAGACGGATGTTACGCTGTATGATGGTCTCGTATGCCAACTCGCCAAAGTGCTCGCGAACCTCGCTTACTACCTGGTTGTTAAGTCTGTTGCGCATATACATCGTAAGCACGAAACCCTCGATTGCAAGGGCGGGATTCAAGCGACTCTTAACCATCTTGATGGTATTGAGCAGTTTGCTAAGTCCCTCCAATGCCAAATACTCGCACTGCACTGGTACCAAAACCGAGTCGGCAGCGGTGAGGATGTTCACGGTGGTGAAACCAAGCGATGGCGAACAGTCAATGAATATGTAGTCGTATGCCTCGCGCACCGAATCGACGATACCCTTGATGATGTGGTGTGCATTCTCCATTGTCGAGAGTTCGGTGTCGGCTGCTACCAAATTTATAGATGATGGCAAGAGCCATAGCTTCTTAATATCCTCGGAGTGGAGGATGACATCCTTTGCCTCACTATCGCCCACGATACACTCGTAAATACCCGGAAGGTCGATGCTGAAGCCGAGTCCCGATGTGGCGTTTGCCTGTGGGTCGGCATCAATGAGAAGCACCTTTTTACCGAGGAGTGCCACCGATGCAGCGAGGTTTATCGCGGTTGTGGTCTTGCCCACGCCGCCCTTTTGATTTGCTAATGCAACAACTTTTGCCATCTATACTTTTCGTTTCGTTTTCAAAGAAAAAATAATTCTTGCAAAAGTAGTAATTTTCTTCTATTTTTAACTCTTGTTTTTCGAAAATTTCCTATCTTTGTTTGAAATTTGTTTTATGAGACTCACAATAAGGGTTTTTCCGATATGAAGAAATTTGCTGATACGATTATACGTCTTGCGGTTTTTGCCATTATATTTGTCGCTATGCAGATTGTGGCGGGTGTTGTTGCGGCTGTTATGCCACACTCCGACGACGCGTCGCTGCAGCTGTTTGTGGGTTACACCTTGTCAATGGTACTGACCTTTATTGCGGTTAAGTTATATACATCGCGCATCAAGCCTGCGCCAAGGTCGGTGATGAAGTCTATCGCGGGTTTCAATCCAGTAATAACCCTTGCGGGAGTTATCTTTGTGGTGGCGTTGAGCGTCGTTTTGTCGCCTCTCAAAGAGGTTATGTCAGTGGATAATAGCGCGTATAATGATAGCGTCTGGACGCTGCTTACCGTAACTATCATAGCTCCTATATTCGAGGAGATACTATTTCGTGGCAAGCTGTATAATATCTTGAATGTCAGTGTATCACCCACGCTATCTGTACTGCTGTCGTCGCTGATTTTTGGTGTGTTGCATTTCGAACTTGCTGTATTTGTATCTTGCATACCATTGGGCTTCTTGTTTGGTTTTGTCTACCTTCGCACAAGGTCGATTATTGCGCCTATAATCCTTCACGTGTGCAACAATGCCTTGGCCTATGCTCTTATTGTATTATCATACAACGAGCAGTCGCTTTTGGAGCTTGTGGACAGCAAAACCAACTACATCCTAATCTATGCCGTTAGTGCGGTGGTGGTGCTTGCTGGATTGGTGCGATTTGTGACCTTTATAGCGCGATATGGCAAGCGTTGTGCGGATGTAGAGGTGGCGAAGAGTGCGACAAGTAGATGATGCTGGCGAGGTTGCGTCGGAGTAACTTTTTTCTTCAAAATTTGGTCATTCATAAAAAAAGTCGTATCTTCGTAATACAATTGTTACAAACCCAAATTGAAACCATAAAACTACAACTATGACATCAGACTTCTTTTCTCGCCACGATGGCGATGATCGTGGCGAACATATCTGCTCAAAGGCAGTGCGAGCAGGTAAGCGTACATATTTCATCGATGTGAAGGCTACGCGAGGAGACGATTACTTCATAACCATCACCGAGTCGCGCAAGAAGATGAATCCCGATGGCTCGGCATCATTCTCACGCAACCAGATCTATCTCTATAAGGAGGATTTCGCTAAGTTCGCCGAGGGTCTTACGGAGATGGTCGATTTCGTAAAGGAGCACAAGCCTGAGTATTTCGAGGCTAAGCCCGAGACCTCTATCGACGAGGAGTTCGAGAAATTGTAATAGAATAATAGAAAATATATTTGGGAGGTTGCTCATCGGGCAGCCTCCTAATATAATACAAGGAGGGGGGATAACGCTCAACTGCGAGGTGTGTCAATGACAAAGCCTCAAAAAAATGTAATCACGTATAAAATAATAGCTGTAAAGATAACGTTTCTATAGCCTATGAAGAGTGTATTATTGGGGTTTAGCGGTGGCATAGATAGCACCACGGCGGCGGAGAAGCTGAAAAGTGAGGGGTATCGTGTGGTGGCATTGACCATCGACACTATGCTCGACTCTAAGGCTGTGGAACGCGCACAGAACCGTGCCGCGGAGATAGGTATAGAGTGGTATCTTTATGAGGGTCGTGAGCGTTTCGAGCGAGATATTATCGACTACTTCTGCCGCGAATATGCCTCTGGCCGCACCCCCGCACCTTGCACGCGCTGCAACACCCTCATAAAGTGGCAGATTCTTCTCGAGGAGGCGGAACGTCTCGGTATCCAATATATCGCTACGGGACACTACTTTAATGTTGAGCAACGTGACGGACGCTACTACGTGGCGCAGGGTGTAGACTCCGCAAAAGATCAGTCGTACTATCTCTGGGGACTATCACAGGAGGCTCTTCGTCGCGCGCTGACACCGATGGGGCAGCTACTCAAGCGCGAGGTTAAGGAGCAGTTTAAGGATAAGAGCGAGAGTATGGGTATCTGTTTTCTTGCTGGGCAACCCTATGCCGAGTTTCTCGAGAGTCGCGGAGTGGCAATGGCTGCGGGAGATATCGTCAATGAGCGTGGCGAGCTATGTGGTAGGCATAACGGCATAGCGCGATATACCATAGGTCAGAAGCGCGGCGAGGGGTTGAGAGATGGCTGGCGTGTGGTGGATATAGATGCCACAAAGAATCATCTGATCGTTGGCGCGGCGACTTCGCTATATAAACATAAACTCTATATAAACGATTGTAATATTGTGGATGAGCGAGAGTTGCTCTCGTCGGATGATGTTACGATAAAGATACGCGGCATAGGTGTTAATCCCCAGCAGCCTGTGAAGGTAGAGAGGTGGAATGACAGTTATGTAATCACATCTCCTGATGCGGCATACGCCCCGGCAAAGGGTCAACCTTTGGTTTTCTATCGCGATAATTTGGTTATTGGTGGTGGTATTGTTGTAGGTTTCGAGTAATTATTGTACATTTGTCGCTCATTATTTTTAGATATGGTAAGACGTCTTTATAACTGGGTACTTTCGTGGAGCGATAGCCGCTGGGGTTGGCTTGCTCTCTTTGTTATAGCACTTTTCGAGGCGAGCTGGTTTCCTCTGCCGCCCGATATTCTACTTATCGCACTCTGCTTGGGTGCTACGAAGAGATCGTTTCGCTTCGCTACGCTGTGCCTCGTAGGTTCGGTGTTAGGCGCTGCGCTCGGCTATTGCATAGGCTACTATCTTTGGACAACACCTTCGGGTGATGCTACGGTGATTGCGGACTTCTTTTATAACCACGTCTTCAGTGTCGAGAGTTTCAATAATGTAGGTTCGCTCTACGATAGGTTCAACTTCTGGATTGTCTTTACGGCAGGCTTCACGCCGCTTCCGTTTAAGCTCTTTACCATCGCTGGCGGTATGTTCCATATCAATTTCGCGATGTTTATCATCGCCTCTGTGGTGTCGCGAGGTATGCGTTTCTTCCTTATCGCGTGGCTTATATGGAGATTCGGAGCGCCGATTAAGAGCTTCATAGATAAGTATTTCAACCTGTTGGCGACGCTGTTCGCTGTGTTGTTGATTGGTTTTACAACGCTTGCATTGTGGCTCTTTGGTGGCGGCGAGGCGTAATAATTTATCTCAAAAAATCAGATTATGTTATATTTCGGACTTATAGGACGCACCCTTGCGCACTCCTTCTCTCGTAACTTCTTCACTGCGAAGTTTGAGGCTGAGCAGCGTGCTGCAGATTACTCGCTTATTGAGATCGAGGATATCTCGACTATTAATAGTGTGATTGCTAAGAATGGGCTTTGCGGCTTCAATGTCACGATACCATATAAGGAGAGTATTATTCCCTACCTCGACGAGCTCTCTGCCGAGGCCAAGGCGGTTGGCGCGGTAAACTGTGTCGTTGTACGTGACGGCAAAACCGTCGGCTATAATACCGATGTTAAGGGTATCGAGGCATCATTGGGATGGCTGAGCGTGGACGAAAATACCAAGGCGTTGGTGCTTGGTACGGGAGGTGCATCGAAGGCTGTGCAGTATGTTCTGAAGAGAATGGGTGTGGAGTATAAGGTGGTGTCGCGTGATGCGGATAGGGGTGATCTTACATACGAGCAGCTCGATGCAGATATCGTTGGTATTCATCTCCTTATTATCAATGCAACGCCAGTGGGTACAGCTCCAAATATCGAGGAGGCTCCTATGTTGGATTACTCGGCACTTGGTGCTCAGCATCAGCTCTTCGACTTGGTCTACAATCCTGTTACCTCGGAGTTTCTGAAGCGTGGTGAGGCTCAGGGAGCGAATACTATGAATGGCATTCTTATGCTTCAGACTCAGGCCATAGCATCGTGGCATATATGGCAGCGAGAGTTGGGTATTGAGTAGACAGAGGCTGAAAGAGATTATATAATGAAAATGGGCTTATCCAGTATGATTATTGGATAGGCCCATTTTCGTAAGCAAAACTATATGTGGGGGCTAATAGTTTTCGGTTCTTAAAAGTTGCAGTGCGCTTTCGGCATCCTCGCTACGCACCATAAGCCGCATCGGGAAGGCTCCCGTAGAGTATATTACCGAGATATACTCATCATTCAACGTACAAAAAATACCTGCACTCTCAAGAATAGACTTGGCAATTTCTGCACGCATAGGATTGTCATACGTCTCGATGACAACCAGTGTAGAGGTTGTTGCATCCATAATAAAAACTATTAAGAGTTATTCAAATGTAAAGTTAGGAAAATTTATCAACAAATACAATACTTTTACCCTTATATTTTCCAAAAAATATGCCTATATTTGTACGCTGATAAATATCGAATTGTTTATGCGACCATTTGTACACCTTCACGTTCATAGCCAGTACTCGCTGCTGGATGGCCAGGCAAGCATCACAAAGCTTGTCGATAAGGCTATTGCAGACGGTATGCCCGGTATCGCGCTTACCGACCACGGCAATATGTTCGGTGTCAAGGAGTTCTTCAACTATGTAAAGAAGAAGAATGGTGCGCGAAAAGATAAGATCAAGGCCCTCAAATCACTCCTCGAGAAGCTCGAAAATGGCACTGCTTCGGATGTCGAGAAGGGTGAGGATGAGCAGGCTACGCTTGCCAAGACACGTGCCGAATTGGATGCTATTCCAAAGGCTGATTTCAAGGGTATTATCGGTTGCGAGGTCTATGTGGCACGCCGCGGCTTGCAGTATCGCGAGAAGGCGATGGGCGACTACAGTGGCTACCACTTGATTCTTCTGGCGAAGAATATGACAGGCTATAAGAACCTTATCAAGATTGTCTCGAAGGCATACACCGAGGGTTTTTATGGACGTCCGCGTACCGATCGTACGGAGTTAGAGAAGTACCACGAGGGTATAATCTGCTGCTCGGCGTGTATCGGTGGCGAGATTCCACGACATATACGCGCGGGAAATATCGACCAGGCTCGCGAGGCGATTCTGTGGCATAAGAGCATTTTTGGCGATGACTACTACCTCGAGTTGCAGCTCCATAAGGCGACCGTTGAGCGTGCTAATCACGAGACATATAAGATTCAGGAGGCTGTCAATGAGCAGCTTATAAAGCTATCTCGAGAGTTAGGTGTTAAGTTAGTGTGTACAAATGATGTTCACTTTGTGGATGAGGAGCACGCCGAGGCTCACGACCGACTGATATGCCTCGGTACAAGCAAGGATTTCGACGACCCAAAGCGTATGCTCTACACCAAGCAGGAGTGGATGAAGACTACGGCGGAGATGAACGCCATATTCGACTATATCCCCGAGGCGTTGGATAACACCGTGGAGATATGTAACAAGATTGAGGGTTACAGCATCGACCACGCACCTATTATGCCAACCTTTGCCATCCCCGAGGAGTTTGGCACGGAGGAGGGCTATCGCGCCACGCTTACGGAGCAGAATCTCTTCGATGAGTTTACGCGCGACGAGAATGGAAACGTGGTGATGTCAGAGGAGGATGCCAAGAAAAAGATCGAGAAATTAGGTGGTTACGACAAGCTATATCGTATAAAGCTTGAGGCAGATTACCTCGCCAAATTGGCTATGGATGGCGCGCATAAGCGTTATGGCGAAGTGCTTGACGAGGAGACTACTACACGTCTGAAGTTCGAGTTGCACATTATGAAGACGATGGGTTTCCCGGGCTACTTCCTTATTGTCCAGGACTTCATACGTGCTGCCCGCGAGGAGCTCGATGTCTCGGTCGGTCCAGGTCGTGGTTCTGCCGCAGGTTCTGCGGTGGCCTACTGCTTGGGTATCACGCAGATAGACCCTATTAAATATGACTTGCTTTTCGAGCGATTCCTCAATCCCGACCGTATCTCGTTGCCAGATATCGATATCGACTTTGACGATGACGGCCGAGGCAGGGTGCTCAACTGGGTGACACAGAAGTATGGTAAGGAGAAGGTGGCGCACATCATCACCTACGGCACTATGGCCACGAAGATGGCTCTGAAGGATGTCGCACGTGTGCAGAAGCTCCCTCTTGCGCAAGCCAACCAGCTGTGTAAGTGGATTCCAGAGCGTATTCCCGATCCTAATGACCATGATAAGCTCCTCAAGATCAATCTCCGTAATGCCATTATGGCAGTTCCAGAGCTTAAGGAGGCGGAGGAGTCCAACGACCCTGTGATGCGCGATACCATCAAGTATGCCAAGATGCTTGAGGGTAACGTGCGAGGTACGGGTGTTCACGCCTGCGGCACTATCATCTGCCGCGATGATATCACCGACTGGGTACCTGTAAGTACTGCGGTGGATAAGGAGACGGGCGAAAATATGCTTGTTACGCAGTATGAGGGCTCTGTGATTGAGGATACGGGTCTTATTAAGATGGACTTCCTCGGTCTGAAGACCTTGTCCATCATCAAAGATGCCGTGGAGAATGTGAAGCAGACCCACGGCGTGGAGATAGATATCGACAATATCCCTATCGACGATAGAAAGACATACGAACTCTATTGCGCGGGAGGTACTATTGGTACGTTCCAGTTTGAGTCGCCAGGTATGCAGAAATATCTTCGCGAGTTGCAGCCCTCTACTTTTGAGGATCTTATCGCGATGAATGCCCTCTACCGTCCGGGACCTATGGACTACATCCCCGACTTCATCGATCGTAAGCACGGGCGCAAGCCTATTGTCTACGATATCCCGATTATGGAGCGTTACTTGAAGGATACCTACGGTATCACTGTTTATCAGGAGCAGGTGATGTTGCTGTCGCGTCTGTTGGGTAACTTTACGCGAGGCGAGTCGGATACGCTGCGTAAGGCGATGGGTAAGAAGATCAAGTCGAAGCTGGATGAGCTGAAGCCTAAGTTTATCGAGGGCGGAATCTCCAACGGTCACGACGAGAAGGTGCTGGAGAAGATTTGGGCAGACTGGGAGAAGTTTGCATCGTATGCCTTCAACAAGTCGCACGCAACGTGCTACTCGTGGGTGGCGTACCAGACTGCATATATCAAGGCTCACTACCCTTCGGAGTATATGGCGACGGTGCTCAGCCGCAACCTGAACGATATCAAGCAGGTGACGGTATATATGTCGGAGTGTAAGAGTATGGGTATCTCCGTTCTCGGTCCCGACGTAAACGCCTCTATGATTAAGTTCTCGACATCCAAGAGCGGTGATATTCGTTTTGGTCTCGCAGCTATCAAGGGTGTTGGTGAGGCGGCATCAGAGTCTATTGTCAACGAGCGTCTGAAGAATGGCCCATATAAGTCTATCTACGACTTTATGGAGCGTGTAAACTTCTCGGTTGTCAACCGCAAATCTCTCGAGAGCATCGCATTTGCTGGAGGTTTCGACTCGATTATCGACTTCAATCGCTCGCGATTCTTTGCTGTGGATGCTAATAACAACAACGCTCAGTTCCTCGATATGCTGGTGCGCTACGGACAGCGTGTGCAGTCGGATAAGAACAATGCGCAGCAGAGCCTCTTCGGTATGTTTAGCGACAGCGGATCGGATGTTCCACCGCCACGTGTTCCCGCGGCGGAGGATTGGAGTAATATCGCGGTTCTGAACAAGGAGAAGGAGGTTATCGGCCTCTACCTTTCGGGACATCCCCTCGACCGCTTCGATTTTATTCTCTCGAAGATGTGTCAGGTGGAGCTTGGTGATTTGGATGAGCTTACGCTGCTCAATGGCAAGGAGTTGTCGGTTGCGGGTATCATTACATCCGTTACACCCCTCACAACCAAGGATGGTCGTCGCTATGCACGTTTCGTCCTCGAGGATTACAATACCCACCACGAGTTTACACTCTGGAGTAAGGAGTTTGAGCAATTTGGCATATTCATCGAGATGGATAACTTCCTATTTATCAGAGGTCGCGTGCAGCCTCGATTTGGCAAGGAGGGCGAGTTGGTGTATAAGATTCAGTCGATCCAGCATCTTGCGGAGGTTGCCGAGAATGTCTCGAAGATTCGCATCGAGTTGGAGATAAACGAGGTGTGTTCGACCCTCACGCAGATGCTCGTGCAGCATATTGAGGCTAATCCCGGCAAGACGGTTTTGGAGTTTACGATATATGACCACCAAAACGATGTCAAGATTAAGCTTAACTCCAAGAAGTATCGTGTCGCTACGAGCAGCGATTTTATGAACTTCTTGATTAAAAATGAATTCAACTATTTTATAAACATATAAAATTTTTACAATTATGGCACTTAAACTAAACAACGAGAACTTTGACGAGGTAATGGGCAAGGGTTTGCCTGTAGTAATTGATTTCTGGGCAACTTGGTGTGGTCCTTGCCGTATGGTAAGCCCTATCATCGACGAGCTTGCTGAGGAGTATGATGGTAAGGTTATCATCTGCAAGTGTGATGTAGGTGAGGATGGCGATGAGATCGCAGCACAGCACCGCGTTCGCAACGTGCCTACTATCCTCTTCTTCAAGGATGGTGCTCAGGTTGACAAGCACGTAGGTACTGCAGACAAGGAGCAGCTCAAGGCTAAGATCGACGCTCTTTTGTAGTGGGCAATAGGGTAGTACCCTAATGCAAACGATAACCCCTCGGAATCTGTGCGGTTCCGAGGGGTTTATTTTTGGGGTAATGATGCAAAAAACGGCGCTTGGATAAACTTAGCGTGGCGAGATAACCTCTAACCACCTATCTATCGCATCTTTGGTGAGTGCTATGGTGTCACTCTCGATATATATGTCGGGTGTTATGCCTCCGCCACCATACACCTCGCGTCCCAGTTTTAGGGTTTTGAAGATGGGTGCATCGTCGTGGCGTATAGAGTCAGGATGCTGATAACGCATAGTATCACGCTGATAATCATCACTGCGCCCCATCTGGTACGGACGCTGAATTACTCGCCCCGAGGGTGTCTTGTAGCGTGCCACGGTGATTGTCACGCCCGAGCCATCCTTTAGGTTTATGAGTCGCTGCACAAGACCCTTGCCAAAGCTTGTGCGACCTACGACAACACCACGATCGTGATCCTGAATAGCACCTGCGAAGATCTCGCTTGCCGAGGCACTATTCTCGTTTATAAGCACAATAACGGGAATATCACACAGCTTGCCATCATGCTTCGTATCATATATAGCGTTGGTGTTACGCCCCTCTGTCGACACTATGACATCTCCCTTGTGTAGAAATAGCGACGTGAGATCTATGGCCGATGTTATTGCGCCGCCGCCATTGTCGCGCAGGTCGACAACCAAGCTCTCGATATCTCCGAGGGCGCGGTACGCCTTATAAAACTCTGCGGCAAGAGGCTTCGAGAATCTCGAAACGGCTATGTATCCAATGTCGCCACTGCGCTGAGAGCTGGTTATAGCATCAGGCTCACGGAGTCGCTCGCGTGTCTCAGTCATCTCCTCCTTGGTGAGGTATTGCGAGTGCGGGTCAAGCTCCTTGAGTGTAGCGCGAATAGCCTCCTCTACTAATGGCTCGAGGGACACATCGTCGACATAGTTGTTGCGAATCTGCTGATACACTAAGTTTAGTTTCTGTATCTGTTGCAGTTCCGTAAGCTGTGCCGAGGCGCAGAGGTGTGCGCCTAATACCGAGAGTAGAAGTAAGACTAATCGTTTCATATTATGAGGTTTACACTCTGTTATATAAACCAATAGCGGAGCAAAATATAACATTCTCTCCGCTATTGATTTTGTGGTATGCCGCTTAAATTGCTGTTGGCAACTCCTCGAAAGTTACCTCGCGCTGCTCTCCCGAGCGCATATCCTTGAGGGTCGCTACACCGCGCTCCAACTCCTCCGAACCGATGATGACAACGTATGGGATGCCGCGACGGTTGGCATACTCCATCTGCTTCTTCATCTTTGCCGACTCGGGGTATATCTCCGCAGCTACATTGTTGTCGCGCAACTTCGAGATAAGGCGCATCGAGGCCTCCTCCTCAGCCTTGCCGAGATTGATGAAGAGAACCTTTGTTGAGCAGGCCAACTCCTCGGGGAAGAGGCTTAGGCCGAGCATAACGTCATAAATACGGTCTGCACCGAACGAGATACCTACGCCCGACATACCTGGCATTCCGAAGATGCCGGTGAGGTCGTCGTAACGTCCACCACCCGAGATAGAGCCAATCTGATAGTCGTTAGCCTTAACCTCGAAAATAGCACCGGTGTAGTAGTTCAAGCCGCGAGCGAGTGAGAGGTCGAGCTCAGGTGTAAGGTTGATGCCGAGCTTCTCGATACCCTCGAAGATAGTGCGCATCTCCTCGATGCCGAGCATACCTGTCTCCGACGCACCGATAACCGACTCCAACTTATAGAGTTTCTCGGCATTAGTGCCGCTAAGCTCAAGGATTGGTTGAAGCTTGGCGATAGCCTCATCGTCGATGCCGCGCTCGCGCAACTCAGCCTTCACGTTGTCCAAACCGATTTTGTCGAGTTTGTCGATAGCAACGGTGATGTCGATCATCTTATCTGCGTGACCAATCGACTCAGCAATACCGAACAATATTTTGCGGTTGTTCATCTTGAGCGTTACCGAGATGCCGAGCTTCGAGAATACTCGTGCTACGATATCCACCAACTCCACCTCCGAAAGGAGTGACTTAGAGCCGATGACATCCACATCGCACTGGTAGAACTCACGATAACGACCCTTCTGAGGACGGTCGGCACGCCATACAGGCTGAATCTGGTAGCGCTTGAATGGGAATACAATCTCGTTCTGGTGCTGCACCACGTAGCGAGCAAAAGGAACGGTGAGGTCGTAACGAAGACCCTTCTCCGAGATCTTCGAAGCCTGGCGCAGCTCCTCCTCCGAGAGCTTTGCGCCGTAGTCACCAGAGTTCAAAATCTTGAAGAGAAGCTTATCGCCCTCGTCGCCATATTTGCCCAGTAGGGTAGAGAGGTTCTCCATAGATGGAGTCTCGAGTGGAGCATAGCCAAAGAGGCGGAATACACTCTTAATGGTATCGAATATATAGGTGCGGCGCATCATCTCCTCTGGCGAGAAGTCGCGCGTACCCTTTGGAATAGATGGTTTCTGTGCCATAGTCTACTGAAATTCTACTGCTCTGCCAACAACTTCTTATACTTCACGCGCTTAGGGGTTGTATCCTCACCCTGAGCCTTCTTCCACGCCTCATACTCCGAGTATGTACCCTCGTAGAATACCACCTTAGAGTCGCCCTCAAATGAGAGGATGTGGGTGGCAATACGATCCAAGAACCAACGGTCGTGCGAGATAACCACAGCACATCCTGCGAAGTTCTCGAGACCCTCCTCCAACGCACGAAGTGTGTTAACGTCGATATCGTTGGTAGGCTCATCGAGGAGCAACACGTTGCCCTGCTCCTTGAGTGCAAGGGCGAGGTGGAGACGGTTACGCTCACCACCCGACAACACGCCGCACTTCTTCTCCTGGTCTGCGCCGTTGAAGTTGAAGCGACCTACGTATGCACGTGCTGGAACCTGACGGTTACCGAGCTGGATAAGGTCTGAGTTCTGAGAGATAACCTCGTATACGGTCTTCTCAGGGTCGATAGACTTATGCTGCTGGTCTACGTACGCAAGCTTCACGGTAGGACCTACGCGGAAGCTACCCGATGTAGGCTCCTCCAAGCCCATAATCATACGGAACAAGGTAGTCTTACCAGTACCGTTAGCACCGATAACACCTACGATACCTGCTGGTGGCAACGAGAACTCGAGGTTTTCGTACAACACTCTGTCGCCGAAGGCCTTGGTAACGCCCTGAGCCTCGATAACGAGATCACCCAAACGTGGACCGTTAGGGATGTAGATCTCGAGCTTCTCCTCGCGCTCCTTTGTGTCGGCGTTCATCATCTTATCGTAAGCCGAGAGACGAGCCTTTGACTTGGCGTGACGGCCCGATGGTGACATACGTACCCACTCCAACTCGCGCTCGAGGGTCTTGCGACGCTTGCTCTCCTGCTTCTCCTCCATAGCCATACGCTGAGTCTTCTGCTCCAACCAGCCAGAGTAGTTACCCTTCCAAGGAATACCCTCACCGCGGTCAAGCTCCAAGATCCAACCTGCTACGTTGTCGAGGAAGTAACGGTCGTGGGTTACGGCGATAACCGTACCCTTATACTGCTGGAGGTGCTGCTCCAACCAGTCGATACTCTCGGCATCGAGGTGGTTGGTAGGCTCATCGAGAAGCAACACATCAGGCTGCTGCAACAACAAGCGACACAACGCCACACGGCGACGCTCACCACCCGACAAAACGCTTACGTTCTGATCAGGATCTGGGCATCGCAACGCATCCATAGCGCGCTCCAAAACGCTATCCAACTCCCAACCGTTTACGTGGTCGATCATCTCATAAAGCTCACCCTGACGCTCCACAAGACGAGCCATCTCGTCGTCGTCCATAGGCTCGCAGAGCTTCATATTGATATCCTCGTACTCCTTCAAGAGTGCTACGGTAGCAGCTGCACCCTCCTCCACGATCTCCTTAACGGTCTTGGTAGGGTCAAGCTGTGGCTCCTGCTCGAGGTAGCCCACGCTGTAGCCTGGCGAGAACACCACCTCGCCCTGGTAGCTCTTGTCGATACCTGCGATGATCTTCATAAGGGTAGACTTACCCGAACCGTTAAGACCGATGATACCGATCTTTGCGCCATAGAAGAACGACAGGTAGATGTTGTTCAAAATCTTCTTGTTGTTGTTAAGCACCTTGCTCACACCAACCATCGAAAAAATAATTTTCTCGTCTGCCATATATAGTTAGTTTTTGATTTTTTCGTCCATATCGTGCAAAGATAACAATATTTCCATTAATTCGCAAATATATAATATTTGGCTCTCATTTTGCACTGTTCCAATATGAATCTTAAAACATTGATAATTATGAAAGATAGACTTAAGGGCACACTTACCGAGGAGAATTTATTGAAGGCCTTTGCGGGTGAGAGTCAGGCGCGTAACCGCTATACATTCTTCGCGAAGCAGGCGAAAAAGGATGGCTATGAGCAGATTGCAGCGGTATTCCTTACTACTGCCGAGCAGGAGATGGAACACGCCAAGCGCTTCTTCAAATATCTCGAGGGAGGTATGGCTACCATTCACAACGCATCCTATCCTGCAGGTATAATCTCCACGACCGCGGATAATCTTATTGCCGCAGCAGAGGGCGAACACGATGAGTGGGCGAATCTCTATGCCTCGTTTGCCGAGACTGCGCACGCCGAGGGTTTTCAGAAGGTGGCACTCACGTTCAAGCACGTGGCGGAGGTGGAGAAGGAGCACGAACGTCGATACCTGAAGCTGCTCAGCAGATTGGCCGATGGCGATTTCTTCCGTCGCGATGGTGAGATAGTGTGGCAGTGTCGCAACTGCGGATATATTGTCAAGGCCTCCAAAGCTCCGAAGCTTTGTCCTTCGTGTGAACACGAGCAGAGGTATTTTGAGCCTATGGCAGATAATTATTAAAAAAGAAGCCGTCTAACAAGGTTATTTTGGTGTTGCACTTGCACTCAAAATGCTCATTTACGATTAGTAAACTCCGCTTTTTCGTGCTTCGTGCGCCTAAAACTAACTCTTGTTATACAACTTCTTAAAAGAGAGGAGGGTGTCCGCAAAATGTGTCGGGCACCCTCCACTATGTTAGACGACTAACTTTAGAACAAATTTATAAGCGAATCTATCTGATTCAGCACCAAATTTGTGCCGATGATATATATAGCTGCACATACATCCTTCTCGCTTGTCACGATAAGAATCTCTTTGATTTGCCCATCGTTTTTGAGCTGATATATATTGACACTCTCGCTGCTATGGTTTACGCTCATCAGAACCTCCATAGAGGTTGCGAGAGTCTCGATCTGGGCTTTGAAGTGCGGAATCAGCGAGTGGTTTTCCACCGATATGATATACATACTATCGGCATCAATATCTATCTCCATCGACCTAAAGAGACTATTTCCGATTCGCATTGTCGTACACCCCTCCTTGGATGAGTACTCCGACATAATATCAGTGAAGGTTATCTCTTGTGCTATACTGCTTAGCGGTAGAAGCAACATTATCAATATTATAAGTCGTTTCATATTATGTAATGGTTTAGAATCCGATACCCATACCTACCGAGAAACGATTAGCCTCGGGGCCTGTGCCGCGCTGAAACATCTCGCTGAAGGCGTAGTTTGCAAAGACATAGATGCGTCTCCATCCCATACGTGCTGTAACACCAAACTGAAATGGGTTTAAGGTAATCTCATCCTTGATCTTAGTCTTTGGGAACTTATACTTGAGGTGCGACTCCATAAGGATGTCGAGGTTTACGCCTGCCGAGATGAAGAAGTCGCTCTTTATGTTCCAGTCGAGAGTAATCGGCACGTGGAAATAGGATGCCTCCATCTTCGACTTCTTGAGGTTGGCGTCCACCGCGAGTGGACGCATCATACCATCGCGATACTCCAAAGTGTAGTTGCCAGCAATGGTGTAGTTCTCCCAGGTAAAACCAAAGGCCATAGATGCTGCTAAGGCGTGGTTTGGAGTGAGAGGTACATTCAGTTCGGCAACGTTCAAGGTTACGCATACAGCCTTGCGGGTACTGAAAGTCAGATTCTTTGCCTCCTCGGCGCTATATCCGTCGTAGTTAAGACCTGTGAACATATTCGAGCCTATCTCTACGATCGAGAAGTGGTTGTAGCTCGGTGCGCCAATGCCGAGGAGACCAAAGTGCGCCTTATTGCTACTCCTCTTTTTATTGGCGTTTATAATCTCTATGTTAGAGTTGTATGCTGCAATGGCGAGCTCCTCGCGTGAGAGAAGCTCCATCGAGCCGTCAGCATTTTTCTTATAGTAACATACGCTATCCGCCTCCTCTTGCTTATTGCCAATCTCGAAGCGCATACCATTGAGCATCAACGAGAGACCTCCGTTGTCGGATGAAGATATCGAATTTCCTCTGCGGCTATCGAGATATATCACCTGCTCGTGATCCAAGCTATCGGTGACCTGTGCGTGGAGTGTTGTTGCAGCAAGGAGTAGGGTAAATAATAATGTAAGTCGTTTCATAATGGTTATTTGTTTGATGTTAGTTTTGTAATGTTGTTGATACGCTCTTTTGCGGTATTCATATTTCGCGATACGCCACCGAGTATTCGCTGTGCTTCTGCCTGCGCCACCAGTTGGTCGCTAATCATCGAACCATTGATGTGGCATACAATCTCATACTCCTCGATTGCCGAGGGTTGGGTGGTAGTTATTGACGTTATCGTTACGCCAAGAATGAGCCCCACAACAGCAGCCAC
The DNA here is from genome assembly GCA_017630455.1 of Alistipes sp. Classification (GTDB taxonomy): domain Bacteria; phylum Bacteroidota; class Bacteroidia; order Bacteroidales; family Rikenellaceae; genus Alistipes. The sequence continues at coordinate 7,977 of JAGBVG010000014.1, read as the reverse complement.
ACCCGCGATGCGTCGCAATGTAATACTTCGCCATACACTCCTCTTTGGCTCGCTATGTTTGATATCTATAACACATCTATCCAGCGATGTTTCGTGCGACATCTCAAGCATAGCTTTAATAGCTTGATACTCCTTTGGTAGTGTATCAGTTGCGGAGAGCAGGGCATAAAGTTCACGCTCCTCGGCAAGAGATGTCTCACCCTCGAGATACTTATCATATAGCAATTGTACTCTATTCCACTCCATAGTTTATCGCGTTTAAAAGTTGCCCTTTTACTCTCTTTCTTGCCCTCGAGAGGTTTACTCTCACACTCGCCTCATCGGCTTCGAGGATTCGGGCAATCTCCTCCAATTCGTAACCCTCTACATCGCGGAGGTGTATCGTCGTGCGCTGCTTCTCGGGAAGTTCACTTATAAACCTCTTTGTCAGTGTCACCATATCCAACCTCTCCACATCTTCACAGCTTTGGTGAGTTGTCGCCATCTCCTCAATCGCAAAGCTGCGTTCTCGTTCGCGATGTCGAAGGCGATCTATGGCAAGGTTATGCGCTATGCGACAGACGTATGCTCTGGGGTAGTCGCTGTGAAGTACCGTATTGCGTTGCTGCCAGACCCTTGCAAAGACATCCTGCGTGACATCCTCGGCGAGGTGTGTGTCTGTGAGTATGCTTCGCGCCAACCTAAAGACCGTATCCTTGAGTCGCTCTACAAGTGATATATATTCTGTTTCGGTAGCCAAATCCTTATCCTGTGTTTTTGTTTCTTTACCTATAGAACGTACAACTTCGAAAATTGTAACATCTGGTACGCAAAAATAGGAAAAAATATGAGGATGTCCAACAAGTTTTGTGGACACCCTCTCTTTTAGGCTGATGTATAACCAGGGTTAGACAACACCAAAACAGACTTAGAAGTTATATTGTGCCATAATGCTTATGCGATTTGCGTGACTCTTCGCGCCATCCATATTTTCGCGCGTGCCGTGAAGATACTCCAAGGCAAAGGTGAGATTCTGCGTTGCCTTGCAGAAGGCGTTGACAAACAGATACTGGCCCTTGCGATATTGATCGCTTGAGAGGTAGCCATTGTGCTTCTCGAGGTGTACCTCCGAGTAGCCGCCAGCAAGCCAGGCTTGACCAGGGAAGAGATTGATCTGCGCCGCAGCCTGCCATCCCCACATAGGCATAGTCTGCATCTCTGTAGGATTCTCGGGATTGAAGCCAAAGTCGTAAGGCGAGCCAGAGAGATCCTGGATATAAGGAGTGATGCCCTCGCCATATACACCATTCATATATAGGTCAACCCAGTGGCTAAAGTCGATATGTCCGCTGAGCTGCACGCCCCAGCCGAGCTGTGTGGTATTCTCGCCTGTGAGGTTATTGTGAAGATACATATCGCGCACAACACCCGAAGCGCGGATGTGGCTCGAGCGATTCTCACCCCACGCATACTGAACGTAGGCAATTACATCGGGAACACGCTGGTAGATAGGTGAAAAATGCTCGCCATAGGTACCGTTTACCGATGGCATCTCGAGTGCAGCGCCTACGGATAGATGGTTACGAAGGAAACTATGCTCGTAGCGTATCATCTCGTTAAATGCAAAGTTATAGGCATTAGGACCTTGGAAGTCAATGGTTGTCGGTGCGGCTTCGAGGTCACAGAATGTCGTAACATCGCGACCAATAGTAAAGCCCTTGAAATTTAAATATGCCGAACGCAGACGAGGGATATAGGAGAACTCTCCACCACCGCGAAAGTCCATATCGCTATAGATCAACACACGGCCCAACAAATCACTCTTGATGACGGCCTTGATAAAGAGGCGCGATGTGGATGCATCCATCATCACACGTTGCCTGTTGGCATAGTTGTGTTTCATCGGGATATCGTAGGGAATGAAGTCGATATTGCCCATCGCGCCCTTGAAGTCGTAGCTCGTGCGGAGGTTTACCATACCGCCTATACCCAACGCAAAGCGGTTGTCGTGCGACGTGAAGATAAACTGTGGATTGGGCGATTGCTGGAAGCCGCAGCGGTGTGTATCGGCAAAATCATCAGTGACATTGCGGCGCGTATTTTCACACTCGGACTTGCCCTTGGCAATCATATACACTGTGGGTGTATACTCCTCAATCTCATAGAGAAACACCTGAGCCGATAGGGTAGAAGCACCAACCGCGAGGCTCAAAAAAGATAGAAGTAAAAATCTAATTTGTTTCATAATCAATTAGTTTTAGTGAATACTCGCCTCGTGACTACACAAGGAATATGCCAAAGTAACATCGCTGTAGGTTTTCAAAATATGGTGCGATATTTGATTGTGCAGCACCAAAATCTGTAGCTATGAGAGATGTTTTTATCTTGTTAATATTTCTATGTTCGCTCACCTCGCTAAGTGCGCAGCAGGATATGAGTTTCGACGAAGCGTTGAACGCTATGCTTGAGAATAATAGCTCGGTAAAGGCTCAACAATATGGTGTGGATGCGGCATATAACGAGCTACGTGCCACGCGAGGATTATATCTGCCAAAGATTGATTTGATTGGTGGTTATACGCTGCTACAGAGAGATGTAGATGTCGAACTTGGAGGGGCTAAGGGCGTAGTATCAGAGTCACTGAACGGATTTATAAACAAGGGTGTGTCGAGTGGGCTTATAACCTCTGAGCTTGCGCAGCTCCTTGCCGAAGGGTTATCCCCGTTGACATCCGTAGATTGGCGGTACACGCTTCAGAGGCGTTCGTTCGGAATGATTGGTGCGACTTTGACGATGCCCATTTATATGGGTGGAAGTATAAATATTGCAAAGCGTGTAGCAAAACTTACTTTAGATATGGCTACGTATAGTCTTGATGCAGTGGAGAATATGCTTGTTACATCTCTCGTGGAGCGATATTACGGTGTTATCGTGGCGCGCCACGTTGCAAATGTCCGACAGGAGGTTGTGCGTGTTATGATGCAACACCTCTCCGATGCCACTGCGATGGAAGAGGAGGGTGTAATTGCACATAGCGAGGTGGTCTACGTGCAGTACAAACTTGCAGAGGCTGAGCGAGATATGCAGGAGGCCAAGAATAGGGTTAAGGTTGCAGAGTCGGCACTTAACGCATTGGTTGGTCAGAGTATCAATCCTGTAGGTAGAATATTTCTATATAAACAGATATATAGTATTGATTATTACCGTAATATGGCAGATATACTAAACCCAATTCTATGTGAAACCAAACTCGGGAAACAGCTGTCAGATGAAGGTGTAAAGCTTGCTCGAGCCGCTCTATTACCCGAGGTTGTCGCAATGGGTGCAGCGAGTTTGTATAGTTATCAACTTAGTGACATCGTGCCGCGGTGGAGTGTGGGTATAGGGGTGAGAATACCTCTCTTTGACGGACTGGGTAAAGAGTATCGCTATAAGGCTGCAAGGAGCGAGGCGGAGAGTGTAAAATATGAGGTGGAAAACGCTCGAAGTGACATTGTGCTTCTTGTTGATAAAGAGTATTATACGCTTCAAAATAGGCTATTCGATATTGCAGCAAATGAGCGAGCTGTAGCCCTGACAGAAAGCTACTATCACTCCGCGTCGGAGGGCTTCCGCGAGGGGGTAATATCTTCCATAGAGCTTATGGATGCTTATGTGGAGGTAGCGGCCGCAAAGGTTAAATATCTCAATTCGGCATACGAATATTGTCTATCATTGGCGCGACTACTCGAGGCTTCGGGGCTAAGTGGTACGCTCATAAATTATGTTGCACAAGGTGAAAAAGTATTTATATAAACACCGTAAAATTATGAAAACCAACGCTAAATATTCGATATATATCATTCTATCTATAGCAATTATTGTCACTATTAGTATCTTCGTTAGGCGATATATTCATTCATTAAATGGGAATGTGATAGAGGGTACTATTGAGTGCAAAACCTATCGTGCATCATCAAAACTCCCCGGGCGAATCGACTCATTATTTGTCTCGGAGGGCGATTGGGTGGATAAGGGTGAACTTCTCTACACTATTTCCACGCCCGAGTTGGATGCCAAACTGAGACAAGCTGCTGCGTTGGAGGCTGCCGCTGAGGCTCTGAATCTCGAGGTTGAGCGTGGCGTAAGGTGGGAGGAGGTTGATGCAGCAAAGAGTCTGTGGCATAAAGCTGAAGCGGGGCTGGAGTTGGCCAAGAAGAGCCTTGCGCGGGTTGAGAATCTATACAACAAAGGGGTAGTGCCGCGTCAGCAATATGATGAGGCAATGGCCAATTACGCTGCTATGGATGCGACCTCTAAGGCTGCCAAGGCTGCTTACGATATGGCTAAGGATGGTGCTACCAAGGAGCAGCGGGCTGCTGTTGCGGCCAAGGTTCGCGAGGCGCAGGCCGCAGTAGATGAGGTTAGGGCATATCTTAGCGATGCACGTGTATACGCTCCCATCGCAGGACGTGTATCGAATATCATCGCCGAGCCCGGAGAGCTAATCTCCTCGGGGTATCCTGTTGTGACAATTCTCGATCTGAGCGATATATGGGCAGTTTTTAATATCAAGGAGGATAATATGCGGGGTATCTCGATCGGCACACACTTCGAAGGCTATGTGCCGGCATTAGGCGCGAGCTGCGATTTTGAGGTGTACTACATATCAGCCGAGGCTGACTTCGCCACCTGGAGTGCAACACGCGCAAGGGGTGGATTCGATATACGAACCTTTGAGATAAGAGCAAGACCTCGAAATGAGTACCTTTTACCCGGGATGAGCGTAGTTGTAAATGATGTTATATAATCGGCAATATGAGTCTGGTTAACAGTATATTATCATCATTTAAACGCGAAATACTTGAGGTAGCTCGCGATCGACTTTATATGGCTGTACTGATTGTAATTCCCGTTGCAATGGTGCTGTTCTTTGCCGTTATGTTTTACCGAGGCGAGATAGAGGATTTGCCTATTGCGATTGTCGATCACAGCCACACGCAAACATCGTATAAATTGGTTAATATGATTGATGCAACGCCTGGTGTTGCAGTTACTTACAATGTTCAATCTACGGCTGATGCTTATAGGCTGATATTGCAAGGAGATGCTCTTGCGATGCTCTACATTCCAGATGATTTCGAGGCAAATATTTATCGCGGAATCCCAGCAAAGGTTGAATGTTATCTGCTCGGCACAAATATCTCGGCGGATGGGGTTATAGAGCGCGATGTGCAGCAGACTGTTATGACATTATCCGCTGGAATATCGTTAAATAAACTTCAATCTGAGGGTATTGGATATAGTGAAGCGTTAGTTGAGATAACACCGATTAACATACATAGTAACATAGTTGCTAACCCATACCTTAATTATGGTTATTATCTCGCCCCTATATTTATGTTTATGGCTGTTGTGATACTTACTGTCGTTTGTACCACATACGCCATAGGTAGAGAATTAAGGTATGCCACCGCTACAAAATGGCTTGAGGCCTCGGGCAACTCGCTTGCAGGTGCATTGATGGGGAAATTGTTGCCAATTACAATCATAATGTCGCTTATGACACAATTCATTCTATTGATTTTGATAGTTTTTATGGGGATGAATTGCGCTGGAAGTTACCTATTTTTAACTGTAGGTTGCATATTGTTTATTATTGCATATCAAGCAGTTGCCATAGCAATAGTATCAGTAACAGCAAATCTAAGATTAGCTCTATCGCTTGGTGGAGGATATGCAGTTATGGCATTTACATTTTCGGGTATTACATTTCCTGTTTCGGCAATGTACGAATGGACCCAACCTCTATCCAAACTATTTCCGTTGAGCTATTTTAGCGACATATTCATAGATCAGATGATGATTGGCACGCCGTTGTCGTATGACATACCAAAGGCGATATCTCTACTTCTATTTTTACCGCTGATTGCAATATCGTGGCGCAGATTAAGTAGGGTAGTGAGAGATGAAACTTATTGGAGAAGAAGTTGATATGAATAATATAAACATCAAACAATCAGATAGTTTCCTGAATATAATTCGCAATGAATTTAAGTTGATATTCTCCGATGGCGGAGTACTCCTCATACTTGTTTTCGCGATGCTGATATATACCATGATATACTCATCGGCATACGGAAATGAGGTTGTGGAGAGTGTTGCTATCGTGGTGGTCGACGAGGATAATAGCGCCGAGAGTAGAAGCGTTATTAATGGCTTGCGCGCTGGACAAAGAACCGCCGTGCGATATGAAGTTGCCAATATGACAGAGGCAAAAGAACTATTTTACACTCGAGGGGCTCACGGCATCATCTTCATACCAGATGGCTTTGAGCGTGACGTTCTTGCTGGTAATCAAGCAAATATAGGAGTTATCCTCGATGGCAGTCACCTGCTGCTATATCGCCAGGTTTTAGAGCAGGTTACCGAGGATGTTCTTTCCCTGGGGGCGTCGCTCGAGGTTATGCGCCTTGTCGCTAATGGCGCGGACGATCTCGCAGCTATGGATGTTGTGCAGCCGATAATTTATGATGGTCACATTCTGCATAATCCATCGATGGGTTACGGCTCATTTGTGATGCCATCAATTGTAGTTGTGATCATTCAGCAGACACTATTAATTGGCCTTGGGATGCTCGGCGTAAGACGAAAAGGATTACAATTAACGACATTAAACCCCATTAAAAGCATCGTAGCTAAACTATTGACCTATATAATTATATATGGCATTAATTTAACCGTTATTTTAGCTATTATATGGCCTATATTTGGATTCCCTTATGAGGGCGCAACTATCGATGTAGTAATCATATTTACCCTCTACATTATTGCAGCCGCTTCATTAGGCCTCACATTATCCCACCTATTCAAGCGACGCGAAGCCCCACTAATGCTACTCCTATGGAGTTCCGTCCCAGTATTGCTACTCGCAGGAGTGTCGTATCCCAAAGAGGCATTTCCCGAGTGGTTATATCTTATTGGCAGAGTCTTTCCCAGTAGCAGCGCGGTAAATGCCTATGTGAATATCGGCACGGCCGGAGCATCGTTAATCGACGTCTCGGAAGACCTCATCGTATTAATCGCCTTAACCTTAGTATATTTAGCATTAGCCATCGTTGCAGAACATAAAGCATTACACAAATCCTCAATGGAATAGCCCATTACCCCTATACGCCTCAGATATAGGCACAAAAAAACCTTGCTACAATTGCTTGTAACAAGGTTTCAGGGTGGAAGATGGTAATTCCTAACCACATCCAAAAACCCTACTACAAGTAGTTATAACCTGTGTTTGACACCAATAACCATCTATAGGTCTCAACAAAGGTCTCTCCAATATGCCATATTACCTGCTAAAGTAGTCATTTATGATGAGAATACCAAGAAGACTGCTGTATAATCTTATGGTTAAAAACCCATATTATTGTAAATAAACCACTTACAATGATATTCTACCATCTTATTATATAATTGATACTTCTAATCCTTATATACCTAATATATATAATAATACTACTAATACTAATTATAACTCTTATTATAGGTTCATTTCTAATACTTAATACTATTCTTAATAATAATTAATACTTATTATTGATGTTAATTCATTATAAATGATTCTTAATGTAGTTTTATACTATTATTAATGGATTATAGTTGTTAAATTCTCATTCTAAGTTATAGATTTTGGAGTCACAATATTCATTTACTTCTTATTTCATTTGGACCCTAAATTTGGACTATAGATGTGCTAATATCCTTACTGTGCTAATTTTATTGATTCAATATCCACCAGACTATTGTCACAAGTAGGTCACAAACAAGTCATATGTGACTACTTATAACAAAATATTAAACTGTATTCTACACAGATAAATCTAAAAAAAAGAGTGCCACACACAATGACACTCTTTGATGAGGAAGTTATATGTTTGATGATATCTATTTATGTAGACATCTATTTAATGACATCCTGTTTGGGGAAGACATCTTGCCTTTCCCTTTTTGACTTTCATA
>JAGBVG010000093.1 GCA_017630455.1 Alistipes sp. | reverse complement strand
TAAATTGTCAAATAGTAAATTACTTACTCTTGGTTGCCACAAGTTCGTCGAGTTGCTTCATATATTCATAATACTTCTCTGACTTGAACTCGCTATAGTTGATCTGCTTGCAGAGGTTGATGACACGCTTGAAGAAGTTCATTACATCGAGGAAGGTATCGAACTCAAACTCGGTGTGGCAAATGCCCATCACCATGTTGACAATCTCTTCCTGACGCTCGAGAGAACTTACAGCATCGATATCGTCGAACGCATCCTGCTGGAGGATAACGAAGTCGATAAGCTCAGACTTCCAGAATACTACGTGATACTCTACAGGTACACCATCGTCACCGAGAATGTTGATCTGCTCAGCAATCTCCTTACCACGGAGAAGGCGGGTCTTGATCTCATTTACCTTTGAGGTCCACTCATCGTTGATGAGCTTAGAGATATAGGCCTCGAACTCGGGATACTCCAAGTACTTAGAGTATGAATCGATGGGGTTCACAGCGGGGTAGCGCTTCTTGTCGGCACGCTCCTGTTCGAGGGCGTAGAAGCAACGAGCTACCTTCTTGGTGTTCTCGGTCACAGGCTCCTTGAGGTTACCACCGGCAGGTGATACGGTACCAAGGAAGGTTACTGAGCCTACCTCACCATTGTTCAATGTTACATAACCGGCACGGCCATAGAAGTTAGAGATGATTGAAGAGATATCCATGGGGAACGCATCGGGACCAGGGAGCTCCTCCATACGGTTTGACATCTCACGCAATGCCTGAGCCCAACGTGAAGTAGAGTCGGCCATAAGCAACACGCGCAGACCCATTGAGCGGTAATACTCGGCCATGGTCATAGCGGTATATACGGATGCCTCACGGGCAGCAACGGGCATGTTTGAGGTGTTGGCGATGATGATGGTACGCTCCATCAACTTGCGGCCTGTGTGGGGGTCAACGAGTTCGGGGAACTCGGTGAAGATTTCTACTACCTCATTGGCACGCTCACCGCAGGCAGCGATGATCACGATATCGGCCTCGGCCTGCTTAGAGATAGCGTGCTGGAGCACGGTCTTACCGGTACCGAAGGGACCAGGGATGAAGCCTGTACCACCCTCTACGATGGGGTTAACGGTATCGATAACACGTACACCAGTCTCGAGGAGCTTGAAGGGACGGGGTTTGTCCACATAGTTGGTCATGGGCACCTTCACGGGCCAACGCTGAATCATGTTCACCTTCACGTCGTTGCCCTCCTCATCGGTGAGCACGGCGATAGTGTCCTGAATGGTATACTCGCCTTCAGCCACGATAGACTTCACGGTGCACACACCCTTCTGCTGGAAGGGCACCATGATCTTCAAGGGCTGGCAGTTCTCCTCTACAGAGCCGAGCCAGTCAGAAGCCTTCACCTTGTCGCCTACCTTGGCGAGGGGCTTGAACTGCCATTTGCGGTCGTCGTCGAGAGCGTAGGTATACTGTCCACGCTTGAGGAACACACCATCCATCTTGTCGAGGTCGTTCTGCAGACCGTCATAGTTCTTTGAGAGCATACCGGGGCCGAGAGTTACCTCGAGCATGTGGCCGGTAAATTCGGCAGGCGCACCTACCTTCAGTCCGCGTGTGCTCTCAAACACCTGCACAAACACGTCGTTACCCACTACCTTCAACACCTCGGCCATGAGCTTATCGCCGCCGGTGGTGATGTAGCAGATTTCGTTCTGTGCCACGGGACCGTCTACTGTCAGCGTCACCAAGTTCTGAACAACGCCTTTAACTTTTCCTGTTGTAGCCATATATCTGTTTTATTTCTTATTATTTATAGTAAACTCTTGAGGTACCTTCACCTCTTCCTTGAGCTGGCGTATCATGCCACGCAGCATCTCGCCACCTGCCTCGGCATCGAGGGTAATCCAACGCTCGATGATCTGTATCTTCACGAGGAAGGCAAAGAGCTTCTCCACGGTGAAGTAGTCGAAGAAGGAGTTCTCCTCCATCCACTCCCACTTGAGCACGTCGAGCTTGCGCTCACGCTCTACGAGATTATCGATTTCGCTGATGCGCATCACCTCCTCGAAGCCATCCATCACACCGGTGAGACCAAAGTCACGGCTATTTGATGTACGCAAGGCCTTGGCCACCTCGTTGTCGCCCACGATGAGGGGTTTCACGTCGAGATTATAACGGCGTGCGGTGATAGCGGTAAGGAAGTTATTGAGGTCGAGGTTGAATGCAAACCAACGCTCTACGAACGCATTACCCTGACTCATGGCGTGAGCATAGTAGAGCTGAGCCAAGCGGTCCTCAGGGAAGATGCCCTCAGCGGCGCTCTCCTCGCTCTCCATCTGCTGCACGAAGTCGTACATATAGCGCGGATAGTTGCGGTCGGGAGCCTCCTCGGCACGAGCAGCCTCGAT
>JAGBVG010000092.1 GCA_017630455.1 Alistipes sp. | reverse complement strand
CGCTTCTGCTCCTGATAGAATGCCTTGGTCTCGAGCTTGGTAGCCTGGAAGTTGGCCTTGTCGATCTGACGCTGCAACTTGGCGCTCTCCTTCATGTCGCGGAACGCGCGCTTCAAGAACCCCTCCTTCTGTATCTCCTCCTGTGCACTGGCTGTGAGTGTGCAACATCCGAGCAATGCGATGCCCAATCCTTTGATAAATTTCTTCATTTTCTTTTACTTTTTAGTTGGTTAATATTATTACTGTTTCTCTTCGTTTTCGTTCTGTTTAGTGTTTAGAGTCAGCAAGCAATACTCCTTTGGGGAGATAAACCTCCCGTCGTCGCAACCGACGCTTTCATACCGCGTCGGCACTGGCACGAACCTTTAGAGTTTAGTGTTTTCCTCCGGAGTTTTCGTTATCGTTAACGTTATCGTTTTCGTTTGTGTCCTCCACCTTCTCCAAGAAGTGCTCCACGAAGTCATCCTCGATCTTCTTGTACGCCCCCACCACGGAGTTTTCTATAGCGAAGTAGCTGGCCACGATGCGCTCCTCCATCCTCTTATACGCATTCATGATGCTCTCCTCGGTCTTGGTCTTCTTCAGTTTATACTGTGTCATAGGGTTCTTGTCTCGTCATTTTTGACGGTGCAAAATTATGCTGAAAAATCCTTACAGATTGGCCCAAAATCCTCCACAATTGGCACGTTTCTCCTTTTCTGCGGTGTCAATGCCTCATTTACCTCAAACAAATTCGCACATTTGCGAACGCGGTTTGTACGTTTGGCCTTTGCTGCAATGTTTACGGCTATCGTCCTGCATATCGTCCTGCCATCAAATCTTAAATTGTTGAGCAAGGTGGCCAAGGAACTATGCCACGATTTCTCGTTTTTTTTGAGATAGGAATGTTTCATTTCTCGCCCGTTTGTTCGTATCTTTGCAGTACAGAAACAACCCCATACACCCATGACATTTATCGAAAGAGTGTCGTATGAAGAGAGATGCAATAGATTTTGAGCGCGACAGGGTATCGGCACTGTTCAGGAAACTGCTCATCCCCACCTTGCTGGGCACGATATCCATCTCGGCCGTGACGGCTATCGACGGCATCTTCGTGGGTCACGGCGTGGGTGCCGATGGCGTGGCAGCGGTGAATATCGTTGTGCCCATCTATCAGATCATGTCGGGCATAGGGCTGATGATAGGTGCTGGCTGCTCGGTGGTGGTATCCATCCACCTCTCGCGACAGAATACCCGAGTGGCACAGCTCAATGTCTCGCAAGCCATTATCCTCACATCGCTGTTTGTGGGCATCATCTCGGCACTGGCCTTCGCATTCCCCGTGCCGGTAGCAAAAGCGCTCGGCGCCTCAGACACGCTGATGCCGCAGGTGGTGGACTATCTGCGCTGCATCATGCCGTGCTATCTGTTCGATATGTGGAGCATGATAGGGTTGTTCATCATCCGTCTCGACGGTTCGCCACGCTATGCCATGTGGTGCAATATCGTGCCTTCAGTGCTCAATGTCGTGCTCGACTGGCTCTTCATCTTCCCGCTCGGAATGGGGGTCAAGGGTGCCGCCATCGCCACCTCATTGAGCATCATCGTGGGCGGCATCATGGCGTTGGTCTACCTGCTCTTCATGGCCGACACCTTGCGGCTTGTGCCGTTGAAGATGAGCCGCAAGAGCATGATGCTGGCT
>JAGBVG010000013.1 GCA_017630455.1 Alistipes sp. | reverse complement strand
GAAGAGGATATAGCGAACATAATAGACAGAGCGCAACCTCGCCTTACACCTATTGCAGATCTCTACTTTATTGAGGATGCGCAGCCAGAATGGTATCACGGCAGCCGTACAACGACATATTCCTTGATAGCCATTGCAGTGCTGATTCTCGTTATCTCGTTTATCAACTTTGTAAACTTCTTCTTTGCGTTGATACCGAGCCGAATCCGTGCCGTCAATAACTACAAAATCTTTGGTGCGCCGACAGCGAAACTGCGCCTTAACTTCTTGTTCGAGACTATTGGTTTGATACTCATATCGTTGTTTGGTGCAGCAGTTATTGTGGTGCTCTTTGCCGATACGCCACTCAAAGAGTATATCTCAACCTCGGTGGCGATCAACGATAATTGGTTGTTGGCGGGCGCTATTGCTCTAGGCGTGATTATCTTTGGTCTGGTGGTATCGCTCTATCCTGCGTGGTACATTACCAAGTTCTCACCCGCATTTGTTATCAAGGGTGATTTCTCGGCATCAAAGTCTGGTCGTATCTTGCGTTATACGCTTGTAGGTGTGCAGTATGTAATCTCTATTACGCTTATTATCTGCTCGATATTCGTATATCGTCAGCATCAATATATGCTCTCGCGTGATATGGGATTCGATAAGGAGAATTTGCTTACGGTAGATGTGCCCTACGAATGTATCTCCAAATTCTCTATAAGTGGTGTGGAGCAGACACGCCGCAACGCATTTATTGATAAGCTAAAGAAGAATCCACAAATTAAGGATGTGGCTTTTGGTAGTGGCATAATGGTGAGTGATGCTAACCTCGATGGCAACTTCCAAACCGTATCCGATGATGGTTCACTTATTACATTTACATCATACCCTGTATCGTATAACTTTTTGGAGGTTATGGGTATAGATATAGTCGATGGTCGCAACTTCTCGCCATCTGATGAGGCATCTGAAACTGGCGCACTGATTTTCAATAAGAATGCAAGCAAAAATTATGGTCTTACAACAGATATGAGCCTCTATGGTCATATACATCAGCAAAAGACCGACATCGTGGGCATCTGTGATGATTTCGACTTTCTCTCCGCACAACACGGCGTTGCACCATTTGCCTTTGTTGTTTATGGTAAGCGTGTTTACAACTTCCCTTGCCACGCCTATATCCGCACCGTTGCAGGGGCAGATATTGCCGCGGTGAGAAAGTATATCTTCGATACTATTATGGAGATGGCTCCCAATGCCGACCCTGAGAAAATCAATGTGAAATTCTTCGACAATGAGTTGGAAATGGTGTACCAGCGCGAGGATAAGCTCTCGACTCTTATCACATTGTTCTCGTTCCTTTCGATTGTGATTTCGATTATCGGAGTGTTCGGCTTGGTACTCTTTGAGACGCAGTATCGCCGCCGCGAGATTGGTATCCGTCGTGTGCACGGTGCATCGGTGGGTAGCATTTTGCAGATGTTCAACCGCAAGTACCTCTACATTGTTGCTGCGTGCTCGGCAGTGGCTATCCCAGTGAGCTACTACATCATAGACCAATGGATGCAACAGTATGTCTATCGTACACCGATGTCGTGGTGGGTATATGCTTTGGCGGTGGGGGTTATCCTGTTGATTACCATCGTTACCGTTTCGCTCCGTTCGTGGTCGGCAGCGAATGAGAACCCTACACAATCCATTATGAAATAAAACAACAAAAGTATAAACAACTAAAAATTTACAGCTATGTTAAAAGTAGAAAATTTACAGAAGAGTTTTTTCACCGAGGAGATCGAGACTATTGCTCTTGCCGGTGTATCATTCGAGGTTAAGGAGGGCGAGTTTGTTGCCGTAATGGGACCTTCGGGTTGCGGTAAGTCTACGCTCCTCAACATCTTGGGTCTTTTGGACAACCCAACAGGCGGCTCATATAGCCTGCTCGGTCAAGAGGTGGGCGGTCTGAAAGAGAAGGAGCGCACCGCCTTCCGCAAGGGCAATATCGGCTTCGTATTCCAGTCGTTCAACCTTATCGACGAGCTGTCGGTAGCCGAAAATGTCGAGTTGCCGCTTATCTATATGGGCGTGAAGCCCTCGGAGCGTAAGGAGCGCGTAAAGAAGATGCTCGACCGTATGAACATCTCGCACCGTGCCGGCCACTTCCCGCAGCAGCTCTCGGGTGGTCAGCAGCAGCGTGTGGCTATCGCCCGCGCCCTCGTGTCGAACCCCAAGCTGATCCTTGCCGATGAGCCTACGGGTAACCTCGACTCAAAGAATGGTCAGGAGGTGATGACCCTGCTCAAAGAGCTCCATCAGGAGGGCACAACCATCATTATGGTTACCCACTCGCAGCACGATGCTTCGTATGCAAGCAGAACGATTTGCCTGTTCGACGGTAAGATTGTGACCGATGTAAAATCGAAGTTATAAAGAACTTAGTGAATTTAAGGAATTTAGTGATTATCGCTATCTTCCCTAATCTCTCTAAATTCCCTAAACTCACTATAAAAACCTAACCATAAGCATTTTAGGTGTGGGTTGGCTTGACCGCCTCCCACATCACTAACAAAAACAAGAAGAAAACTATGAAAAATTTAAACTATTCACTGCGCTACTTGCTAAAAAATCGTGGCAATTCCATAACTCGCCTCGTATCGCTTGCGTTAGGTCTTATCGTCTCGCTGCTGATATGTTCCTATGTCGGCCTCAACCTATCGTATGGTCGATTCTTCCCCGATCGGGAGCGTGTATATCAGCTCTTTGAGCGCACACCGCAGTTTGGCATAAGTGGGTATATGTTAGAGCCTGTCGCGCCAACAATCAAGGAGAATATACCTATATGCGAGGCTGTAACAAACGTGTATCAACAATATATAAATATTAAGGTTGGTGACAGTCAGATAAGCGATGTGCGCACCTTGGCTGTTGCTTCGGACTTTTTCGATGTCTTGGACTTTGGCGTTGTCAGTGGCAACCCTAAACGTGTGTTATCAAAAGAGGGGCTTGCCAATAACGAGATGATGATATCAGAGTGTCTTGCCGAGAAGCTATTTGGCAAGGACGATCCTCTGGGGCAGACGATACAAGATACGGAGGGCAAGGAGTATGTAGTGGCTGGAGTATTCCGCGATACGCCTATTAACTCACCTATATATGCGTTCGATGGAGTAACGTTCTTGGACTACAATCCCCAAACTGCAAATTGGCAAGGTAACGACAGCTACCCCACCTACATCAAGCTACGCAAGGGCGTGACACGTGAGGAGGCCGAGACTGCACTAAAAGAGTTCTTGGCGAATCATGAGATATTGAGTCAGATTGTTGAGATGTGGAAAGCAGAATACTTCCTTGTACCTATTGAGGATGCCTACTATGTGGATAATAATACGAAAGCGACCCAGACGATTTATGGAATATTAGCACTCTTGGCACTGCTTGTGGCTACGCTTAACTATGTACTCTTGACCCTCTCGTCACTCGCCCAGCGCAGTCGTACGGTTGCCATGTTGCGTTGCAACGGTGCATCACGATTGGATATCTTCCGTATGCTACTATCCGAGACACTGATTATGATTGTAGCAGCCATTGTCTTGGCGGTCTTTGTCATTGCGTGTCTACACCAAGAGATATATCAGTTCCTACACATCCATATCTCTGACCTTTTTGCCTTGGAGCGTATATGGATAGCTGTTACTGTATGTTTGGTTTCGTTCCTTGTGGCAGGTTTAATTCCTGCATCACTCTACTCTCGAGTGAGCATGAGCTATGCCTTCCGTCGTGGCTCGGATAACCGCACTTGGTGGAAACGCACCCTCCTATTCGTGCAGGTGGCGTGTACTACAGGCATAGTATGTTTTCTGCTCACCACAGCACAGCAGTCGAAGTATATAGATAAGGCCGACATGGGCTACGACTACAAAAATGTTGTTACGCTAAAGGATGGCTACCCCGTAGATTATACTGCAGGATATGCCCTGGGCAGTGAGATTCGCAAATTACCCTTTGTGGCGAGTGTGGGACACTCCTACCAATACCCTATTTGGGGATATATGGGCAACCCTGTGGTGGACCAGAACGAGCAGGAGATATTGTTCTCGTGTCGCTTTGAATACATTGACCAATACTACTTGGAGACTATGGGCATAGAGTTGCTTGCTGGTCGTAATATCCACGAGCAAGACAACATAACAAAGGCTATTGTAAATGAGGAGTTTGTATTCCAGCATGGTTGGGATTTGGAGAGTGCCGTAGGGAAGCACTTTTGGCAAAATGGAGAGTGGCGTGAGGTTGTTGGCGTGGTTAATAACTTTTTGCAAGCTGGAGGATATGTCTTGCCGATAACGTTCTATAATGTCGATGCACTACAATATGGCGATAGAGACACTCTGCCCCTACGCATCAGCGTATGCCTTACGGATGCAACACCAGAGAATATCGAGCAGCTAAATGGTCTATTGTCAAAGTTTAGCAACATCAATAGTGAATTTCACTTTGTGCCGTATGCCGATACCGTAAAGGCTCGTTTCCGCTTTCGTGAGGAGATGCGTGATAGCGTCTTAATCGTTTCGCTTGCCACGCTTCTCATCTCACTTATTGGCCTTGTCGGTTACCTCGGCAATGAGATGGCTCGCCGCCGCAAGGAGATTGCTATCCGCAAGGTCAATGGTGCTACAACTTCGCAGGTGCTTCGTCTATTGAGTCTTAATATCTCGTGGGTTGTTATTCCCGCAGTAGTAACAGGCATAGCCGGTGCTGTATGGGGCGGAATGAGATACCTTGAACTACTCGAAACAATGTGCGAGCCGTTGGCTTGGTGGATTTTTGCCAGCGGAGCAGCTGTAGTGATTGCCATTGTATATGTGATACTTATCATCCGCACCTGGCGCACGGCCAATGCCAACCCGATTGATATGATTAAAATAGAGTAAGAACAGAATAATTATTAACTCAACGCGGTCTGCCCGCCCAAAGCCTTTTTTGATTTTAGGCGAGCAGATTTCTTCTCGACCGCAGTTCGGCGTGGATGGGACATAGTAGCCTATTTCTCATTCGCGACGGACAAGCAAGAGGAGAAATATGCCGCATAAAATCGAAAAAGTATGAAAATCGCTTCTAAAAATTTCTTGATGACGCTCAAGCGTTACAAGGTCGCATCGCTGCTTAATGTGCTCGGTTCGACCCTCGCCTTCGTGGCATTTTACATCATCGCTTCGCAGGTGTGGTACACCGTGACCTACAACCACTCACTCAAAGATGCAGACCGCACCTATCTTATCTCGCCCAACTTTGGTGGCGATAATACCGAGATGAAGTGGAGTTCCAACTCACCTGGCGACTTGGCTTATGTCGCTGCCGAGCAATTCCCCGATGCAGAGGAGGTGGCCTCGTATGCACCATACGCCGCCATCAGCCGCATTTGGGTAAAGAGGGGTGAGTACAACTTTGAATCTTTCAACGACCAGATATTTTATGCTACACCCAACCTCCCTGCGTTCTTCGGTTTTGAGTGCTTGGCTGGCGATTTTGGCGAGCTCAAAAATCCAAATACGGTGATTATGTCACGCTCCGAAGCTGAGAAGTTGGGCATAGGTGTAGGCGATGTTATCTACCTTGAGGGTGGCCATATGTTTGACGACGGCAAGCCAACCGTGCAGAAAACAATTGTGGCGATATATGAGGATATGCCAAAGAACTCAATATTCGGTCATTGGAATATTGTGCAGGGCGACGAGCAGGTCCACACATCGGGAAACAATAATTGGAACTACACAAACTTTGTCCGTATGCGTGAGGGTGCCGACCTCAATGCTTACATCGAAATCTTCAAGAATCGCTATGCCGATTGGTTCCTCGGTATGGCTCAGGAGTGGATTGCCGAAGACCCCGAAGAGGAGGAGTTGCTAAAGGAGGAGATTGAGAATGGCGCTCATATTCTCGCTACACGCCTTGTCCCCGTTGATGATATGTACTACACCGAGTTTGACGAAGCATACAACTTCCAGACAGGTAAGAAATCGACACCTATTATCCTCTCAAGCATTGCCTTTATCATCGTGCTGATTGCATTTATTAACTTTATCAACTTCTTCTTTGCTCTCGTACCTGTGCGTATGCGTGCAGTGAATATCTGCAAGGTATTCGGTGCAAGCCAGGGCACACTGCGTTGGAACTTCCTCTTTGAGGCTATCGGCCTGGTGTTGCTCTCGATGGCTCTAACATTCTACCTGATGATTGTGATTCAAGATAGCTTTATCACCAACTATTCTATCTGCTCGCTGGCTCTTGGAGATAATATCGCAGTTATTATTATGATGGTCGCACTTATGGTGTTGTTAGCGGTTGTGGCAGCGTTGTATCCCGCATTCTACATCACTCGTTTCAACGCATCGTTGGGTGTTAAGGGTGGTTTTGCCCAGTCGGCTACTGGACGCAGATTGCGCTCGGTGATGGTGGGTGCACAGTTTACCGTAGCGATGATTTTGATTATTGTAACTGCTGTATTCTTCTTGCAGTACCGTTATATGATTAACTACGACTTGGGCTTCGACCGTGAAAATATCGTAACATTCGCTTCGTGGGATTTGCGAGATCGTTCAGAGACGGTAATCGAGCGTCTGCAACAGCACCCAGACACTGAGGACGTAACCGCCTCCTGGGCAAACCTCTTCAGGAATAATCAGACTTGGGGACGAGCCTATAAGGATAAGAATTATCAACTTAAGGCTAATCCCGTGCGCTGGAACTTCCTCGACTTCTTTGGCTTTGAGGTGGTTGAGGGTGTTGGCCTTACCCCTTCATCAGGCGAACGAGGTGAGATGATAATTATGAAATCGCTAAATCGTGAGATAGGTATTCCTGTCGGTTATCATTTCCCAGATGGCTTTGATGTCGTGGGAGTGATCAAAGATGTACGCCTAACATCGCTCGGTGTTGATAACGATCACCACGCATTCTACTGCAATAACAACAGTGATTTGTGCTATTATTACATCCGTCTACAGGCTGGGGCTGATGTTGAGGCCTTTGCCGACTATGTGAAGAAACTATCAAAGGAACTCGCTCCTTCTGCGGATGCTGCCGAACTATACTACTTGGAGGAGTGGGTCGAGGGCCTATATCAGCAAACTAAAAAGGATATGGTATTGATAGGTATGTTTGCTGTTTTGGCAATCGTAATTGCACTGATGGGAGTATTCGGTATCGTGATGTTTGAGACGCAGCACCGCCGTTCGGAGATCGCTGTAAGAAAGGTCTATGGCGCAACAACACGCCAGATTGTCGAGATGCTGAACCTGCGTTATGTGTGGATTGTAGTAGGTTGCTTCGTGGTGGCAGCACCCGTGGCGTGGTATATCACCTCGCGCTGGTTGGAGCAGTTCGCCAACCGCATCGCACAGCCTTGGTGGCTCTATATCGTTGCCCTCGTCGTTGTCCTTGCCGTAACGGTCGGCCTTGTAACCCTCCGCTCGTGGCGTGCCGCAACCGAGAACCCTGCCGATGTGGTGAAATCAAACTAATAGAATATGGAGTCTGCGAATTGACAGGCTCCATTTCTTTTACACTACCTCCAATCCCACTTCGGGTGTGCTGGATCTTCGGCGATTAAGGCCTCGGCAAGCGATAGACCCAATGCCTTGGCTACGCCTTCGCCGTAGGTCGGGTCGGCACGGTGGCAGTTGCGGATATGTCGCTGTTTGATAAAGAGTTCCGCATCGCCCATTGCACGTGCTGTATTCTCGCAAGTCGCTCGCTGATCCTCGGCAGACATCAGTCGCCACAGCTTGCCAGGCTGTGTGTAATAGTCGCTATCGAGTTCGCGCTCGTCGTAGTTATAGACCTCGCCCGAGATAGCCAACGGTGGCTCTTTCAAGGCTGGGGAATCCCTCCACTCTCCATAGCTATTCGGCTCGTAGCCTATCGTGCGTCCAGCGTTATCGTCGGTCCGCATCTGACCGTCGCGATGGTAAGAGTGGAACGGGCAACGAGGACGATTTACGGGTATCTGGTGGTGATTTACGCCCAAGCGGTAGCGTTGCGCATCGCCATACGAAAAGAGGCGTCCCTGCAACATTTTATCGGGCGAGAAGCCAATGCCGTCGATGATGTTCATCGGGTTGAATGCCGCCTGCTCGACCTCGGCAAAGAAGTTCTCTGGGTTGCGGTTGAGCTCCAAGATACCCACATCGTGCAGTGGAAAATCGCCGTGATACCACACCTTCGTCAGATCGAACGGATTGATATGGTACTCGCGCGCCTGCTCCTCGGTCATCAGCTGTACCTGCATCTGCCAACGAGGGAAATCGCCCCTCTCAATCGCCTCGAAAAGGTCGCGCTGGTGTGACTCTCGATCCTTTGCAATCACAGCCTCCGCCTCCTCGTCGGTCATATTTTTTATACCCTGCAAGGTGCGCAGATGAAACTTTACCCAAGTGCGGCGGTTGTCGGCATTGATGAAACTATATGTGTGGCTACCAAAGCCGTGCATATGGCGGAAGGAGTAGGGAATACCGCGTGGCGACATCGTGATAGTTACCTGATGCAGCGCCTCGGGCAAGAGTGTCCAGAAGTCCCAGTTACTGTTTGCCGAGCGCATACCGGTGCGAGGGTCGCGTTTGATGGCGTGATTCAGATCGGGGAACTTAAGAGGGTCACGCAGAAAGAATACAGGCGTATTGTTGCCCACCAAATCCCAGTTACCTGTGTCTGTATAGAACTTCATCGCAAAGCCACGAATATCGCGCTCTGCATCGGCTGCGCCACGCTCGCCCGCAACGGTAGAGAAGCGGACAAAGCAGTCGGTCTTCTTGCCCACCTCCGAGAATATCGAGGCGCGTGTATAGGCCGAGATATCGTGCGTAACGGTGAATGTGCCATACGCACCCGAGCCCTTGGCGTGCATACGCCTTTCGGGTATCACCTCGCGGTCAAAGTGGGCCAACTTCTCGGTTAGCCACGGATCTTGAAGCGTTACAGGACCTCGTACGCCTGCGGTTTGTGTGTTCTGGTTGTCGGCAATGGGGCGGCCATTCTCCGCCGTCAAATGTTTTTTGTTGTTCTGCTTCATATCGGAAATATTTGTGAGATTCTACATTTATATTTCCAATATTGTGCCAAGCGTATCGGAATTATTATTAACTTTGTAGGAGAGGATAATTACTCGTGATATTAATCCACCAATATTGTACCAAGAGAAGTAACTTCATAATATTTGAAACAATTTAATAAAAACAAAAACAATGGATACAAACCTACGAGAAGAACTATATGTTTTGCAAGACGAATTTGCAACTATTGACTTGTTTACCAGAGGAAATAACGGGCAAAAACAATTGCTTGTTGAAGTCCTTATAAAGAAAATAGAAAATATTAAAATAAAAATATATCAAGAACGAGGACACAATATGCCCCATATACATATTGATTACGGAGGTGACCAAAACCATACCGCATCGTACAGCATTCACACGGGAGAACGCATAGACGGCTCTCTCAACAAAAAATATGATAAATCTGTAAAAGACTGGATTGGTAATAACCGAGAGAAGATATTGCAAATATGGTCTGAAATTCAGAGTGGCGATCAAAAAAAGTACGAGGAGACAATAGCTTCTATTAAATAATATAATAAACTCTGTTTATAATATCGATCATTCCCCAGTCACTATTTTAGAGACTATGAACTAATAACAATATGGAGATAACCGAAAGATTACATACAACCTCTCGTGAGCAGTGGCGTGATTGGCTCGTTGAAAACCATTCTACAAAGTGTGAGATATGGATTTCGACAACCAAGAGTCCTGACGGATTGCAATACCTCAATGCTGTAGAGGAGCGTTGTGTTTCGGCTGGATAGACTCGACTATCAAAGCGGGAGAGGGCATTATGTGGCGCCGATTCTCGCCTCGTCGCAAGCGTAGTCCGTGGACCGAACTCAACAAGGAGCGATGCCGACGACTAGAACGATTGGGGCTGATGACTGATGCTGGGCGTGCGGTGCTGCCCGATATGGATTTTCAGATTGATGATGATGTTCTCGTAGCACTGCAAAATGACGAAGTGGTATGGCAGAACTTCCAAACTTTGCCTGCGCTTTATGTGCGAGTTCGCATCGACAACATCCAAAATATCCGCAAGCGAGATCCTGAGGCCTATCAACGCTGCCTTCAAAAATTCATTGAGAACACTTGCAACGGCATTATGTATGGCGAGTGGCACGATGATGGGCGACTGCTCTAACAAAGTTTTCCGACTAAACCCGCACGGTTGAGAACCATAAAACTCAACCGCGCGAGTTGTCGCAGCCTAAATAGTCTGCTTGATAGTCAGCGTGATATCGAAGTTATTCATTCGCAGAATGTCTGGAATTGAATAGGGGTGGTAGGCGTTGAGGCTGTGGATAGCGAAGCAGATATTGATGTACTTGAGCTTATCCGCCTGTGGTTGCCAATCCTCGTAGGCAGTCTCCCAATTGCCATCGTCAAAGTTGTTAACAAGGTCCGACGCTCTTACGAAATCGGCGCATTTGATGGGGAGATATCCCTGATCAAACAGCATATCGATAACCTGGTGAATCTTGGCAAAATCAGAGCCAAAATAGTCGTCGTTCTCCATCTGTAAAATGGCATTGGCAGCATTGGGATT
>JAGBVG010000091.1 GCA_017630455.1 Alistipes sp. | reverse complement strand
GTCTGTAACCTTGACAGTCTCGCCGACGAAGAATGGAGTCTCGTTCTCCTCGTCCTTCTGGCTTAGCTCATCGACAAGGCCAAGAATTCTGCTCACCTCCTGTGGACGTAGAGGTGTCGCGTTCATCTTTCGGCTGTCTTCCTTGGTGTCACCCAAGAAGCCAAGCACATTAGGAATGTTGCGAATGATAATTGGTATTTGACCTACGAGGGCAGCCTCAATCAGGACATAACCTGGATATGAGACTCTCTCCTTAGATACTTTCTTTCCGTTACGAATTGTATAGACCTTCTCGGTCGGAATAAGTACTTGTGATATATAATCCTCAAGATGGCTGTGACGGATTTCGGCCTCGATATGCTCTTTGACCTTCTTCTCCTTACCACCTATAGCGCGGACTACATACCACTCCTTAGTAATCTCTCCCATAGCTCTATAAAGCCTTTTATTATCCCAGCAAGTAATAGATGCCGTTCATAAGGTTCTCGAACACGAGATCCATAGCAAGTACAACCAATGCGAAGATAACAGAGGCTACCAACACAACCTTTGTTGAGCCCATAAGTTGCTCAAACGAAGGCCAAGTAACCTTGTTAATCAACTCGTTGTACGAATTCTTAAAGTACTTAAACATAACTCTCTTCTTTTTAATTAGCAGGAGCAGAGGGATTCGAACCCCCATCAACGGTTTTGGAGACCGCTATTCTACCCTTGAACTATGCTCCTAAATAAGAGGCAGGCACAACCTGCCTCTTTTTATTGGTCATCGATTTTCGATTACTCGAGAACCTTGATTACCTGACCTGCACCTACTGTACGACCACCCTCACGGATTGCGAAACGAAGACCCTCGTTCAACGCAACTGGATAGATCAAAGATACAGTGATAGTTACGTGGTCACCTGGCATAACCATCTCTACACCCTCTGGAAGCATTACCTCACCGGTAATATCCATAGTACGGAGGTAGAACTGAGGACGGTACTTGTTGTGGAATGGTGTGTGACGACCACCCTCCTCCTTCTTGAGGATATAAACCTCAGCAGTGAACTTAGTGTGTGGAGTGATAGAACCTGGCTTAGCAACAACCATACCACGCTTTACCTCCTTCTTGTCGATACCACGCATCAAGAGACCTACGTTATCACCAGCCTCACCCTGATCGAGGAGCTTACGGAACATCTCAACACCTGTACAAGTTGAAGTACGGATCTTCTCGTCCAAACCGATGATCTCAACAGGATCACCTACGTGGATGATACCAGTCTCGATACGACCTGTTACTACAGTACCACGACCAGTGATTGAGAATACGTCCTCAACAGGCATCAAGAATGGCTTCTCGTTGTCACGTGGAGGCAACTGGATGAACTCGTCAACGCTTGACATAAGCTCCATAATCTTCTCCTCCCACTTTGGCTCGCCGTTCAAACCACCAAGAGCTGAACCACGGATAACTGGTGCGTTATCGCCATCGAAGTCATACTTAGAAAGAAGATCACGAACCTCCATCTCAACAAGGTCAAGCATCTCTGGATCATCAACCATATCACACTTGTTCAAGAATACAACGATACGTGGAACGTTTACCTGCTTTGCAAGAAGAACGTGCTCGTTAGTCTGAGGCATAGGACCATCAGTAGCAGCAACTACAAGGATAGCACCATCCATCTG
>JAGBVG010000090.1 GCA_017630455.1 Alistipes sp. | reverse complement strand
GAGACTGTGAGCATAACGTCCTGCTCGCCGCCCATAGCGACGTTTAGGTCGTCAGCGTCACGCTGGCACGATACCAAACATAGTACCACTGCCAACAAAGATAAAAATCTTGCTTTCATACGATTTGTTAATTAGTTAATAAAGTGTTTGCTTTCTTTGTTTTCGATAAGGTTTAAAGTGTTAAAGGTCGTAGTCCCGAACCCTGCAGAGTGGAGACAACGACCCTATACCACACCATCGCCGTGTAGTGGCGGATGTGGAAAAATAGTACAATTATGTTTTAGACTAAAATACTCGTAACTTATTGAATTATAGGTATGCAAAATCCCCCCCCCGAAACGGAGGAGATTCCAGCATATATTATATGTGGAAATTACGAACATTTAATGTTTTCTGTTTTTGCTTTACGATATGGCAAAGGTAGCAATAATTCGCAAATTGCCAAGTACGATTGCGAAAAATAGCAGAGATGTTATTATAAATAGGTGTAAAAAATCCCGAGTGAGGCACTGCTCACTCGGGATAAAGTATGTGGGTCGCGGTGACCCCTATAGTGTTGTTTATGCGTTAGTAACGCGCTCCAACCACTTAACCATTCCAAGCATAATACCCATAGAGATGAGGCATACGGCGAGGAACACGGTCCAGCAGATCCAGATAGGTGCTGCGTTGTAGATGAGTGGACCAATCCAGAGGAGAAGGTTACCTACAGCAGTAGCGCCGAGCCACAAGCCCTGGCACAAACCAAGCATATGCTTTGGTGCAACCTTAGATACGAACGACAGACCGAGTGGTGAGATGAATAACTCGGCAACGGTCAAGAAGAAGTAGAGTACCAACAGTACCCAAGGGCCGGACAATACAACGCCCTCGGCACGTGCCTCAGTTGCTGATGGATAGCCCATAAAGTATGAGTATGCTGCGAGGAACACGTATGCAGTACCTGCGATAGCCATACCGATAGCAATCTTACGAGGTGTAGAGATGTAGATGCCACGACGACCCAATGCGCTGAATACCCACATAATAACAGGGGTGAGCAAGATAACGTACAATGGGTTGAGGGCCTGCCAGATCTCTGGAGCAACGCTGTCCGACTTCACGAAGTCGCGGGCAAACATCGAGAGTGAAGTACCGTTCTGGTGGAATGCAAACCAGAAGAAGATGGCGATAGCCAACACTGCAAACAACGCATACATACGCTGCTTGATCTCTGTTGCCGCAGCCTTGCGCTCCTCAGGAGTGTAGTCTACATTTGTAGCGACAGCCTTCTTCGCAGGAGTTGGGAAGCGCTTGCGTGTAGCGATGAAGATGGTGAGTGAGATGAGCATTGCTGTTACAGAGGCGATGAACGAGTAGTGGATACCCTCGTTGAAAATCTGAAGATAGTCACCGCAGAAGGTTGCTATATCGCTGATAGGCTGCACGCTCGACTCCGCAGCAAGGCGTGTGAGGTTCTCACTCTCAACACCTGTCTCCTGGAACTGGTGGCAGAGGGCTGGGAGCTGTGCGTTGTAGAGCATATCGTGAGCCTTCAACCACCACTCGCGGAGGAGTGGAGCTACGAAAGGTGCGATAACACCACCCACGTTGATAAATACGTAGAAGATCTGGAAACCAGAGTCGCGCTTCTCCTTAGCGGCCTTCAACGCCTCCTCGCCATTCTTAGCTGCCTCAGCCTCGAGGTTGTCGTACATCTGACCTACGATAGCCTGGAGGTTACCTTTGAAAAGACCATTACCAAAGGCGATGACAAAGAGTGCTAAGCAAGTGAGTGGCAACAACCAAGCGATGTTATCCGATGTTGCGAGAATAGGAATAGAGAGCAACACATAACCTGTTGCCATAACCATCAAACCCGCCATAATGGTACCCTTGTAGTTCTGGGTCTTGTCGGCGATGTAACCACCTACCAATGCCAAGATGTAGATACCAGCATAGAAGCACGAGTAGATAATAGAGCTTGTCTCCTCGCTCAAACCAAACTTCGAGCAGAGGAACAATACGAGAACGGCGTTCATAATGTAGTAACCGAAACGCTCGCCCATATTGCTAAGAGCAGCTGCTAAAAGTCCTTTAGGATGTCCCTTAAACATAGTAAATAAGTTTTAGTTAATATAATGATTAGTAATTGTTACAAGTTGTAAGTCAAATATTACCTCATATAGGACAAAGATACGAAAAAACTTTGTATCTTTGCTAAAAATAAACCAAAAAATCTATGAAAGAGCAAAATTCTAAGCTGCCTATGGTTGAGGCCGATGAGTGGCTTCATCCTGTGGAGGACGAGATAAATCGCCGCTATGCGATGTATACCAGTCGTTTGGAGGATATCGAGAAGGCGGCAGGAACGATTGTAGATTATGCCAACGGACATCGTTATTTCGGTTGGCAGCGCGATGAGGTGATGTCGGGATGGTGGTTCAGAGAGTGGCTGCCCGAGGCTAAGGATGTCTATATCTTCGGAGATTTCAACAACTGGCAGCGCACGGAGTTGCGTCTGCAGCGTAATAAGGAGGGTGTGTGGAGCATCTTCCTACCTGATGGTATGTATGCCGACCGTCTTACCGATGGCTCGCTATATAAACTACATATTCACGGCCATAATGGCTGGAACGACCGTATCTCGGCCTATGCACGCCGCGTGGTGCAGGATGAGGAGACCAAGAATTTCACCGCCCAGTTTGTCATCGACAAGCCTTACGACTGGAAGCACGACGACTTCCGCGCTCCGGGCATCGGCGAGTTGCTCATCTATGAGTCGCACGTCGGTATGGCACAGGAGAAGGAGGGTGTCGGCACGTATGTGGAGTTCCGCGATGAGATTCTGCCACGTATCAAGGAGGCGGGCTACAACGCCGTGCAGCTTATGGCCATCGCCGAGCATCCATATTATGGCTCGTTTGGCTACCACGTCTCGAGCCTCTTTGCGCCATCGTCGCGCTTCGGTACTGCGGATGAGCTTCGCTCGCTTATCGACCGTGCCCACGAGCTCGGCATCGCGGTGATTATGGACTTGGTGCACGCACACTACGTTAAGAATTTTAACGAGGGTATCAACGAGTTGGATGGCTCGAAGCACCACTACTCCAAGGAGGGTGATGCTGGTTACCAGAAGTATTGGGACTCTATGGTCTTCGACTATGGCAAGCGCGAGGTGGAGCACTTCCTGCTCTCGAATGCTAAGTATTGGATCGAGGAGTTTCACTTCGATGGTTATCGCTTCGATGGTGTTACATCTATGCTCTACCACCACCGCGGATATGTAGATTTCGATTGCCGCGAGCGTTTCTTCGACGAGGGCGTGGACCGCGATGCTATCGTATACCTCACCCTTGCAAATAAACTCATCCACGACCTCCGCGCGGATGCCATCACCATTGCTGAGGATGTCAGCGGTATGCCAGGTATGTGCGTCAAGCCCGAGGAGGGTGGTGTAGGCTTCGACTACCGCTTGGGTATGGCGATTCCGGACTATTGGATTAAGCTGCTCAAGGAGCAGAAGGATGAGGATTGGAATATCTGGGAGATGTGGTCTGTGATGACCAACCGCCTACCGTCGGTGCGCACTGTAGCATACGCCGAGAGCCACGATCAGGCGTTGGTGGGTGATAAGACCATCGCCTTCCGCCTTATGGATAAGGAGATGTACTTCTCGATGGATCGTGCCTCGGAGAATCTGATGATTGACCGCGGTATGGCGCTGCATAAGATGATACGCCTTATGACCATCACAACGGGTGGCGAGGCATACCTCAACTTTATGGGTAATGAGTTTGGTCACCCAGAGTGGATTGACTTCCCTCGCGAGGGTAACAACTGGTCGTATCAGCACGCACGCCGTCAGTGGTCACTGGCCGAAAATGGCTTCTTGCGCTACTCCTACCTTGCCGAGTTCGACAAGGCTATGATTGGTGCGGTTAAGAAGTATGGTGTGCTTGGCGACGGCTACCCTTATAACCATATGATGGATGAGGTGAATAAGACTATGGTCTACTCGCATAAGGGTCTTCTCTTTGTCCTCAATTGGCACCCTACGGCTTCGATTCCCGATTATGAGCTGTGTGTGCCTTGGGCGGGTAAATATACCATCCTCTTCTCGTCGGATGAGAAGCGTTTTGGAGGCCAGGAGCGTGCCGATATCGAGAGCGAGCACTTCACCACTACCCACCTTAGGGAGGATGGCTCGGAGTACTATACTATTAATATATATAACACATCGCGTACAGCGTTTGTATTTAAATGGGAGGAGTAACAAAATATTTTGCAATACTGGGCATATCGATGCTTGCACTTGTGGCGTGTGGCGGCAGTGCTGAGGAGGCTAAGTCCGCAGAGTCGATGCTTAAGGCTGAGACGATTGAGGCTACGGGCGATGCTACGCAGGCGGAGTATATCGTGGTCTCAAAGGAGTCTATGTGTCTGAAGGTCTACGATGTGGATAACCGCCTTGTGTGTCGCTTCAGCGTTGCACTTGGTAGTGCCGAGGGAGATAAGTGCGAGGTGGGCGATATGCGTACACCTGAGGGTGAGTTTGCTATCGAGAGGATAGAGGATGCGTCGCAGTGGCTCTACGACAATGGAGATGGCGCTGTGGAGGGCTTCTATGGCAACTGGTTCATACGTCTCAATACGGAGTTTAAGGGTATCGGTATCTACGGCACAGGAGATAATGAGATTATCGGTCGACGTTCCACGGAGGGCTCTGTGCGTCTTGCCAATGCCGATTTGGATAGCCTCCGACCTATGCTTCGTGAGGGTATGAGGGTGCGTATCGACGCCTCGGATGTTAGCATAGCAGAGGCGCGTGCCGTGATCTCCGAGGGAGAAACCGCACGCGAGAGTGAGACAGAGAGCGCTGTTCTTGCGGTGGCAGAGGCCGCCCAGAAGGAGACGGTGGAGATGTCGCCGCAGGGCGAGGAGGTGTGGCATACGGTTGCTGACGGAGAGTTGCTGGGTCGCATCGTGAGGAGCTATGGCACTACGATAGCGGAGGTGAAGCGTCTCAATCCCGATTTAAATGTAGACCGTCTCTCGATAGGTCAGCGCATTCTTATCTCGCGTGGTGCAGTGCCGCAGAGTATTGCCAAGGCTACGGAGAGTGCCGAGCCAAAGAGTGAGAGTGTCGCCACCACGGAGGGAGATCAGGGCGAGGTGTGGCATACGCTTGCCAAGGGTGAGTTTGTAGGACGTGTAGCGCAGCGTTATGGCACAACATCCAAGCGTGTTGCTGAGTTGAACCCCGATATCAACATCGACCGTGTGAGAGAGGGACAGCGAATAAGAGTTAAATAGTAGTATTTAAGGAGGAAAATTATGTGCAGAGCGTGGATTATTTTGTCGGCAGTTTGTCTGCTGGTGTGCGGATGTCAGGATGTGGCGCAGCCATCTAATATCGTGACATCGCCAGATGGACGCATAGAGGTTGAGGTGGAGACAGTGGGTGACGGAGTACCTTGCTATAGCCTCACTTTTGGTGGTGAGGTGGTAATCAGCGAGTCGTCACTTGGCATTGTAACCACCGAGGCAGACTTTACGTCAGGTCTCGAGGTTGTAGCCTTGAAGCACAGCTCTGCAAACTCCTCGTGGGAGCCAGTGTGGGGCGAGCGTGCAGTGGTGAAGGATTGCTATAATGCCCTCTCGGCGGTGTTTAAGGATAGTTCCAATCGCGAGCTCGTTGTGGAGTTCCGACTCTACGATGACGGCTTGGGTATGCGATACAAGCTGCAGGGCGAGGGTAGTCACTATGTTACCGATGAGGCTACTACATTCCGCTTTGTTGAGGATTGCGAGGCGCACTGGGTGGCGGGTAGTTACGACGATGACGAGTATGCCTATATGCACACTCCGATGTCGGGTATCACGCTCGAGAATATGGCGCAGTCGTCGTTTGGTAATCGCAAGTTGCCCTACCCTTCGGTCAATACTCCCGTTACGCTTATAACCTCGCGTGGCACGCACGTTGCCATCCACGAGGCGGCGCTGTGGGACTATCCCGCTATGTCGCTGCGCTATGATGGTGAGCGTAATGCCTTTATCTCCGATCTAGCTTCGTTGCAGGAGGTTAAGGCCCCTGTCGAGTTGCCCTTTGTGACGCCGTGGCGCGTGGTAATTGTAGGCGACAGAGCAGGTGCTTTGGCAGAGTCTACTATCATTCTCAATCTCAACGAGCCTTGCCGCCTTGCCGATACCTCGTGGATCAAGCCTATGAAGTATGTGGGTGTGTGGTGGGAGATGCACCTCAAGCTCTCGACGTGGGATTGCGACGGCGCAGCACCACATTGTGCTACGACAGAGAATGTTAAGAGGTATATCGACTTTGCGGCGGAGAACGGCTTTGGTGGCGTGCTTGTCGAGGGCTGGAACGTAGGCTGGGGTCGTGATGAGAGGTTTGACTATACGATGCCTTACGGCGATTTCGATATTGCGGAGATTGTGGCCTATGGCAAGGAGCGTGGCGTGGCACTGATAGGTCACCACGAGACCTATGCCAATGTGGAGAACTACGAGGAGCAGATGGAGGATGCCTATCGTTACTATGCGGAGCAGGGCGTGCCATCGGTGAAGACGGGTTATGTGGGTGTTATCCGCGATCGCCTGCATAATGGCTACGAGATGGTTAACCACTACAACTGGAGCGTTATGGAGGCTGCAGAGAATCACCTTATGATAGATATCCACGAGCCTGTGCACCCTTCGGGAATATGCCGTACATACCCCAATCTTATGAGTGCCGAGGGTATGCGAGGTCAGGAGTGGCAGGCGTGGAACAGTGGTAACTCCATAGATCACAACCCTACGCTGCCATTCACGCGCAACCTCGCAGGAGCGATGGACTTCACGCCAGGAATCTTCGATGTTCGCTACCATAATACGGTAAACAAGGCGGCGAAGAACGAGAAGTATGAGGTCGATCCTGAGCACGACTATAAATTTTTTGTAAACTCTACGTTGGCGCACCAGCTGGCTCTATATGTGGTATTTTACAGTCCTATACAGATGGTGGCTGACCTTCCAGACAACTATCGCGAGCACCCCAAGGCGTTGGAGTTTATACGCAATGTCCCTGTCGACTGGGCAGAGAGCTATGTTCCCGAGGCTAAGGTGGGCGACTACTGCGTCACGGTGCGCAAGGATAAACACTCGGAGAATTGGTATGTGGGAGCTATCACCGATGATGAGCCTCGCGAGGTGACGCTGAAGTTTGACTACCTCAATCCGAATACCATCTACGAGGCGACAATCTACAGAGATGGTGGCGATGCTGGCTGGAATACACGTCCGCAGAGGTATGTCGTGGAGCGATGCACCGTTACGAAGGTCGATAAACTCACGTTGCGTATGGCCTCGGGTGGTGGCTTTGCCATCGAGCTGCGACCTACGGAGTAGAGTCATAGAAAAAATGCGAAAAACTCGAAAACTTTTTTTGTTTTTCGAGTTTTTTTGTTCTATATTTGCAGTGTCAAACTCTTCAGAAATTATGACACAACGCGAGATTATTATTGAGTGTGCCTCAAAGATGTTTGTAACTCAGGGAGTTAAGGCTGTGCGAATGGATGATATCGCTCAGGCGTTGAGCATATCCAAACGTACGCTGTACGAACTCTTTGGCGATAAGGAGGAGCTTCTCTACCAGAGTCTTCTCCACTTTTTGGTTGAGGGACAGAGACGTCGCAACGAGCAGAGTAGGAGCGTGGAGAATAGTCTCGAGGTTATGCTTCTCTGCCTACGCGATATGATCGCCTATGCTCCCGTGTCGAGCCGTATCCGCACAAATCTCAAACGCTTCTACCCTTCGGTCTTTGAGCGTCTCGAGAACGATGCTCACGCCAACTCTCAAAGTGACCTTCGTCACTGGGTCAAAGATTGTGTGGCAAGCGGATACTTTACCACAACAGCTGACAGCGAACTTGTGATACGTGTGTTGCAGGATAGTGTTCAGGGCATTATGCTTGTAGATAAGCTCGACACTGCCGACAGCGTTCATCTGGTATCGAGGATCACATACGCCATCGTGATATTTATCCGCGGATTGTGTACGATAAGCGGCATAGAGGTCATAGATCGCTGCTTCGATAAATATTTTGGCAATATACCGTCGATTGATACGTTATAGAGAAATCGTGCAATAAAAATAAGTAATTAAATATACGTAAGATGAAAAAGTTATTAATTATGATCTGTCTTGGCCTGGTATCAGTGGGCTTTGTACAGGCTCAGCAGCCCGAGTCGGTTGCTAAGGGTAGGGTGTTGGAACTCTCGCTTGACGAGGCGATAGAGGTGGCACTTACGGATAACCCTACTATTAAGGTTGCAAACCTTGAGATTGAGCGTTATGACTATGTTCGTAAGCAGGTTGTCTCGTCGTTGTACCCACAGGTGGATGCTTCGGCGCAGTACTCTTTGGCTCTCAAGCGTCAGGAGATGGCCGAGGGATTTTCGTTTGGTGGTAAGAACACCTTTAATGTTGCGGGCAATGTATCGCTTCCGCTCTTCGTCCCTTCGGTTTATCGCCAGATGAAGATGAACCGCACGCAGATGGAGTCGGCAGTGGAGAGCGCACGTGCCACACGTATCGACCTTGTGGCTGCGGTACGCTCAGCATACTACAATGTTCTGCTTGCTGAGCAGTCGTTGGAGGTGCTTAACGAGGCGGTGCTCACAACACAGCGTGTGGTGGATAACACTCGCAATATGTACGAGAACGGTCTGGCTGCAGAGTATGACTACCTCACAGCGCAGGTGCAGCTCTCGAATCTCAAGCCTCAGGTGCTTCAGGCCGAGAGCGCTATCGAGATTACGAAGCTTCAGCTGAAGATGTATCTCTCGATCCCTGAGGAGGTTGATATCGAGGTACGTGGCACGCTCGACGACTTCCGTATGCAGGTGTTGCTCGGCGAGGAGTACTCTACAGATATCTCCGAGAATACCACACTCCGCAACTTGGATCTCTCGCGTGAGCTTCTTGAGCATCAAGAGAAACTTATTCAGACCACACGTATGCCTACTATCGCAGCCTTTGGCCAGATTTCATACATCGGTCAGGAGCGTGTTAACCTCGGTGGTTTGCTTGGTGGCGCGACAGGTGGCACAACTGCAGCCGACCAGTCAAAGTTCTGGTGGCAGTACCCTATAACTGTGGGAGCGCAAATCTCGATACCTCTCTTCGCGGGTTTCAAGAAGACCAACCAGCTTCGCGAGGTGCGTAACCAGATTGCTCAGCTCGACCTGCAGCGTCAGTATGCCGAGGAGGGTGTGCGTCTCCAGGTGGAGCAGGCTATCAATACGCTTCTCACATCGCGCGAGACTATGCTCTCGAATGAGCTTACCGTGGAGCAGGCAACAAAGGCCTATAACATCACTCTCACACGCTACAATGCGGGTGCGGGTACTATCTTGGAGCTAAATTCATCGCAGCTCTCGCTCACACAGGCGCAGCTCAGCTACTCGCAGTCGATTTATGATTATCTCTCGGCTTATGCTCAGTATGAGAAGGCTTTGGGTACCGAGACATACCTCGATGCTAAGAGTGTGAAATAATCGTGCAACGAAAATAAATAAAAAAAGATAAAAGATTATGAAGAAGAGTTTAATGCTTTTGGTTGCAGTGGCTGTGTTGGCAGGCTGCAACTCTAATCAGGAGAAGAAGACCGGCGAGACAGCAGTGGCTGAGAGCGCTACAGCTATCAAGGTTTGCACGGCAGAGACTATGGATGTGGAGCTTAAGGAGGTATACACCTCGGAGATCCTTCCATACAAGGAGAATGACATCACCCCTGCAGCTCAGGGCCTCCATATCGACCAGATTAAGGTGGATGTAGGCGATCGCGTAAAGGCTGGCGATGTAGTTGTAACACTCAACCGCACGAGCCTCAAGCAGTTGGAGATCAACCTCGCAACTGTTCAGGATACCTACAACCGTATGCTCCCTGTTCATAAGGCTGGTGGCATCTCAGATCAGCAGCTTATCGAGTTGGAGAATACTCTCAACCTCCAGAAGGAGATGGTTGACAATATGAAGAAGAACTCTGTGATCACATCTCCAATCTCGGGCGTTGTCACAGCGCGTAACTTCGAGAATGGCGACCTCTTTGCCTCTATGCCTATTCTTCACATTATGCAGATCGACAAACTCAAGGTTATGGCAAATGTTTCGGAGCAGTACTATCCTGTTGTTAAGGTTGGCCAGAAGGTCGATATCAACGTAGATATCTTCCCTGGTGAGACCTTCGAGGGTAAGGTTACACGCATCAATCCTGCTCTCGATGCTCAGACACGCACCTTCGGCGTGGAGATCACAATTCCTAACTCAAACGAGCGTCTCCGTCCTGGTATGTATGCACGTGCTACATTCAATATGGGTACTACTACTGGCGTTATGGTTGATGACGTTGCTGTTCAGAAGCAGGCAGGATCTTCGGAGCGTTATGTATACGTTATCAAGGATGGTGTTGCGGAGTTCCGCTTCGTGCGTGATGGTCGCCGCGTAGGTAACAAGATCAATATTATCGAGGGTCTTGAGCCTGGTGAGCAGGTTGCAACAACATCGTTCATCCGTCTTACAAATGGTAAGAAGGTTGAGATTATCAACGAGTAATAGCTCCTCGAGTCACTTATTTCTAACAGGTAAAAGCTATAACGATGAAGATATATGAATCAGCGGTACGAAAACCGATTTCTACTGCCCTAATATTTGTAGCGGTCATCGTATTCGGCTTGTTCTCGGTAACAAAGCTGGGTGTTGACTACTACCCTGAGATTGAGATTCCATACGTCAGTGTTATCACGATGTATCCCGGTGGTAATGCCGAGGATATCGAGACCAATATCACGCGCGTGCTGGAGGATCAGCTCAACTCTGTGGATAACCTCGATAAGATCACCTCGCAGTCGAAGGATAACGTCTCTATCGTAACCCTTGAGTTTGAGTATGGATGTGACATCACCGAGGCGGCAAACGACGTTCGAGATGTTGTCAGCCGCACACAGTCACTCCTTCCAGACAATGTGGAGTATCCTACGGTAATGAAGATCTCATCTTCGATGATGCCTATTATGATGCTCTCGGTTACTGCCGAGGAGAGCTATGCGGCACTCGCCAAGACCCTCGACGATAAGATGGTCAACGAGCTTAACCGTATCAACGGTATCGGTTCTGTTGCGGTTATCGGTGCGCAGGAGCGCGAGGTGCAGGTAAACGTTGACCCTAATAAGTTGGAGGCTTATGGTCTCACCATCGAGCAGTTGGGTCAGATTATCGCAGCCGAGAATGTCAATGTTCCAGCAGGTTCTCTCGACCTTGGTGATCAGGTGTTTAACCTTAAGTCGGATCTCGAGTTCGACGACTCGCGTGAGTTGCGCGACATCGTGGTATCGAATCAGGGTGGCCGCACTGTGATGCTCACCGACGTGGCTACAATCATCGATACCCTCGAGAAGGCAACTATGGATGAGCGTATCAATGGCCGTAAGGGTGTGCGTGTGATGATCCAGAAGCAGACTGGTGCCAACTCGGTGCAGATTATCGAGGATGTTCAGGCAAAGTTGGAGGAGATTATCCCTACGTTGCCAAGCGACTGTAAGGTGGCGACTATCTTTGAGACCTCGCGAGAGATCAAGGATGCTATCAACTCCCTGTCTCAGACCATTATGTTTGCGTTTATCTTCGTAATCCTCGTGGTGATGTTCTTCCTCGGACGTTGGCGTGCTACGTTCATCATCTGCCTCACCATCCCAATTTCGTTGATATGCGCCTTTATCTACCTCTTTGCCACAGGCTCAACGCTCAACATCATCTCGCTCTCGGCGCTCTCTATCGCCATCGGTATGGTTGTGGATGATGCCATCGTGGTATTGGAGAACATCACAACACACATCGAGCGAGGCTCTAAGCCTAAGGAGGCGGCTATCTACGCTACCAATGAGGTGTGGTTGTCGGTAATTGCCACTACACTTGTTGTTGTTGCGGTGTTTATGCCACTTACAATGATCCCAGGTATGGCGGGTATCTTGTTCCGCGAGTTGGGTTGGATTGTAACTATTGTGGTTTGCGTATCTACAGGTGCTGCGATTACCCTCACCCCTATGATGTCGGCATACTTCCTCAAGATTGATGGTGCGGCACATACATACAAGGGCATCGGTATTATCTACAAGCCTATCGATAAGTTCCTTATTTGGTTGGATGGTGTATACGAGAAGGCGTTGCGTTTTGTGGTGCGTTGGAAGAAGAGTGTTATTGCGCTGTTGATGATCTTCTTCGGAGTGTCGATGGTGCTTATTAAGCAGGTACCTACCGAGTTCTTCCCTGCGTCGGATAACGCACGTATCACTATGACCGTGAAGTTGCCACAGAACGTTCACGTGGACTACACCGCAAAGGTTGCTCGTCAGATCGATGGCATCATCGCTGAGAAGTTCCCATTCATCTACCTCGTATCTACATCTGCAGGTGCCAGCTCTTCGGACAACGCTTTTGCTGCGATGCAGACCACAGGCTCGCATATCATCAACTACAACATCAAGATGCCACGTCGTACCGACATCGAGCGTCCTACAATCTTCGAGATTGCCGATGTTTTGCGTAAGGAGCTTGCTGCGATCCCTGAGATTTCGGAGTACTCGGTAGTTCCTGGTGGTAGCAACGGCCCTACAGGTGGTGGTGCGTCGACCGTGGATATCAAGGTCTTTGGTCACGATATGAACGACGCTATGGCTACGGCTAAGGAGCTTCGTGAGATGATGTCGAAGCTTTCGACTATGCGTGATGCACAGCTCTCGCGTGAGGATCTTCAGCCAGAGTATAATGTTATCTTCGATCGCGATAAGTTGGCATACTATGGTATGAATAGTGCCACAGCAGCGCAGTTTGTGCGTAACCGCATCTATGGTTACGAGTGTACGAAGTATCGTGAGGATGGTGACGAGTATAACATCGTAGTTCGCTACGACGAGCCTTTCCGCGAGTCGTTGGAGACTGTCGAGAATATCACCCTCTACAGCGCAACAGGTCAGCCTGTGAAGCTTAAGGAGGTGGCACGCATCGAGGAGTCGTTTGCATCACCAACCATCGAGCGTGAGAATCGTCAGCGTATCGTAACCGTTAAGGGTTCTGTGGGTGCTAACATCGCACTCGGAGATGCTGTTGATGAGGTTAATGCTATGCTTGCCGACTATGAGACCCCTGCAGGTATCACCCTCGCTCTTGGTGGTACGGTAGAGGATCAGGGTGACTCGTTCTCGGATATCATCACCCTCTTTGCGCTTATCATCATCCTTGTATACATCGTGATGGCTACGCAGTTTGAGTCGTTGGCATACCCATTCATCATTATGTTTACCATCCCATTTGCGATGTCGGGTGTATTCATTGCACTCTGGATGACCAACACGCCACTCTCGCTTATCGCGCTTATTGGTGGTATTATGCTGGTGGGTATCGTTACGAAGAACGGTATCGTGCTTGTAGACTATATGAACCTCCTCGTGGAGCGTGGCTCGAATGTTGCCGATGCGGTTATCGCGGGTGGTAAGAGCCGTCTCCGCCCTGTGCTTATGACCTCTCTGACCACAATCCTCGGTATGGTGCCTATGGCTATGGGTATCGGTGAGGGTTCGGAGATCTGGCAGCCTATGGGTATCGCCGTTGTAGGTGGTCTGTTGCTCTCTACATTTTTGACCCTCTTCATCGTGCCATCGCTCTATGCTATGCTCGAGGGCCGCAAGGAGCGCAAGGCTGAGCGTAAGGCTCGCCTGGAGGCTGAGGAGGATGCGTTTATCCGCTCGCAGCTTAGCAAGAAATAATATAATGTATAATCGGGCTGGAGGATAGCCCTCCGGCCCATAACCATAAAACTTATGAAGGCGTTTTTCCTGTCATATAATCAGGCTCTTACCGACCGCGTCAACCGTATGCTCGACCAGCACGGCGTGCGTGGCTTCACCCGCTGGGCTCTCACCGAGGGTCGCGGTAGCTACGATGGCGAGCCTCACTATGGTACACACGCGTGGCCATCAATGAACACCTCTATCCTTGCTATTGTTGAGGATGAGAAGATTCCTGTGCTTCTCGACGCAGTGCGCGAGATAGACTCTACCACTCAGCAGCAGGGCTCTCGAGCTTTTGTTTGGGATATTACCCAGGCGATGTAGTCTGCGTGGCGACGAGCTGCACTACGCGGTGGTAAAATTGTAGTCTCGGATGGGAGTTGCGTTTAGCTAACCCCATCCGAGACTACTCTATTTCATCCCTCCCTTATACCTTTTGGCGGCAGCTATTTGCATTTCTTCGTTTTGTGTTGTGGGCCGAGACCTGTTATTTTTCACCTCCACTTTTGCGGTTTATGCTTGATGGTTTGGCGAAAATGTATTACCTTTGGAAAAAATTATCGCTATGGCAAAGTTTATTGTTGAGGGAGGTCATCGTCTCAAGGGTGAGATAGTGCCACAAGGTGCCAAAAATGAGGCTCTTCAGATTATATGTGCCACGCTGCTTACGTCGGAGCGTGTAGTGCTTCACAATGTTCCTATCATCGCCGATGTGATGCAGCTCTTGGAGCTTATGCAGAAGATGGGCGTCAAGGTGGAGCGTTTGAGTGATGATTCGTTTGCGTTGCAGGCGGATGAGATAGATCTTGAATATCTCCGCACTGCCGACTACCACAAACGTTGTCGCCGTCTCCGTGGTTCGGTTATGATGATCGGTCCGCTTCTCACGCGCTTCGGCGTGGGCTTTATGCCTAAGCCCGGAGGCGATAAGATCGGTCGCCGTCGTCTCGATACCCACTTTCTCGGCTTCCAGAAGCTTGGTGCCGACTTCAACTTTGACATCAGCGATGAGTTCTACACCGTGGAGGCTAAACGCCTGAAGGGTACCTATATGCTCCTGGATGAGGCTTCGGTTACGGGTACTGCCAACATCGTTATGGCGGCTGTGCTTGCCGAGGGTCGCACAACAATCTACAACGCGGCGTGCGAGCCATATTTGCAGCAGCTCTGTAAGATGCTCAACCGTATGGGAGCAAAGATCTCGGGTATTGCGTCGAATTTGCTTACTATCGATGGCGTGGAGTCGCTCGGAGGTACGGAGCATACGATGCTCCCGGATATGATCGAGGTGGGAAGTTTCATTGGTATGGCGGCTATGACGCGCTCGGAACTTACCATCAAGAACGTGTCGTATGACAATCTCGGTATTATCCCTGCGCAGTTTGCGCGTATGGGCATCCGTTTCGAGCAGCGTGGCGATGATATCTTCATCCCTGCGCAGGAGACTTACAGCATCGAGAGCTTCATCGACGGCTCTATTATGACCATCGCCGATGCTCCGTGGCCGGGTCTCACTCCCGATCTGCTCTCGATATTCCTTGTTGTGGCAACGCAGGCCAAGGGCTCGGTGCTTATCCACCAGAAGATGTTTGAGAGCCGTCTCTTCTTCGTCGATAAGCTCATAGATATGGGTGCGCAGATTATCCTCTGTGATCCTCATCGTGCTACGGTCATAGGTCACGACCACCAGCATCCGTTGCGTGCTGCAAATATGACATCGCCAGATATACGTGCTGGTGTGGCGTTGCTCATAGCGGCTATGAGTGCCGAGGGAACAAGTACAATTCAGAATATCGAGCAGATAGATCGCGGATATCGTGATATTGATAAGCGTCTGAATGCTCTTGGTGCAAAGATTATAAGATTGGACGAGTAATAAATAAGTAGAAATAGGGATAATGTTCTTAGAGAATAATAAGCATAAGGGCTGGATCGAGGTTGTCTGCGGCTCGATGTTCTCGGGTAAGACCGAGGAGCTTATACGCCGTATGAAGCGCGCGCAGTTTGCAAACCTCAAGGTGGAGATTTTCAAACCATCTATCGACGTTCGCTACTCCGATGTGGAGGTGGTGTCGCACGACTCAAACGCCATACAGTCTACGCCTGTGGAGTCGGCGCAGAATATCCTACTGTTGGCTTCGGATGTGGATGTTGTGGGTATCGACGAGGCGCAGTTCTTCGACGATGGCATTGTGGATGTGTGTCGTACGTTGGCAGATAGCGGTATTCGTGTTATTGTTGCGGGCTTGGATATGGACTATATGGGTGTTCCGTTTGGTCCTATGCCTGCGCTTATGGCTACGGCGGAGTATGTCACCAAGGTACACGCCATCTGTGTGCGTTGTGGCGACTTGGCTCACCACTCACACCGTCTCACGGAGGATGACAAGCAGGTGGTATTAGGTGCTCAGGATACATATCAGCCAATATGTCGCCACTGTTTCAACGAACTTAGAGCAAAGAAGTAAGATATGCAGAAAGCTGTAGAAAAGTGCGTGGAGATTCTTCGCGCGGGAGGTATTATCCTCTATCCAACGGATACTGTATGGGGTATCGGCTGCGACGCTACAAACGAGGAGGCGGTGCAGAGGGTCTATGCCCTGAAGCGTAGCGAGGATAAGCACTCGATGTTGTGTCTGTGTCGCGATGCCGATATGATTGTTCGCTATGTAAACCGCGCTCCAGGTATCGCATTCGAGGTTATGGAGTTGTCGGATAAGCCCCTCACGGCGATTCTTCCAGGTGCTGTGGGTGTAGCTCCGAGCCTTATCCCAGAGACTGGAACTTTGGGCGTGCGTGTTCCGCAGCACGACTTCTGTCAGGCGTTACTCCGTAAGTTTGGCAAGCCTATCGTCTCGACCTCGGCCAATATCTCGGGCGAGGTTGCGGCAAAGCGTCTGAAGGATGTTGCGCAGGAGATTATCGAGGGTGTGGACTATGTTGTAAATCCGCGCTTCGAGGGTAAGCCTACGCTTAAGCCAAGCTCGATCATTGCCTTTGGCGAAGACTCGGAGATTCAGATTATCCGTCAGTAGAAGTGAGGATTATGGCAAAGCAGATTATAACCCCTGTGCAGAAGCGATTTTCGGATGTCGATTCGTTTATGCACGTCAATAATATTTGGCAGCAGAGCTACTTCGATATGGGTAAGACGGCGTTCTATACCCAGGTCTTGGGTATTACAGGTGTCTTCGATAAGTTGCGCATCATCACCGCATCGACACATACCGACTACTATGGTCAGGTGCGCCTTACGGATGATATCGTTGTTGTGACCGATGTGTCGCGCATCGGTACCAAGAGTATGACTCTGCATCAGCGTATTATGTGTGGCGAAAAGTGTCTCACGGAGAGCAGTTCGGTTATGGTGGCTTTTGACTTCGAGACTCAGCAGAGTGTGGCTATGCCAGAGGCGTGGCGCGAGAAACTTGCGGATTATCTCATCCATTCGGAGGGGTAATAGCACCGTTCGTACAAAAAAAAGCACCATCGGGCGATTTTCCCCGATGGTGTTTTCGTTTATGTCAATTTTTACGTAACTTTGCGAGGTCTATGTATTTATACATAGCGGTATACGAACAACATTAACTTTTAGATACACACGCTATGAAAACATTACGTTTTTTGATGATGGCTCTTTTGTCCATCGCAATGTTGAGTTGTGCTGGTAAGGATGATGGCTTTATTTTGCCTCCTAACCCTAACCCACCATCTCCAACCCCTACACCAGGTCCTTCGGAGTTCCCGCTCATCTCTACCGACCCAGCTTTCGTCACTGAGGCTATGACCGATGATATTACCGTTATCCTTAACACTGCAGGTACCGCTGCCGAGGGCTTTACAGGTGAGTTGTATGCCCACACAGGTGTGCTTACTACCGACAGCTCATCTACGGGCGACTGGAAGCACGTCTTGGCAGAGTGGGGTACAAACATCCCAGAGTGTAAACTCGAGCGTAAGGAGGATAACCTTTGGCACTATGTTATCAAGGGTGGTGTTCACGCGTGGTACAATGTTCCTGAGACTGAGACCGTAACACACATCTGCTTCGTATTCCGCTCGGCAGATAGCTCGCTTGAGGTTAAGGATAACGGCGCAGATATCTTCGTGGAGCTTGCTAAGGAGGGTATGTCTGTTAAGTTCCTCACACCTAAGCACGGCGACATCTACCAGGTGGGTGATGAGATTACAGTACAGACACAGCAGCAGGCAGCTACAAACGTGAAGTTGTACGTGAATGACACTGCTGTTGCTGAGACTGGTGGTGCAACACTTACCTACACATACA
Organism: Alistipes sp.; assembly: GCA_017630455.1. GTDB lineage: Bacteria > Bacteroidota > Bacteroidia > Bacteroidales > Rikenellaceae > Alistipes. The sequence goes on along the minus strand of JAGBVG010000090.1, from coordinate 12,967 downwards.
AGACAACCGAGGCTGAGGATATCATCTTCAAGGTTGTGGCTACAGATGGTACGGCGACTATCGAGGAGAGCGTTGCTGTAGCTGTATTGGGTGAGACTGAGACTGCTACACGTCCTGCAGGCGCAGAGAATGGCGTAACCGTAAATGGCAATGAGGCTACATTTGTGCTCTTCGCACCAAATAAGAAGTCTGTGGTGTTGCTCGGTGACTTCAACAACTATGCTCCATCGAACAACTATATGATGAAGAAGGATGGCGACTACTTCTGGACTACCGTATCGGGTCTCGAGGAGGGTGTTGAGTATGGCTACCAGTACCTCGTGGATGGCTCTATCAAGATTGGTGATCCATACTCTACGAAGATTCTCGACCCTTGGAACGACAAGTGGATCGACGCTTCGGTATATCCTAACTTGAAGGCTTACCCTGCGGAGTACACATCAGATATCGTATCGGTATTCGAGCTTAACCCTGTGGAGTATCAGTGGACTGCAACATCGTATGAGCGTCCTGCAGAGAACTCACTCGCTATTTATGAGTTGCTCATCCGCGACTTCACCGAGCAGGGCTCTATCGACGCTGTAACTGCTAAGTTGGACTACCTCGAGACTTTGGGTGTTAACGCCATCGAGCTTATGCCTATCCAGGAGTTTGACGGTAACGACTCGTGGGGTTACAACCCTTGCTTCTACTTCGCAACCGACAAGGCATACGGTACCGACGAGGCTTATAAGCGTTTCATCGACGAGTGCCACAAGCGCGACATCGCAGTTATCGTCGACGTTGTGTTCAACCACGCTACAGGTCAGCACCCATACGCTAAGATGTGGTGGGATGCTGGTGCTAACAAGACTTCGTCAGACAACCCATTCTTCAACGTTGATGCACCTCACAACTGGAGCGTATTCCACGACTTCAACCACACATACGCCGAGACCGTAAACTATATCGACGAGGTGTTGGAGTATTGGTTGGAGGAGTACAACATCGATGGTTTCCGCTTCGACCTTACTAAGGGCTTTGTGCAGAATCCTTCGAACTACGACGCTGGTGGCTACTCAGCAGAGCGTATCGGCATCTTGAAGCACTACGCACAGACTATCCGCGCCGTAGATGAGGATGCTTACATCATCTTCGAGCACTTCTGCGACCAGTCGGAGGAGAATGAGCTTTACAATAGCGTTGGCGCACTCTGCTGGAACAATAACCAGCGTAATGGCTACAAGCAGTCGGTACTCGGTTATACCGGTAGCAGCTTCTCGGACTTCAAGAAGGGCCGTATCAACAATATCGAGACTCACGACGAGGAGCGTATCGCATACGACGCAGTGAAGTATGGTCAGAGCTGGGTTAAGAACGATTGGGCTGTTATCTCGAAGCGTCTTCAGGCTGTTTATGCCTTCCACTTCCTCACTCCATATCCAAAGATGATGTGGCAGTTTGGTGAGCTCGGCTACGACGTATCTATCGAGGAGAACGGCCGTACAGGTAAGAAGCCTGTTCGCTGGAACTACTACGAGGATGCTAACCGCAAGGCTCTCTACGATGCAATGTCGAAGGTTATCTCTTGGCGTACCGACAACGAGGAGTACTACGGTCAGGACAACCTCACCGTTCACACTTGGTCAGTTGGTGACGCTCAGATGGGTGGCAAAACACTTGTTATGGATAGGGTTATCGTTGTTGCGAATTTCAACAACGCCGAGTCTACAACATCTGTAAACGTTCCATCGGCAGGTGAGTGGACAAACCTTATGACAGGCGAGAAGGTGCAGCTCGGTGCATTGCACAGCTTCACACTTGCTGCTAACGACTACATCGTTCTTGTTAAGGAATAATCCTATAGTAATATAAGTATTCCGCTGCCTTACGTAGCCATTTGTGCTGCGTAAGGCAGTTTTATTCACTATGCACATTTATGCAATCGGGGAGGCGAGACGTGGTATAAAAAAACATAAAACGCTGATTTTAGAGGTGATATAAATGGCATAAAAATTCGTAGTATGCGGGAAAATTGCATTAATAATGCGGAAGTTTGAAAAATTTGCTTATATTTGCACGCTTTGAACAACGAACATAAACAGAGAAACAATTTTTTAAAAAACTAAATTATTAACTTATGACAAATTTTAAGCACTATCTTTTTGCGGTGGTTGCTCTCGTGGCAGGTTTCGCAATTAGCGCTTGTACTCAGGATCCTGCAACCCAGGGCGGCGGTAACGGCGTAGAGACCTCTGTGGAGGTTTTGGTTGGCGAGCCTACGCCAGCATCGGTAGAGATTACCGTAAAGACGACAGGTATCAAGGAGTTTGCCTACATCCTCGACAAGGATCGCGATGCAACAGCCATCCTCGCAGGTGGTACTAAGGTTGAGATTGAGGATGCTACTGTAGCATCTGAGAACAAAGTTCTCATCCAGGGTCTCGATGCCAGCTCAACTCACAAGGTATACTTTGCCTTCCGTCAGTCTGATAACAAGATTTATGGTGAGGTTAAGGTTGCTGAGTTCACCACTACAAGCTATGGTGATGACATCTTGACCATCGTTGAGCGTAAGAACGACGGCTTCGCTATTCACGTACAGATTCCTGAGGATGTTAAGCAGCGCGGCAACGCTTTGCGTTATTCTACATCTTCACTCCCTATGTACAACTATATGAAGCAGGAGGGCTCTATGGAGATCGATATGTTGCTCTACAATGCACAGCAGTACATCACCGAGGATAAGACCATCCGCTACGACGAGTACTACAGCTACGAGCGTGACGAGAATGGCGATGTTGTCGCTGATGGTGCAGAATACGCAGATCCTAAGGTTCCAGGTGAGCCAGGCGTATTCATCATTGGTGAGTATGCTTATATGGATAACCCTGACGAGCGTATCTGCTATGTTGACGAGGATGAGGATGGCGTTTACGAGCTTGTGTCATACTACGACGAGACAACATACCTCGACCGCACTATCTGGGCATTCCCTGCAGGTTGGAGCAATGGTTACTACAACCCTATGTACGACTTCTTGAGTTGGATTGACGAGGTTAACACCGATGCTTACGACTCTGAGAAGTATTGGACAGGCTTCTACAAGCGTCTTCAGATTGACACTCTCGAGCCTACAACTGCTGAGGGTAACGTGGCTATCGAGGTTACTGACTTGACTCCTATCGACGCAACTATCACATTCCGCGCTGACGAGGATATCTTGCTTTACAACATCATTATATGTACTCAGTCAGAGTACGAGACTCAGATTCTCCCACTTATCGATGGCAAGGAGGAGTATTTGCGTTGGTTCGTAGGCTCATACTTTGCTATGCAGAGCTTTGGTACCCACTCATCTATGGACCGCGTATCGGAGCTTCACCTCAATGCAGAGGAGTGGGGCAAAAACGGTTGGTTCGTTGATACCAAGGGTATGGCAGGCCAGGAGATCCGCGTTATGGTAGCTGGTATCGGTGATCAGGAGGGTACTGTACAGTGCTTCAACTCTACAACATTCACTTTGCCAGAGGTGACATTGCCAAAGCCAGAGGTTATCGTAACACCTGTAGAGTCTTCAGACCCTTACACCGCTACTTTCAACATCAAGAACCCTAACTACGGCACTAACGACATTACACAGCTCTACTTCGCTTGTAACTACGTTCGTGAGTTTGACAACATCCTTAAGGAGTACTCTTATACAACCCTTCTTAAGAGTATGGGTAACGCTCTTCACAACGACCTCACTGCTATCGAGCAGATTAACTCTGAGGCTGGTTTCAACTTCACAGTATCGAGCCGCGAGAATGCTACAACACGTCTTGCAGTGCTTGCTTACAACTGGGAGGGCTCTTCAAATAACCCTGATGCTGCTGATACAAAGGCTGTTGCTGAGGTTAAGACCCCTAACGCTAACTTCCCTACACGTGTAGAGTCTGAGCTCTTCACTACTCTCTGCGGCGAGTGGGAGGCTACAGCTCCTATGCAGACATACGTTGCTGCAACAGAGACTGAGGAGGCTTACTGGAAGTCTGTAGGCAACTACTCTTCTTACGTGAAGATCGCTTCAGGTATCGAGTATGAGGAGTCACTTGACGAGAGCGTTTACGCCCTCTACGAAAAGTGGGGCATCGGCCGTGATGAGACCGATGAGTTGTTCGAGGAGTTCAAGCAGATGGCTAAGCAGTACAACCAGCGTACACGTGGTTTCAACCGCTTGTTGTGCCTCGGTTACAACCTCACAGATCCTGCCTACAACCTCGACAGAATCCAGACTCCATACGACTTGTTCATCTCAGAGGAGTTCTCTGAGGCTACTGTAGCAGATATGTTCTACGACTTCGGTCCAAAGTGGAACCTCGAGATTGACGCTGAAGGTAACGTATGGTTGCCTATCAACATCGAGCGTGAGTTCCCAATGTCGGCATTCTACTACGGCATCGACTACACATTCTATATGTTGGCTGTGGGTAATAGCTCATACCTCGGTGGTCCTGTATACGACTACTCAGGCAACCTCCTCTTGGATTCACGCTTCCCTGTTGAGGTATCTGCAGATGGCAATACTCTTACTATCAAGCCTATCGTCTACAACTACAAAGATCAGTATGGCGAGCCAGCTACTGAGACTTACTACCCTTGCGTAGCACAGTTGCAGTATGGCCAGGCTACACCACTCAACCCACGCGTATGTGGCGATGTAGTCCTCAAGCGTAAGGGCGCTTCTGCACAGGCTGCTAAGGCAAATGTCTCTGTAGAGTCATCTGCTACAACATCTGTTAAGGCTCTTGGCAAGGCTCCAGTTCCTGCGAAGCGTACATACTCTGTAACTCCTCTCACAATCGACGAGTCTAAGGTTATCAAGCCTATCATCCGCAAGGAGGCTTATGACAACTCTGAGGAGGCATACCACGCACGTGTTCAGGCTTTGTTTGAGAAGATCTACGGCGTAGAGTTCCCTGCGAAGTAATTTGAACCATAGCCGCTTCGGTGGCAAAACTATAAAGCGAGTATCCTGGGGTGCATCCCTGGGATACTTCTTTTTTATCACGCGCGAAGTGTTGGAATCTCTTAACATTTTACTATCTTTGTATAAACGAATATTCCTATAACTATGGCAGATAACTATCTCGAAAAGCGAATGGAGGATTACCTCTCACAGCAGCCAGCGCGAAAGCGTGCTGCGACACTGCGCCGTCTTCTGCTGCACAACCGCAGCTACCGTGGCTACGACACCTCGTTTCAGGTGCGCGAGGATCAGCTGCGACGTATCATAGAGGTCGCTACGCTATGCCCTTCGGCACGTAACCAGCAGGTGCTGCGCTTCCGCCCTGTCTTGGGCGAGGAGGCGGAGGTGGTGCTTCGACATATACGCCTCGGTGGTGCGCTGCCCGAGCTGCATCTTCCGTTTCCGGATACTGAGCCGCGTGCCTTCATCATCATCTGCACTATGGTCGAAGAGTCGAAGTATGTAGATATGGACCTCGGCATCGTGGCGCAGTCGATGCTCCTACAGGCTGTGGAGATTGGTCTGGGAGGTATCTGCATCGGAGCGTTCGACCACAAGGAGTTGCGCGAGGAGTTGCAGTTGCCATACGAGCCGCTGCTGGTGGTGGCTATAGGTCGCCCGAAGGAGCATATCGAGTTGAGGGAGTGCTCGGAGGGTGATGTGCTGACTTATTACCGTGAGGGCGGTGTGCATTATGTTCCAAAGATAAAAGTTGATGACCTTATAATCAAGTAGTTATGCGTAAGATATTCCTTATTCTCTGTGCGTTGTTTGCCGCTGTGGTGGCACAGGCAGATGGTGGCACTCCCTATTGGGAGCAGCCCGAGGTGTATGCCATAAACAAACTTCCGGCACGTGCGTCGTTGCTGCCGTATGATAACGAGGCGGATGCCTTTGCGCGTGGTGAGTCACGGTTGGTGATGGATATCAGTGGCGCGTGGAAATTTCACTGGACCGCGACCCCTGCCGAGGCTCCTGAGGGCTTCGAGGCTCTGGGCTATGACGATGCAAAGTGGACTACTATCGCCGTGCCAGGTAACTGGGAGATAGAGGGTTACGGACATCCTATATATACAAATGTCAACTATCCGCATCCCAAGAATCCGCCATTCATCCCTCACGATGACAACCCTACGGGATGCTATCGTCACACCTTTGTGCTGCCCTATGGCTGGGCGGAGCGTCGCACGATACTCCACTTCGAGTCGGGCCTTGCGGCTATGCACGTGTGGGTAAATGGCAAGGAGGTGGGTTACTCCGAGGGTACTAAGACCGCCGTGGAGTTCGACATCACGCCATACGTCACCGAGGGTGAGAACCTGCTGGCTGTCAAGGGCTTCCGCTGGGCAGATGGCTCATATCTCGAGGATCAGGATTTTTGGCGTTTGTCGGGCTTCGACAGAGGTGTTAAGGTCTATTCGGTTGCTGATGTGCGTATAGCAGATATGTTCGTCATCGCCGACCTTGACAAGAGCTATACAAAGGGTCTCTACGAATCTACTGTAACGCTGAAAAACGTTGATGATAAGGTATTTAAAGGCTCGGTGGAGTTGTCGCTCGTGCGTCGTAGCGACGATATGGTGGTAGCTAGAATGTCTGCCCCTGTTGCTGTGAAGGCGGGTGCTACGCTCGACGTGGAGTTTAAGAAGAATATGGGTGAGGTGGAGCTTTGGAGTCACGAGAAACCGAACCTATACACCACTGTTGTGGCGCTGAAAGATGCCAAGGGCAGCGTTGTGGAAGCTACGGCGTGCAACACCGGATTTCGAAAGGTGGAGATTAAGGATGGCATCTTGTTACTCAACGGTAAACGCCTGATGATCAACGGTGTAAATATCCACGAGCATAACCCAGCTACGGGACACGTCATCACGCGCGACCAGATGCTTAAGGATATCGCGCTTATGAAGGCGCATAACATAAATGCTGTGCGCACGAGCCACTACCCTCAGCCTACGGAGTGGTATGACCTCAGCGATGAGTATGGCTTGTTGCTTGTTGACGAGGCGAATATCGAGGCTCACGGCTGTGGTACAGGTTGGCACGATAGCTATCCCGAGTTTCACCCATCGCACCGCGAGGAGTGGAAGGGCACGCATCACGACCGTGTACGCGCGATGGTGGAGCGTGACAAGAACCACCCTTCGGTGATTATATGGTCGATGGGTAACGAGAGCAGCGACGGCGAGGTATATGGCGAGATGTATGAGTGGATTCACAAGCGCGATAAGAGTCGTTTTGTGCAGCTCGAGCAGGGTTATGGTGGTCCTCACACCGATATCATCTGCCCTATGTATTCGCCGTTTAGCGAGTTGGAGCGCTACGCATCGCGAAAGTTGTCGAAGCCATATATTATGTGTGAGTATGCCCACGCGATGGGTAACTCTACGGGTAACTTGCGCGAGTTCTACGACATCATCAACCGCAGCCCATATATGCAGGGTGGCTTCATCTGGGACTGGGTGGATCAGGGTATTGATGCCGTAGGTCGCGATGGTCGCCACTATTGGGCATACGGCGGTGACTTCGGCGCGTGGATGTATACCCACGACGAGAACTTCTGCTGTAACGGTCTTGTATTGCCTGACCGCACTCCACACCCAGGAATTATGGAGGTTAAGAAGGTGTACCAGGATATAGAGTTTGAATACTCGGATGGCTCGGTGCGCATCTATAACAACTTTAACTTCACCGATTTAGCAGAGTATGAGTTTGGTTATAAACTGTTGTGCGAGGGTGTTGTTGTTTCGGAAGACGCTTTGGGCGAGGTTAAGTGCGCGCCAGGTGAGTATGTAGATGTGGCGTTGACGTTGGACGATATGGAGGCGGGTAAGGAGTATGCCCTGAACTTCGAGGCTCAGCAGATGCAGCGCAGCATCCTTCCGCCACGCAATTGGCAGCGTGTTACGGTGGCTACGGAGCAGGTGTTGCTCTCGGAGTATGACTTCGCGCAGTATGTTGATAATGCTGGCGAAATGACCGTCGAGGATGGTGAGAAGTATGTACGAGCTGCAGCGGGAGATGCTGTGGTGGTCTTCGGAAAGTCGGGGCGCTTGGGTGGCTATGCCTACAAGGGTAAGCACGTATTCAGGGAGTTGCCCGAACCGTGGTTCTGGCGCGCTGTGAACGATAATGACTGGGGTGCTGGCTTCCACCGCAAGGCGAACGTATGGCGTACCAACAATCGCAAACTTGTCGATGGTGCGGTGCAAGTCTTTGACGATAAGGTTGTTGCGGTGGCGACGTATAAGTTGACTGACGCACGCTCGTTGTATGTCGAGACCTATACATTCTCCGTAGATGGCTCGCTGAGGGTGGAGGTTAAGTTCCAGCGCGGCGATGAGGATGTTCCGGAGTTACCACGCTTCGGTATGCGTATGATTCTGCCGCAGGATTATAAGAATTTCACCTTCTATGGTCGTGGTCCTTGGGAGAACTACTCCGACCGCAACGAGTCGTCGTTCGTGGGGCTCTATGAGCAGAGTACCGATGAGCAGCTGTTCCCATACGTGCGTCCTCAAGAATCGGGAAATAAGACCGATGTCCGATGGTTGGAACTTACTAATAATGAGGGTGTTGGTGTTCGTATTGAGGGCTTGCAGCCGCTCAGCGTCAGTGCTATGCCATATCGCGCGGAGGATCTCGACCCGGGCCTTACGAAGAAGCAGATGCACTACTCCGACATAGAGCCACGCCGCGAGGTGGTTCTCCACGTAGACCTTGCGCAGCGCGGCCTTGGTGGTGATGACTCTTGGGGTGCTGTGCCTCACGCGCAGTATCGCCTCGAGGCCGACACCTACGAGTATGGCTACGTTATTCGCCCGATAGCTAAATAGATTAGGAGATTGTTTGATATGTCGGAAAATTTTTTTAAATTTGTAGAAGCAATATTTTTGTTCAGCCCTTTAATGGGTGTAGCTTTTAGCTAAAGCAGAGCATAATTTATTGAATAAACCTAAAACTTATTTAATATGAAACGATTATTTTTACTTTGTTTGTCTGTGGTGATACTATTTAGTGCCCAGGCTCAGGCGCAGACCAGTGGCGGATCTAATTCAGCGACAAACTTCTTTAGTAAGATGGATACAAGCGATTATGGACGTGTCTATGTAGGCTACAACCCTATGAATGTTAAGTGGAATGACTTTGATTCTTTCATAGGTGATGCTCTGCCATTTAAGAATGGTCTTACGGTTGGTTATCAGCACGCAAGTAATATCCTCAAGGGTGTACCTTTGTATATAGAGTATGGTGGTAACATTATGTACTCTTTTGGCAAAGATTCCTATTCTGATGAAAGTTATGATTATTTGAGTAGCGAGGAGACTAAGGCTAACCTGTTCTCAGTGAATGTGCCTGTGAATGTAGCTTTGCGTCTAAGTTTCAAGGAGAACAAAATGTCGGTTACCCCATACTTGGGTCTTAATTTCCGTGTGAACGTAGCAGGAAACCTTAAGTATTCGTATAAGGATGTATATTACGACGACTACGATGATGTTTATGTTACTGATGAGGACTCTTATAAGGTTAACCTCTTCAATAAGGATGAGATGGAGGATAGCGCACTTAAGCGTTTCCAGGTTGGTATCAACTTCGGTGTAGGATTTACATACGATAAGTTCTATATTGGCGTAGGATATGTTGCCGATTTCTCAAATCTTATCAAGGCTGGTGATGAAGAGCTTATGACAATATCAGGTAAGCTGAATATGGCAACTATATCTCTTGGTTATAACTTCTAAATCTTGTTATACAACTTCTAAGGAGATAAATAAACTAAAAGCGGTTGGCCTTTGAGGTCAACCGCTTTTAGTTTGTAGATGAGGTGTTTACAACTTTGCCTTAATCTTCTCGACCACAGCTTGGTACTCCGAAGAGAGTGTCTGCATAAGGTTTTTCACAGTGTCGATCTTCTCGGCACGCCACGCATTAGCACCCGCGAAAGCATAGCCGTGATCCAAGCGACCCTTGAAGGCGTTGAACAACGCAAGCATAATGCAGTATGGGCTATTCACAACGTCACAGGTCTTAATGCAGTTGAAGGCACAGTGCGTAGGGCGCTTCAAGCCCGCCTTCACAGAGTCGAGGAACGAGCCTCGTACAGCGCGGCCAGGCATTCCCACAGGGCTCTGGATGATCTCTATATCTGCCTCTGTAGCATTGATATATGCCTGCTTGAAGGCGATATCTGCGTCGCACTCCTCGGTAGTCACAAAGCGTGTTCCCATCTGCACGCCCGATGCTCCGAGTTCCATCATCTTATAGATATCCTCACCGGTGTAGACGCCACCCGCAGCGATAACGGGAATCTGGCAGTTGTGCTCCTCGGCAAATTTGTTTACAACGGCAACAACCTCCGGAAGGGTCTTCTCGAGGCGATACTCCTCCGAGAAGATCAGGTCGTTCTTATATCCCAGGTGACCACCCGCCTTTGGACCCTCCACAACGATAGCATCGGGAGTGTAGCGATACTCCTGCCACCACTTCTCGCACAAAAGCTTCGCGGCGCGGGCCGACGATACGATAGGCGCCAACTTAGTCTTTGCGCCCTCGGTGAGGAACGATGGTAGGTTGAGGGGAAGTCCTGCGCCCGAGAAGATGATGTCTGCACCCTCCTTAATCGCTGTGCGCACCATATCCGAGAAGTTGGTCATAGCGACCATAACATTCACGCCGATGATACCCTCGGTCTTGGCACGTGCCTTGCGCAACTCCTCCTTAAGACCCTCGATAGCAGCCTCTGCCACGCTCTTGGCCTTATCCTTATAAATCAGGCCCAAGCCTGCTGATGATATAACACCGACACCACCCTCATTCGCTACAGCCGAGGCAAGGCCTGAGAGCGAGATGCCGACACCCATACCGCCCTGAATGATGGGTAGGCGAGCGGTAAGGTCTCCAATTTTCAATGATTTCATTCTTTGTTGTATATTTAAGTTTTCAAAAAGAGTTCGCAAATATACAACTTTTTCTCGTGCTTAGTGCTGATTAATAGTGAAATTTTCGAAGTTTATTTATTCTATAGTTCCAAAATAGGACAATATTGCAACCCTGATGCTTATACAAAAAAGAGACTATCCAACGCAATTGTTAGATAGTCTCTTGTATGTAAAAGTTGTATAACGAGAGTTAGTTTTAGGCGCACGCGGTCCGAAAATACCGGAGTTTACTTTGCGTAAATGAGGATTTTGAGGACAAGTGCAACGCCAAAATAACTCTTGTTAGACGGCTTTTAGTTGCAGCCGCCGCAATCACAACCCTCACCACACTCGTGCTCGCCGCAACCGCCGCCGCACTCGCCGCAGCTGCAGCCGCCACCCATAATCTTTGAGAGATCCTCAGGGGTAGTCTCACGAACGTCAACTACAGTAACATCGAAGTTAAGGGTCTTACCGGCCATAGGGTGGTTGAAGTCCATCATCACGGTCTCCTCCTTCACCTCCTTAACAACGCCCATCATAGGACGACCGTCAGCAGTAGCCATAGGAATCTGGCTACCTACGAAGAGGATGTCCTCAGCGATCTTGCCCTCGATCATAAACACACTCTTAGGCAACTCAACGATAGCCTCGGCCATAACCTCGCCGTAACCATCCTTAGCCTCGAGGGTGAATGATACCGACTCGCCTGGCTCCTTGCCCATAACTGCCTCTTCGAACTTAGGGAGCAACATACCCATACCGCAGATAAACTCCAAAGGCTGACCAGGCTGTGACTGATCTGCAATAGCGCCGTCAACGGTGAGCTTATAATCTACAAAAACTGTTTTTCCATTCTCTACTTTCATATCAAAATATTTTTTTAGTTAAAAATTTCTTTCGTTAGCGAGCACAAAGATAAGTTGTAATGTTTGAGTTGCCAAATTTCTCGGCAAATAATTTTTTCGATAGCCTCATTCAGAATCTCTATATAATATTATATATATAGGTATAGGGGCGAAAATTGCCTAAAATTCAAAAAAAAACGATATCATATAAAAAAAAATGGTCAGAGTGTTTCGCGTTTCACAAAATAGTTATATATTTGCACTCGATTTTCCGCCAGTCACTTTTTGCGGTGTGCAGACTCGGAGGGTGTGCGGCGGTAAGTTCTTTGAAAATGGGTATGTGCGAAAATTTTTTTAAAAAAAGTTGCGAAAAAATTTGCAGATTAAAAAAATAGTCGTACCTTTGCAACGCGAAAAGGTCAAACGCCGATGTAGCTCAGTTGGCCAGAGCAGCTGATTTGTAATCAGCTGGTCGGGGGTTCGAATCCCTCCATCGGCTCCAAAGTTGTAGATCATTTGGTCTACAACTTTACATATCGGGAAGATACCAGAGTGGCCAAATGGGGCAGACTGTAAATCTGCTGGCGCACGCCTTCGGTGGTTCGAATCCATCTCTTCCCACTACAATGCCGATCGGGGTTGCGAAGGCTCGCTTAACAGTGAGAGATTAGCATACTCTGACGGTTTATTTTTGCGGAAGTAGCTCAGTTGATAGAGCAATAGCCTTCCAAGCTATGGGTCGCGAGTTTGAGCCTCGTCTTCCGCTCACATCAGATGAAACGTGTAACACGGTCGATGCTCAGGAGTGGCGACGGGTGTTGCGCGCTAAGTCTGCAAAAATGGAATAAGTAACTTTAAAACTTAAAAACTTATATTACTATGGCAAAGGAAAAATTCGATCGTTCGAAACCACACGTGAACATCGGTACTATCGGTCACGTTGACCACGGTAAGACTACTCTTACTGCTGCTATCACAACTGTTCTTGCTAAGAATGGTCTTTCAGAGCTTCGTTCATTCGACTCTATCGATAACGCACCTGAGGAGAAGGAGCGTGGTATCACCATCAACACTGCACACGTTGAGTATCAGACTGCAAACCGTCACTACGCTCACGTAGACTGTCCAGGTCACGCCGACTACGTAAAGAACATTGTTACTGGTGCTGCTCAGATGGATGGTGCTATCCTCGTAGTTGCTGCTACTGATGG
>JAGBVG010000089.1 GCA_017630455.1 Alistipes sp. | reverse complement strand
GATTTCGCTGGTAGCGATGCCTTCCTCTCGGATAAGGAGATGGCAGAGATGGCTCCCGTGGTACACATCCCGACTTGTATGGGTGCAGTAGTGTTGGCTTACAACCTCGACTGTGTTAAGGAGCTCAAACTATCGGGTGAGATTATCGCCGACATCTTTGCTGGCAATATCAAGATGTGGAACGATGAGCGTCTTGCGGCTCTTAATCCCGATGTAACGCTCCCTGCGGAGGCTATTATCCCAGTGTTCCGCTCTGATGGCTCGGGTACGACATTCGTCTTTACCGATTACCTGACAAAGGTGAGCCCTATGTGGAAGGAGAAGTTTGGTGCTGGCAAGTCGGTGAACTTTCCTTCGGGTCAGGCAGCAAAGGGTAATCCTGGCGTAGCTGGCGTAATCAAGCAGACAAAGAACTCAATCGGCTATGTAGGCTCGGAGTATGCCTTTGCGCAAAAGATTCCATACGCAAAGATTAAGAATCAGCGTGGCGAGATTGTGGAACCTAACGCAGCATCTATCTCGGCAGCAGCTTCGGGCGTAATTCCTGCTGATACTCGTTGCTCAATCACCAATGCCGATGCTAAGGGTGCGTATCCTATCTCAACATTCACCTGGATGATTATCTACAAGGAGCAGAACTACTCTGACCGCAGCAAAGAACAAGCTATGGCAACACTCGACTTGTTGCAGTATATTCTCTCTGACGAAGCACAGAGCATTACATCAGAGGTACACTATGCACCACTTCCTGCCAAGGCAAAGGAGTTGAGTATGACAAACTTGAAGAGTGTTACTTATGATGGTGTGACAATATTGCAATAACAGATAGTTATGAACGACAGACTATATAAAATCCTATTGTTCGCAGCTGCATTGATAATGCCGATAGTGTGCGGGGGTGTGGTTTACGCCCTCGTCACTGACGCTTATGGGGCATTCGAACACTTCGGATTCTTCAAGTTTCTCACCTCGTCGGAGTGGAGCTATACCGAAGGTGCGGAGCAATACGGTGCGTTGCCCTTTATTACGGGTACGCTGATGACAACCCTTTTGGCTCTTATCTTTTGCATTCCCTTTTCTCTGCCTGTTGCGCTGTTTGTGGGCGAGTATTTCAAGGGAACAAAAGTGGCAGCTGTGTTGAGTACCGTAACCGACCTATTGGCGGGTATCCCATCAATTATCTATGGTCTGTGGGGATTCTACACCTTGCGACCAATTATTATGGCACTCAATATCTCGCCACAAGGCTCTGGCGTACTCACCGCCTCGCTTGTCTTGGCAATTATGATTATCCCCTATGCGGCATCACTCAGTGCCGAGTTTATCAAGATGGTACCAAACGACCTAAAAGAGGGTGCATATAGCCTTGGAGCAACACGAGCAGAAGTTATTCGTAAGGTGGTATTCCCCGTTGCTGGCTCGGGTATCTTCTCATCGTATATCTTGGCTATTGGTCGTGCATTGGGCGAGACGATGACCGTAACGATGCTTATCGGCAACACCAATAACATTCCAGATTCAATCACCTCAACGGGAAACTCTATGGCATCAATCATCGCCAATCAATTCGGCGAGGCT
>JAGBVG010000088.1 GCA_017630455.1 Alistipes sp. | reverse complement strand
TAGCCGCCTCTTCAAGCCGGACTCTAATGAGTTCGGCTTTTTTTGTGCGTATTACGCACGCCGAACTCATTAGAGTCATTTCGGCTTAAAGAGCCGGCTGTGCCGATTATATTTACAATCCACCCAACCCTCCTTTGAAAAGGAGGGCTATAAACTCCCTCTGGTTTTGTTGTCATTCTTCATTACGTTGCGTCATAATTCCAGCGCAAATAGAAAAATTGAGAGACCGAAGATTATTTCTTGAGGATGCCAGCCTGCTGCAATACCTCCGCCTTACTCGCATCCACGTGAGATAAGTTTCTATGAGGTTGTATGGTTTTCTATTACGGTATGATTTTATACTTTTTTTGCACGCGAGCTGCCGCTACTTTTGCTGTTGTGGTTTTCTGAATCGCTTTGCGAAGATATTTACATACAGAACGGAAAGAATCAGGATGGCTACCGGGAGTAGCACGAGTAGTATGCAGAAGAGTTTTTCGCTGCGAAGAAGTGGCGAGATTGCCATTGACGCAGCTCCAATAAACATTGCATTTGATATGGTGACTGCTATGCGCTTGATATCAATCTGGTCGCGTCTCTGTTTAGGCATCGTGTTGTAGCCAGCCATTGTCTCGGGATGGTTGCGAATTAGCACTCCGATCAATGTCCAGATAGTCGCGATAAATAGCGCAACGCACATTTTTATAAATATTTCGCACTCCATTTTACGCTATGTATTTGGTTTTTTGTAGCATTTCAGCTATACGGCCTTACAAATTTAAACATAATAAGTCGTTTTCAAAATATTCCGAGCATAATATTGAGGTGCGTTATCGCTTAATTGTTCGCGTTCGTTACCGACTATACACTTTTGCGATGGCAAAACGTAGGTTTTAAGTTGTGGGTGTATCAAAAAAAAATGGAGACTCCAGCCTCGCAGCCGAAAGGTAATCGGCACGAGGCTGGGGTCTCCATACTCACATCCACACTGTTTAGTGTGTAAATACCTTGCCTAACTGCTTCTCCTGTTCGTCGTATGCCTGACGCGACGCAGTGGGATACTTTAACTTATCCAGCTCTGCCACTCCGTTCTCTATGTCTCTGAGGAGCATATCCGCCATATCGCGTGACATTCCCTGACGAACCACGATGCGCATCACAACGATATCCTCGATGTTTTTCGGGAGCGAGTATGCAGGTACCATCCAGCCGCTCTGCTGCAGGAGTGCCTGCAAGTCGTAGAGTGTCCACTTAGCCTTTTTGCGATACTCCTCGCTGAGCGACCATACGAAGAGAGGATTGACAACCTCATTGGAGTAGTTCTCGAAGCACTCCATATCGCCGATGCGTTTATGGCAGTAACGCGCTATCTCCATTGAGTTTTGCTGCACGCGCGTGTAGCCCTCGCGACCCAAACGTATGAAGTTGTAGTACTGTCCAAGTACCTGAGCAGCAGGGCGTGAGAAGTTGAGACCTACCTGTGTAACCTCTGCTCCGAGGTAGTTCACCGAGAAGCTCATCTCCTCGGGGAGGTAGCTCTTATCGCGCCAAATAACCCATCCGAGTCCAGGATATACAAGGCCGAACTTATGTCCCGAAGTGGAGATCGAGATCACATTATTCAGACGAAAATCCCAGCGTGTCTCGGGGCTGACGAATGGCAGAATGAAGCCTCCCGATGCGGCATCCACGTGGATAGGGATATCGTAGCCCGTCTTTTTGTTGTACTTCTCCAACTCGCGGTCGAGAGCCTCGATGTCGTCGTTGAGACCTGTCCAGGTGACACCCGCGATGGGTACTATACATATAGTATTCTCATCGCAGAGCTTCAGGGCATCTTCGGGACAGAGTGTTCGCTTCTCACGCGTCAGAGGCACCTGGCGTAGCTCTATCTGCCAGAGCTGGCAGAACTTCTCCCATACCACCTGCATACCTGCGCTCATCACGAGGTTGGGCTTCGTGCAATCCTTTCCCTGCTGCTGACGGCGTTTGCGCCAGCGTAGCCACGCCGCAACACCGCCGAGCATACACGCCTCCGACGATCCGATGCCCAAAGCACCACTCTTAGACTCCCCCTTCTCTGGGCTGTTCCAGAGGTTGGCGAGAATGTTAATGCAGCGGCTTGTCATAACCGCCACACGGGGATACTCCGTCTGGTCGATGTAGTTCATCGCTATGGCCTCGTTCATAAGTCTTGTGGCATACTCATCCATATAGGTTGTGACGAATGTCGCAAGGTTTAGCCGCGGCTGTGTTTGCGCGTAAGTTTCATCTTTGACCATCCGGTATGCAATTTCCGGCGTTGTCATCTCTTCGGGGATTGTCATCGTGGGTGCAGGGCGCACCATCTCTTCAGAACCATACACTGCAGTCGTAGCAGTAGAGTGTTTTACGTGTGTCATAAAATAATGATTTTAGTTGTTCACAAGGGGTAAAAACACAAATTATGCCACAAAAAGTGAGAAAATGATAGAAAAATGTGAAAAAAATTGCGAAAAAAATTTGCAGAATAAAAAAAATGTCGTACCTTTGCATCCGCAATTAGAAACCAATCGGGATGTAGCGCAGTCCGGTTAGCGCATCTGCTTTGGGAGCAGAGGGTCCCAGGTTCGAATCCTGGTATCCCGACTGTGAAAGAGAGAAACGAAAGTTTCTCTCTTTTTTTTGTTACTCTATGGCTGCGACCTCTACTGCTCTACGTGGTGGAGTTTCGAGGTGTCGTAACCGCGCTGCCGCGCAATATTTAGTATCTCATCGTATGTCGCATCGGGGAGTCTCGGTGTGCGTGACAGAATCCAGAGATACTTCGGTGAGTGGCTGCCTATCAATGCCCAGTCGTAGTTGTCGCCCAGTGCGAGGATGTTGTAATCGGAGTAGAAGAACCAGAAGAAGGAGACCCTTAGTTGCCCGCTCTTAGCCCCGCCCTTTGCCTTACCCACCGAGAGCTTGAACTTGCCCGTGTGAGTCTCTATGCCGCTGTTCTCGACGATTATCCTGCCGTCGGGAAGGAGTGTGTAGTTTGCTCGGCACTTCTCGAGGTTGCGCTCGAAACTGTGGTCGTAGCGTGCTATTTCAAACCATTGTCCCATATATCTGTTGATATCGAGGCTCTGCACCGTGGTGCGGTCGATCTCGTTGCGTTGAGCTTTACATCCAGTAATTGCCATAATAAATGCTGTTAGAATAAGTATCACGTCTCTCATATATCGTTTTTTACGTCGTAAATACATATTTAATGCCACGCCCTTGGGTGGCGAAGAGACAATTTCTGGGTCGTAGTTTAATAATATAGTGATATATGTTTGCAGAATGAGAAAAAATATGTATCTTTGTGCGCTTTTGTGCCACGGTGGCACTTAAGTTAAAACTAATGTACAATGAAAGTTTGTGAAATCACTGGCAAGGTAGCGATGGTGGGATGCAACGTTTCTCACTCGCACATCCGTACCAAGCGTAAGTTCTCTCCAAACTTGAGAACTAAGCGTTTTTGGTCTGAGGAGGAGAACCGCTGGATCACTTTGAAGGTATCAGCAGCGGGTATCAAAACAATTAACAAGAAGGGTCTTTCAGCTGCACTTCGTGACGCTAAGGCCGCTAAGAAGGTTTACTAAAAAAAGCTAACACAAAATGGCAAAGAAAGGTAACAGAGTGCAGGTGATCCTTGAGTGCACTGAGCAGAAGGAGAGCGGCGTTGCAGGTATGTCACGCTACGTCACTACAAAGAACAAGAAGAATACTCCTGACCGTTTGGAGCGTAAGAAGTACAATCCTTACTTGAAGCGAGTAACTTTACACCGTG
>JAGBVG010000087.1 GCA_017630455.1 Alistipes sp. | reverse complement strand
GAGCTTGAGGACGTATGTGATGATACCAGCTCCGATGTCAGCCTCTGGCACGAGCACGCTCACGTTCTCGTTGAACCACTGAGGATAGAAACCTGCACGGCAACCGGCTGTGCGGAATGTCGCCTGATCGATATCGTTATAAACATAACAGTCGATGTCGTTCTTCTGAGCGAGCTTCTTGATACCGAGGGTAGCCTTCACGCAGCCGATGAACTTGTCATACTCGACATCATCCATCATCCTGTACCTGCCTGTAAGCTCGTCAGCATACTCCTTAACCTCCTCCTCGGTAAGGTTGTCGATCTCCGTACCGTAGTCACTGTACGGAAGATAGTGGATCTCCGGACCGATCTTGGTAAAGAGGTCATAGTTGTCGATGTATGTGCTCCACATTGCCTCGTTCATGTTGGCCATCAGACCTACATTCGAGTGACGGAGGATAGCGCGGGTCCTTGCGGCATTTGCATAGACCTTGAGCTGCTCTGTAACCTGCTCGCGTGTGCCCATAATGGTCTTGACATTCTTGCGAGGGACTCTCTTCACGCTACCTGATGCCTCAAGCGAACCGACGAGGGTTCCTGCGCAGAGGTAGTCGACGAAATCATCCTCGTCAAGAGTGGTCTCGAAGGTCATCTTCGGCTTTGCAACATTACAGAAGATGATCGGAATCTCAGGACAGTCGCGAAGGAAACGGATCCATGCGAAATCCTCGCTCCATGAAAGGAATTCAGCGTAGATGAAGTCGACCTTCTCGGCATAGAAAAGGTCCATAGCCTTCTGCGCATCTTCCCTTTCATAGGTGATTCCCGGATACACAACGTCAAGGAAGTCCATCGTTGCGAGGATTTCCTTGACTGCCTTTTCCTTTCTCTCTCCGTAAGTGCCTCTCTGAGGACCGGAAAGATTCTTGAATCTTGGTGAAGCTATCAGCAATATACCTGCCTTAGGCTTCCTTGCTTTCAATTCAGCTTTCATTATAGTGTTTTATTAATTTTATCGTAATCCTTCTGGTAGTGGGTCCTGCTGATGATGAGCATGAGGACTCCACAGACGATCCACACCGCTCCAAGGACAGGGAATGTCGCCGAAAGGCTACCCATGCTGTCCTTCATGGCTCCCAGAATCACCGGCGCGAGGGCTCCCACAGCAAAACCTGTAGTGATCAATGCGCTCGAGCATGAGGCATGGAGTCTTGAAGGTGTCACATCATATAATACTGTGTAGATGTTTGCATCGAAGAATGCCCTGAAGAATCCCCATCCGGCAAAGCAGAGGTAGATGCCCCAAAGGGCCATGTCCGCTCCTACGAAGAAGAGGAATGCGGCACCGAGAATCAGACCGATTCCCTGGATCACCATACGCACCTTGCGGTCGCGAATTGCAATCTTGTCCGAAAGCGTTCCAGCCAGAAGAACACCGGCGAATGCAGCCAGATATGTCCAGAACATGGAGTTGAAGCCTGCAGCGGCCTGGGTCTGACCAAACTCCTCCTGAAGGAATGCAGGAACCCATGTCATGTATCCTGTGATGACGAAGATGAATCCGCTGAATCCGATTGTAAGCGCAAGAGCTGTCGGAGTTGTGAACACTGTCTTGAAGCCGTCGAAGATTCCAGGCTTCTCTACGTCATTGCGAGGAGCGTCAGCGACGTGGCAATCTGTTTCCTTCTTGTCCTTAAGGCGAATAGCCATCACGATGCCCCAGACAATGCCGGCCGCACCGAAGATGATGAACGAATACTGCCAGCCCAGCTTGTCAGCGATGTATCCGGCAAGCCATCCGGCGAGGATCACTCCCACATAATATGAAGTCTGATGTATAGACATCGCGCGAGCTCTTGTATCGGTGTGATACTGTCCCAGAAGCGAATAGTTAGCTGGTCCGAAGAAAGCCTCACCGCCACCTGTGGCAACGCTTCGCATGAGGATGAGCATCAGCACTCCGGTCGCGAGTCCTGTAAACATTGTAGCCACACTCCAGAAGAGGATGGCGATAGTCACTACCCACTTGCGGCTGAGACGGTCTCCTGCGAGACCTCCGAGAGGCACCATGAACGCATAGCAAAGATTGAAGATGGTCGCAATCAGACCCACAGACGTGTCTGTAAGGTTGAGCGTATCACGGATTGCAGGAAGAACCGTATTGAACACCTGACGATCCGCCTGATTGAGCAGGTATGCCATCCAGAGGAGGGCAAGGACTTCCCATTTATAGTGCTTATGAGTACCTTTCATAGTGGCTTTGATTATGTGTGGTGTAGTGTGGTGCAAAGATATGCAAAATATTTGAAAACCATAAAGTTTTTACACTATTTCGTACAGCTGTTGACCAAATAAATTATCGAGCGGTAAGGAATGCCGGAGTTTGTCTGAAGACCTATCTCGCAGGTGCGGCTGTTGGAGTAACCTACCTCTATGCCCGCAGCCTCTATCTGGGAGCGTAACTTGCGGAGCGCATAAGCGTTGAGTTCCGGATGGGTCATGCCCTTGTCACCGGCAAAGCCGCAGCACCCTACTCCCTCGGGGACAACCACCCGTGAGGAACACAGCCATGCCAGATCGTAAACGATCCTGTCGATCTTCATGATCCTGGTAGAGCAGGTCAGATGCAGCGCTACAGGTGTATCGGTCCTATCGAATACGAGTCTGTCCTTCAGGAATTTCCATACAAACTCAGCTGACTCATAAAGGTCGACTCGGGTCATCTTCTGCTTCATCCTGTGCAGACATGGACTCTGGTCACACACGACCGGATACTTTCCATGCTCCGAGGCCTCCCAGAGGGCATCCTCCAGCTCCTGTACCT
>JAGBVG010000086.1 GCA_017630455.1 Alistipes sp. | reverse complement strand
TGAGCACCCTCACGGCAGATGCCTCGCTTGGTAACGAAGTTATAGATGCCGCCCTTGCCCTCCTTGTCGCCAGGATACCAGTTCTGCACCGTAGAGTACTTGACATCGGCATCCTTCTCAACTACAATCTCAACGACTGCCGCATGCAGCTGGTTCTCGTCACGGCGTGGCGCTGTGCAGCCCTCGAGGTAGCTCACGTACGATCCCTCGTCGGCAACGATAAGCGTGCGCTCGAACTGACCAGTACCCTCGGCATTGATGCGGAAGTAGGTCGAAAGCTCCATAGGGCAGCGCACACCCTTAGGGATGTAGCAGAACGAACCGTCAGAGAATACTGCGGCGTTAAGCGCAGCGTAGAAGTTATCGGTATATGGCACTACCGAGCCGAGATACTTCTTTATTAGCTCGGGGTGCTCCTTGATGGCCTCCGATATCGAGCAGAAGATGATGCCCTTCTCGGCAAGCGTATCACGGAACGTGGTCTTCACCGACACCGAGTCCAACACAGCATCGACAGCAACACCCGCCAAGGCCATCTGCTCCTCGAGAGGAATGCCCAGCTTGTCGAAGGTCTTTTTAAGCTCGGGATCTACCTCGTCCATAGAGTTGAGCTTTGGCTTCTGCTTGGGTGCAGCGTAGTAGATGACATCCTGGAAGTCGATCTCGGGGATGTCGAGGTGTGCCCAGTTGGGGTGCTCCAATGTTAGCCAATGACGATAGGCCTTCAAGCGGCGCTCGAGCATCCACTCGGGCTCGCCCTTCTTCTCAGATATCAGTCGCACAACATCCTCCGAGAGGCCACGACCGATGGTTTCGGTGTCGATGTCCGACACGAAGCCATATTTATAATCGCTCGTTTCGAGCTCTTGCAATATATTTTTTGTATCCTTTTCCATCTGTTTATAATAATAGCGTGCAAATATATAAAAAATTCTTGACATTAGCAAGCGATGATGGTGGTTAAAAGTGTAGTTCGTGGTGTCACATCTGTCACGTGTCACATCTGTCACGCCCATGTGACAGCGTGACAAGCGTGACAAGATGATGCCCCTAAATGTCATGTTGAGCGAAGCGAAACATCTCTCGGTGAGTACGGGCTGGGGATTCTGGGTATAGTGGGTAGAGTGGGTATTCTGGGTATAGTGGGTATTCTGGGTAGAGGTGGGTACTATGGGTATTAGGGAATTTAGAGAGTTTAGAGAGTTTAGAAATTGTCCTTAATTTCCTTAAACTCCTTACCCATCATACCCATTGTACCCATCATACCCATTTTACCCATAATACCCATTCCACCCATCCTCCCCTCGTGTCACTCGGTGTCACTCGGTGTCACATCTGTCACGCCCATGTGACAGCGTGACAACGTGACAACCGTGACAAGCACAACACCCCACCGAGGAGCAAGAAGCAAAAATAAATAGAATTATTTTGGCCTTTTGCTTGCAAGTAGTCCAAATGTTTGCTAACTTTGCATGGATATTTGCATACGCAAGCAATTACACAAAAATATAAACATTTAAAACTAAGTAAAACTATGGCTTTTCTTACAGACGACAAGCTCGTTATCGTTGGTGCTGCCGGCATGATCGGCTCTAACATGGTTCAGTCAGCGCTTATGATGAACCTTACATCTAACATCTGCCTCTACGACGTATTCTCACCAGAGGGCGTTGCCGAGGAGATGCGCCAGAGCGGCTTCGACAACGTAAACATCACTGCTACAACTGACGTAGCTGAGGCATTCAAGGATGCTAAGTATATCATCTCATCAGGTGGCGCTCCACGTAAGGAGGGTATGACACGTGAGGACTTGCTCAAGGGCAACTGCGAGATCGCTGAGCAGCTCGGTAAGAACATCAAGACTTACTGCCCTGATGTTAAGCACGTTGTTATCATCTTCAACCCTGCTGACCTTACTGGCCTCGTAACACTCTTGTACTCAGGCCTTAAGCCAGGTCAGGTAACTACCCTCGCAGGCTTGGACACTACACGCCTCAAGAGCGCCCTCGCTAAGAAGTTCGGCGTTATGCAGTCTGAGATCGAGGGCTGCGCTACTTACGGTGGCCATGGCGAGCAGATGGCAGTATTCGGCAGCGCAGTGAAGATTGCTGGCCGCAAGCTTACTGACATCATCGGCACTGAGGAGTTCCCAGCTGAGGAGTGGGAGGCTATGAAGACAGCTGTAACCCAGGGTGGTGCTGCCATCATCAAGCTTCGTGGTCGCTCATCATTCCAGAGCCCATCATACCTCTCAGTAGAGATGATTCGCTCGGTAATGGGTGGCGAGCCTTTCCGCTTCCCTGCAGGTACATACGTATCTAACGAGCGCTACAACCACATCATGATGGCTATGGACACTGTTCTTGATCAGAACGGCTGCTCATACAAGATGCCTGTGGGTACTGACGAGGAGATTGCTAAGCTCGACGCTTCATACGCACACCTCTGCAAGATGCGCGACGAGTTGGTAACCTTGGGTATCGTACCAGCTATCGAGGAGTGGTCAACTATCAACCCTAACTTGTAGTCGTTGATAGGTCCAACCTACAATACTGCCACCCTTGGGGAGCACTCCTTGGGTGGCTTATTGTTTGAATGAGGAAGGAGTAGTGATGGGGATTTATGGGTATTTATGGGTACAATGGGTATCATGGGTATGATGGGTAGAGAGTTAATCCTTAATTTCACTAATACCCACTATACCCATAGTACCCACTATACCCATAGTACCCACTATACCCACTATACCCACTATACCCATAGTACCCAATTTACTCACTCTACCCACTCTACCCACCTCTGTCATGTTGAGCGAAGCGAAACATCTCTCGGTTGGCGCTAACGTCGAACGTCCGTACGCACTGAGAGATTCTTCACTACGTTCAGAATGACATTTAGGGGCATCATCTTGTCACGCTTGTCACGTTGTCACGCTGTCACATGGGCGTGACACATGTGACACGTGACAGATGTGACAGGGAGTGACTCGAGGGAGG
>JAGBVG010000085.1 GCA_017630455.1 Alistipes sp. | reverse complement strand
GTAGAGTACAGCGTAATCAATATCGTAGCTCTGCGTAGAGATATATGATGTGTTTGCAGCATTTGTCAAACCACCACCCAATAGCGGACGGTGCATTCTACGTACATTGCTCATGGTAAGATTCCATGACAAACGGTCTGACCTACGGTAATAACGTCCAAAGCTTGCCTCAATACCCCAAATAGCACCTGAATACTCCTGATTGTTGAGGTAGTGGCTTGCGATTTTTGCAGTACCAGACAGGAATGTCCACTTTGTGGTTACGGGATTTCGTCCGCTCAACAAATCCTCAGATGTTGTCTGCTGCTCAGCTACAGAGGTATCTGTAGCCTGGGCCGACGCGAAAGTCGCGCCGGCTACCATAAGCAACATAAGAAATAGTCTCTTCATTTTTTGTTCTTATAAATTCAACAATAAATTCTCTTACATCAAATCCTCGACGTATCTCTTCTTCTTGCCCTGAGCATCGCGCTTAGCCTGCTTCATCAGCTGCTTCTCGATGCGCTTTGACCAAGGTGCCACGTCGGTTTTGATGATAAACTCATACTCGTTGTATGACTCATCCACATTCTTCACGGCCTTAGGATCGAAGGTGCGTGCCGAGGTGCGGCTCACGATGTGCTGCTCCATATTGAGCTCGAGGTTGTAGCCGTTGAAGAGTGCCTGGTGCTTGATGAGCTTTCCAGATGATGTCTCCAACAACTTCTCGCCATTATCCATAATAAAGGTAAGAAGCTTGTGGTAGGTCTCATCGTTGTAGAATACAACTCTTACATCCGAAGCCTTGTCGTCCTGACCCATCTGCACGGTGATCTTATAGTCGTTGTGTGAAGGGCGGATATCCTCGTAGGCATCTGCAAGGATTGCCAACACGTTGATGGTTGTGCCCAAGCCGCTTACTCTAACCAACGTCCAAGAGTTAGTCTTGTTGTTGTACTTAAACTGGCTATCTCTGAACTCCTGCTTGCTGTAGTCAAGATACTTTGAGTATGGAAGATCCTGAGCGTTTACAGCCAGTGCCATACATAGTGCAAAAGCGAGTACCAAAAATCTCTTCATAGTAGTTTGTGTCTATAGTTTAGTTACGGGTGCTGATAATCTCGAGAACCAACTGGATGAAGATCATATCCTGCATGCTCATATCGCCACCACCCTCGTCGCCGTATGAGTCGTCACCCTCCTCATCGCCGTATGAGTCATCGCCTTCGCCTTCGCCCTCGTCGCCGTACCAGTCATCGCCTTCGCCTTCGCCTTCGCCCTCGTCGCCATTCTCTGGCTCGCTCTCAGAAGAACTTGTGAAATTATCTGGATTAGGGTTGCCAGTAGGGGTGAATTTATTTTCTGATACCCAGTTGCTCCAGCCTGTTGCCTGGTCGAACTTCAAAGATGGATATGCCTGATTCCAACCATACTTATTCCAAACTGTTGCGTCAGTAATAGCAACACCCATAGAGAGATTCATACCATAGAGGTTGTTGCTGAGCGCTTTGAAAACGATAGCCTCGTTGAAAGCACGATTCAAGCGGCTTGCAATAGTGATAAACTTCGAATTGTAGGTGCTTGGATAGTTGGTAGCAGCGAGAATCTCAGCAAAGTTGAGAAGATCGAAGTATGGGTATTCTCTAACTGTCAGATCAGCATTATCAGTAAAGATGCTTGTCTCATACCAATATATGCTGTTGATTGCCTCCTGGAAAATAAGTGTGAGGAAGGCATCATTAACATTGATATTCTCGTCGTTATTCTCAATAGCCTCCTTATTCTCATTTGCAATCTCGCCAACCTCAGCCAAAATAGTTGAGAAATCCTTAACAACGCTCAACAACTGATCCATCTTGCTGAGGTCTACCAACATCAAATCCAATGGCATACCACTACCATTCCAGTGAGCCATAGTCTCCTTGATATAGTTCTCGATAGCCTGCTCAAAGTTTGTAGAGTTGTTGAGGTTGTAGATGAGTGAGTCGTAGTCGCCACCCATACCTGGAGTAATGTGGCTTGCACCCAAAACATAGTCAGCGCAATCTGTAAGCTCAGACAAGATCTCTACCATACCCATAAGGCAAGCATCGTAGTAGATCATCTTCATCTTAGTACCAGAGTTCTGAATACCCTCTACCAAAGCATTGAGAGAGAGACCTGGCTTACCATCAAAAACGTCGTCATAGACAACGCCGCGGCTTCCTAACTCAGGCACTACGCCACCATCGTCATAAGGAGCCCAAGCACCACCGTGGTTCCAGAGAAGAAGGATATACTCGTCAGCAGGACACTTCTCCTTACTCCAGTTGATGAAGTCGGTCAAGGTCTGTGGGTCGTAGAGTGCGAGGTCTGCAGGGAGCTCCTCCTCTGGCCAGTACCAACTGATAGGCTCAGAACCTACGATGAAACGCTGTGTGCCGGCAGCACCCTCAGCCTTATACTGCTGATATGCCTGTGAGAACTTAATCTGACCTGTGAACTTAACACGGTCTGTAGAGCCAGTGAGCAACGCCTCCTGGATGTTTGTAGCCATAAAGTAGTCGAGGTTACCGCCACCACAACCATACATCATAATGGTGTAAGTGCTCTCATCCTTTGGCTCCTCAGGAGTTGACTCGATTGTGATGTACTCTTTCTTTACACACGACGCAAGAAGAAGCGCTGTGAACATAAGTACGAGTCTTAATGTTGATTTTTTCATAAAATTGATTGTTTAATTAATAAAGTATTTGTGTTATGTTTTGCTTTTTTGTGCTCAATAAATCTTATGTCTGCGTCTGCTTACTCGACCTTGATCTTTCCAACCATATACATAAACATCTTCGCATCCTTATCCTCCGTAATGATGATAAAGTCCGACATAGATTTGTCATCGGCATTCACCTTACCATAACTTGCGAAGTAACTATACTCCTTTTTGTCATCCGCGCCCGAAAGATCGTCAAGAATGCTCTTGAACCCATCGAACTCCTGGTGCAAAGCGTCGCAAGTTGCCTGTGAGGCCTCGCTATATTCGATGATGATGATCTTGGTAACACCCTTTGTGAAGTCGCTACCACTCTCTGCGCTGAGTATCATCTTGACAAGACCCAAGCCCGAGCCTTTGCCAACGGTGGTGCACTCCACGCCTTTGGTCTTCTCGAATTTCTTTACTATGGCGTTAACCTTCGCCTGAACAGTTGCTGAGTCTTGCGCAAAGCAAGTTGCCATTGCCATCATACACAATGTGGCAATCATAAAAATTTTCTTCATAGGATATACTGTACTTAAAATTAAACCATCTCTACGGCTGCGATAAAGCAAGCAACAATGCATATTGCTATGAATATGAATAGCAGGATTGTCATATAGAGAAGACTTGTGAGTAGCGACTTCACAATGCTCTTAAACCACGTGCTCGGATATGCTCTGTGGTAGGCAATTGTGAGGTAGCTGCAGGTGCTGATGATCACCAACCACTGCATCACATTGATTGGTGGGGCGATCGTCAGGTGTAGTAGGTAGATAGATATCATCAAGAACTCCAAAAATGCAGTGTAGTGAAGTGCAAAGATGAAGTGGTTGATTCCTGGAATCTTGCTGCGACGCTGTCCCACACGAATTGAGAATGAGAGGAATGGCACGGTGAGGAGCAAAAGCATAGGGAGATACTGCGATGTTATCTTCACCATCTTCGACCATACCGACTTAATCATATCGGTCTCCTCGCTCGCCGAGGCAGATGCCTCAGCCTTGTTGATGCGGTAGCAACCACTATCGTCAGCCACTAAAATATTATCCTCGAGGAGGAGACGTGGCACAACCGCCCTCCATTGCTCCGCTGTCTCGCTACTATGCTTCTCTATTGCGTCGACATTGTACAAGAAGCCTGGAAATTCCTTAGCAAGAAGGGTCGGAACCTCCACAAGAATGGTATCGCGAGGACTCGCCTCCAACTTCGCCATAAACTCTCCATCCTCTGTCAAGTGGTTAAAATACCAAGTTGTCTGGGTATACTCGTGCTCCACCAGATCATTCACAGAGTCTGTCATATCGTCGCTCGAGAAGAGCACAAACAGCGTGGCAAAGACAAACAGCAAGAACATATTTAGCTTGAGGGGATGCTCTTGTGAGAGGAATTTTCCAGCGTTATATTCGTTGGTGAGGTATCCTGGTCTACGAATCAAATTCCAGAGAGTGGGGAGGAATTTAGTATCCCAGATAAAGGCGTTGTTCAAGTACTCCAACACGAATGCTCCAATGGTTGGAGTTTTGCTAACCGCTCCCTGACCACATTTGTGGCAGAACATACCTTTGAGTTCAGTTCCGCAGTTGAGACAGTGCTTATAGGGTAGGCTGTCCTGTTCTTCGGAAGTTTCGAGGCTTGGTCTATTCTCGTTCATTTGGGGTGTAATTTAACAAGTGAAAAATAATTGTTTGAGTTCCACGGCGAAAATACACCTATATATTGGAAGCGAAAAATTCTAAATACCTACATTTTAGTTTACATTGATATCAAATATTATGAAAAAGTGCAAATGTAAACCGAAATGTAAACACATATATTTACCCCACAACCATATTTTATGTAAATTTGTAAACCGTAAAAATTATAAATAAAAGAGAGTGTGATGAAGATAACCTTTCCGCTTTGGAGTAAAAAAATAGCATTGTTATTTGCCTTTATATTAATAGGTATAGCAGGCTTCGCCGACGAGGATCTTTTCCGTCAAGCGCGAACTTTGCAGCGTAGTGGAGAGTATGACGAGGCGATTGCTGCCTTTAAAGATTATCTCGTTCATCCAGCCGATAGACACAATCTCAACCATCAGCAGTTGGTCATATATACCGATGCTCTGATGCAGCTGATGAACACCTATCAGAGCAAGGGAGAGCCGGAGGCTTGCGTCGCTGCCTTGAATGAGGTTTTTGCGGCATCCCCGATTCTGCAGAAGCAGTGTTTAAGGGATTACTATTCCGTGTTGGGCTATGCCTTGTCGCGCACCGAGAAGATGGAGGAGGCAGAGGAGACTATGCTCAAGATCTTCACATTGCCGCTACATCACGCCACTCCTGAGCGTTATTTCCGCGATTATGCCTATGCGGCGGCGGTATTTTACAGCAATCCCAACTATCAGGAGGAGGTGATAGAGTGGTGCGAGGAGGCGTTGCAGCAAGCGGAGTTGTGCAAGAATACATCGGGAAAGCAGTGGGTTTCTGCAATGCTCGGCGCGCTCTACAAGCGTAATGGTCTGATTAACAAGGCTTTGGATCTATTTTTGCAAAGCAGGGATGAGGCACAGATGAGGGGTGATGATCTTGGTGTGCTCAACAGCCTACACTCTTTGATCGATCTGTTTCTCTATTGGGATGTGCCTGAGTATGCAGATATTTATGCCACCGAGGCTATTCGTGTCGAGACAAATATGGCTACGCAGAATCCGATGGTTTCGGCGCAGACCTATATAAATAAGGGGCGTGCGTTGTTGAAGCTCGGGGAGAGGGACTCGGTTGTTTATTATGCTGATAAGGCACGTGCGCTGTGCCGCCAGCTGCCTTACAACAGCGGTATGGTCGATGTAGACCTCCTGAGTGGTATTTACCTTACGGAGGAGGGTGGCGATGCTGCAAATTTAGGCATTCAGCAGCTGCAGCAGGTGGCTATGCAGGGAACCGACTTCAACCGTGCCAAGGCCTATCACCAGCTGGCGCAGGTCTATTTGCGTGGCGGCGAGGAGGATATGGCGGAGATGGTGCTGGATAGTATGTATATGTTGCTCAGCCAGAGCAGCTCTCAGACCTATATCGATATCGACTATAAGCCTATTCTGGATCACTACCTCCGAACCAAGAATCAGCAGCGTGTGGAGCAGTATACTCAAATTATGCTTCAGGAGCAGAAATTGTTGAAAGACAGAAGGTTGCATTACAAACTTGTGGAGGCTATTGTCGACTCGCAAACCGAGCAGCAAAGGCGTGAATTGCAAATTGTTCAGCTCGAGAAAGCCAATCAGCGTCTCTGGTTTTATGTCTGCATAGCACTGTTTCTGCTCATCATAGCTGTGGTCGTTGCGATACTCCTCTATCAGAAGAGGGTGCATAAAATAAATATCCAACAGGCTGATAATAAGCTATCTGCCTTGTCTAATGAGCTGCGGCAGACCCATACCGAAAAGGAGATAATCTCGCAGAAGATCGACGAGATAATGGAGGATATCGACTCGAGACAGGAGTTGGAGACCTTGACACCCTCGCTGCTTCAGAAGAAGGGAGAGCCAAAGTTCCGCCAGCGCTTCGAGTTGCTCTATCCGCTATTCCTCCATCGTCTTCGCGAGAGGGTCCCATCTATCACCCGACGCGAGGAGCTGCTCTCGATGCTTATCGTGCTGAAGCAGGATAATAGGGAGATTGCCGAGCTGCTGGCTATCGCTCCGCGCAGCGTCCTGATGCTCCGTCACCGTTTCCGCCAGAAGATAGGAATGGCAACTGAGCTCTCGTTGGAAGATTTTATCGCCGAGATCTTGAAAGATTAGGCGAGGCCAGGTAGGGTAGTATGCTTTTTATGTTTTGGACGGAACAATGCTGAAAATCAGTTTGTTAAAAATCAGTATGGTCGCCATTTAGCGGTAAACTCTCCTATCGGCGTTGCTGTGTCACAAAGCTGAGGTTGGTTAGAAATATGCTATACGAATAAAAAAAGTGGCTGGGTTACAGCCACTTTTTAAATTTAAAGAACCAGAACGTGAGTCCCGAAACCATCAGCATCAGTGCCAATGCCCAGAGGTAGCCATACTCCCATTGCAGCTCGGGCATAAACTTGAAGTTCATACCATACATACTTGCCACGAGTGTCGCGGGCATAAAGATAACCGCGGCCACGGAGAAAATCTTGACGATCTCGTTCTGCTCGATGTTGATAAGGCCGAGCGCGGCATCCTGGATATAGTCCAAACGCTGGAAGCTGAAGTCGGCGTGCGAGATGAGCGAGTTAACGTCCTTGATCATCAACTGCAGACGTGGGTAGATATCGTTAGGGAAGCGCTCCGAGCGCAGGATGCTCGACAGCACACGCTGGCGGTCAAAGATATTCTCGCGGAGCAACATAGTGTTCTCCTGCAGGGCGTTGATACGGTAGAGCACCTCCTTGTCGATCTTCGAGCCGCTGCTGATCTCCTTGCTCACGGCAGCTACCTGCTTACCTACCATCTCCACAAGGTCGGCATCGTAGTCGATGCGCACCTCCAGAAGCGAGATAAGAATGTGATAACCAGTTGAGTAGGAGCGGTAGTTCATCTGCAGACGCTTCTCCGCCTCGCGGAAGGTGCGGAACTCCGCCTGACGCATCGAGACAAGCACACCCTCGTTTGAGATGATAAACGACACAGGCTCAACGGTGAACGACTCACCCTGTGGTACGAAGAAGTTTGAGTTTGAGATTATGGCATTCTCGGTCTCGGAGTATTTCGCCGTAGCCTCAATCTCCTCCACCTGCTGCTTGGTCTGGAGGCTCAGCTCCATAAAGTTCTCCACGGCCTTCTGCTCCTTGATCGTAGGCTCGAGAAGGTCGATCCAGAGAATATCATCGAAGCCAAGCTCGTCGAAGAGCTCGGTATCTGCGTTGCGGATAATCTTGTTGTATTGCTTAAGATAGATAGTGATCATATCTCCTCCAAAGTTTTATTCTTTAATATTCAACTTTAACCCATTGGGTTTTTAGTGAGGCGACAACTCTATAACGCCTCAGTATGCGGAGGTAAGAAGCCGTGTGGTTGTTGTCGAGAGTTGCGAGGCGGAGTGTTCTGCACTTATCATCTGTCTCCACGCCTATTTTCTGTCGCTATCTCGTCCACGCGACCTCTTTAGTAGGATCGGGGGACTATGCGGATGCCTGCGTCCCAGAACTTCTTAAGAGCCTTATGTTTCTCCTCGTCGAGGATAAAGTCGATGTTGCGTGTGAGGTAGTCGTAGGCTGTGATGCCATTATCCGACCCCATATAATTGGACTCCGAGACTGCCTCCCAGATATGCTCCACACCAAATGTCAGCGCGCGCTGCAACTCGTCGGTAATCTCATAGGGAACACCCTTGCGCGCCACCCACACTGCAAAGGCAAATGGTAGCTTCGTAACCTCGCGCCACTCTATGGCGAGGTCGTAGGTGTAGGCAAACTTGCCCTCGTAGCCGAAGACCTTGTCGCCAATGAGCAAGAAGGCATCGCCCTCCTGTGCCCTCTCGACAACGCTGTAATCCTGCATCTGCAGCCACTCAGGCTCTATGTGCCACTTATGCTTCGCGAGGTAGCCACATAGCTGCACCGATGTGCGTGAGTGAGCATCGAGCCATATACGTTTCACACGACCAATTGGTGTGTTGGACATTACGGTCACGGTGCGTACTGCGCCCACTGCGCCAATGCAGTAGTCGGTTATGATGTTTGTTTGCTTGAGCTCGGGAACGACAGCCGCGGGGAGTAGGGCGATATCAGCCTTACCCTCAATGTAGTTTTTAGCGCACTGGGCTGGTGGGGCCAACAACAAATCGGCACGAAGGTTATCTGCGTGCTGGAGTCCATAGACGAATGGTATCGTATTGAGATACGATACGGCTGTTATTGTTGGAATGATAGCCATCGTCCATACTGTTGTTGGTAAAGGTTAAACATCGTGGCAGCCAATTTCGCGCCACATTATCAGTGCAAAGGTAGTATAAAATTTCGAGCCGAGCAAGAGTAAAGCTAAAAAATCTGAAAACTTGCCCCCTGCAATTTAATATAAAAAGGAGCTATTGGCTTTAGCCTGCGGTGGTTATATCGGGTACTATTGGCCTTAGAATCTCTCTTCGATGGCAGTGTCGTGGTCGCTACTCCGAGAAAAAGCGTTCGTCGAAGTTCACAAGGTAGATCCTCTCGGTGGCTCGTGTGATGGCGGTGTAGAGCCAGCGAAGCATATCCTTCGACATCGTTTCGTCGCCAAAGAGACATCTGTCGACAAAGACCGCCTTCCACTGTCCGCCCTGAGCTTTGTGGCACGTCACGGCGTAGGCAAACTTAACCTGCATAGCATTGAAGTGGGCATTCTCACGAATGGCACGATAACGCTTCGTCTTGGCGTTGATGTCGAGGTAATCCTTCTCCACTTCGTAGAAGAGCTTTTTGCTCTCTTCGCGGGTGAGGGATGGCGATTCCGAGGCCAAGGTGTCGAGCATAATCTTCACATCCATTCTGTAGTCGTCGTAATCGGGGAACTCTATCTGCGCGTCGATAAACCTAAAGCCATAGAAATCCTCGAAGCGGCGAATACGCTTCAGGCGCACCACATCGCCATTTGCCACAAACGCCATCGGCGACTGCTCGTCACGCTCGGCATAGTGGTAGTTGTTCTTGACAATCATAAGCATATCGCCACTCTCGATCTCCTCCTCTGCCGATAGGTTGTAGCGGCGGATACCCTGGTTGTAGCGGTTGGCGCGTTTGTTTGAGCGTGTGATGACTATCGTCTCGTCGCGGCCATAGCGGTCGTAGCAATCCTGGAGGGTCTCGAGCAGCTCGCCACCCTCGACACTCTTAAAATCGGGGTAGGACATCTCGAACTTCGGAATCTCAAAGATGCGATTCTCGAGCATACAGCGCAGCATAGTCGCATTGAAGAGTATCCCCGAGTCGTGGGATTGGCGCACCACCTCGTCCATTGTGGCATACTCCACATCACCGTATGGTAGGAGTGTCGCAGGGTCGAGGGCGGGGCTGTAGTCGTCGCCAACTGGAGGGAGCTGTGCATCATCACCCACCAACATCAGCCTGCACTCCTTGCCGCTGCGCACGTAGGTTATGAGATCTTCGAGGAGGTTTCCCGAGCCGAATGTGGCATCCTCGCTCGAGCCACTTGACAGCATAGAGGCCTCATCGACAATAAATACCGCGCCGCGCTCCTTGTTGTAGTCCAGTGAGAATTTCGACTCGTAGTTTGCCAAGGTTCGCTCGCGATAGATGCGTTTATGGATGGTGAAGGCATCGGCAGATGAGTAGTGTGATAGTACCTTTGCTGCACGACCCGTAGGTGCGAGGAGTATTGTCTTGATACCTAACTCTTTGAGTGCTGCTACGAATGCCGCTATTATGGTTGTTTTTCCCGTTCCGGCATATCCATTGAGCATAAAAATACGTGTGTAATCCTCATTAGATAGCCACTCGGATAGCTGTTCGATGATTTTTTTTTGATTAAAAGTTGCTTCGAACAATAATTTTGCGTAAATTTGTTGCGATATATGTGAACTTTCCATAGGCTTACGTATTTCGTTATTTATATTTGCCGATACAAACTTAATAATAAAATAACTAAAATGAAAAAAACAGCAATTACTTTAGTATTGTTAGCTGCGGTTGTAGGTCTTATCTACTGGATTTGGTCAATGCTTTCAGTGCCTATCCACTTCGAGCAGCATTTCAAGAGCCGTCAGCAGGCGGTGATCGAGAAGGAGGAGTACATCATCAAGCTCGTACAGGGCTACCGTGATGCTAATGCCGACAAGAAGTTCACCACAAGCTGGGATGAGCTTATCGATTTCGCGCTTAACGGCACTATGGAGTACCGTAGCCAGATCTACGATGAGAACAACCTCAAGAATGCAGAGATCCTTGCAGAGTTGCGTAAGGATAAGAACTGGAAGAACGAGCGTATCGTGCGTGTTCCAGCACGTGATACTCTCTTCGATGATGACTTGGGTGTATGCCGCCTCTCTGAGGAGGATATCTGCAACTTGCGCTACATCCCATTTACTCACAACACAGAGGAGTTTGAGCTCGATACAGCAACATACGAGGTAGGTAGCTACCGTACTCACCTTATCCGTTGCCACGCTCCATACATCAAGTTTATTGATACCGATACTTACAACCAGGAGTTCTGGAACGAGCTTAACGACCGTTTCAACTACTTCATCAACCACGCTGAGGCTAACGAGGATATGAAGAAGATGAAGGCTGATGGTCTTAAGGCGACAGTTACTCGCAATCCTAAGTTTATGATTGGCGAGGCTCATCCAATCCCAATGGATCTCGAGTTCTTCGGTGTTACATTTGGTAGCCTTGAGGAGCCTACTAACGAGGCAGGTAACTGGGGTGGTTCAAGCAACTAATTATGAGCTTAACATCAACAAACAAGGTGTCCATCCGATATAAGTCGGGTGGACACTCTTTTTCAGCGAAGGAGGTAGAGTCGCTCACGGCACAGCGAAAGAGTGTCGAGATTCGTGTTGTGACGCATAAGACGGTACTTATGCCTGCGGCTCACTATGATAGTCAGATGGGCACGCAACTTCTTACCTCTATGGGTCTTACACCATCCTGCACGGAGAACGTTGTGGCTACCTCGGAAAGGGAGGGTATGGTTGCTGTTATGGCTGTGGATCGCGAGTTTGCGGATGGTGTCGCGCAGCTCAAGGGCGATGTGGCTCTTACCTCGCCGCTTCTCGATGCTCCTGTGGAGCGTGGAACGATCATAGAGCTCGATGGCGATGTGGCCTTTATTCGCGTCTACGACGGCAGCTTGCGCTTTGCCGAGGCTGTGACCATAGGTAGCGATGCGGGACTCAGCTATCTCGCCGAGAAGCTGAATACCCTCTATAGTATATATAATATGAACGCGCACGCGCGAGAAGATGTCGAGCGAGTAAAGCGTGTGTGTGGCCGATGCTTCAAAAATATAGTAGAGTAACACTTTTAATGCTATGCGAATTATAAGCGGAAAATATCGTGGACGTACCATCAATCCTCCCCGAAACCTCAGAGCGCGTCCAACGACAGACTTTGCAAAGGAGAATCTCTTTAATGTCCTTACAAACCTTGTCGACTTCGAGGATCTCGATGTCCTCGATCTCTTTTCGGGTACAGGCTCCATAAGCTATGAGTTTGCATCGCGCGAGGCACGCAGTGTCACCTCGGTGGAGATCAATAGTGTGCATCATAACTTCATTCGCCAGACCGCGCGCGAGCTGAAGTTTGATAATTTCTACCCTGTTAAGGCAAATGTTTTCCTATATCTTAAGAGCTGCGCTAAGAAATTTGACCTTATTTTCTCCGATGCACCCTACGATTTGGAGGGAAGTGAGGAGGTGATCAAAATTATTTTTGAGCGCGATTTGCTAAAAGAGGACGGATTTTTGATATTTGAGCACTCAAAAGACCAAAATTTCTTAGATCATCCAAATCTCTGGCAAACAAGGAGTTACGGTAGTGTTCAATTTTCCTTCTTCAAAAAAGTGTAATTTTTTTGAAAAAAAGTTGCAGAAAAATTTGCAGATTAAAAAAAATGTAGTACCTTTGCATCGCAATCAAGAAATAAACCACTTGAGAGCAAGGTTCTAAAAAATCTTGGTGCGTTAGTTCAGCTGGTTAGAATACGTGCCTGTCACGCACGGGGTCAGGGGTTCGAGTCCCCTACGCACCGCAGAAAGGAAGATCGAAAGGTCTTCCTTTTTTTTTGTTATTGCGTATTCTCGGTGTCTGCCGCTATGGTGTTTGCCGTAAGTCTATCTATCGCGAGTGTCTCTATCGCGAGTGTCTCTTCCACGCGGGTGTGCGTGTGGGGTGGGGCAGGGTGGGGCGGAGTATAGATGTTTGCCGCTATGGGAGTAGCTTGTGGCTCTACCCGTCAAAAATTCGACGGGGAGTTGCAAAATAGGTTTTAAATTCCTATATTTGTAATACAGATGCAGCGACACGTAATCTTTGAGATGGGGTGTGTTGATCTGTGTAGTGCGGAATATGAAATAGAAATCACATCAATTCCGTGCAGAAAATTTGCGTATAGCTGACGAAAACCTATTTTATTCATAAAACCCTAAACTACTATGAAGAGACTTTTCCTTTTCCTTTGGAGATTGCCAAAGAAGATCTTTTGCAAAATTAACGAGTGTGAGGAGAACTTCTTGCAGAAGTTCAATCCAGAGTATAAGTCAAAGTTGGCGATGAATGCCCTGATTTATCACTTTGCAGCTATGGTAGTGAATTTCCTTGCATCTCTACTATGCTTTGGCGTGCTGGCGCCTATCTTTATGGAGAAGGGTATTGATGAGAGTTTTTTATTTGTCATATCTTCCCTCCTGAGCTTAGCTCTTCCAGTTATCTACATCACGTTGTATCTTAAGAAGCGATTGCCTTTCATTCAGGGTCGTAAGTGGTGGTATTGCCTGCAGGTTATCCTGGGATTCCTCTTTGGTGGTTTGGTGATACTTGCTCCCATATATATTCTCATCGGACTTATCATCATATCGTTCTATATAGTTGTAGCTTTGATCTGCTTGTGGTTGGGTTTCACAGTGCTTTTCCCAGACGGAAAGAGAAGATGGAGACTCGATAATGGTGATGAGGTGACTGAGGAGAAGGGTATATGTGGCGAGAGTTACTACAGAGGCTCAAGTGGAAAGGAGTACAGAACCAATGATGATGGTGATACTTTTTACGAGAAATAATACTACTATCTGATCTGACTATCAGGTTTTGAATTGTCAGGATATGAACGTGTCTGCAATATAGCGGACACGTTCGCTGTTTAGAGACGCTCTACGAGCCTATAAATGGCAGTAAGGCGCCTTTATGCTTGGTCCGTAAATCAAAAAATATTTCGATTCAGTTTCTCCTCTCTTCTCTTTTTTTGTATCTTTGGCATCATAAGATGCGTCTATCACAATATGGTCATCACAAAAACCCTCCTTTCAAGTGGTAAAATCTCGTGACATTTTTGTATCTTTGGCATCATAAGATGCGTCTATCACAATATGGTCATCACAAAAACCCTCCTTTCAAGTGGTGAAATCTCGTGACATTTTTGTATCTTTGCACTGAAATGATGTGAAACAACGAATAAAACCATAAAACAAAATGATTAAACACCTAACACTGATCCTTGCTGCTGTGGCGACACTCTCTACTGCGGCAACTCTCAAGGCCGAAGAGCCTGCAGCATCGCCAAATTATGAGTTGGCGGAGCGTTTTTCACCAAACAAGATGCGCCGCGTGGTGCCTCAGACATCTGTGCGCCCTGCGTGGTACGAGAAGAGCAATAAGTTCTGGTATTCGTGGCAGAGTGTGGATGATATCCACTACTATGTTGTAGACCCTGCATCGGGCAAGAAGAGCGAGATGTGGGCTATGAGCGACCTTGCGGAGAAGATAACCCTCGTAACGGGATATCCTTTCGATGCTCAGCACCTACCTATCGACAACATTCAGCTTAAGGAGGATAACCTCGTGTTGTTCGATGTTATGCCTGCTAAGGTTATGGTCGAGAACAACGACTATGCACCAAAGGACGAGGAGGGTAAGCCTCTCACATTCCACTTCCAGTGGGATATCAAGAAGCAGGAGCTGACCGAGGTTGAGGAGCGTGAGGCACGCATCCCACGCTGGGCTAACGTATCGCCAGATGGCAAGATTGCCGTTTATGAGAAGAACTACAACCTCTGGTATATGTCTATGGAGGATGTCGAGAAGCTGGCTAAGGATTCTAAGGATACCACCATCGTGGAGCACCAGATCACTTTCGACGCTACGGAGCACACCGCATACCACTGGTTTGAGGATTGCATCGAGCAGATTAAGGCTGATGAGCGCTACCAGGTCTTCTTGCAGTGGTCGCCAGACTCTAAGCACTTTGCTACCGTGCGTTGCAACACCGCGATGCTCAAGGATTTCTGGGTTATCAACGTGCTCAAGCCACGCCCAGAGCTCTTTACATATAAGTATCAGATGCCTGGCGAGGAGAGCCCAGAGTTTACTCTCGAGTTGTTCGATGCCGAGAAGATGGAGCGCCGCGTGGTGGATATGCCAAAGTATAAGGAGCAGATGCTCTTCGTAGCCCCTAAGGCTCGCACAAATGCCGACCGCTACCAGCGTCCTATGCGCGCTGTGTGGATGGGTGATAACTCTAAGTTCTATGTTATCCGCCAGAGCCGCGATATCCAGCGTGCTGACCTCTGCGTTGTCGATGTAGCCTCGGCTACGGCTAAGGATCTCATCGTCGAGGAGATGAACACCTCTATCGAGTGGCAGATGCCTACGCTTGTCTCTAACGACACGGAGATTATACAGTGGTCGGAGCGTACCGGCTGGGCGCACCTCTACCGCTACGATGCTGAGGGTAACCTCCTCAATGCTATCACCAAGGGCGAGTGGCACGTGTCGAATGTTCTTGGTGCTGACGATGCTAAGCGTGTTATCTACTTCACCGCTACGGGCTACAACAAGGATGAGAACCCTTACTACTTGCACCTCTTCCGCGTGAACTACGACGGTACAGGTCTCAAGCAGCTCGATCCTGCGGGCTTCAATGGTGAGTTCTCGCTCTCTGACGACCGCCGCTATTTCACAACGACCTACTCTCGCGTCGACGCAGCTCCAGTTTCAGAGCTATATACCACTGAAGGTAAGCGCGTTATGGCTCTGGAGAGCGTAGACCTCGAGCCTCTCTTCGCTATGGGCTACACATATCCTGAGCGCTTTGTTGTGAAGGCTGCCGATGGCATCACCGACATCCACGGCGTTATGTATAAGCCTTACGACTTCGATCCATCGAAGAAGTATCCTATCATCGAGTACGTTTACCCAGGTCCTCAGACCGAGGCTGTGGAGCAGTCGTGGTACCGTCCTCAGGTGCGTACAGATCGCCTCGCGCAGATGGGCTTCATCGTCATCACCGTTGGTAACCGTGGTGGCCACCCAGACCGCTCTAAGTGGTATCACAACTATGGCTACGGTAACTTGCGTGACTACGGTTTGAAGGATAAGGTTGTTGCAGCACAGCAGCTCGCAGCACG
Source organism: Alistipes sp. (assembly GCA_017630455.1). Lineage (GTDB taxonomy): Bacteria > Bacteroidota > Bacteroidia > Bacteroidales > Rikenellaceae > Alistipes. The sequence continues at coordinate 55,697 of JAGBVG010000085.1, read as the reverse complement.
CCACAGCTTTATTGATATCTCTCGCGTAGGTATTCACGGCCACTCGGGTGGTGGCTTTATGTCTACCGCCGCTATCCTTATGTACCCCGACTTCTTCGATGTTGCGGTATCTTGCGCCGGTAACCACGATAACAACATCTACAACCGTTGGTGGAGCGAGAAGCACCACGGTATCCGCGAGGTTGAGAAGGATGGCGAGACCATCTTCGAGTACCACATCTCTGCTAACCACGAACTCGCAGAGCGCCTCAAGGGTAACCTCCTCCTCGTTCACGGCGATATCGACGAGAATGTACACCCTGGCTGTACACTCCGTGTTGTCGATGCCTTGATTCGTGCTAATAAGCGCTTCGATATGCTCTTGTTGCCTGGCCAGCGTCACGGCTTCGGTGATATGAACGAGTACTTCTTCTGGCGTATGGCGGATTACTTCTCGGAGCACCTCCTTGGTGAGCGCGAGAGAACAACAGATATCCCACAACTTAATAACGATTTGTAGCGAAGCCGTCTAACAAGGTTATTTTGGCGTTGCGCTCATACTCAAAATGCTCATTTACGCTTAAGTAAACTCCGCTTTTTCGTACTTCGCGCGCCTAAAACTAACTCTTATTATACGACTTCTGAAAGCAGACCCCAGGACATCACGCTCCTGGGGTTGACTGTTTTATGTAATGAGTAGTGAGTAATGGTGTCGCATCGCAGAGGCGATAATAATGAGTTTAGAGAGTTTAGTGTTTCGTCTAAATCGCTAAACTCCCTATCTCTCCCTTTAACTACTAAATCCCCAAATCATCTCGCAGAGATGACCCACTACTAATTACTAATTCCTCATTACTCACTGATATTTCTTTTCACTTTTCACTTTTTTTTGTATCTTTGCATCGATTATGCCCATATCACTCCAAAAAGGATAAGAATAACAAAAAATATATATTACAATGGCAGTAGAACTTAAAGATTTGACCAAGAGCGACGAGAACTACTCACAGTGGTACAACGACTTGGTTATTAAGGCCGGCCTCGCAGAGAACTCTGCAGTGCGCGGTTGTATGGTTATCAAACCTTATGGCTATGCTATCTGGGAGAAGATGCACGATGTGTTGGATAAGATGTTCAAGGAGACAGGACACGAGAATGCCTACTTCCCACTCTTCATACCTAAGTCGTTCTTCTCGCGTGAGGCAAGCCATGTGGAGGGCTTCGCAAAGGAGTGTGCTGTGGTTACTCACTATCGCCTCAAGAACGATGAGGAGGGTAAGGGTATCGTTGTAGACCCTGCGGCACGCCTCGAGGAGGAGCTTATCGTGCGTCCTACATCGGAGACCATCATCTGGAATACATACAAGAATTGGATTACATCATACCGCGATCTGCCTATCCTCTGCAACCAGTGGGCTAACGTGGTGCGCTGGGAGATGCGTACACGTCTCTTCCTCCGTACTGCCGAGTTTTTGTGGCAGGAGGGTCACACCGCGCACGCTACAGCCGAGGAGGCTATCGAGGAGACAGAGCGTATGATCAACGTCTACAAGACCTTCGCCGAGGAGTGGATGGGTGTGCCTGTGGTTGTGGGCCACAAGTCGCCTAACGAGCGTTTCGCAGGTGCTGTAGACACCCTCACCATCGAGGCTTTGATGCAGGATGGTAAGGCACTCCAGAGCGGTACTTCGCACTTCCTCGGTCAGAACTTCGCTAAGGCTTTCGATGTTCAGTACACCTCGAAGGAGGGCAAGCAGGAGTATGTGTGGGCTACATCGTGGGGTGTGTCAACACGTCTTATGGGTGCGTTGATTATGGCTCACTCGGATAACAACGGTCTTGTGCTTCCTCCAAAGTTGGCTCCTATTCAGGTTGTTATGGTGCCTATCTACAAGGGTGATGAGCAGCGACAGGAGGTCTTGGCTCGCTTTGAGGAGTTGGCTAAGGATCTTCGTGCTAAGGGCGTATCAGTTAAGATTGACTCTCGCGACAATGTTCGTTCGGGCTTCAAGTTCGCGGAGTATGAGTTGAAGGGTGTGCCTGTGCGTCTCGCGCTCGGCCCTCGCGACCTTCAGAATGGCACTATCGAGCTTGCACGCCGCGATACCCTTACAAAGGAGGTGGTGTCTATGGAGGGTCTTACAGAGCGCATCGTAGCACTTCTTGACGAGATCCAGGCTAATATCTTCAAGAAGGCTCTCGACTACCGCAACTCTATGATTACCAAGGTCGACACCTGGGAGGAGTTTCAGCAGGTGCTCAACGAGAAGGGTGGTTTCATCTCGGCTCACTGGGATGGTACTCCAGAGACCGAGCAGGCTATCAAGGAGGCTACAAAGGCTACCATCCGCTGCATCCCTATGGATGTTGTCGAGGAGGAGGGTACTTGTATTTACTCAGGCAAGCCGTCTAAGTTCCGCGTTCTTTTCGCCAAATCATACTAATTTCGATTATAAGGCGGCATCTACTGCCGCTAACAAAAAATGCCACCAATGGGACGTACAACCAAGTACTACCCATCGGTGGCATTTTTGCTGAGCGTTGTATCTACAGCCTTCTAATCAAAATTAAATTTGTTGTGATAATGTGGCATCCTCGGGCTGTAGTTTTGTACTATCCTCGGGTGGTCACTTTTGTGATACACCACATCTCACGACTTCTAATCAAAATTCTGTGTATAAAACAAAAAAAAGGTGTCAAACCCTATGGTCTGACACCTCGCTCTTCTAACGTTTGATTATTACTCCTCCTGACGGTAAGTGTGCTCAACGTAGATTGCGTGCTGCATAGCCTCACGCTTCTCGATTGAAGGCTTTGTGAAGTACTGACGACGACGAAGCTCCTTCAATACGCCTGTACGCTCATACTTTCTCTTAAACTTCTTAAGGGCACGCTCGATGTTCTCACCCTCCTGCAACTTCATAATAATCATAGCTCTATTCTTTTTTTTAGTTTTTTAATAATCTTGTCTGTTGTTTGCCCACTTTCGGGGCTGTTGTCCATCTTTAAGCTCTCCGCCTACAAATTTCGCGGGTCGCTTGAGTTATGGACCGACTCTCTCTATTCGGTAGGTTGTTGTGGTTCTCTGTCTGGTGTACCAAAATCGAGATAGGGCGCTATGCGCGCTGCCTCCTCCTCATTAAATATTTTAGAGTCTATCATCTCTTCTATGGTACTCCAACCTCCTTTCAATTCTCTGTGGTTAATAATTCGCCTGAGCATACGGTTCGACAAGTATGGGTGAACCTCTAACTCTTTTGGGCGTGCAAAGTTAATATAAATTTTCTCAATTACAGCACTATCACACGAAATTTGTTGCGAAAATTTGCAAAAATTCTCCTCTGTCACCACCTCTAACTCCCTAATTTGCGAAATATCGTGGTATCCACCCAGTAATTCGCGGTAACGTATGATCGCCTGTGCACTCTTTGCGCCTATACCCGGCAGGCGCACGAGGGTTGCGGAGTCGGCCGAATTTATATCCACAATCTTGGTCTCCGAAAAGTTATTGCGTGCGATTGGCTCCTCGGGCGGAAATATTATGTATGGCTTCAGCTCTGCGGCTTTGGTGCTATCCACGGCGTAGCACTCTGCGAACTCCGCGAAGTTGCGGTAGCCGCCGATCATATCGCGGTAACGAATAATCAGCGATGCCTGACGCGCCGAGAATCCTATGCTGTGGAGGTATGTCACCGTGGCTGTATCTATACGGAATGGGGTATATGTGTAGTGTCTTAGTACGGTGTCGCGCTTAAACTCGGTATGCTCCGCAGGCTTAATGCGATAGTGCTCACCTATATTTATATAAGGCTCGAGGACGCGGTACATAGAGTCGGTCATATTGTAGCACAGCGCAACATCCTCCTTGATGCGGTATACCTTGCCTGCCTCGCGCCAACGTATCATCGCCACTGCCACGCGACGCTCTATGCCCATCTTCACCATCTCCAAATACTGGGCGGTGTTGGGGTCGAAGGCGTGGAGCGCGGGTGGGGTAGCCTCCTCGGTTATCAGCGTGTCGCGGGGCTCCTCCTGCTTAGGCTCGTAGTGGTAGGTGTCGTAGGCCTTTGGGCGTGCCAAGAGGCTAAGTATCACCACTATGAGTAGCAGTGGGATTAGTAGAAGTACTCCCCTTCGGTATTGACTCGTGCGGTTCTCCATCCCTTACTCCCATTGTGCGCTCTCGGCAAGCCATAGCTTGCGGTAGCGGCGTGATGGCGACTCTATAAACTCTCCTATGCCATACTCCTCCCAGCGACTATCCACGTGGTGTATGGTGTCGGGGTGCGAGGTCACGACATTTGGAAAGCGCGAAGGGTTGTCGCCATATCCTGGGCGCTTCGAGCGTGCATCGATGATTATGGTCTGGTTGAGGATGCGGATGTCGCGCTTAGGATCGGTGTTTGCCGCAGCTAACCACAGCAGATCCGAGAGCGTCATACTTCCCGCTGCGCCGTGGTCGAAGAGCGCAACCACTCGCATATCCGTAAGGTTGTTCTGGGTGACGTAGCTCTCTATATCCACAACATCACGATGCTCCCTCTCGGCAAAGAGAATCAGAATGCCATACTCCTTCGCAAGCTCGGTATTGAACAACTCCACACCGCCTACGGGGTGTGCTGTGCGTGGTACGTTGAGGCTTCGTGGCGCGGCACTCACCTCTGTGAGGTCTATCGCGAGTTTCGAGCCGTAGCCTGTGGTCTGCGTGGCGTGGTCGAGGACGTCGAGGATTCCCTCCGACCAAATCAGGTTACGCCGAGGGTCGATGTTTGCTATGCGGCGCAGCACCTCATCCTTGGAGCGTATGTCGCACTCCTCGGGTGCTACGACCATATATTTGTTGAACATCATCTGTCCCGCGCCCCACAATCCCTGTGCAACTTTGTTGGGCTGTCCGAGGTAGCGCTTGACGATGGATACTAAGGCGATGTTGTGTGCAGTACCCTCAATTGGCATATAGAGGTCGCGAACCTCGGGTTGCACGGCGAGGCGTATTGGAGAGAGGAATATGCGCTCCGTGGCCTTGGCGATGTAGGCATCCTCCATAGGTGGCACGCCCACGATAGTGGCGGGGTAGATGGCATCGCGACGCGAGGTGATAGCCTCGATATGGAACTTCGGGTAGAGGTCGGTGAGGGAGTAGAATCCCGTGTGGTCGCCAAAAGGTCCCTCCACGGTAAGCTCCTCCGTAGGGTCTACATAGCCCTCGAGTACGAAGTCGCAGTCGGCAGGTACCCATAAATCATTTGTTATACACTTCACCAACTTTACAGGCTTCTGGCGCAGCATACCCGCCAGTAGCATCTCATCCATATTATCGGGCATAGGGGCTGTGGCAGAGTAGATATACGCGGGGTCACCACCTATGGCAACGCTTACAGGCATACGCTCGCCGCGACGCTTATAACCATCGTAGTGGCGTGCACCAGTCTTATGTCTGTGCCAGTGCATACCTGTTGTATGCTTGTCGAAAATCTGCATACGATACATTCCGAGATTTGGAATGCCGGTTTCGGGATCTTTGGTAGCCACCATTGGAAGGGTTATGAATGCTCCGCCGTCGTGAGGCCACGAGGTTATGATGGGCAGTCGCGTGAGGTCGGCATCCTCGCCGTGCCATATCACCTCCTGACACTCGCCACGCGAGGTGCTGCGCTTAGGAAACCACTTTGCAACATCCTTCAGCAGTGGCAACATCTGCAGCTTCTCCCACAGCGAGTTTTTGGGCGACATAGCACCCTTGAGCAGATCGTCTATGCGCTGGGAGATCTCCTCTAACGACTCTACGCCCAAAGCCATAGCCATACGCCTATCCGAACCCATCATATTCATAAGTACGGGGTAGTCGGTGCCGCTGTTCTCGAAGAGCACAGCCTTGCCGCCCGCCTCGCTCTTGGATATTCGGTCCACGATCTCGCACATCTCGAAACGTGTGTCAACCTTTGTCTCGATGCGCAGCAACTCGCCCTCGGCTTCGAGCCTCTTGATAAACTCTCGGAGTCTCATACTTTACTCTATTTATTATTTTTGTTCGCCTCGATACGCTCTTCGATATGTCCTCCAGGGTGGAGGTGAGCAAACTCCTCGGCGTGGAAATTTCGTCTATACATCAGTGTTGTTGCTATGGCGTCGCCTATGGCGAGCTGCGCCACGGTCGAGGACATAGGTACGGCGTTTATCACACAATCCTCTCTCTCGACCGCTGTAAGGATATGTATCTGGGCACGCTGCGCCAAGTATGACGACGCGTTGCCTGTGATGGCGATAAGCGTTGTGCCAAGCTCTGAGGCGTAGGCTACAATATCCCGAAGCTCATCGGTCTCACCCGAGAACGAGAGTGCCAATATGACATCCTCCGCAGTTATAATGCCCATATCTCCGTGCGACGCCTCGGCAGGGTGGAGGAAGAGTGACGGAGTGCCAGTGCTTGTCAGTGTCGCGGCAATCTTACGTGCTATGTGTCCCGATTTTCCCATTCCCGTGAGTATAACCTTGCCTCGACATTCGAGGATTCTCTCCACGGCTTTTGCGAATGAGATGTCGAGTGACGAGGCTATGCGTTGCAGCGTCTCCATCTCGCAGCGTATGCTTTGACATCCTATTTCGAGTAGCTCTTGCTCTTGGGTTGTCATTGGGTTATTGGTTTTCAAGTATCGATTTCAGTATGGGGTCTAAGTTGTCGAGTGGCAGGGAGTTGCTGCCATCGCAGAGAGCCTTGTCGGGGTTGGGGTGCACCTCGAAGAAGTAGCCGTCGGCACCAAAGGCCTTAGCTCCACGAGCCATATAGGGTATCATCTCGCGGTTGCCGCCGCTGCTATCACCCATAGCTCCAGGGCGTTGCACAGAGTGTGTGCAGTCCATAATCACTGTGGGGGCAAAGGTGTGCATATCCACTATATTTCGGAAGTCCACAACGAGGTTGTTGTAGCCAAACATATTACCACGCTCCGTGAGCCACACCTCCTTGGCTCCGCTCTCCATAGCCTTGAGGTAGGGGTGTCGCATATCCGCGCCCGAGAGGAACTGCCCCTTCTTAATGTTTACTATCTTGGCGTGACGTGCCGCCGCGGCGATGATGTCGGTCTGGCGGCATAGAAACGCAGGGATCTGCACTACGTCGGCAACTTCGGCTACAGGTTCTGCCTGCCACGCCTCGTGGATGTCGCTAAGGATAGGTAGCCCGTAGCGGCTCTTGATGTCGCTGAGGATCTCCAAGCCGCGCTCCATACCCAAGCCGCGGTAGGAGTGTATAGATGTGCGGTTGGCTTTGTCGAACGAGGTCTTGAAGATAATCTCCACACCCGAGCGTTGCGATATGTCGCGTATGGTGCGGGCGATGATATCCATCACCTCCATATCCTCGATGACACACGGTCCTGCGATAATCTTCGGCATATTCATCATAGCTCCTCCCTAAAGTTTTGATTTTGATATAATCTCCTCGGCACGGCGTAGATCCTCGGGGGTGTCGATACCTATGCCCACATCCTCGGTGATGGCGATGCCGATGGTGTAGCCGTTCTCCAACCAGCGGAGCTGCTCGAGGCTCTCGGCACACTCCAAAGGTGTTGGCTCGAGGGTCACGATATTGCGAAGTACCTCGCTGCGAAAGGCGTATATGCCCACGTGGCGATAGAAGGTGTGGTGATTGGCCCACTCCTCGGGTGCTATGCCACGGAGATGAGGTATTGCGCTGCGCGAGAAGTATTGGGCGGTGGAGTGCGGGGTTATCGCCACCTTCACAATATTTGGATTTAGAATATCCTCCGCAGCACGGCAGCCACGTATAGGTGTGGCAAGTGTGGCAATCTCCACTCTCGGATTCTCGAAGAGCGCAACGAGGCTTCGCAGCTGCTCTATGGTGGTAAAAGGCTCGTCGCCCTGAATATTCACCACCACATCCCACTCCCCGTCAATCTTCTTGAGGGCTTCGGCGCAACGCTCCGTACCGCAACGATGCTCCGTAGAGGTCATAACAGCCTCGCCGCCGAATGCCGTGACAGCATCTGCAATACGGCTGTCGTCAGTTGCTACCACGACCCTCTCAAATAGTTGCTCAGCAATACGATATACCCACTCTATGATAGGCTTTCCGCCAAGCTGTGCAAGGGGCTTGGCGGGGAAGCGTGTCGAAGCGTAACGAGCAGGTATGATCGCTATGGCTCTCATTCGTGGGATTATTTAAGTGCTATGGCGAGTACCTCGCTATTGTTTCTCACGTAGTGGAACGTAAGACCCTCCACATACTCTGGCTTTATCTCCTCGATATCCTTGCGATTCTCCTCCGAGAGGATAAGCTCGCTGATACCTGCGCGCTTGGCAGCCAGAATCTTCTCGCGGATGCCACCTACGGCCGTTACACGACCACGCAGCGTGGTCTCACCCGTCATTGCGATACGCTCCTTAACCTCGCGGCCTGTGTATGTCGAGACGATGGATGTCACCATTGTAATACCTGCCGAAGGACCATCCTTAGGCGTTGCGCCCTCTGGAACGTGGATGTTGAGGTCATACTCCTCGAACTTCGTGCGGTCGATGCCCAACTCCTCGTGGTGAGCCTTAACCCACTCAAAGGCTATGGTTGCCGACTCCTTCATAACATCGCCGAGGTTACCCGTAAGCGAGAGCTTGCCCTTGCCCGGAGTGAGGATAGACTCTATGTAGAGGATGTCGCCACCCACCTGTGTCCACGCCAAGCCTGTTACCACGCCGCGCATACCAGCGATGTCGTAGCGGTCGTTACGGAAGATTGGCTTGCCGAGGATAGGCTCCAACATATCTGCCTCGACGGTAGGTGTTATATCCTCCTCGAAGGCAATCGCCTTGGCTCTGTTACGCGCTATCTTGGCGATAGTCTTGTCGAGGGTGCGAACTCCCGACTCGCGGGTGTAGTCCTCGATGATGCGCACTATGGCCTCTTTCGTAAGGCTCAGCTTATCCTCATCGACGCCGTGAGCCTCGCGCTGCTTGCGCACGAGGTGCTGCTCGGCAATCTGCACCTTATCCTCAAGGATGTAGCCCGGGATGTTGATCATCTCCATACGGTCGCGCAACGCAGCCGAGATATTCTCGATGTTGTTTGCCGTAGCGATGAACAGCACCTTCGAGAGGTCATACTCCGTGTCGAGGTAGTTATCGTGGAATGTGGTGTTTTGCTCTGGGTCGAGAACCTCCAAAAGTGCGCTCGATGGGTCGCCGTGGTTCGAGCGTGATACCTTGTCGATCTCGTCGAGGATGATCACAGGGTTCGACGCGCCACAACGCTTGATGGTCTCGATGATACGGCCAGGCATAGCACCGATATATGTGCGACGGTGGCCGCGAATCTCAGACTCGTCGTGTAGGCCACCAAGTGAGATACGACCAAATTTGCGTCCCATAGCCTCAGCAACCGACTTGCCGAGCGAGGTCTTACCAACTCCTGGAGGACCATACAAGCAGAGGATTGGGGACTTCAAGTCGCCCTTGAGTTTTATGACGGCGAGGTGCTCCAACAATCGCTCCTTAACCTCGTCGAGGCCGAAGTGATCCTTGTCGAGCTGTGCCTTTACAGCAGCGAGGTCGAGGTGATCCTCCGTCATCACATCCCAAGGCAGGTCGAGCATAAGCTGCAGGTAGTTGATCTGCACCGAGTACTCCGCAACAGCAGGGTTCAGACGCTCGAGTTTTGCAACCTCCTTCTCGAAGAGCTCGGCAGTAGCCTGTGACCATTTTTTGCTCTTTGCAGCCTCGCGGAGACGCTCCACGTCAGCATCCATACCGTCGCCAAGCTCATCCTGAATGACACGCATCTGCTGCTGGAGGTAGTAATCCTTCTGCTGCTTATCTATGTCGCGCTTCACGCGATTCTGAATATCGTTCTTAAGTTCGGCCAGCTGCTGCTCGCGCACCAAGATCTCCAACAGACGGCGTGAGCGTGCGAGGAGTCCTGGGGCCTCGAGGAGGTGCTGGCGGTCATCGTCCGTAAGCTCCATATTCGAGCAGATGAAGTTGACGATGGCGCGGCTCGAGTCGAGGTTCTTGATGGCAAATGCCGCCTCCTTAGGCATCGACTGCGAGATGTTGATGATGTTGAGGGCTACCTCCTTGATAGAGTCCACGAGGGCCATAAACTCCACATTCTTAGCATCGGGCGTGCTATCCTGAATAGGTGTCACTGTAGCCTTGAAGTATGGCTGTGTGGATATATACTCGCCAACCTCTATCTTCTCCAAGCCCGAGAGAATCACGGTGAGGTTACCATTAGGCATCTCGAGTATTTTGAGGATACGTGCCGACGTACCCACCTTGTGCATATCGTTAGGCTGCGGGTCCTCAACCGAGCTATCTACCTGAAGCACTGCGCCGAGGAGTCCGTCGCTCGCCTCCACGGCACGCACGAGGGCTATCGACTTTGCGCGGCCCACTGTAATAGGCGTTACCGAGCCAGGGAATATCACCGAGCTGCGGAGGGTGAGGATAGGCAGTACCTCGGGGAGTGTGACATCCTCGATGGTGTCATCGCCACCCGAGATGATAGGTATCACCTGGTGCTTGCCATCGAAAAGCTCTGGAACAAGACCCAAGTCATCAAATTCATTACTCTTTTTTCTGTTCATATCAATCTGTTTTACTCTTATTTTTCTTATGTCGTTGTTGCAATCCAAGTGCAACTATCCACCTTCGGTGGTAGGTATAATACTCAAACGTACAAAGATAGCTATTATTTCATAGAAATAAGAGCTGAATTGAGGATTGTTTATAACAATTTATCGACAAATGAAATAAAATTAAATTTGATTGTTAATAACGTTACATAAAAAAAGAGCATCCAACGCTTTGTTGAATGCTCTGAATATGGGGTTTATGTAGTTTTACTTCGCACCGATGGCCTGTGCCCACGCAGTTTTCAACCACTCCTCATAGGTTACAGGGTAGCAATCCTACTTGACGTATGTCGTGAAGCCCGATGAACGAGTTACGGCTATGGTGTTCTCCGTGCCTGTGACGGTGAGCAGTGATGAGGTGTGGTCGGTGAAGATGACCACATCTTTAAGTGCCTTGTTGAAAGCGTTAAGTGCCTCGTCTGTCGCTATCTGCTCCACGTAGTGTCCCAAGTCGAAGTAGAGGTGCGCATCGAAGTTGTCGAATGCCTGAAGCGCGTCGATATCGACCTTTGTCTGGTCGCCGCTCTCCATAGCTGCGCGCATAGCGGTGGCAAGATCGTCAAACTTCGAGCAATCTACAAGGGTTACGGTTGCCGAAGATCCCTCGTATGATGCCATATACTCCTCGCAGATCTCCTTCAGCTGATGACCCTCATACTCGAAGAGCATAGGCAGTATCGTCTCGTATGGGAATCCTGCACCGAGAAGCTCAGCGGGTGAGGCGATGATGTAGTCGGCACTCGAGCGCATATCGTACAACGCCTCCACGTTACCCATAAAGTAGGCGTCGAAGATTATATAGTTGAAGTGCATAACGTCTATGGCTTCCACCAAGTCGGGAATCTCCATACAGTCGTAGTCGTCTTGACCGTAGAAGAGAGGCGAGGCCTTTGGCTCTTCGGCGCGTGAGCCCTCGCCAAGGAGGTATATGTCATAGAGGTCGGCAGGTACCCAGTCACCGCCGTGCGACGATAGACTGAGGTCGAGGCTGCTGAGGTGAAGGTTGATGGCTTAGATTCTTCGACTGCGTATGAGGTATATGTTGCAGCGCAGCGAGCGTGTGGTGATGTCGGATAAGTTGGAGGCTACGACGCTTATGAAGGTGGAAGGTCTACGACATTGCCCCTGTGAGTGCGGTGTCACAGCCTGGCTCTTCGCAGAATAACTTTTTCATTGTTCTTGCCGATGAGCAGAATAATCAGCTTAAGTTGGATCTCTATACTGCAGAGGTAGGTACTTATCTCCCTACGGCGGAGTTCCAGCTAGAGGGCGATAACTACTACAATACTACCTATACGATGCTCTATTTGGATGGCGCTGCAGAGGGTAAGCGTTTTGCAAGCGGTGTGATAGATGTTGTTGCTGAGCCTAACGAGGAGACACGCGAGATTCTATATGCGTTGGAGGGTCATCTCTACTCTTCGGAGGGTGATTACGAGGTTGTGTTCCGCTACAAGGGTCTTATCGAGGGTTATCATCTGCCACCTGCGTGTCTCGATATCCCAGAGGGTGCTATCTACTTCGAGACTGACGCAGATACAAATCAGCCAGTGCGCCTCAAAGCCAGTGGTGAGCCTACGTCAGAGATTATTAAGACTGAGGGTCAGAAGTTTAGCGGCTCGGAGGCTACTATTGGAGGTCTTCAGCCAGAGACTGGTTATGTGGTCTTTGCGTTGGCTGTAAATGGTGATAGAAAGGCTGTGACGGCGTAGGAGTTTGTGACTGCCGAGTCGGAGTTCGATGGCTATGAGTTTAATAAGTTGGCTCAGGCGGTATATCGCACCGACAACGACGCTGTGGCGGGCAACTACAGGTAACATTCGGTAACTGCACCGCACCGGAGTGGGTGGGTGATATCCAGGTATTCCTCGACTTGTATAACGTGGAGGATAGCGACCCGCTAAACCCTGTATTGCCAAATGGTGTTTATGAGGCGGGTTCGGAGTATGCACCATTCACCTATAACCCATCGTACTCGTATGTTGATATCGTTGTTGAGGATATGGGTGATGGTAACTATAAATTCACTTTCGACCTCGTTGATGATGGCGGTAACAAGATTACTGGCGACTGGACAGGTGTTGTGAATGTCGATGATCTCTCGGATGAGATTGCTGGTGGCGATACTGCAAGTGTGCAGCGTCTGTCGGTAGCAACTCGCTAAGCAGTTCGAAGTTGCCTTCTTCGTTGCATTTGCACTCAAAATGCTAATTTACGATTAGTAAACTGCGCTTTTTTGTGCTTCGTGCGCCTAACTAACTCTTGTTATACAAATTATTAAAAAAAAGAGAGGGTGTCCACAGTTTTGTGGGCACCCTCTGTTGTGTGAAACGCTATATCGCGGGAGAGGATTACTCGATAAGCGATATACTGCGCTGGATGAAGTCGGTGAGGTTCTTACCCTTGAGCATACCGTTGGAGAGGAGTGCGAGGTCGATGATCTGGCGAACCTTTCTGTTTTGCTTGCCAATCTCCTCGAGGCGTGTGTCGCGCTCCTGGTGAAGCTCCACGATACGCTTCGAGAGGCTCTCGCGCATATCCTTCTCCTCTGCCGTAAGCTCATCCTCCTTCTTGCCCTTCACGGTCTCCTCGAAGCGGCTCTCCTCCTGCTCTGCAGCGGTGATCTTCTTGCCTATAGTGCGAAGCTTGTCGCCGTATTCGTTCTCCACCTCGCCGAGGATGTCGAGGACGATAGGGTGGTTGCCATTTACGGTGATGGTGAAGTTATCGGGCATCTCGCCGTAGAAGCGGCTCATCTCGCCACCCGATGTCGCAGCCATATCCTTCATACGACGCATAAACTCATTCTGTGTAATCACCACAGGCTGTGCATCGGCAGCCATAGCCTCGAACGAGATATGGTAGTGAATCTTCTCGTCGGTAGGCATCTGGCTCTCGAATACAGGGCGCATAATATCCTGCTGCTCCGAGGTGAGTGACATCGCGGCGCGCTCCTCCTTGCGAATGAGGTTCTCGACAACGTCGCTATCTACGCGTACGAAGCGGGTCTTCTCGTGCTTCGACTCGTAGTACTGTACGTAGTGGCTGTCGAGCTGTCCGTTCATCTCGAGGATGTCGTAACCCTTAGCCTTGGCAGCCTCCACAAAGGCGTTCTTGCTCACAACGTCATCGGTGTATAATACAATTGTAAAGCCATTCTTGTCGGTCTGCGTATCCTGAATCTTCGCTACATACTCCTCGGGAGTGTAGTACTTGCCCTCGATAGACTTCCATAGCATAAACGATGCGGCCTTCTCGGCGAACTTCTCGTCGGTGAGGATGCCGTACTGAATGAAAATCTTGAGGTCGTCCCACTTTGCCTCGTAGTCGGAGCGCATAGTGTTGAACAGCTCCTGCAGGCGGTCGGCAACCTTACGTGTGATGTAACTTGATATCTTCTTCACGTTCGAGTCGCTCTGGAGGTAGCTGCGTGATACGTTGAGAGGAATGTCTGGCGAGTCGATAACGCCGTGTAGGAGTGTGAGATACTCCGGTACGATGCCATTCACCTCGTCGGTTACGAATACCTGATTGGAGTATAGCTGTATGCGGTTGCGCTGAATATCGAAGTTGGTGTGAATCTTAGGGAAGTAGAGGATTCCCGTAAGGTTGAACGGATAGTCGATATTTAGGTGGATGTAGAACAGGGGCTCGTCGGCAGTGGGGTAGAGGTCGGCATAGAAGGCCTTGTACTCCTCCTCGCTGATCTCCGATGGCTTACGTGTCCAGAGCGGCGTTGTTATGTTAATGATGTTATCCTCCTCGGTGTCAATATATTTACCATCCTTCCACTCGCTCTTCTTGCCAAAGGCGATAGGGATAGGCAGGAAGTGGCAATACTTGCGTAGCAACTTCTGAATCTCCATCTTCTGAGCATACTCCGCACACTCCTCCGAGAGGTGTAGCACGATGCGTGTTCCGCGCTCGAGCTTCTCGCTCAGCTCCTCCATCTTAAACTCTGGTGAGCCGTTGCAGCTCCAGTGTACGCTCTTCTCTGCTGTGCGATACGACTGCGAGAAGATCTCCACCTTATCCGCCACCATAAACGACGAGTAGAAGCCGAGACCGAAGTGTCCGATGATGGCCTGATCCTTATATTTCGCCATAAACTCTTCGGCACCCGAGAATGCAATCTGGTTGATGTATTTGTCCACCTCGTCAATCGACATACCAATACCGCGGTCGGTGATTGTCAGGGTCTTAGATGCCTCATCCACAGCGATATGTATTGTGAGGTTGCCAAGCTCGCCCTCAGCCTCACCCTTTGCCGAGAGGGTCTTCAACTTCTGGGTTGCATCCACGGCATTCGATACCAACTCGCGGAGGAAAATCTCGTGGTCGGAGTATAGGAACTTCTTAATAACGGGGAAGATATTTTCTGTTGTTACCCCAATTTTGCCATTTCTCATAGTTTTATGCTGTTTAGTTATTATTGTCTGATTTTTGCTCTTATCAAACTATGTGCCACGCCCTCGCAACTGACAAAATGGCAGATATAGTGACGCTCAAGTGACACTATTTATATATGATCGCGGAGGTGTGAAAAGTTCTATAAATCGGTAAAAAGTTTTCTTTTTCACATTTTTTTCATATCTTTGCACGTTAAATATGATTAATAAACATCGCACGATGAAGAACATACGTAACTTTTGCATTATTGCTCACATTGACCACGGTAAGAGTACCCTTGCGGATCGTCTCCTTGAAAAGACTAACACGCTGAATCAGCGCGAGATGCAGTCGCAGGTGCTCGATGATATGGACCTCGAGCGCGAGAAGGGTATCACCATCAAGAGCCACGCCATACAGATGGAGTACAAGGCTAAGGATGGCCAGATGTATACCTTGAACCTTATTGACACCCCAGGACACGTCGACTTCTCTTACGAGGTGTCGCGTGCTATCGCTTCGTGCGAGGGTGCGCTGCTTGTTGTCGATGCCACACAGGGTATTCAGGCACAGACGATATCGAATCTCTATCTCGCTCTTGGTCAGGATCTTGAGATTATTCCAGTACTTAATAAGATCGACTGCGACTCGGCTATGATTGACGAGGTTAAGGATCAGATTATCGACCTTATCGGTTGCAAGGATGAGGATATTCTCCTCGCTTCGGGTAAGACTGGCCAGGGTGTCGAGGGGGTGCTGGAGGCTATCGTGGAGCGTGTCCCTGCTCCAAAGGGTGATGAGAATGCTCCGCTCCAGGCGCTTATCTTCGACTCGGTGTTCAACCCTTTCCGCGGCGTTATTGCCTACTTCCGTGTCTTCAACGGTACAATCCACAAGGGTGAGCACGTTAAGTTCTTCAACGCTGGTAGCGAGTATGATGCCGATGAGATCGGTGTTTTGAAGCTGAAGATGGTGGCTCGCGATGAGATCAAGGCTGGCGACGTAGGATATATCTGCTCGGGTATCAAGAACTCTACGGATGTCAAGGTGGGTGATACCATCACCTCGGTGGCGAACCCTGCGCAGGAGGCTATCGCTGGTTTCGAGGATGTGAAGCCTATGGTCTTCGCGGGTGTCTATCCTGTTGAGGCAGACCAGTATGAGGATCTGCGTGCCTCGCTCGAGAAGTTGAAGCTCAACGATGCTTCGCTCACCTTCGAGCCTGAGAGCTCGTTGGCGTTGGGCTTTGGTTTCCGATGCGGCTTCTTGGGTCTTCTCCATATGGAGATTATCCAGGAGCGTCTCTATCGTGAGTTCGATATGGATGTTATCACCACTGTGCCTAACGTGTCGTACCACATCACAACCACCCTCGGCGAGGAGCTCGAGGTGCACAACCCATCGGGTCTTCCGGAGATTACCAAGGTTGCAAAGATCGAGGAGCCATATATCCTTGCACAGATCATCACCAAGGCTGACTTCCTCGGTAACGTGCTGAAACTTTGTATCGACAAGCGCGGTGTGATGAAGAATCAGACCTTTATCACGCAGGATCGTGTGGAGGTGAATTTTGAGATGCCACTCTCGGAGATTGTCTTCGACTTCTACGATAAGCTCAAGAGTATCTCTAAGGGTTATGCCTCGTTTGACTACCACCGCACAGGGTATCAGATTTCGAAGCTCGCAAAACTCGATATCCTCCTCAATGGCGAGCCTGTCGATGCGTTGTCGTCGCTTATCTATGCCGACCACGCCTACGACTTCGGCCGTAAGATGTGCGAGAAGTTGAAGGAGCTTATCCCACGCCAGCAGTTCGATATCGCTATTCAGGCGGCTATCGGCGCGAAGATCATTGCCCGCGAGACTGTGAAGGCTGTGCGTAAGGATGTTACTGCCAAGTGTTATGGTGGTGATATCTCGCGTAAGCGTAAGCTTCTCGAGAAGCAGAAGGCTGGTAAGAAGCGTATGCGTCAGGTGGGATCTGTTCAGGTGCCGCAGTCGGCGTTCTTAGCAGTCCTCAAGATGGACTAAATTTGTTGTGATAAGGCAGCATCTGCTGCCGCTAACGAATTATCTCGGCAATAGGTAGTATGCTTTAGTACAGCCCATCGCCTCGAAATTCGCCGAGCGTTACATCTACTACCTTCTGACAACAAATTTGTTGTGATAAGGGGCTATTCTCGGCACCAAGCTCATCTCCCCGAATGGGGGTGTACACCAGTACACCCCCATCCGTGTAGATTTCGACTTGGCACCAAGCCTAACCCTTTCTAACAACAAATTATTCTGCTAATCAACCTAAAAACCTTAAATTTATGATAAAGAAAACATTATTGGCTGCTGCGATGCTTCTCTCGGTGGTGTCGCTATCGGCGCAGGGCTATCAGCCTACGCCTGAGAATCTTAAGGCTCGCGAGGAGTTTGCCGATGCTCGTTTCGGTATCTTCATCCACTGGGGTATCTACAGTATGTTTGCCCAGGGCGAGTGGTATATGCAGAACGCAGGTCTCAACCGCGATGAGTATGCCAAGGCTGCCGATGCATTCTACCCTCACCGCTTCAATGCCGATGAGTGGGTTAAGGCGATAAAGGATGCTGGAGCAAAGTATATATGTTTCACCACACGCCACCACGATGGTTTCTCGATGTGGGATACCGCGCAGTCAGATTTCAATGTTGTGGATGCCACACCATTTGGCCGCGATGTGGTTAAGGAGTTGGCCGAGGCGTGTCAGAAGCACGGCATAAAGCTACATTTCTACTACTCGCATATCGACTGGTTGCGCGATGACTACCCACGTGGTCGTACGGCGCGTAACGTCACAGGTCGCGATGAGTCGAAGATTGATTGGGACCATTACTACGCATTTATGAATCGTCAGGTTACGGAGCTTCTTACGAACTATGGCCCTATCGGTGCTATCTGGTTCGATGGCTTGTGGGACCACGACGAGGATGCAACGCCTTTCAATTGGCAACTCGAGGAGCAGTATGCTATGATTCATAAGTTGCAGCCATCGTGTCTTATCGCCAATAACCACCATATCACACCTTTCGAGGGTGAGGATATTCAGATCTTCGAGCGAGACCTTCCAGGTGAGAACACCCACGGACTCTCGGGTCAGGATATCAGCCGTCTGCCTTTGGAGACTTGCCAGACTATGAACGGTATGTGGGGCTATAAGATTATCGATCAGAACTACAAAACTCCCGAGACGCTTATCCGTTACCTTGTCAGTGCTGCGGGTAAGGGTGCAAACCTCCTCCTGAACGTTGGTCCTCAGCCTAATGGCGAGCTTCCTGCTGCGGCATTGGAGCGTATGAAGGCTATGGGAGAGTGGCTCGATGTCTATGGCAAGACCATCTATGGCACCGAGGCTGGCGATGTGAAACAGCAGCAGTGGGGTTGCACAACGCGCGATGGCGAGAAGCTGTATGTTCACATCTTTGAGTTGGAGGATGAGATGCTCTACTTGCCTCTCGATTGCAAGGTTGTGGAGGCTAAGGTTTTTGTGTCGGGCGAGCCTGTTAAGTTCCAGAAAGTGGCTAAGGGTGTGGTCCTAAATCTCGGTAAGCTGCCAGAGATGACAGACTATGTTGTGGAGATTATCACGAAGTAAAGCCTTTGGAACGCAAAGTATAGTTCTAAAATATTGAAATTAATCGCAGTTCACGTTTGTGGATTGCGATTTTTTTGTTATCTTTGCGCGATTATCGCGCGTTTGCGTATGCAAAAAGCGTGCTATAATATTGATTACTACGACTATTGGCGTAAAAATCATATAAACTAACAAATAATTAAACTTTTAAACAATGCAGAGTAAAGGTATTATCAAGTGGTTGGCAGTGCTTTTAGGTATTGCCAGCATTTGGCAGCTCTCATTCACCTTCGTGACACGTCACGTAGAGGCAGAGGCTGCTAAGCAGGAGAACCCACAGGCTTATCTCGATGAGATGTGGGACAAGAGTGTTTATGTAGGTTACACTTATGGTGAGTGTAAGGAGAAGGAGTTGAACTTGGGTCTTGACCTCAAGGGCGGTATGAACGTTATGCTTGAGATTAAGGCTGAGGATGTTATCCGCACCAACGCTTACAACGACATCGCTGTAGCATCAAACAATATGCTTCGCGACGCTATCGAGTCTGCACTTCGCACAGCTGCTAAGATGGAGTCTCCAGCAGCGGTAGTTGATGCTTATGTTGCAGCACTTTCGGCTGAGAACCTTATGGCTATCTATGGCACTGAGGATGCTTCAGCAGTGGTAAAGGAACTTAACGACCACATCGCAGGTTCGGTATCGAAGATGAACGAGGTTCTCGCTACACGTATCGACCTCCTCGGTGTCGTACAGCCAAACATCCAGCCTGTAGCAGGTACAAACCGTATTATGGTTGAGTTGCCAGGTGTTAAGGAGCCAGAGCGCGTGAGCAAGCTTTTGGCATCTACTGCAAACCTCGAGTTCTGGACAGTATGCCAGTCTGAGGATGTTAACGCAGTGATGGAGACTTTGTTCGTTAACGCTGACGCTGCTGTTCGTGACTACCTTTTGGCACAGGGTGAGGATGAGGCTGAGGTTAGCCTCACTCCACTTAGCGAGTTGCTTATGACATCTTACCCAGCTATGGGTGCTGATGGCTCGACAATGACTTTCAACGTAGGTGAGCCTATCGTTGCTGCTGCCGATAAGTCTAACATCCAGCTTATCAACGAGTACCTCTCACTTGAGGGTGTTGACGCGTTGATCCCAGCAGATGTTAAGCTCGCTTGGTCAAACAAGAGCTCTTTGGATAGCTCAAAGGGTGTGTTCCTCCTCTACGCTTTGAAGGGTAAGGATGGCGCTATGCTCCCAGTATTGGATGGCTCAGGCATCACCTCTGCACGTGCTCAGGGTGGTCAGTATGGTGGCTTCGAGGTATCTATGACTATGGACTCAAAGACAGCTATCGAGTGGGGTAACATCACAGGTGCTAACGTAGGTCGCTCTATCGCTATCGTTTTGGATAGCTACGTATACTCAGCACCACGTGTTAACGGCCGTATTGATGGTGGTTCTTCATCTATCACTGGTAACTTCTCAGCTCAGGAGGCTGAGGACTTGGCTAACGTACTTAGCTCAGGTAAGTCTCCAGCTCCTGCAACAATCATCTACTCTGAGGTTGTAGGTCCATCACTCGGTCAGCAGTCTATCAACGCTGGTTTGATTTCGTTCGCATTGGCATTCTGCCTTGTACTTCTTTATATGGGCTTCTTCTACAACCGTGCTGGTTGGTTCGCTAACATCGCCCTCATCTGCAACGTATTGTTGCTCTTCGGTGTGTTGGTATCATTCGGCGCTGTGTTGACACTCCCAGGTATCGCAGGTATCGTACTTACTATGGGTATGGCTGTGGATGCTAACGTTATCATCTTCGAGCGTATCAAGGAGGAGTTGCGTGGTGGTAAGGGTCTTGCACTCGCTATCAAGGATGGTTTCTCAAACGCTTACTCAGCGATCATCGACGGTAACCTCACAACAATCATCACTGGTGTTGTCCTCTTCTACTTCGGTACAGGTCCTGTTAAGGGCTTCGCAACAACTTTGGTGCTCGGTATTATCACATCGTTGTTCTGCGCTATCTTCATCACACGTCTCTTGATCGAGACTCGTGTTGAGCGTAAGGGTGAGCTTAAGTTCTCTACAAAGATGACTGAGAACTTCTTGCAGAACGTTAAGTTCAGCTTCATCTCTAAGCGTAAGGTTTCATACTTGGTATCAGGTATTCTCCTTATCGCGTCTATCATCTCTCTTTGCACCATCGGTCTTAACCAGGGCGTAGAGTTCACAGGTGGTCGCTCATACGTTGTTAAGTTCAACGAGACTGTAAACGTTGAGGATGTTCGCGCAAGCTTGGAGGAGACTTTCGAGTCTGTTGCCGATGCTGCAAACTCTTCTATCGAGGTTAAGCAGTTTGGTGCTGACAACCAGATCCGTGTCGTTACTCAGTACCAGCCTGAGGGTCTCGAGGGCGAGGAGGCTAACGATGCTGTAGACCGCTTGTTGTTCCAGGCTTTGGACGAGTACTTCACAATCGAGGACTTTGGCTTCAATGAGTTCCGTACAGCTGGTGACGGTATCGCACAGTGGGGTATCGCATCTTCAGAGCAGGTTAGCGAGTCTATCTCTTCTGAGATGACCGTAAACTCTATCGTAGCTTGCCTTATCGCGTTGGTGGCTATCGGTATCTACATCGCTATCCGTTTCCGTCGTTGGCAGTGGGCTTTGGGTGCTACAGCAGCATTGGCACACAACGCACTCCTTGTTATCGGTATCTTCTCAATGTTGTACGCAGTTATGCCTTTCAACCTCGAGGTTAACCAGGCATTCATCGCTGCTATCTTGACTATCATCGGTTACTCTATCAACGATACAGTGGTTATCTTCGACCGTATCCGTGAGTACCTCGGTCTCTATCCAAAGCGTGATATCAAGACTAACATCGACAACGCTATCTGCGCTACATTGTCACGTACTATCAACACCTCAGGTACAACCCTCGTAACCCTCTTGGCTATCTTCATCTTCGGTGGTGAGACTATCCGCGGTTTCGTATTCGCGTTGATCCTCGGTGTTATCATCGGTACATACTCTTCAGTATTCATCGCTACACCTATTGCTTACGATCTTCAGCGTAAGAAGGCTATTAAGGCTGACGAGGAGTAGTATGTATAGATACTATCATTGTAGGTCGCAATCTTTTTCGGGTTGCGACCTATATTTTTATTTTTTTACTTATCTTTGGCATCATTAGATGCGACTACCGCAGGTCGCAAATCACAAAATCGAGCAGCTCAAGTGTTGTAATCTCAATACAAATTCGTATCTTTGCGTTATTAATGCAAACACATTAGAAAATGGGAAAGATTAAGGCATTTTTTGCACTACTTCGTAGCTATGTGTCGCCAGTATACGTGTCACTTCTCTTTGCGGCATTCGTATTGTGGTACATCACAAAGTTGGGTGGTACATACACCACCGACCACAACGTAGTGGTAGTGATTGACGAGAAGGAGTATGACGTGCATTGCACCATTCGCGGTAAGGGTACCGACTTGGTTGGTTACACCCTCTCAACGTCGCGCAGCCGTTTTGTTGTGCAGGTTGGGGAGCTTAGCTTCGACAAGGAGGTTACCGACACCCTCGGTCGTACATACCGTCACATCACCAACACCTCGTTGCAGCAGGCTTTGGCGTCGCGTATGAATAATGTCGATATCGTAGCCGTGGGAGCTTTGCCAGTGATAGAGAGCTACGAGCCGATAGATTAACACTGCGTAATATATATAAATATATGTATAAGGTTGCCATCACAGGAGGTATAGGTTCGGGAAAGAGCGTGGTATGCTCCATTCTCGAGGAGTTTGGCGTTGCGGTCTACAACTCCGATCTGCGAGCCAAGGAGCTTATGTCGTGCAGTGATGCCCTGCGCCAGCAGCTTATGGAGCGTTTTGGCGCGGAGGTATACACCTCGGAGGGTCTCAACCGTGCATATCTCGCCGAGAGGGTGTTTGGTAATGCTGAGGAGTTGGCGGCACTAAATGCCATCGTTCACCCCGCTGTTATGGCCGACTTCGATGCGTGGGCCGAGGCTCAGGAGGGTGGCTATGTGGTTCTTGAGTCGGCAATACTTTTCGAGGCTAAGTTGGAGAATCGTGTCGATGCTGTGGTGTCGGTTATGACACCCGAGGCTCTGCGTGTGGAGCGTGCTATGGCGCGTGACGGCGCATCGAGAGAGCAGGTCGAGGCGCGCATAAGGGCGCAGATGAGTGATGATGAGCGTAGTGACAGATCGAAATATGCAATTGTGAATATCGACCTCGATGAGCTTCGCGAAGATGTGGAACAGCTGCACCGTCGTTTAAGTTATGATTCTCGTTCCAAGTAGTATAAATTTAAGGGATAGCCACGTTATGGCTATCGTGAATGTCACCCCCGACTCATTCTATGCCGAAAGCCGTATGGAGAGTGTCGAGGGTTTATGTCATCGTATAGATAGTGTCATTGCCGAGGGAGCTACGATTATCGACATTGGAGGTTACTCCTCACGCCCAGGAGCCCAGGAGGTTACGCTGGAGGAGGAGTGGTCGCGCGTGAGGATGGGTCTCGAGGCTGTGCGAAATGCCGAGCGCGGTGCTGTGGTCTCGATAGATACCTTCCGCGCGGAGGTTGTACGCCGCGCCGTGGAGGAGTTTGGCGCAATCATCGTCAACGATATCTCGGCAGGTGAGCTTGACGAGGGGATGTTGGATGTGGTGGCAAGGTATAAGCTACCCTATATCGCTATGCATATGCGTGGCACGCCCTCGACGATGCAGCAGATGACCCACTACGACGGTGGAGTCACGGCGGGTGTCGTGGAGTATTTTCGTGGCCGTGTTCGCGATCTGCACGAGGCGGGTATCGCGCCTGAGAATATTATCCTCGACCCAGGCTTCGGATTCGCTAAGAGTGCGGTGCAGAATTTCGAGTTGCTCAGGGGGCTACCAGAGCTTCGCGCATTGGGATATCCTGTTCTTATTGGTGTGTCGCGTAAGTCGATGATCTACCGCTCGTTGGATATCACACCCGAGGCATCGCTGCCTGGTTCGTTGGCCTTGGCGTGGGAGACGCTGCGTAGTGGAGCGGCTATACTTCGTGTTCACGATGTAGCTGAGACTGTGCAGGTTATGCGCCTTTGGGAAATATATAATAAAATATGATTGAGGTAAAAGATATTAAGAAGAGCTTTGGTGAGCTGGAGGTGCTTCACGGCGTGTCGCTCACGGTGTCGGAGGGGGAGATTGTGTCGATAGTCGGAGCCAGTGGCGCGGGTAAGAGCACGCTGCTGCAGATTATCGGTTCGCTTATGGCGGCCTCGTCTGGCGAGGTGGTTATAGATGGCGTCCCGCTCGGCACGCTCTCGGATGATGCACTCTCGGAGTTTCGTAATCGTCGCATAGGTTTCATCTTCCAGTCCTACCACCTATTGCCCGAGTTTACGGCGGTGGAGAATGTTATGATGCCGATGCTGATAGCGGGCCAGAAGCGCAAAGATGCCGAGGCGAGGGCGCGTGAGCTGCTGGATATGGTTTCGATGTCGCACCGCGCGGAGCATAAACCCTCGGCTTTGTCGGGTGGCGAGCAGCAGCGTGTGGCCATAGCACGTGCGTTGGCCAACCGTCCTGCTGTGGTGCTTGCAGATGAGCCTACGGGAAACCTCGACTCGGAGACTCGCGAAGATATCCAGCGCCTCTTCTTTGAGCTTCGTGAGCGCACGGGGCAGACATTCGTAATCGTGACGCACGATGCAGCGCTTGCCGATGGCTCGGATCGAAAAATTTTAATGAAGGATGGAGAGATTATATAGCGAGATGAGTCACGAGGAGCTGTTCGAAATCCTCGAGACGCTGCACGATAAATTCAACAACGAGAGTTTCATTGAGGCCGACCCTATCAGCGTTCCTCACTCGTTCAGCGATGCGGGTGATATAGAGATCTCGGGACTCCTCGCGGCAACCATAGCGTGGGGTAATCGCCGTGCAATAGTGCAGAGCGCACACCGTATGATGCGATATATGGATGGCGCGCCAAAGGATTTCGTGCTCAATGCCTCGGAGCGGGAGATGGCATCGCTCTCTACGTATGTTCACCGCACCTTCAATGGCGAGGATTTTCAGGACTTCGTGCGTGGTATACGCCATATATTTACGAAGTGGGGTAGCATTGGCGACTTCTTCGAGGAGCAATATGCCGAGCACAGCGACCTGCGTAGGGCATTTTCGGAGTTTCGCCGCGAGTTTCACAGCGTGCCGCATAACATCCACTCGGAGAAGCATCTGTCATCTATCGATAAGGGTGCTGCGTGCAAGAGGCTGTGTATGTATCTCAGGTGGATGGTGCGCCGTGATGATAGGGGTGTGGACTTCGGTCTGTGGCGCAAGATCCCTATGTCGGCACTCTATATGCCGCTCGACATCCACACAAGCCGTATGGGACGCAACCTTTCGCTCCTCAATCGCAAGCAAAACGACTGGAAGGCTGTCGAGGAGCTTACGGTGTCGCTGCGTAGGTTCGATGCCGAGGATCCTGTGCGCTACGACTACTCGCTCTTTGGTGTAGGTATCACACGTATGTTCGATTAGCGATGTTCAGATTCAAGCACTTTACCATAGAGGACGAGCATACTGCGATGAAGATAGGCACCGATGGGGTGCTTCTCGGTGCGTGGGCAGATGTCGATGGGAATAGCGACATCCTCGATGTGGGTACTGGCTCGGGATTGATAGCCATTATGGCGGCGCAGCGCAATGCCCAGGCCGACATCGTAGCTATAGATATTGTGGAGGATGCTGCGGCGCAGGCACGTGCAAATGTCGAACGTTGCGCGTGGAGCAGGCGTATCGAGGTGCTTTGTGGTGATGTCAACGAGCTGAATGTGGAGCGCAAGTTCGACCATATAGTCTCCAATCCACCATTCTTTACGGAGACACTACAGTCGCCCGACGAGGCTCGCCGCACCGCGCGTCACGCCACAACACTCACCTACCAGGATATTGTTGCGGTTGCCGAGCGACTCCTGATGCCGGGAGGAAAGCTGAGCGTGGTGTTGCCCTACGATGCAGCTATGGCATTTCGCGGTGTTGCCTTTGAGCATCTGTGGCTTCGCCGTCAGATGGATGTTGTGACGGTGGAGGGTGGAGTCCCCAAGCGCACGCTTATGGAGTTTCAGCTATGCGACAGGCCTCTTATGCCGCGCTGCGACACCCTTGTCATACAGCATCGCGATGGTAGCTACACCGAGCAATATCGCACTCTGACGCAGGATTTCTATCTTAATTTTTAATATTGGGAGACTATTTCGTATCTTTGGCATCATTAGATGCGCCTACTATAAGAAACTCTAACAAAATCAATCCTCTCAAGTGTTGGAATCTCAATACTATTTCGTATCTTTGGCATCATTAGATGCGCCTACTACAAGAAGCTTTAACAAAATCAATCCTCTCAAGTGTTGGAATCTCAATACTATTTCGTATCTTTGTGAAATTATATAAAATTGAGTTTATGAAAGGAGTATTCAAACTATTGGTCGCTGTTGCGGCTGTTGCCATAAGTGTCGATGCTTCGGCACAGCATATTGTCAAGAAGCGTATAGGTTCGTATAAGGAGAGTGGTAATGTGGTTATCGCCGAGGCATCCACAACCCTCGCCGTAGATGTGGTGGTGGAGCACGAGATCTTCACGCCAGGTGTTTATGCCCGCTATGCGCAGAAGCTACTCGGTACACGTGCTTCGCTTGTCGAGCGTGATGAGTACCGCATCGTGGAGGCCGATGTGGCAATCATCGAGGAGCCTACGCACTATGTCTCTGATGATGAGCGACCTGACCACAACGCTCCGGTATATATGGGTGAGTCGCCATTGCCCGTAGATCGTATCTCGGGTGCTGAGCGTACCCCTGAGGCTGCTGCAAAGGTTGCCGCGGAGCAGATTCTTTCACTTCGCCGCGCACGCCTCGATCTCATCACAGGTGAGTTTGGCGAGGGCGTCTATGGCGGTGGTCTTGAGAGCGCTCTTGCCGAAATTTCACGTCTCGAGAGGGAGTATCTCGAGCTTTTCTATGGCAAGCGCAGCATATCTACCGAGTCGCAGCGATATATCATCCCTGTAAGTGCCGAGCAGCCTACAACAGTTGTGGCGCGTTTCAGTGCCGAGCAGGGTCTTGTGGCTACTAACGACCTCACGGGAGATATCATCCTCGTGACCATCACACCATCCGATATGAACTACCCCGAGAGCGATATCAAGGGCACTGTGGCCTATCGCTATGCAAATAATGCAGAGGTGAAGGTGGCGTTCGGCGGAGAGGTTATCGCTTGTCGCATATTGCCGCTCTATGAGTTTGGTAAGACCGTAATGTTCCTACAACCAAAATAATAGGGTATGGATTTTACACAGCGAATGATATCCCTCTTGGGGCGTGTGCGAAAGCAGATGAATGGTGCTGTGGCGGAGAGTATGACCACGCACAACCAGAAATATGGCCTTAACTATGGCGTCAGCATCGCCACGCTACGTGAGATTGTGGCTGACGAGCCTAAGGATTACGCCTTTGCGAAGTATCTCTATCAGCAGCAGGTGCGTGAGTTGAAGTTGTGTGCTTGCCATATCGCTGATCCTCAGCAACTCGACACGCACGAATTCCCATTCTGGTCGCGTGGCATTGCCAATGCCGAACTCGCGGAGGAGCTTGCCTTTGCTCTGCTGTCGAAGATCTACGACATTAACTCGCTGATGGGCGTGTGGAGCACGGAGAGTAACGAGATGGTGGCCTACGCATCGCTTATGGCTGCGGCGCGTAACGAGCGTACCACCTCGGAGGTGGCGTTCGTAGCTTCGGAGAGGACTGTTATGGCAAATCCCAACTCGGTCTATATCGCAGGTGGCGTGGTTACGCTTATGTGCTACATCGCCTCACGCGACAAGTCGGTGAAGGTGGGGATCCCTGCGCTACTGGATAGTATGCCCGACTGCCCCACAAAGAGAAGGATTGTCGAGGAACTCGAATGGCAGCTGGAGTATGTGTAGAAAAAAAAAGAGCCGTATGGCTCTTTTTTTTTAGAATAGCGCTTTCGGTAGCTCCTCGATTCGCGAGATGTATACCACCTCGATGCCTTTGACAGGCTTTATGCCCTTCTTGGCGAACGACGACACCACGATGCGCTTGAAGCCCAGACGTGCCGCC
The DNA here is from genome assembly GCA_017630455.1 of Alistipes sp. GTDB lineage: Bacteria > Bacteroidota > Bacteroidia > Bacteroidales > Rikenellaceae > Alistipes. Next base: position 27,920 of record JAGBVG010000085.1, on the reverse strand, counting down.
TCCGATATGCGCTGCTCGGTGCGGGGTGCGGGGCGCACCTCTCCCGAGAGTCCTATCTCACCAGCGCAGCATACGCCATCCATAAGTGCGCGGTCGTAGTATGACGAGATTATTGCCGCCACAACAGCGAGGTCCATACCCGTATCCGAAATCTTGAAGCCACCTGCGAAGTTCAAGAATACATCCTTCTGAAACATCTTCATACCCACGCGCTTCTCCAGCACAGCAAGGAGCATATTCATACGTCTCTGGTCGAAGCCCGTTGCCGAGCGTTGCGGAGTGCCGTATGCGGCGTTGCTGACTAAGGCCTGAACCTCAATGAGATATGGACGCAGACCATCCACAGCAGCTCCTACGGCGCAGCCAGCAAGAGGCTCGTCGTAGTGCGTAAGGAGGATCTCCGAAGGGTTATCCACCTCCTTGAGTCCATCCTCGCGCATCTCAAATACACCAATCTCGTATGTAGCGCCAAAGCGGTTTTTCAGGCCTCGCAGTATGCGGTAGGTGTGGTTGCCATCACCCTCGAACTGCAGCACCACATCCACGATATGCTCTAAGATCTTTGGGCCAGCAATAGAGCCCTCCTTGGTTATATGTCCGATGATAAATATCGCTATGCCGCTACTCTTTGCCACCTTGAGAAGCGTGGCGGCGCACTCGCGAATCTGCGTGACGCTACCCGGCGATGACTCCACAAGGTCGGTAGACATAGTCTGTATCGAGTCGATGATGACTACATCGGGGTGCGTCTCCTCGATCTGTGCCACGATATTCTCGAGTAGCGTCTCGGTGAACACCGTGCACTCCGTGTTGCGGATGCCGATGCGGTTTGCGCGCATCTTAATCTGCTCCGCAGACTCCTCACCCGATACGTATAGAGTTCTAAGTGAGTTCTCGGTGAGGGCCAACTGCAACGAGAGTGTCGACTTTCCGATGCCCGGCTCGCCGCCTAACAGGATCAGCGATCCTGGCACGAGGCCTCCGCCAAGTACACGGTTAACCTCCTTGTTTCCGATGTCGATGCGGCGTGTGGTTCCCTCCTCGATCTCCTGCACCTTGCGTGGCTCGGACTTGGGAACTGATACCACACGTGCAGCTACCGACGACGACTCCTTGGCTACGATATGCTCTGTGATGGTGTTCCACGCTCCGCAAGCGGGACACTTGCCCAACCACTTAGGTGTCTCATAGCCGCAGTCGCTGCAGAAGAATGCTCGTTTTATCTTTGCCATAGTGCCTCGATTAGCTGAAGAGCTTTAGGATGTCGCTGCCGTTGGCATATATCATAAGTGCAAGGAGAAGGTAGAGGCCGATATTCTGTGCTATGGTCATAAACTTCTCGCTTGGCTTGCGGCGTGTGATCATCTCCCAGAGGGTAAAGAGCACGTGTCCACCGTCAAGAACCGGAATAGGTAGAAGGTTCATAACTGCCAACATCACTGATAGTAGTGCTGTGATATTCCAGAAGTTCTGCCAGTTCCAAACATCGGGGAAGATGCTGCCGATGGAGATGAATCCACCCACCTCCTTGTAGAGTTTGGTCTCGGGATTGAACATCATAACCAGCTGATCCCAGTATGAGGATATCTTCTTGCCCGTGAGCTTCAGACCCGCAGGAATAGACTCCCAGAATCCATACTCAACACTGCGTGGCGCAACGCTCGACACTCTCACGCCGATCTTGCCATTCTCATCCACAGCAACAGCAAGCTTCTCTATTGCACCATCACGCTCCACGGCGATTGTAGCAGTGGTAGCCTTGGCACTCTCCAAGAGAGGTACTGCGCCTAGGAACTCCTCCACAGCTTCGCCATTAATCGCCACGATGCGGTCGCCCTCCATAAGGCCCGCAGCCTTGGTTGTCTCATACTCCACCGACGAGATTACAAACGGCACATACTCGCCAATCAAGTCAACATATCCGCCCCTCTCGCGCATAGCCACAAGGTCGTTCATCGCAAGCGATAGGCTAACAGGCTCGTCGTTACGTAGCAACTCGACATCTATGTCGTGATCCACCAGCAGGAGTCGCTCGGTGATCTCCATAACGTTGCCAATCTTCTCGCCGTCGATGGTCACTATGCGGTCGCCATCCATAAATCCGAGGGCCTCAGCCTCCTGGTTGAAGATGTAGCCGCTAACCATATCGTCGTTGTGGTAATAGTGCTCACCCCAGGTGTAGAGCATCGCAGAGTAGATGCCGATAGCAAAGAGTACGTTCATCACCACGCCAGCAATCATAACTATAAGACGCTGCCACGGCTTCTTGGCGCGAAGCTCATCCTTTACAGGCTCGAGGGTGCGCTGACGCTCCTGCAGATTCTGAATCTCCGCATCGAGGCTCTCCACTTCGGCTTCGAGACGAGCGACCTTCTCGCTATTACCGTGGCGGCGTGCCCTCTTAAGCTGCTCCTTGGCCTCATCACGTCTCTTCGATGTGGCACTCTCCTCGTCCATAAGTGTCTCGCGGCTGTCGTAGAGCGATACGTAACCTCCGAGTGGAATCCATCCCACACCATACTCCACACCGCCTATCTTGCGCTTGAAGAGCGAGAACCAAGGGTTGAAGAAGAGGTAGAACTTGTCGACACGTGCACCGACCATACGTGCGGTGATGAAGTGTCCGAACTCGTGTATAAGGACAAGCATCGAGAGTGATGCGAAGAATTGAAGGGCTTGAATCAATATTCCCATAATCTATTTCAAAGTTTTCTGTTTAAAGTTTCAAGTATCGTTGTGCCAAGTCGCGAGACTCCTGGTTGGCAATGTCGTATGTCGCAAGCGTAGGGTGCTTCTCGAACGAGGCGTTGTCGAGGGCATAGCGTATAGCACCTACGATGTCGGTATAGCGGCACTTGTGGGCAAGGAATGCTGCCACAGCAACCTCATTGGCTCCGTTCATCGTGCAGGGTGCTGTGCCACCGCGCTGCAGTACCTCGTATGCGATGTCTAATGCTGGATACTTCTCGCGGTCAACATCACGGAACGTAAGGGTGGGGTAGTCGAGGATCGAGAACTGCTCCATAGCCTCTGCGGCACGCTCGGGATATAGCAGCGCGTAGCTGATTGGTGTGTGCATATCGGCATTGCCAAGCTGCGCCTTCACCGCGCCATCCGTAAACTCCACCATCGAGTGTATTATCGACTGGGGGTGTATCACAACCTTGATTCGCTCAGGCTCGATGTCGAAAAGCCAGCGCGCCTCGATAACCTCAAAACCCTTGTTCACGAGGGTTGCCGAGTCGATGGTGATCTTTGCACCCATCGACCACTGAGGATGTTTCAAGGCTCGCTCAGGGGTAACGTCGGCAAGCTCCTCGCGCGGAACATCGCGCAGAGCACCGCCGCTGCAGGTGATGATGAGGTTGCGGATAGAGTTACGCTTCTCACCCTCCAAACACTGCATAATTGCCGAGTGCTCGGAGTCGATAGGTAGTATGTCGACACCCTTGTGCTTGGCGGCCGACATAATGATGTCGCCACCCACAACTAAAGTCTCCTTGTTTGCTAAGGCTATGCGCTTGCCACTCTCTATGGCGAGGTATGTGGGGTGTAATCCCGCATAGCCCACAAGGGCATTTACAACGGTGTCGCTGCGGTAGCTACGTGCTATGTGGTTTATCGCCTCGCAGCCTGCGAGTACCTCGATGTTGGTATCCTTAAGTGCCTCTTTGAGAGCTGCGTAGTGGCGTTCGTTGCCTATCACCACGCTCTCCACGCCAAACTCTCGGGCCTGCGCTGCAAGTATCTCCCAGTTGTTACCCGCAACAAGCGACGTAACCTTGAAACGCTCGGGGTGGCGACGCACGATGTCGAGCGTCTGCACGCCTATAGAGCCTGTGGAGCCTAAAATTGATAGTCGTTCGATACTCATAATCTGGGGGTTAGAAGAGTATATATCGCTGTGGATCTACAGCCGTGCCATCGCGCCATAGCTCGAAGCCGAGTTCGGGTTTTGTCTCCGACTGCTCATCGGGGATGCTGAGGCGACCTATCACAGCGCCGCTCTGCAGCGTCTGACCCTTGCGCACCAAAACCTCTCCGATGTTCTTGTATACGGATATGTAGCCGCCGTTGTGCTGTATGGTGATGCTCTGGAGACCCTCGTTGAGGCTCGCTACGGCTATCACGGTGCCATTCTCCACCGCCATCACCGAGTCATCGCCGTCGATGCTCATAATAGAGATGTCGTAGTGCGACTCAGGAGCCTCGAAGCCACGTGTGATGTTGCCACGCATAGGTGTGCTGAACATCGCAGCCTCGGACATAAGTGGCTTGGTATTTGAGAGGGAGTACTCTCCCGTGGTGCTCTCCAAAGCCTCGCGCAGCAGCGAGTCGGCACGTGTAGGGAGGATGCGTGACTTGTCGTAGCGTATGGTGTCGGTCATAACTGTAGAGTGGAGTGTTGGGGTGCTACCACCCATTATCGTTGCCACCGATTCGTTGTATGCCAGCACCTCCTGCATATTACGCTCCATAAGGTCGAGACGCATAATGTTCTGTGTCAGCTGCTCGCTGAGCTTTTCGGATTTTGTGCGATAGCCAGGCAGGATGTCGAGTATCGAGGTGTATGCCATAAGGAGCATCAGCACAGCCATAAGTAGAATGACGAGTGCTGCGATGCTGCCCCATAGTGCCAAGGGCGATATGTTGATGCTCCAGAGCGTATTCTCGGATGAGCCGTCGCGCATCGTGAGCTGTCTCTTTTCGGTTAGATCTTCCCAAAAACTATGTATCATACTCATATATTTATATACTTAACGCGCAAAGATACAAAATAGTATTGAGATTTCAACACTTGAGAGGGTGGTTTTTGCAAAGAGACTCCTGTAATAGACGCATCTAATGATGCCAAAGATACAAAATAGTATTGAGATTTCAATGGTTGTATTGCTATTTTCCAAGAAGTTTGCTACCTTTGTGCTACGAAAATTCTGAACAAAAATATATTGATATGGTAAAACCAACACTTTTAGTTTTGGCCGCAGGTATGGGTTCGCGCTACGGCTCTCTCAAGCAGATGGATGGCGTAGGCCCTAATGGTGAGGCTATCATCGACTACTCGGTCTACGATGCCATTCGCGCAGGTTTTGGCAAGGTTGTCTTCGTTATCCGTCACTCTTTCGCGCAGGAGTTCCAGGAGGTCTTCAATGCCGAGCGTTTCGGTAATAAGATCGCTGTGGAGTATGTCTTCCAGGAGCTGGACTATCTCCCTGAGGGCTTCACGCTTCCCACTGAGCGCGTAAAGCCTTGGGGTACAAATCACGCTGTTATGATGGCTAAGGATGCTATCCGCGAGCCTTTTGCCGTTATCAATGCCGATGACTTCTATGGCCGTGAGGCTTATCAGACCATCGGCGACTACCTATCTCAGCTCGAGGGCAGCCGCAACCGCTACTGTATGGTTGGCTATCAGGTAAATAAGACCCTCTCGGAGAATGGCACAGTCTCTCGTGGTGTGTGCACCGTGGATGCTGAGGGCAACCTCACAGGTATGGTCGAGCGCACACAGATTGAGCGTGTCAACGGCACTATCGTATTCCACGATGGCGGTGCTGACGAGCCTCTTGCCGAGGATACCCCAGTATCTATGAACCTCTTTGGCTTCACACCCGACTACTTCGAATATTCCGAGGCTTTCTTCAAGGAGTTCCTCTCCGCAAATATCTCAAACCTTAAGTCCGAGTTCTTTATCCCTCTTATGGTCAACAAGGTTATCAGCGAGGGTACTGCCACAATGCGTGTTCTCAAGACCGCATCTAACTGGTTTGGTGTGACTTACAAGGAGGATAAGCCACAGCTCGTAGCCAAGATTGAGGAGCTTATCGAGGAGGGTATTTATCCAAAGAACCTGTGGAATGTAGCGAAGTAAACGGCTATATCAAAAAAAGTCTATAACAATTAAGGGAGCGATTGATGTCGCTCCCTTAATTATTTTATGTTTTTCGAGGATTACTTCAACTTTGCAGCAACCTTCTCCAACATATCCTTGGTCATAGACTCCAAGTCCCACTCAGGCTTCCAGCCCCACTCCTCGCGTGCGCAAGTGTCGTCCAAAGAGTTTGGCCAGCTGCGTGAGATAACATCCTTAACAGGGTCTACGTTGTACTCCATCTGGAAGCCAGGTACGTGACGCTCAACAACCTCGCGGATGATCTCTGGTGTGAAGCTCATAGCTGCGATGTTGAATGAGTTGCGGTGCTTCAACTTTGCAGGGTCAGCCTCCATCAACTCTACTGTAGCGCGCAACGCATCAGGCATATACATCATATCCATATATACATCTGGAGCGATGTTACATACGAACTTATTGCCCTTAACAGCCTCGTAGTAGATCTCTACTGCGTAGTCGGTAGTACCGCCACCAGGGAGTGTCACGTTAGAGATGATACCTGGGAAACGTACCGAACGTGTGTCAACGCCGAAGCGTGAGTGGTAGTAGTTTGACAAAAGCTCACCAGTAACCTTACATACACCGTAGATAGTGTTAGGCTGCATAACAGTGTCCTGTGGAGTCTTGTCGCGTGGAAAGTCACCACCGAAAGCACCGATAGAGCTTGGAGTGAAGACTGCGCAGTTCTTCTCGCGAGCGATCTCCAAAGAGTTCTCCAAAGCGCCCATATTGATGCGCATAGCCAACTGTGGGTTCTTCTCGCCAGTTGCTGAAAGGAGGGCAACGAGGTTGAAGATAGAGTCGATGTTGTACTTGTTTACAACCTCAGCATACTGCTTTGCGTCGAGTGCGTCAACCAACTCGAAAGGACCAGCCTCAGCCAATACTGCGTTGTGCTTAACGTCTGTTGCAACAACATTCGATGCTCCATAGATTGAGCGAAGATATGGTACCAACTCAGATCCAATCTGACCACCGGCACCCAAAACCAAAATACGCTTCATTTGATTCGTTTAACGATTAGTTATATGTACAAAGTTTAAACTCTTTTTCCCATTGTGTGGCTGTGCCCTGTGTCGTGGACATAGCGTTTCACATTGCAAAGGTAATTATTTTTGGCAAAATATAAGCAAAAATACCAATTTTTTTATTTGTGGGAATAAAATTATCGCGGAAAATTATGAAGAATAATATTTTTATATATCTTTGCACTGCTTTTTAAAAAAAAATGTAATCAACCTAAAAAAAACTAAAAAATTTTAAAAATGAGAATTTTCTACACTAAAGCACTTGCATTGTGCTTGATGTTTGCGACAGCCCTCACAGTGGGTTGTGACAAGGAGCCTGCTAAAACTCCAGAGCCAACACCAAATCCAGATCCAACACCAGAGCCTCCAAAGGAACTTGTGGAGGGTACGTTTGAGGTTGTGGTGGATGAGGTTACCGAAAGCACCGTGACAATCACCATCACCCCTTCTGCTGAGGTAGACTACTACTATGCTTGCCTTGTATCGGATACAGTGAAGATACTCGGTGGTGATGATCTCGACATCGTATCTAACCAGCTTAATGACCCTAATGCCGCGCAGATGATCTTCCGCGGTGAGCAGACCCTTACATTCGGTGGTCTTATCGCACACTCACACTACCGCTTGCTCTACTTCCAGTACGATAGCGAGAAGGAGTGGATTTTCGGCGATTTGATGCGCTCGGATCGTATCACAACTCTTGACGGAACAGAGCGCTTCGATATCGAGGTGTCGAATGTTACAGGCCTTAGTGCAGATGTTACCATTACGCCTGACGATATGTCGATGACATACTTCTGGTGGATTGAGGAAATTTCAGAGTACGATGAGTGGTTCGATAATAGCGATAACCTCCTTATTCAGAACGACTTTGCTTTCTGGCAGTATTACGCCGATTTGGAGGGTTTGGATTGGAAGGAGGTTATGAACTGGGACCTTACAAGTGGCACAACTGTGGATAGCTCTGACTCGCTATACAACCTCTTGATGTGGGATAATGAATATATGGTATATGTATATGGTCTTGACACAGAGGGTAACCTCACAACACAGATGACCAAGAAGCACTTCAAAACAAGCCCAAAGCCTGAGGCAAAGGATGTAACATTCGACATTAGCATTGAGTCAACAGAGTGGGATGTAGCATTTAATAAGTTTGCCGTATCAGCAAAGATTACCCCTTCAGATCCTGAGGCAAAGTTCTATGTGACAATCACCAATATGAGCTGGTATGATTGGTATTTTACCTCTGACAACACTGGCCGTAGCGACGAGGAGTATATCCAGTATCAGATTCTTCTCAACGCCTCAAAGCAGTCGTGGGAGCTTCTCGAGGACTTCCGTATGCAGGGTGAGACCGTTTACAAGCCACACGAGTCACGTAACCAGTACTTCAGCCCTAATCGTGAGTATGGTGTCTTTGTCTTTGGCCTCGATGAGAATGGTCCAACAACACCTCTCAAGATTTACGAGTTCACAACTCCACAGCGCCCAGCACAGGAGGAGTAGTCTTTTTGAGAGTTTTTACTAACTAACATACCTAAAACTAAAATTATGAAAAAGTTTATAACATTGGCCCTCTTTGCTGCATTGGCATTGGTGGGTTGTAAGGAGACAAATGAGCCTGCGCCACAGCCGCAGCCAGAGCCAGAACCAGTGGTTAAGGCTCCAGTGGTAACCCTTGATAAGCAGAGCGTTGAGGTTTCGGCAGAGGGTGGCGAGTTTACCGTAAACTATACTATCGAGAACGCTGTTGAGGGTGTGACACTCGCAGTTGCGGAGGATGTAGCGTGGATTTCAGATGTAGAGGTTGCGGAGAATAGTATCAGCTTCGCAGTTGCTGCAAACGACCTTGAGGAGGCTCGTGAGGCTACTCTTAATGTAGAGTACACTGGTGCAGAGGCACGTACTATCGCTGTTACTCAGGCAGCAAAGAGCGTTGCTCCTACACCAGAGTTGGCAACTATTACTCTCGAGGTGGAGAACGTAATTTGGAACAATGCTGATGTAACCGTAACTCCTTCGGAGGATGTGGAGTATATCCTTGGCGTTATGACTAAGGAGGATTTTGCTCCATACGCAGAGGATATCGAGTCACTCGTTGCTGCACGTGTAGAGGAGTGGAAGGAGACTGCACAGGAGTACCAGGATATGGGTTACGATGATCCTTGGCAGTACTACTTGAAGAACGAGCAGCGTTCTGGCGAGAGAACATATAGCGTGAAGTATGACTCGCTCTACAATATGTCTTGGGATACGGAGTATGTTGTTTACTGCTTCGGTATGGATGACGAGGGTGAGCAGACTGCTTATGTAGTTGTTGAGGAGTTCCGCACAGAGGCTCCAGTGCCAACATCAAATACCTTCACAATCACTATTGGCGAGACTACAAAGACTTCTGTAGAGTTCACCGTTGAGCCTACAACCGACGACCCATACTACGTAACTATTGAGTCGGTAGATGTTTTGGCACTTTATGGTCCAGATAAGGAGCAGTCATACGAGGATATGGTAAGATACCTCACTCCAGAGTATGATATGACTATCGAGCAGCGTACCTTCACAGGTAAGCAGACTCTCTACAACTCTGACCTTGGTAAGAGCGTTAATAGCTTCAAGACTTATCGTGTAGTTGTATGGGGCTTCGAGAATGGCCCTACTACCGATGTTTATATGTCGGAGGAGTTCAACCCAACAGACCCTGTTATCGACTTCGAACCAGCAATCTCTGTAGATGAGTACAACCATCGCAAGGTTATCTATAGTGTAGTACCTAATAGCAGTGCTACATACTACCACGCATTGCACACTGCAGCCGAGGTAGGTGAGGATGGTGGCGCAGCACTTGCAGCATCACTCATCGAGGGTAACATTAACGCTAACCTCATCAGCGGCTCTGTACAGAAGGAGGTAGAGGTGCAGCCTGAGAGCAACTACTATGTTGTTGTCTTTGGCTATAACCCTGATACAAAGAGTATGACTTCGGAGGTATTCCTCAGCGAGCTTATCACAACTCCTGCGGAGCCTCAGGCTGCTCCAGCACTCGACGTTGAGGTTACAAACCTCGCGTGGAATGGTGCTGATATCTATGTAATTCCTAACAGCGATTTCCGTTACTACTACGAGTGCCGTACAAAGGCTGAGTTCAACGAGTATTATGGCTCTGCTGATGCCTTCTACGAGAAGGTATATGCTGGTTGGGAGAGCGATGCTGCATCTGATGGCTATGATGTTGCTACAGTGGCATCGTGGTACACTAACGAGGGTAGTGGTGTAGCTGATATTGGTAAGCTTACTTGGAATACAGAGTATGTATTTGCAATCTTTGGTGTTGGTGCTGATGGCACTCGTAACACTGATGTGATTCTCAAGGAGTTCAAAACACTTACTCCAGCACAGTCATCAAACGAGTTTACAATCACTATCAACTCTACAACAAGCTCATCTGTTGAGTTTACTGTAACTCCTACAAACAACGACCAGTACTATGTGACTGTTGAGAGGGTGGGTATCGTAAGCAACTATGGTCCAGATAAGGAGAAGAGCTACGATGAGCTTATCGCATACCTCCTCCCAGAGTACGATTCACAGCTTACTCCACGTCTCTTCACTGGCGAGCAGACTATCACCAATACACAGTTGAACAAGAGCGTAAATAGCTTCTATGAGTATGTAGTAGTTGTTTGGGGCTACAACAATGGTCCAACTACAACTGTGTTTATGTCTGAGGCTTTCAAGCCTGGTAACTAATAGTGGTCTAATACTTTAGAACTATCTTGTAAATGAAAAAGATATTGTTTCTTTTGGCTATGCTTCTCGGTGTCGTTGCTTGCGATACCGAGAAGCCAGCGCCAACACCACCTTCAACCGAGGAGGCGACGCTTGAACTTACATCCGATGATTCGTTGTGGTTTGATGCCGAGGGTGGCGAGGGCGTTATCACCTACACGCTTGAGAATGCGGTTAAGGGCGTTGACCTTACTGCAACAAGCTCTGTAGAGTGGATTGAGATTAAGGATGTTGCGCAGACCATTACCTATGTCGTAGCGAAGAACGAGACAGAGGAGGAGCGCCGTGGTATTATCACTGTTGAGTATGGCGATAAGAGCTTCAGCGTTAGCGTTATGCAGCGCATTGAGCTTAATGCCGACGTGGTGTTCTATGCCAAGACTCTCAATGGTAGCTACTATATGGATACTGTGGAGGGCGCTCAGAGTTATAGCTACAACCTTATGATTTCGGATAAGGGCCTTAACCAGAGTGGTAATATGTACGACGATGCTTCGTACTACCTCTTCGACCTTTATGCTGCTGAGCCTGCCGTAGATGGCGTAGCTACTATCCCTGCGGGTGAGTACGTACTCGGTTTCGAGAAGAAGGCGGGTATCATCAACGATGCTTATAGCAAGTTCGTGAAGACAACCTCTTCAGGCTCTTCTACGGTACGTTACTCGGAGGTGCGCCTTGTGGTGTCGGAGAATAAGATTGAGGCATTCATTACCCTTGAGAATGGCGAGGTGCACTATGTTAAGTATGAGGGAAGTCTTGTTATCGACCTCTATAAAGCCGACTCTAACGAGGGCTTTAGTACCCTTCGTCGTGACTACTATTTCGATATCAACGATGGCTTGTTTGTAGGTGCTTACGTAGGTAATATGTACTACGCTGGCTACGACACTTGTCAGGTATATCTCTTCGAGGAGCTTGACCTTGAGACTGGCGAGGAGTCTGGCGACGAGTTCCAGCTCGACCTTCAGTTGCCACGTGGCGAGACAGATATCTGTGGTACTTATACCCCAGGTACCTCTGCGGGTCACTTCCTTATTGGCTCTATGGAGGATATGGGTGGCGGTCAGTATATGCAGGTTAATACCTGGTATATGACTGCTGGTTACTTGGATTTTGCCCCACTTATCGACGGTAAGATTGTGGTTGAGAAGGATGCCGAGGAGAACTACACCTTCACTATCGACTGCATTGATGACGAGGGCCACCGTATCGCAGGTGTGTTCCGTGGTACTGGTAAGTTTACCGAGTGGTAAGCCATTAGTATAACACCGCCATAGTGCGGTAAACGTTAAAGCCTCGAATGAGAAGTATGCAATGTACAACTCATTCGTGGTTTTTCGTTTCACACTATTCCTTTTTTCGCTATCTTTGCGCTGTTATGGAGTCACTTCTTGAGTTTGGATACATAGGCCTATTCGTGGGTTCGTTTCTCGCGGCAACGATATTTCCGTTTAGCTCCGATGTGCTGCTTCTCGGTATGCTCGTGGCGGGTGGCGATCCTGTTACTACGGTTGTCGTGGCAACGCTGGGTAACTGGGCGGGAGGCTTGGTGGGCTACTGGATGGGTTGGCTCGGTAAGTTGGTGTGGCTCGAGAGGTGGTTTCGTGTGCGGCACGAGACTATAGAGCGGCATAGGGCAAAGGTCGCGAAGTGGGGTTCGCTCCTGGCACTATTGACGTGGACACCCTTCGTAGGTGATATCTTTGCCATAGTGCTGGGCTTCTATAAGGCGAAGTTTCTGCCCTCGGCATTTTGGATGTTGGTGGGTAAGTGTGGCAGGTATATCTGTTGGGCGATTATCGAGGGTGTGGTTATTGCGACAATATAATCCGAAAATATAGGGCAAAGTGTTGCGAGAAATCGAAAAAATACTTATATTTGCACAAATTTGGGATTATATATGAAGCGTGCGACAAATAACATATATGACTGTGCTCTGCTTAGCAAGCAGTCGTGGGTTAACTCTCGACGTTTCAACTCATTGGGAATCATTGTTTTTAATTGATATTGGCGGCTTTTTGGGCCGCCTGTTTTTTTATATATGGGAAATAGAAGAACTATCATCAAGGGAGGCTACGTCGTAGGTCGTGGCGTTGAGGATGTTGCAATCGTGGATGGTCGCATTGCGGAGCGTGGTGAGAATATTGTGGTGGCGGAGGGCGATAAGGTTATTGATGCCTGTGGTCTTGTTGTTGCCCCAGCGTTTGTCGATGTCCACGTGCATCTTCGCGAGCCGGGATTCGGATATAAGGAGCGCATCGAGACAGGTACTATGGCTGCGGCACGTGGAGGATATACCACGGTGTGTCCTATGCCAAACCTTAACCCTGTGCCAGATAGCGTCGAGAATCTCAAGGTGCAGCAGGAGATAATAGACCGCGATGCCAAGATCGAGGTGTTGCCATACGCAGCAATCACCGTGGGTCGCAAGGGTACGGAGTTGGTCGACGTGGAGGCGTTGCACGACAAGGTATGTGCATTCTCGGATGATGGCTCGGGTGTGCAGGTGGATGGTATGATGGAGCGCGCTATGATGGAGGCTGTGAAGTATGATGCCCTTATCGCGGCACACTGCGAGGTTGAGGAGTTGCTCAAAGGTGGATATATCCACGATGGTGATTATGCCCGCCAGCACGGCCATAAGGGTATCTGCTCGGAGAGTGAGTGGGCGCAGGTGAAGCGCGATATCGAGATTGCAGAGCGTCTTGGCTGCCGCTACCACGTGTGCCATATCTCTACCAAGGAGACTGTGCAGCTTGTTCGCGAGGCTAAGGCTCGTGGCGTGAAGGTTACTTGCGAGACAGGTCCTCACTACCTTATCTTCACGGATATGGATCTTCAGGAGGATGCTCGCTGGAAGATGAACCCACCAATCCGCTCGGCTGAGGATCGCGAGGCGTTGGTGGAGGGTATCAAGGATGGTACTATCGATATGATTGCCACCGACCACGCACCACATAGCATCGAGGAGAAGTCGCGAGGTCTGAAGGATAGCGCGATGGGTATCGTAGGCCTGGAGACTGCCTTTGCAGCGTTGAATACCCACTTGGTGCGTAAGGGTGTCATTACGTTGGAACACCTTGTGAAGATTATGAGCGATAACCCTCGCAAAGTCTTCCGCATCGAGGGAGGTATCGAGGTTGGTCAGCGTGCCGACGTGGTGCTTCTCGACGTAAATAAGGAGTGGATGGTAGATAGCGAGAAGTTCTACTCTATGGGTAAGATTACGATGTTCGACGGTAGAGAGATGACTGGCGACGTGGTGATGACCCTACACCGTGGCGAAGTAGTATACGACAACAAAAACAAATAATATAAAAAAGTAAGTAGATGAAACCTTTTACTAAGAAACTTGTGCTTGAGAACGGTAAGGAGTTTCCTGGCTATGGCTTCGGCGCGAACCGCACTGCGGTATGCGAGTTGGTGTTCAATACCTCTATGGTAGGCTATCAGGAGATTGTTTCCGATCCAACTTACACAGATCAGATTGTGGTTATGACCTATCCTTTGATGGGTAACTACGGCTTTGCAGATGAGGATTACGAGAGTAAGTTCCCATCTATGGGTGGTATGGTGGTTCGCGAGTGCTGCGACTCACCAAGCAACTTCCGCTACACCAAGACCCTCAACGAGGCCTTCGAGGAGCTCGATGTTCCAGGTATCAGCGGCGTGGATACACGTATGATCACCCGCATTATCCGCAACGAGGGTACTATGAAGGCTGCTATCGTAGACTACGCTATGCCATACGAGGAGGCTATGGAGCTTCTTCGTACTACGGAGCTTCGTCACAACCTCTTGGAGCGCGTGAGCTGCAAGAAGCGTTGGTTCTCACGTACGCCAAACCACAAGTACGACGTGGTGGCTATAGACTGCGGTATCAAGTATAGCTTCATTCGTCAGCTCAACGCTAAGGGCTGTAACGTAACTATCGTGCCTTATAACTCTACAGCCGAGGATATTATGGCATTCAATCCAGATGGCGTATTCGTATCGAATGGTCCTGGTAACCCTGCCGATGCGGAGGTTATCTGCGAGACTCTCAGAGCGTTGCGTGGTAAGTTGCCAATCTTTGGTGTGGACCTCGGTCATCAGTTGCTTGCCATCAGTTATGGTGCTAAGAACGTGAAGATGAAGGTCGGTCACCGCGGTGCAAACCACCCTGTGAAGTGCTTGGAGAATGGTAAGTTGGAGATTGTTATGCAGAACCACGGCTATGTAATCGACGAGGAGTCGTTGAAGAATACCCCTTTGGAGGTTACCCACCGCAACCTTTTGGACAACACCGTTGCTGGTATTGAGTCAGTTGTCGATAAGGTGTTCTCGGTGCAGTATCAGCCTGATTGCACACCTGAGGCCAGCAGCACATATCTCTTCGATAAATTCATCAAACTAATGGAGAAGTAAACTATGCCAAAGAGAACAGATATTAAGAAAGTGATGGTTATCGGCTCAGGCCCTATCGTTATCGGCCAGGCCGCAGAGTTCGACTATGCAGGTACACAGGCGTGTCTCGCACTCAAGGAGGAGGGTTACCAGGTTATCCTCGTAAACTCTAACCCTGCAACCATAATGACAGATACCCATATCGCCGATAAGGTATATATGGAGCCATTGACCTTGGAGTATGTTGCCAAGATTATCCGCTACGAGCGTCCTGATGCTATCGTTCCAGGTCTCGGTGGTCAGACAGGTTTGAACCTCGCTGTGCAGCTCGCCAAGAAGGGTATCTTGGAGGAGTGTGGCGTAGAGATTCTCGGTACGTCGTTCACCTCTATCGAGGAGGCTGAGGACCGTGAGTTGTTCAAGGATCTGTGTGTTCGCATTGGCGAGCCTGTAATCCCATCACGCATCACCAACTCCATCGAGGAGGGTGTTGAGGCAGCTAAGGAGATTGGCTACCCAGTGGTGTTGCGCCCAGCCTTTACGTTGGGTGGTACAGGTGGTGGTTTCGCGGATAACGAGGAGGAGTTGCGCGACACTATGCGTAACGCCTTGGCGTTGTCGCCTATCCACCAGGTACTTGTCGAGAAGAGTATCAAGGGTTACAAGGAGATTGAGTTCGAGGTTATGCGCGACAAGAACGACACTGCGATTGCCATCTGCTCTATGGAGAATGTTGACCCTGTGGGTATCCACACTGGTGACTCTATCGTTGTTGCGCCAAGCCAGACTCTCGCAGCTAAGGAGTACAATATGCTTCGCTCAAGCGCCTTGAAGCTCATCCGCGCGTTGAAGATTGAGGGTGGTTGTAACGTTCAGTTTGCTTTGGACCCACTCTCGTTCAAATACTTCATCATCGAGGTTAACCCTCGTGTAAGCCGCTCATCGGCTCTTGCATCTAAGGCCAGCGGTTATCCTATCGCTCGCGTTACTGCGAAGGTTGCTATCGGTATGACTCTCGACGAGATTCGCATCGCCAACACCCCTGCGAGCTTCGAGCCTACACTCGACTACATCGTTACGAAGGTGGCTCGCTTCCCATTCGACAAGTTCAGCGACGCATCGAACGAGCTTGGTACGCAGATGAAGGCTACGGGTGAGGTTATGAGCGTCGGCCGTACCTTCGAGGAGGGTCTTCTCAAGGCGGTACGTTCGCTTGAGACAGGTGTGTGCCACATATACCACAAGAAGTTCGACACTATGTCCGTTGAGGGAATCTTGGCATATATCCGCAAGGGTACCGACGACCGTATCTACGCTATCGCGGAGTTGATTCGCCGTGGCGTTGACTTGTTGCACGTCTACGACAACACCAAAATTGACCTCTTCTTCCTCGAGAAGTTGAAGAATATCGTTGAGATGGAGAAGGTTGTTAAGGAGCACGTTCGCGATATCGAGGTGTTGAAGGAGGCTAAGCGTATGGGCTTCAGCGATAAGTTTATCGGTCAGTTGTGGGGGATGAGCGAGAGCGAGGTATTCTTGTTCCGCAAGGCTAACGCCATCTTCCCAGTATACAAGATGATCGATACTTGCGCTGCGGAGTTCCACTCAGATGTGCCTTATCTCTACTCTACATACGAGCAGGAGAACGAGTCTATCGTTACCGACCGCAAGAAGATCGTGGTTCTCGGCTCTGGTCCTATCCGTATCGGTCAGGGTGTCGAGTTCGACTACTCTACAGTTCACGCTATCTGGGCTATCCGCGAGGCGGGCTACGAGGCTATTATCATCAACAATAACCCTGAGACCGTATCTACAGACTATACAACCAGCGATAAGCTCTACTTTGAGCCACTTACCGTTGAGGATGTTATGAACGTCATCGAGTTGGAGAAGCCTACAGGTGTTGTAGTGTCGTTGGGTGGTCAGACCGCTATCAACTTGGCGAAGCCTTTGGCAGACCTCGGCGTGGAGATTATCGGTACAGGCATCGAGGCTATCAACAATGCTGAGGACCGTAAGTGCTTCGAGGCTATTATGCGTAAGGCGGGCATCCCACAGCCTGAGGCTGAGGCTATTACCGACATAGAGCGTGGTGTAGCTGCTGCAGAGCGTATCGGCTACCCTGTGTTGGTACGTCCAAGTTATGTACTTGGTGGTCGCGCTATGCAGATTGTGTCGAACGAGGAGGCTTTGCGCCACTACCTCAAGACCGCTGTGGAGATTAACGAGGATCAGCCAGTGTTGGTAGACAAGTATATTATGGGTAAGGAGTTGGAGGTTGATGCTATCTGCGACGGCACCGATGTCTTCATCCCAGGTATTATGGAGCACGTAGAGCGCACAGGTATCCACTCTGGTGACTCTATCAGCGTATACCCAACATTCAGCGTTAGCCAGAAGGTTAAGGATACAATTATCGACTACACAATCCGCCTCGGTAAAGAGATTGGTATCGTAGGTTTGTATAACATCCAGTTCATCGCCGATGACAACGATATGGTATACGTTATCGAGGTTAACCCACGTTCTTCTCGTACCGTGCCATTCCTCTCTAAGGCTACAGGCACTCCTATGGCAAACATCGCTACAAACGTGATGCTTGGCAAGAGCCTTAAGGAGCAGGGTGTTACGAAGGTCATCGCCGACGAGAAGAAGCGTTGGTACGTAAAGACTCCAGCCTTCTCATTCGCGAAGATTCGTGGCGTAGACTCATACCTCTCGCCAGAGATGAAGTCTACGGGTGAGGCTATCGGCTACGACTCATCGTTGCGCCGTGCGTTGTACAAGTCATTGCAGTCATCAGGTATGACCATCGCAAACTATGGTACTATCTTCGTGAGCATTGCAGATGTCGATAAGCAGCGTGCCTTGCCTCTCATCCGCCGCTTCTATGAGTTGGGCTTCAATATCGAGGCTACCAGCGGCACTACCAAGTTCTTGCGCGAGAATGGCATCCGCACACGTTGCCTCAAGAAACTCAGCGAGGGCTCTACAGAGATCTTCGATTCTATCCGCAAGGGTCACGTAAACTATGTTATCAACACCATAGATATCAACCAGAGTAGCTCACGTCTCGATGGCTACGACATCCGTCGCTGTGCCGTTGAGAACAACGTGACAATCTTCACAGCTCTCGAGACCGTTAGCGTGCTTCTCGACGTTTTGGAGGAGATTACTCTCGGTGTATCTACAATTGATGCAGAATAATGTACAAGAGAGACATATATACAGTATTGAGTAACGAACCTCTGACACCTGCGGTTTACCGTATGGTGTTGGAGGGCGATACCCAGTATATCACCCGCTCGGGACAGTTCATAAACATCGAACTCGAGGGTAAGTTTCTGCGCCGTCCCATCTCGGTTTCGGATTACGACGACAAGACCATTACTATTATATATAAGGTAGTGGGTAGCGGTACGGATCAGATGCGTGGTATGGCTGTCGGTACGAAACTCGACATCCTCACAGGTCTCGGCAATGGCTTCAACACTGAGAACGAGGCTAAGTCTCCGTTGTTGGTGGGTGGCGGCGTTGGCGTGCCACCGCTCTATAACCTCTGCAAAAGGTTGCTCGCGGAGGGTAAGAAGCCGTCTGTGATCCTTGGTTTTAACACTAAGGACGAAATCTTCTACGAGGAGGAGTTTAAGGCGTTGGGCGTGGAGGTGTATTGCTCTACGGCCGATGGCTCGCACGGCACAAAGGGCTTTGTTACGGATGTAATCCGCGAGAAGGCTATGCAGTTCGACTATCTCTACACTTGTGGTCCGCTGCCTATGCTCAAGGCGTTGTACGACGCTACGGAGGTAGATGGCGAGTTTAGCTTCGAGGAGCGTATGGGTTGTGGCTTTGGCGCTTGTGTGGGTTGCACCTGCAAGACCAAGTATGGCAACAAGCGTATATGTAAGGAGGGTCCTGTACTTAAACGAGAGGAGATAATATGGTAAAGCACTATGATACATCTGTCGAACTTTGCGGTGTGAAGCTCGACAACCCTGTAGTCCCAGCCTCGGGAACCTTTGGCTTTGGTCAGGAGTTCGCGGAGTTCTACGACATCAACTGCCTCGGCGCGATATCTATCAAGGGTACTACACGTGAGGCACGCTTTGGTAACCCTACACCTCGCATCGCGGAGTGTAAGGCAGGTCTTATCAATGCCGTAGGATTGCAGAATCCGGGTATCGATAGGGTAATCGCGGAGGAGCTACCACGCTTGCGCGAGATTTACCATAAGCCTATTGTTGCCAATATCAGCGGCTTCTCGTTCGAGGAGTTCGAGGAGTGCTGCGCGAAGATTGACAAGGAGGATCAGGTGGAGATTATCGAGGTCAACGTGTCGTGTCCTAACGTGCATAAGGGTGGTGTGAACTTCGGTACGCAGCCCGAGTCAGCAGCCGAGGTTACACGCCGTGTTAAGGCCGTGACTACGAAGCCTGTGTTCATTAAGCTCAGCCCTAATGTTACGGATGTGGTCTCTATCGCTCGCGCTTGCGAGGATGCTGGTGCTGACGGCATCTGCTTGATTAACACATTGTTTGGTATGCGTATCGACACCGTGCGTCGCAAGCCTGTTATCGCCAATAAGATGGGTGGCTTCTCGGGTGATGCTATCTTCCCTGTTGCGCTGCGTATGGTCTACCAGGTTGCTAACGCCTGCCAAATTCCTGTTATGGGTTGCGGCGGTGTAAGCTCAGCGTCGGATGTTATCGAGATGATGATGGCGGGTGCTACGGCTGTTCAGGTTGGTGCTGCTAACCTCCGAAATCCATACGCTTCGAAGGAGATTATCGAGGCGTTGCCAGCGGAGATGGAGCGTCTCGGAATAGAGAGATTGCGTGACATCATCGGCATTGTAAAGTAGAAGCCATCAAACAAGGTTATACGACTTATGTGAAATAGTGGGATTGTCTGATATGTGTCGGACAATCCCACTATTTTTATGTAGTGGGGTATCTTTGCAACAAATCGTGTTTTGGGTGTTGATATCTAAATATTTTTTGCTAACTTTGTAAAATAAAGTATGCCTGATGGCGAAAGTTTAGAACAACAATATAAACAAACCATAAAAATATGAGCAAACGTGATGTAATTATTGCTTGCGATTTCAGCAGCAAGGAGCAGACACTCAACTTCTTGGATAAGTTCACAGGCCGCAAGCCTTTCGTGAAGATCGGTATGGAGCTCTTCTATGCCGAGGGTCCAGAGATCGTGCGTACTATCAAGGAGCGTGGTCACCGTATCTTCCTCGACCTCAAGCTTCACGACATTCCAAATACCGTTAAGAAGGCGATGTCGGTGCTTCGTAACCTCGACGTGGATATGACAAACGTACACGCTGCGGGTACTGTCGATATGATGAAGGCTGCTATCGAGGGCCTCACACGCGAGGATGGCACACGTCCTCTCCTTATCGCTGTTACACAGCTCACCTCTACATCGGAGGAGCGTATGCAGAAGGAGTTGCTCATCGGCGCATCTATCAACGACACCATCGTTAAGTATGCCGAAAATGCTAAGGCTGCAGGCTTGGATGGCGTGGTATGCTCACCTCTCGAGGCTGCTATGGTTAAGGAGGCGTGCGGCGTGGAGTTTATGACCGTAACGCCTGGTGTACGTTTTGCTGATGGCGATGTTGGCGACCAGGTGCGTGTTACAACCCCCGAGCGTGCCAAGGAGATTGGCTCAGACTTCATCGTTGTAGGTCGTCCTATTACCGCGGCTGATGATCCTGTAGCGGCATACGAGCGTTGTATGCGCGAGTTCGCAGAGTAATTGAATTGTAAATAATTAAAAACGAAGATATTATGGAAAAGAAGATTGCTAAAGATTTGCTCTCTATTGGTGCAGTATTTTTGCGCCCTGAGCAGCCTTTCACTTGGGCAAGTGGCATCAAGAGCCCTATCTATTGCGATAACCGTTTGACACTCACAGCTCCCGAGGTGCGTAACCACGTGGAGGAGGGGCTCGCAGAGCTTATCCGCCAGCACTATCCAGAGGTGGAGGTGTTGATGGCTACGTCTACAGCAGGTATCGCTCACGCTGCCATCACAGCTACAATTCTCGACCTCCCTATGGGCTATGTTCGCTCAGGTTCTAAGGATCACGGCCGTGGTAACCAGATCGAGGGTAAGTTAGAGAAGGGTCAGAAGGTTGTTGTTGTGGAGGATTTGATCTCTACAGGTGGTAGCTGTATCGAGGTTGTCGAGGCGTTGCGTAACGCTGGTGCTGATGTTCTCGGTATCGTGAGCATCTTCACATACGGTATGCAGAAGGGTATCGACCGCATCGCAGCTGCAAACACCAAGAACTACTCACTCTCAAATCTCGATGCACTCGTAGAGGTGGCAGCTGAGGAGGGTTACATCAAGGCTGAGGACAAGGACCGTATCCTTAAGTTCCGCAACAACCCATCAGACGAGAGCTGGATTAAGTAACATTAACACAGAGGATTAGATGAAACATTTGATAGACCCTACCGACCTCTCGGTACAGGAGATTTCAGAGATTATAGCCGTTGCCGAGGATATCATTGCCAACCGCGAGCAGTATAGCGATGTGTGTCGTGGCAAAAAACTCGCAACACTCTTCTACGAGCCAAGTACACGCACACGCCTCAGTTTCACCGCTGCGATGATGGAGCTCGGTGGTAATGTCTTGGGCTTCGCAGATGCCAAGTCGTCGTCGGTATCCAAGGGCGAGACTGTGCAGGATACGGTGAGGGTTATCAACTGTTTTGCCGATATCATCGCAATGCGTCACAAGGTGGAGGGTGCGCCCCTCGCCGCTACGGAGGTGTCGTCGACGCCTATCATCAATGCTGGTGATGGCTCACACAGCCACCCAACGCAGACTATGACCGACCTACTCACCATCAAGCGTGAGTTGGGAACGCTGAATAACCTTACGATAGGTCTTGTTGGCGACCTCAAGTATGGTCGTACCGTGCACTCGCTGATCAAGGCTATGACCCGCTACGAGAATACAAAATTTGTACTTATCTCGCCACCTGAGTTGGCACTGCCGGACTATATCAAGCGCGATGTTTTTGACCGCCTCGGCGTGGAGTACCGCGAGTCTAACGACATTGAGAGCGTTATCGGCGACGTAGATATCCTCTATATGACACGTGTTCAGCAGGAGCGTTTCACGGATCTTGATGAGTATGAACGTGTTAAGGATTGCTTCGTGCTCGATGCCGCTAAGATGCGTCTTGCTAAGGAGCGTATGGCGGTTCTTCATCCGCTGCCACGCGTAAACGAGATTGCCATCGACGTAGACACCGACCCGCGTGCCGCATACTTCCGCCAGGTGGAGAATGGTAAGTTTGTGCGTATGGCGCTTATCCTCAAGCTTTTGCAATGGCAGAAGGAGGATGGTAAGGAGTTCCAGCAGCACGGCGAGGCTATGTCGTGCAAGTGTCCTAATCCACTCTGTATCTCGAATCTTGAGCCTGTACGTCCACGCTTCGAGAATGTGGATGGTGTAGTACGTTGCGTATACTGCGAAAGTCAAGCCGATTTCTTGTGATAAGGCGCAATCTGCGTCATATCCCTAAAAGATATCCCACTTGGGCTGTACTACAGGTACTATCCCAAGTGGGATACTTTTGTGATATAACACATCTCACGCCTTCTGACAAGAAATTGGGTATAACCGCTAATTGAGGTGGTGTTGATAGTGTTGATGGGTAGAGATTGGGAGTTATAGGGAAATTGATGAGTTTAGTGTTAAAGGTTTAACCGCTAACCGCTAACTTCTCAAAACTCTCTAATTACCCTAATCTCACTAAACTCCCTATAATCGCTCCAAAGGAGCGACACCATTCCTCACTACTAATTCCTAATTCCTCATTATTTTATCGAAATTTATTGCTCGATATTAGAAATTTTGCTATATTTGTAGTATTGATGAGCTATTATTGCCCGAAGCATACTATGAGTAAGTACAAAATATTGGTTGTCGATGACGAGGAGTCGCTATGCGAAATCCTAAAGTTTAACCTCGAGAAGGAGGGGTATGAGGTGACTACGCTATACAGCGCCGAGGAGGTGCTCTCGATAGATATCACCGATATGCACCTCATAATCCTCGATATTATGATGGGTGAGTTGAGTGGCTTCGGCCTCGCGCGAATACTGAAGAAGCGTCCCGAGACAGTCGATATTCCTATCATCTTCTGCTCGGCGCTCGATGGTGAGGATGATAAGATTAAGGGCCTCGACTTGGGTGCTGATGACTACATCGCCAAGCCATACTCCATTGCTGAGGTTATGGCGCGTGTGCGTAGCGTGTTGCGCCGCACAAAGCGCAATGTCGTTGCGGAGCAGCCGGCGGAGAATGTCATTCGCTTCGAGGGCCTGGAGGTTAACACGCTGAATAAGCGCTGCTTTGTGGATGGCGAGGAGGTGCAGCTCACGCGTAAGGAGTTTGATATCCTGACGTTGCTGCTCACAAATCGTGGTACGATACTCTCGCGCGAGCAGATAATGCGTCAGGTGTGGAGAGATGAGGTGATAGTCCTCGACCGCACCATCGACGTGAACATCACACGTATGCGTAAGAAATTGCGCCAATATGGTAATCACATTATAACACGTACAGGATATGGCTATGGATTCGAAGACTAAGGTTATCAGTTATCGCGGCGGTATGTATCTGCTGCTCACGTTGTTATTGCTCTCGCTCATAGGAGGGTTTATAGTGTATCGTTACTCGCTGCTTAGCCACCTCAATCGCGAGAATATCCTCGACGTGGTGATATTCTATACGATTATCGGTGTCGCTGTGGCGACGGTGGTTGTCGCGCTGCTGCTTGCCGTGCGTCTCAATCGCAACCTCAGAAGCCTCGAGCGTGTGGCACGTGCTATGGAGAATGGCGGAAATATAGACTCTATGCCGAAGTTTGCCAACGACGAGTTGGGCGATTTGTCACGACATATTATCGACCTCTACGGTCGTCTGCATCAGGCTTCGAGCGATGTGGAGCGTGAGCATAACAAGGCGCTGCACGAGCAGCAGGAGAAGCTACGCATCAAGCGTCAGTTGACAAATAACATCAACCACGAATTGAAGACCCCTGTGGCGGCTATTCAGGGCTACCTCGAGACTATGATATCGTCGAAGGATATGAGCGACGAGGAGCGTATGGCGTTCATAGAGAAGAGCTATGCTCACTGCCAGCGCCTCACGCAGCTGCTGCAGGATGTCTCGACGATCACACGCCTTGAAGATGGTAGCAGCCATATCGCGTGTGAGGGTGTTGAGCTTCGTGCACTCATTGATGAGATAGCTTCGGAGGTGGCGCTGTTGCCTGATGATAAGCGTATGCGCGTGAATGTGGAGCTACCAGAGCAGCTGATGGTAAAGGGTAATTCAACGCTGCTTATGTCGATATTCAAGAACTTGACGGACAATGCTATAGCATACTCTGGAGGTCGTGATATCTATGTGCGTCTTGTGGATAAGGATGCGGCGTTCTACACTCTCTCGTTTGCGGATAACGGCATCGGTATCGACGAGGAGCATATAGGACATATCTTCGAGCGTTTCTACCGCATAGATAAGGGTCGCTCGCGTAAACTTGGTGGCACGGGTCTTGGTCTCTCGATTGTCAAGAATGCAGTGCTATTCCACGGTGGCGATATCTCGGTGAAGAATCGTAAGGTTGGTGGTTTGGAGTTTACTATTACCTTGCCGATAGGGGAGGTGAAATAATACCGCACCAATATACCACGTCGAACTATAAATGTCATCCTGAGCGTAGTGAAACGACGTCGAAGGATCTCCTCGTAGTCCACCCTTTGTTGGCGTGTTGTATATTAGGAGATTCTTCGACTACACTCCGTTTCGCTCAGAATGACTTAGATATTATGGCATCGTCTCATTGAGACGATGCCATACCTTTTACTTCTCAGTTACTACCGTGTTCACCGCAATGTCGTGCGGGTCGTGGGGCAGTGAGTCGAAAATCTGACAGGCGTATGCTATTCCTATCTTATACGCGCGAAACGTGGGTTGCGACATATACTTGTCGTAGAAACCTCCTCCGCGTCCTAAGCGTATGCTCTCGCGTGTGAAGGCGCGCGCGGGAACTATCATAAGGTCTATCGCCTCTGGCATAACCTCCACCTCGGAGGTGGGCTCCTCGATGCCGAAAGCTCCTATGGTCATCTGCGCGGGGTCGTAGTCGTAGAAGCGCATAATGTCGCCCTCGACCCTCGGTACCACCACTCGCTTACCCATCTCGCACCAGCGGAGCAGTGCCGCGGATGTTGCCACCTCGTCGTTCATAGCGGCAAAGAGCGCAATGCAGTGTGCCTCGTCAAACGTGTGAGACTGCTCGATATTTCGAAATATTGCCACTGCGGCGGCATCCCTATACTCGGGTGTCATCTCCTTTATTCGTTGACGCACAATGCGTCTGATCTCCTTTTTCTCTTCCATAACTCAAGAATCTTTATGTAGAAACGTAAAAAGTGTAATTTTAAACTCTAAAAAAAACGTTGTTTGGTATTGTTATTATGCAAACAATTGTTATCTTTGCGGTAGCAAAGTTGCGTTTCGGGCGCTCGTAGTATGGTTGTGGGGTGCGAAACGTGCTAATTACTACGATGCTAAACCCAATAATCGCCAAAACTATTTACAAATATAATCTAAATTTTTTACACTATGAGCTGTTTTTTAACTAATTCATCTGTGGGAAAGAAACTTGTTATGAGTATTTCTGGATGTTTCCTCGTGCTCTTCATTCTTTTCCATATGTCAATGAACCTTACAATGCTTTTCAGCTATGAGGGTTATGATGCAATTTGTGCTTTCTTGGGTGCTAACTGGTATGCACTTGCAGGTACAGCAGTTTTGGCGTTGGGTGTTCTCGTACACTTCGTTTACGCGTTCATCCTCACTGTAGACAACTACCGCGCTCGTGGTAAGCAGCGTTATGCTGTTACCGTTCAGGAGAAGGGTGTTGCTTGGTCATCTAAGAATATGCTCGTTTTGGGCGTTATCGTAATCTTGGGTCTTGGCCTCCACCTCGTACACTTCTGGTCAAAGATGCAGCTTGTTGAGATTATGGGTGGTCACGCATCTGTAGTTGACGGCTATGAGATCGCTGCTACAAGCGGTGCTGCACTTATGATGGTTACATTCTCAAAGTGGTACAACGTAGTGCTTTACATCGTATGGTTCGCAGCGTTATGGTTCCACCTTACACACGGTGTTTGGTCTATGTTCCAGACTGTAGGTTGGGCAAACGACACTTGGTACCCACGTTTGAAGTGTGCTGCTAACGTAGTTGCTACACTCATCTTCTTGGGCTTCGCAGTTGTTGCAGTATTCTGCTTCCTTAAGAGTGGCGAGTTCTTGGCTGCATTGTAATATCTTGATTCGGTAACAATAAAAACTAAATAAATATGGCTTATAAATTAGACGCAAAAACCCCAGCTGGTGAGTTGGCTCAGAAGTGGAGCAACCACAAGGCAGCTATCAAGGTTGTTAGCCCAGCTAATAAGCGTAAGTTGGATATTATCGTTGTAGGTACCGGTCTTGGTGGTGCTTCTGCAGCTGCTTCACTCGGTGAGCTTGGCTACAACGTAAAGATTTTCTGCATCTCTGACTCTCCACGTCGTGCGCACTCTATCGCTGCACAGGGTGGTATCAACGCAGCTAAGAACTATCAGAACGATAACGACTCGGTATATCGTCTCTTCTACGATACAATCAAGGGTGGTGACTACCGCGCACGTGAGGCTAACGTATATCGTTTGGCTGAGGTTTCTAACCTCATTATCGACCAGTGCGTAGCTCAGGGTGTACCTTTCGCACGTGAGTACGGTGGTTTGTTGGCTAACCGTTCATTCGGTGGTGCTCAGGTATCTCGTACCTTCTATGCTCGTGGTCAGACCGGTCAGCAGTTGTTGCTCGGCGCTTACGCAGCATTGAACAAGGAGATCGCTGCAGGCTCTGTAAAGTCATACCCACGTCACGAGATGTTGGATGTTGTTATTGAGAATGGCGAGGCTTGCGGTATCATCGCACGTAACCTCGTTACTGGTGAGATCGAGCGTCACGGTGCTCACGCTGTAGTTATCGCTACAGGTGGTTACGGCAACGTATTCTTCCTCTCAACTAACGCTATGGCATCTAACGGCTCGGCAGCATTCCAGTGCTACCGTAAGGGTGCTGGTTTCGCAAACCCTTGCTTCACACAGATTCACCCTACTTGTATCCCAGTTCACGGTACACAGCAGTCTAAGTTGACTCTTATGTCTGAGTCATTGCGTAACGATGGTCGTATCTGGGTTCCAAAGAAGATGGAGGATGTTGAGGCTATCCGTAAGGGTACTAAGAAGCCATCTGACATCGCTGAGGCAGACCGCGACTACTACTTGGAGCGTCGTTACCCAGCCTTCGGTAACCTCGTGCCACGTGACGTTGCATCACGTGCAGCAAAGGAGCGTTGCGACGCAGGTTTCGGTGTAAACGAGACAGGTTTGGCTGTATTCCTCGATTTCAAGACAGCTATCGAGCGTCTTGGTAAGGAGACTATCAAGCAGCGTTATGGTAACTTGTTCGATATGTACGAGGAGATTACCGACGTTAACCCATACGAGCAGCCAATGCAGATCTTCCCTGCTGTACACTACACAATGGGTGGTATCTGGGTTGACTACAACCTTATGACTACAATCCCTGGTTTGTACGCTATTGGTGAGGCTAACTTCTCTGACCACGGTGGATACCGTCTCGGTGCTTCAGCCCTCATGCAGGGTATTGCTGACGGTTACTTCATCCTCCCTTACACTATCGGTGACTACCTCGCAGGC
>JAGBVG010000012.1 GCA_017630455.1 Alistipes sp. | reverse complement strand
GACTGACCTACGCCAAAGATGTTGAAATATGATGATGTGGCATCTATGACATCGGGGTGTTGCATAACTCGTTCTACGACGGTTTCGGTGTGGTTATAGAGGTCATTGCTTGCAAATTGTACGATATTCTCCTTCTCAAATCCGAGGTCGTACTGTACCATATAGCGATACTGGAGGAAGAATACCGATGTTACGATAATCAGAATCATCGCTACCGAGAACTGCACACCCACCATCACAGAGCGCAAACGGCGACCAGTTGCCGATTGAGCAAAGCCACCCTTAACGCCCATCGAAGCATTGAAACGAGTGATGTAGAAAGCAGGATATAGCGCAGCAACAAGGGCAAGCAGAATCATTAGTCCTACCATCATCATAATCACCGGAATATTATCTCCAAGAGCCAATGAGCAAGTTACATATTGGGTGATAAAGCTCTCTTGAATGGCTATCATCAGATAGAAGGTAAGAGCCATAGAGATAAGCACCAAGCCGATAGCCTCAAACAAGAAGTTCCAGCGCAGTGTGCCCTGACTTGCACCAAACACCTTGCAGATATTCACCGAACGCATACGCACGGGAACAAGTGCAAAGAAGAAGTTTACAAAGTTGATAAAGGCTATGATAACAATTACCAACGCAATGGTCGTAAGGATAATAGGAGCTGAGATTTTGCCGTTCTCGAATGTTGCGCCAAAAGCATCGTGGAAGTTACCGTGGTAGTACATATCGTCGATGCGCACAAGGCGTGTGGCGAGGATATGCACACCATTCTCAATCTCCTCCTTCACATAGGCCTCATCCTCGGGATCTTCGGCAATCCACTCCTCGACCATTCCCAAGAACCACTGAGCATAGCTATCCTTGAAGTTCTTGATAAAATTCTCGGGGTCGGCATCCTCACGCAGACGAACAAAGGTGCAGTAGTTCCAGTTGTTGTTCGCAGTAGTATATACACCCTCATCCCCCTTGATAATCTTCCAACTACCGAAGAGCGTGTTCTTAGGCATATCCTCATATATGGCAACTATGGTAAGCTCATTAACGGGCTTGCCGTCATTAAACCAATATCCCCCCTCGTGGTAGATATTATCGCCAATGCCCACGCCCATAAGTTCGGCTACTGACTCCGCCATTATCACTGTATTAGGCTCTTTGAGGCGTGAGAAGTCGCCTGCAATGCACTTAAAACCAGCCATGTCTGGGGTGTTTGGTGTAGCTTGTTTTATCTCCTCGGTATACTTATCATAGTCCATGTCATTACGTTTTACCCATATACGGATAGGAAGCTGACTGGGACTGATGGAGAATGCTCCCTCTACCTCAGGAGTTTTGGCAATAGCATCGTATGCCGCCATACCCGGAGAGTTTGTACTCCATTGTATATCGTTAGGGTCGTTGCCGAAGTTTGGCGAGATAATGTATGTGCGGTCAGCATCTTTTATCGAACGGTTAAAGGTCAGTGTATAATAGACCTGCGATGCGATGATGTAGAATGCCACGAAGGCGAGGGTAAGGCCCAACACATTAAGCAATGAAGCGACCTTGTAACGCTTGAGCGTCATCAAGAAATTCTTAAAAGCAATCTTCATATTCATTAAGTTTTATTTGTTTTTATCTTAGTGGCTTGGGGAGGTATCACCCTCGCCCAAGCCTGAAACGCTTATGGTTAGGATTTGCGTTTTATAGTCTTGATTTTACATCAGTTACAACCTTACCGTCAAAGAGGCAGATGGTACGGCTTGCATACGAGGCATCGTGCTGCGAGTGGGTTACCATGATGATGGTTGTGCCCTCCTTGTGGAGCTCCTGCAAGAGGGTCATAACCTCCTGACCATTCTTCGAGTCGAGGTTACCCGTAGGCTCATCGGCAAGGATAAGCTTGGGGTTCGACACAAGGGCACGGGCGATAGCCACACGCTGCTGCTGACCTCCCGAGAGCTGCTGTGGGAAGTGACCCGCACGGTGCGAGATGTTCATACGGTCGAGCATCTTCTGTACTCGCTCCTTACGCTCCGAGGCCTTAACGCCCATATAGATAAGTGGCAACTCTACATTCTCGGCTACCGACAACTCGTCGATAAGGTTGAACGACTGGAATACGAAGCCGATATTACCCTTACGGAAGGCGGTGCGGTCCTTCTCTTTGAGTCCGCCAACCTCTTGACCGAGCAGGCAATATGAGCCGCCAGTTGGGTTGTCCAAGAGGCCCAAGATGTTGAGGAGCGTAGACTTACCGCAACCCGAAGGTCCCATAATGGCAACAAACTCGCCCTCCTTAACCTCGAACGATACACCGTTAAGAGCGATAGTCTCAATCTCCTCGGTGAAAAAACTCTTCTGCAAATTTTCTACTTTTAACATAGCTGTAAATTTTTTATTTTGTTTGTAAATTGTTTTCTTATTTTGTCATCCTGAGCCTTAGCGAAGGATCTCAAGGTCTGCACGGCGGTTGAAACTATTGCTTGCCGAGAGATTCTTCACTTCGTTCAGAATGACATTGTGGTCTATCTCATTATCGACTCGGTTGGATTTTCGGTTGCAGCCTTAAACGAGCGTAGGGTGACAGTTACGACCGTGATAGCGAGGATAACTCCCACTGCCAAGGCATATACCCACCACGACATCGGTGTACGATAGACATACTGCTGCATCCATTGGTCGATGATGTAGTAGCTTACGGGGATAGCCACAGCCGAGCAGATTGCCACAATGTAGAGGTACTTGCGGTTGAACATTCTCAATATTCCACCCACCGACGCTCCGTGAACTCTGCGGATGCCAATCTCACGGCGGCGGTACTGCGTCTCGAAGAGCACCAAGCCAAACACGCCGATAATCGAAATCACAATCGAAAGGAACGAGAACAGGGTAACGAGTGTAGAGAGCTTATCCTCACGCTGATAGACCAACTCCAACTCGTTGTCGAAGAATTTTACCTCGACCTTCTCAGGGTCGCTATTAGGCGAAATCTCCAAGACCGTATCGGTAATAAACTTCCTCACCTCTGCAATATCAGCTCCTGCCACCGTGCGGATATAGGCGTGGCAAGGGAAGTTGTAAACACGCTTACCATAAACAACAAAGGCAAATGGTGCAACGCCGTGTTGTGCGGAGAGAAAGTCGAAATCATCACAGATGCCCACGATGACGGTCTTTTGCTGATGTATATGTCCATAGTGGCTCATATCTGTTGTTCGGCCATAATTTTTGCTTGCATTCTTATTGAAAATCAGTGCGCATGTTTGAGATGCCTCAT
>JAGBVG010000084.1 GCA_017630455.1 Alistipes sp. | reverse complement strand
GTCATAGATACTGACATCTGATCGAGTGGAATACCGTTGAACAACACCTTCATATCCTCTACAGAGCAGATAGATACACCTGCCTTACCTACGTCACCTACTACACGTGGGTGGTCAGCATCGTAACCACGGTGTGTTGCAAGGTCGAACGCTACAGAGAGACCCTTCTGGCCCGCTGCGAGGTTACGACGGTAGAATGCGTTAGACTCCTCAGCAGTAGAGAAACCTGCATACTGACGGATAGTCCAAGGACGCATAACGTACATTGTTGAGTAAGGACCACGCAAGAAAGGTGCGATACCTGCAGCATAGTTCAAATGCTCCATACCCTCGAGGTCGGCAGCGGTGTAGTTCTCCTTAACGGCGATACGCTCGGCAGTCAACCAATCCTCCTTGGGAGCCTTAGTAGCGGCGCAGCACTCTGCGGCTGCAGCCTTATATTCTAAATCTGAAAATTTTGCTCTCATAGCCTATAAATCGATTAAATGCCCAACTTCTTAAGATAATCCTTCAAGGTCTCCAAAACGTTGCTCTTAACGTTGATGAAGTTTGTGATACCCTGAGCCTCAAGTTCTGCAGCGCACGCTGGAGCACCCGCAACAACCAAGATAGCCTTGTCGCCGAGAAGCTCCTTAACGCGAGGTGCTACAGTTGCGTAGTCGTCATCCGAAGCGCAAACTACAACAATCTCAGCCTTAGATGCCAACGCTGCCTCAACACCCTCCTCTACAGACTTGAAGAATGTGTTATCCTCAACGCGAATACCTGCGCAAGCGAAGAAGTTGCAAGAGAACTGAGCACGTGCACGTGCCATACCCAAAGTACCGCAAGTGAGCATAAATGCCTTAGGAGTCTTGCCCGAGCGGTCAACACTCATACGCATCTCCTCAAACGCCATAGCACCACGGTATGGAGTGAGAACGTTTGCAGATACCTCAGCACGCTTAACCTTGCAGTCGCAGATAGCCTCGTCGGCAACCTCTGTGAAGTTAGGATACTGGTTAGCACCGAGGAGGATGAGACGACGTGTAGCGATAGCCTTATCCTTAGCAGCTGCTGAAGCGTTTACACGCTCAACGATGAAGCCCTCCTTGAATGCAGCGATGTAGCCACCCTTCTCCTCGATCTCGCGGAACAATGTCCAAGCCTCCTTAGCGATAGAAGCTGTGAGAGACTCGATGTAGTATGAACCACCCGCTGGGTCAACAACCTGATCGAAGTGTGATTCGTGCTTCAAAAGAAGCTGTGCGTTACGAGCGATACGCTTTGAGAACTCTGTAGGAGCCTCGAAAGAGTAGTCGAATGGCAACACCTCCAAAGAGTGTACGCCTGCGATAGTAGCAGACATAGCCTCGGTAGTACCACGCAACATATTTACGTATGGATCGTATACGGTCTGGTTCCAAGTAGATGTTACGGCGTGAGCAACCATCTTCATAGAGCAATCCTTCGCAGGGCCATAAGCCTTAACGATGTTAGCCCAAAGCATACGTGCAGCACGGAACTTAGCCATCTCGAGGAAGTAGTTTGCAGTAACTGCGAAGGTGAAGCGGATCTTACGTGCTACCTCGTCGATTGAGAGACCCTTCTCCATAAGCTTCACGAGGTACTCGTGAGCAGCAGAGAGCGAGAATGCCAACTCCTCAACGATTGTAGAGCCAGCGTTAGAGAATGTAGCGCCCGATACGTTAACCACCTTTACACGCTTGTACTCAGCGGTAGCCTTTACAAGCTCAGCGATAACGTCGAAGCAGTTGCGCTCGTTCTCCTTGCAGCCGCAAGTGCCCTTTACAGAGAGTGACTTGATGATAGGGTCGATGCAGAAGTTGAGGCGAAGCTCATCCTTAGGCTCTGCAGCATACTTTGCCAAAACCTTGTTGCACAAAGCAGCTAATGCCTCAGCATCAGCACCACAGAATGTCAACTCCACTGCTGTAGGAACGATATCCTTCAAGAGTGCGTCGACGTCTACCTCGCAAGCGCAAGACTCGCAGAAGCAGAAGCCCAAAGAGTCAACACCTGAGTTGAGAAGCTTCAAAGCCTCCTCGTTTGCCTCCTTAGCGCACTTTACAGCGATGGTCTGGTGTACACGCCAAGTGTTGTCCTTAGAGACACCACGAACGTATGGGAACTCACCAGCCTCAGCGCCAAGATACTCTACCTCAGCGAGGTTCTCAGCACGGTAGTAAGGGCGTACGTTGAAACCCTCACCAGTCTTCCATACCAATTTGCGCTCATAATCTGCGCCCTTAAGGTCAGTTGTGATAACGGCCTCCCACTGCTCGGTTGACACCGGTGGGAACTCCGCGAACAACTTTTCTTTGGTATTAGCCATAGTTGTTTTAGATTTAATTGTTTTTAAGTGTGTGATATTTAATATCTTGTATTATTCTGCACATTATATTTTACGCATAAGCACTCACGCACGCCACACGCACGCGAGCACATATATACCTAAAACACAACAAAGTTAAGAAAAACTCCCACGAAAAGCAAATTTTCCGCATATTTATTTTTCGACTAACGAGAGCTACGGTGCATAAAAAACAAAAAAGGGCATCCGATTGGACACCCTTCTTCTATCATAAGTCGTATAACAAGAGCTGATTTTAGGTGCACGATGGTCCAAAATCACGCCTCGCCCATTGGCAAAATATTTTGTTAGCGGAAGTAGATGCGCTGTTATATCAACAAAGAAACAACCTACTGTGCTGGCTGAGTAAGCGCTGCGATAACAGCCTGAGCGTTAGCAACATTGTTACCAGCAGTTACATTCTGCATAGCAGCAACAGCCTGGTCGAACATCTCCTTCTCGTTGTATGCCACGCCGAGGAGGTAGTAGATATCGCTGCGACCCTCGTCAGTTGTCTGTGCTGCGATTGCAGCCTCAGAGATCTCGATCATCTTGTTAAAGTCCTTCTTACCGAAGTATGCCTGCATAGTGATCTTTGCTGCGATAGCTGCGTCATCGAGCTGCTCTGCCATAGCGATGATGCCGTCGTAGTCGTTAGCCATCTGGAGCTTCGCAACCTCGTTGTTGGTATACATATCCATCTTCTCCTGAGCCTTTGCGATAGCATCAGCATACTTACCTGGATTGAGCTGCGAGATCTTTGTGCAGATGCTCATACCCTCCTTGTACATATCGCTCTTGAAGTAGCTCTCTGCGAGATTCAAAGCCATAGATGTGTTACGTGGGTCAGCCTCGTAACCCTTTGAGAATACAGCGATTGCAGTAGCATAATCCTCTGAGTTAAAGGCATCAGCACCCATCACCTCATACACCTGACCGATAAGAGTACGGTTCTTGTTTGCATCGCTACCACGGTCATAAATCTCAGCAGCCTCAGCAGCCAAAGTAAAGTTCTGGATAGCTGTCTCAAAGTCCTTTGCAGCAGCAGCAGCCTTACCCATATTAGAGTAGCAAGTCACGATAAACTTCTTAGAGTTCTCGATAGCAGTCTGCTGGTTAGCATCTGGCTCCTCGATATCCCAGCTTGCATCAACAACCTCCTGGAACTGAGCGATAGCCTCGGTGTAGTTCTTAGCCTTAGCGTTAGCAAGACCCTGCTGGAAAAGCGCCACGATGTCTGTCTGGGCGAAGAGTGTTGTAGCACCCATAAGGGCCACAACGGTCATAATAAGTTTTTTCATAGATAGTTAGTATAATGTTTATTTGTTATCTCAAAAACAAAAAAGCATCCGCAAAGTTACTATTTTGTTACGTAATCGCAAAATTTAGAGCTACTTATTTGCGCAGCGTGGCGAAAAATTGTGTCATAAGAGCCTCGCACTCCTCCCCGAGCACGCCACGCACCACCTCGGTTTTAGGGTGCATAATACGCTCCGAGAATGTCGTGTAGCCACGCTTGTCGTCGCTCGCGCCATAGACCACCCTACGCACCTGGCTCCACGCTATAGCACCCGCACACATAGCACACGGCTCGACGGTCACGTAGAGCGTACACTGATTCAAATACTTACCGCCAAGTGTCTGAGCAGCAGCGGTTATGGCCTGCATCTCGGCGTGAGCCGTGGCATCCACAAGCGTCTCCACGAGGTTATGTCCACGACCTATAATTCTGCCGTCCACGACCACCACCGCACCAATAGGTACCTCTCCCCTACTTAACGCACGCTCAGCCTCGGCTATTGCCATACGCATAAATTTTTCATCATTTCGCACCTCAATGCTATTTTTTTTACTCATATATTTATATATATATTGAAAAATTACTACCTTTGTGAGTTGCAAAGATAACAAAAAACATAGAAACTAAAAATATACTACTAATGTACAGATCACACAATTGCGGTGAACTCCGCATAGAGAACGTCGGCCAGGAGGTAACCCTCGCCGGCTGGGTACAGAAGGTGCGTAACCTCGGTGCTATGGCATTTATCGATCTTCGTGACCGCTTTGGCATCACACAGATCACCGTCGAGGAGCACTCTTCGGAGGAGGTTAAGGCTATCGCTCAGGAGGTAGGACGCGAGTTTGTCCTTCAGGTTAAGGGTAAGGTTATCGAGCGCTCATCGAAGAACTCAAAAATCGCCACTGGCGACATCGAGATTTCAGCTACCGAGCTTAAGATTCTCAACCGTGCCGTGACACCTCCATTTACTATTGAGGAGGAGTCGGATGGTGGTGATGACCTTCGTATGAAGTATCGTTACCTCGACCTTCGTCGTCCACCACTTCAGCGCGCTATGATTCTCCGCCACCGTATGGCGCAGGCCGTTCGCCAGTTCCTCGACAAGGAGGGCTTCCTCGAGATTGAGACCCCATACCTCATCAAGTCTACTCCAGAGGGTGCGCGCGACTTTATCGTGCCATCACGTATGAACCCTAACCAGTTCTACGCCCTTCCACAATCGCCACAGACCCTGAAGCAGCTCCTTATGGTTGCGGGCTACGATCGTTATTTCCAGATCGTTCGCTGCTTCCGCGATGAGGATTTGCGTGCTGACCGTCAGCCAGAGTTCACACAGATCGACTGCGAGATGTCGTTCGTGGAGCAGGAGGATGTACTCGAGATCTTCGAGCGCTGGGCACGTTATATGTTCAAGGAGGTTATGGACATCGAGTTCGCGGAGCCATTCCGCCGTATGCCTTGGATTGAGGCTATGGAGAAGTATGGTTCGGATAAGCCAGACTTGCGCTTCGGTATGGAGTTCGCGGATATCACCGACCTCGCCCACGGCCACGACTTCGTAGTCTTCGACTCAGCAGCGTACGTTGTAGGCTTCGCAGCGGAGGGTTGCGCATCCTACACCCGCAAGCAGATTGACGAGCTTACAGAGTTTGTGAAGCGTCCACAGGTAGGCGCTAAGGGTCTTGTGTGGATTCGCGTGGATGAGAATGGCGGCATCAAGTCATCTATCGACAAGTTCTTCTCGGCTGATGATTTGAAGGCTATCGCCGAGCGCACGGGTGCCAAGAACGGCTCTATGATATTCATCCTTTGCGGCGATAAGTTCAAGACATTGACCCAGCTCTGCACCTTGCGTTTGGAGGTTGCTGAGCGCCTGGGACTCCGCGATCCTAAGAAGTTCGCGCCACTCTGGGTTGTCGACTTCCCAATGTTCGAGTGGGACGAGGAGACACAGCGCTTCTACGCTATGCACCACCCATTCACCTCTCCAAAGCCTGAGGATGCACAGTATTTCGACTCTGGCGAGTTGGGCAAGATGCGTGCTAACGCCTACGACTTCGTATGTAACGGTACGGAGATCGGTGGTGGTTCTATCCGTATCCACGACGCCGAGCTCCAGGCCAAGGTCTTCAACGCCCTCGGTTTCACTCCAGAGGCTGCAGAGGAGCAGTTTGGCTTCTTGATGAATGCGTTTAAGTATGGTGCACCTCCACACGGTGGTTTGGCATTCGGTTTCGACCGCTTGTGCTCGTTGTTTGGTGGCTCGGAGTCTATCCGCGACTACATCGCCTTCCCTAAGAACAACGCCGGCCGTGACGTTATGCTCGATGGTCCATCACCTGTTGCACAGGCACAGCTCGATGAGTTATTCCTCTCGCTCGTGGAGCCAAAGAAGGAGTAACACATCAAACGATTATACCAAAATAGGGTGGCTAATCAGCCGCCCTATTTTTTTTTGCTCCTACCCTACCTCGCCACAACAAAGAAAGTCCCGACTGTGAAACCACAATCGGGACTATTGTTAGCGACAAGTGTCGCCGAAATCCGTTAAGGATTAGAACTCCATACGGCTACCCTTAGCCTCGAAACCAGCTACTGAGAGCTTGTTTGAGTGGTTAGCCTTAGTGCGGAAAAGCTCCTTAGCCTCCTGCTCTACAACAACGCTTGAGAGCTCTGCGCCACCATTGTCGCCATTCCACCACTTGGCGAAGTCATCTGCATTTGTGCGAGCGCCATCGTAAGATGTGCGAACCTCGTGCTTAGCGATAGAGCTATATACACCATCTGTATCGATTACCATAGCTGCAACGATGTAGAAGCTATCGTTCTGAAGGATTGTATAAGTCTTATCAAGGGTCATTGAACCATACTGGTCGATTGACCATACAAGACCATCCTTGTACTGCTCGTCATTGTAGAGGTCGTAACGGCCAGTCCAGTTGTAAACACTGCCGAAGAATGCTGACCACTCACCCTCGATGCGGTACTCGACAGGCAAGATGAATGTGCCTGAGTAGTAGTCACCAGCGAAGAACTCCCAACCTGGAAGCTGTGCAAGATCCTCTGCAGCATAGTAGCCGTTGTCAACGAACTCGATAGTTGCAGCACCTACACCTGACTTAGTTGTGAAGTTGCAAGTCCAGATCTGTGAAGTTGTTGCTACACCACCACGTGAACCGAATGCGTAGAGAACGTACTCAACACCCTGCTCAAGACCGAGAACTGTCTGAGAGTAGTCACCAGAGATGTACTCGTAAGAGAGGTTAGCGAGCAAGTACTGCTGACGCTCAGCATCTGTGTTACCGTATGTTGCCCAGTCTGAAGCCTTCTCCCAACCTGCGATGTAGTAGTCATCGTTAGTTGTAGTGAAGCTGATATCAACAGTCTCAGCAGTAATCTTAGATACTGATGGAGTGATCACGTTGTCTGACATAGGCACGCTCTCAGTCTCAATCTTAACAATCTTAGGCTCTGAGCAGCAAAGACCATTCTCCTCCATTGCGAATGCGAAGAGGTAGTAAGTGTGGTTTGCCAAAAGCTCGAAGTCGAACTCGCTACGTGGAGTACCATCCTCATATGTGCCCTGGCAGTTGTAATAGTCGCGAATTGTCTGACCACTCATACCCTCGTTGATCATCATATCCTGTACAGCAAATGACCAGTAGAACTCAGCTACGTCACCCTCATTCTCAAGGAAGTCGAATGTCTCGAGATAGTCATCAACCATAAGGCCGTTAAGAACATCGAAGTAGTATGCACCGTTAAAGCCATCCTTAGGAGTTACGTTAGCGTGAACTACGCAACCATCAACAGAGTACTGAACGTCGAAGTCTGCAGCAATCTTCTCTGGAGACTTAGTCTTCACCTCGAAGAAAGCTACATCTGAAAGAAGAGCACCTGAGTCATAGTCAAAGTAGTAGCAGTAGAATGTGTAAGGGATACCTGCAGCACCCTTACCTGGATTGATACCACGCTGATCACCAACCTTTGCACGCTCCTGCATAATCTGAACTGCTGACATACCATAGAACTGACCAAGCCAGCCAAAGTAAGCAACATCATCCTCGTAGAAATCCTCGCCAGTCTCGAAGCCTGAAGCAGCGATGTACTTTGGATCTGCTGACATCACGATGTATGGAGCAGTCTTGTTCTCTGGGATAACATCAACAGTGTAAGAGAAGTAGTCAGAAGTTACGTTCTCCAATGTGAAACCTGCAGTCTCCTTAGCACCCTGCTTAACAACGAAGATAGCATCCTCAGCGTAGCGGTACTTAACAGTTACCAAGCACTCACGAGCCTTGTCAGTGTTGTTAGCATCAACAGAGAAAGAGAGGATACCAGAGATGCTTGTGTTGAAGTTGTTTACCCAAGCCTCAGCAGCCTCAGCTGTGATCTTCTCACCAGCGTGAGCGTTCTCGATTTCGTAGATCATTGTGTATTCGCCACCAGCCAACGAAGCCTCAACCTTGTTTGAGTTGAGTTTGATGGTAGCATCCTTCACAATCTGTGGGCCTGGGCCTGGCTCTGGCTCATTCTCTGGACCCTTCTCGCAACCCACTGCGAATGTCAAGGCGAAGATAGGCAACATTGCCCACAACAAATTCTTGATTGTTCTCATAGAATAATTTAAATTTAAGGTTATTATAAAAATATTAATGTTCTCCGTTATTAAAATTATTTAATAAAAAATACTCCTTCAAGTGACAAATATACGAATAATTTGCAAATATGCGCACATCCAATTACTTTTTTACACCGAAATAGGTCTTTATTTTGTGATTGACAATAAAAATCATATATTTGCATATTAAGAAATAACTTTAAACTTTATACTTATGAGAATTTTTACCAAATTGTTCATTCTGATGACCCTCGTGGCAACAGCCCTCACCGTAGGCTGCACCGAGAATCAGGTGGAGGAGAAGAAAAAAACCGAACTCAGCATTACGCTCGAGAAGACAGCGCTGGAGATTGATGGCAATGGCGGCGAGTACTCCATAGGCTACACCATCGAGAATGGCATCAACGGCATCGACATCGCTGCTGAGGCAGATGTGGAGTGGATTACAAACATCCGCACAGCCGAAAGCCGTCTCTACTTCACTTGCGACAAGAACTTCACAAGCGAGGCTCGCGAAGCTACACTCGCAGTGCGCTACCCTAACTACAGCACTCAGGTCGTTCGCATCACACAGCAGTCGAGCGACGCTCTGACATTTGAGATCGAGATCAGCGACATCACATCTACAAGCTGCACCACAAAGCTCTCCCCATCAAACCAGGAGACACCTTATATAGTATATATGTCGGAGGTGAGCTACTTCTACGCTGCAAACATCGACAATGAGACATCACTCTTCCTCGACGACTACAACACCTACACCAAGTGGGCAGAGGATTATGGAGCTTCGAACCTCGAGCAGTTTATGTACCTCAACCAGTTTGCATTCCAGGGCGACACCAACATCACCTGGACAGGTATGGTGCCCGATAGAGAGTATGTCGTATATGCCTATGCCATCGAGTTCACGGAGGATGGTCAGGACTACACCCTCGCCTCGGCTGTTTCATACCAGATAGTTACCCTTCCTACACGCGTATTCACCGACATCGAGTTCGACGTAACCATCACCGTGGATGGTCCTAAAGCTACATACGAGTTTGAGCCAGTGAACTGGGATGGTAAGTACTACATCGAGATCTTCGCCGAGGGTGATTATATGTATCGTCCAGAGGGCACAACACCCGATGACGAATACTGCAAGCAGGTGGCAAACAACTGGATTTACCTGATAGAGATGTATATGCAGTCTGGTTATAGCGCCGAGACACTCCTCGAATTTATGTGCTTGCAGGGTCCTGACAGCTACTCTGAGATTAAGGAGGCAAGCACCAACTACTGTATGGTATTCTACGGCATCGAGATGGTTGACGGTCTGCCACAGGTGACCACAAAGCCATACTTCGCACACTTCCGCACCGAGGAGGTTAAGCCTTCGGATATGACCATCGAGATCAGCGTCGAGAACTGCTACGTGCGTGTTGCCGACATCTGCATCGCACCATCCAACGAGATGGAGCAGTATGTGGCTACGTTCCTCACAACAGAGAGCATCCCAGCAGAAGTGACCACCAACGAGGATATCATCAACTGGTTGCTCGGCTTCAACCTCTCAAGCAACACCTATAAGGGTACTATCGAGACTACACTCGTAGGTCTTGAGCCTGATACCGAGTATACCGCTTTGGCATTTGGCTACTACGGTGGCGTTGTCACTACCGACCTCTTCCGCTACGACTTCAAGACCGAGCCAGAGAGCGAGTGCCAGAACGAGGTTATCGGCGTGAACATCACAGGTCCTTATAGCCTCTTGGCTTTGGAGACCGCATTGCCTGATGAGTTCTACCAGTATGGTATGTTCGAGTCTATGGGCTGGTATGCTATGTGCGCATCTATCGAGACCGAGAATCCTAACGACTATGTGTTTATGAACACCTACGCGGTTGAGGAGCTTGTAACGGCCGATATGGATTATATCAAGGCTGATGTTGTGCAGTACACCTCGCCTCGCAACTGCTTGTTCGTTGGCGAGAACGACAAGCTCTACGTTATGTGCGCCGTGACTATGGACTACAAGGGTAACTACAGCGATATGTGGGTATCTGAGCCATTCTCATTCTCGTTCAACAATGGTACACTCCCTGTTGAGGAGTTACTCGATAAGTTGGGCTACACTACTACACAGAGTGCCACCCGCTCAAGCATCGACCTACGATTGAAGAAGTAAATACAACCTCCAACGGAGGCAACCACCAAACCCCGCAACACTCGTTTGTGGGGTTTGGTGTTTTAATTAGTAATTGACTAATTAGTAATTAGTAATGATGTCGCCTCTGCGAGGCGATTTTGGGGAGTTATAGGGATTGATGAGTAGAGATGGGTAACGTGTGTTTAGGTAGTTTAAGGAATTTAGAGAGTTTAGGGATTGTGTATCCGCTACCCATAATCTCCATAACTACCCACAATCCCCAAAAACAAAAACCTCAATTAGCGAAATTAATTTCTTGTCAGAAGGGGTTAGATGTGTTACATCACAAAAGAAACTACCAAGGGATAGTAGTTAACCTACAGCCCTTGGTAGTTTACTTTTAGAGATGTGACGCAGATGACCCCTTATCACAACAAAATGTTTTTGATTTTAGAGGAGCAG
Organism: Alistipes sp.; assembly: GCA_017630455.1. Lineage (GTDB taxonomy): Bacteria > Bacteroidota > Bacteroidia > Bacteroidales > Rikenellaceae > Alistipes. The sequence goes on along the minus strand of JAGBVG010000084.1, from coordinate 93,968 downwards.
ATTTGTTCTATCGTAATAAAAAATATCGTGGGATAGTACTTGACGTACAGCCCACGATATTTTGTTTAGGATAGGACGAAGATGCCCTATATAAATCGAAAACTAATTGCACTTGGAATAACCACACGCCATACAAGTCAAGCAACCATTCTGGTATGCCATATTCTCCTGGCCACACTGTGGGCAACGGCCCTTACCACGAGTACCATCCTTGATGTACTGCTTGAGAGCGCGCTCCACACCATTCTTCCAGGTGTTGATAGTCTCAGAGTCGAGGTGGAGACCATCTACGAGCTGCACAACCTTGTCGATAGGCATACCGTAGCGGAGAACACCCGAGATAAGCTTTGCGTAGTTCCAGAACTCCTCGTCGAAGAGGCGCGAGATACCACCGATGGTATTGATATATCCATAGCGATCCTGGTACTGGAAGTCGTAACGCTTTGTGCCATTAGCCTCTGTAACCTTGAGGATGTGGCCGTGGGTGATGGTCTTAGGGATATACATAGCATCCTCCTCGATCTTACCTGTGAAGATCTCGTATGGACGGTCATCCTGCTTACCTACGAAAGCAATCCAATCCTCCTTGCCATTCTTGAAACGCACGATGTCGGCAGGGATAGACTCTGGACGGCGGTTAGAGCCTGTGCCAGAGCAATTTTTCTTCTTGCCATCCTTAGAGTTTACGTCGAGCAATACACCATCGCGGCAGCCATCGCGGTATACGGTGATACCCTTACATCCCGACTCCCACGCTGTGCGGTATACATCTGCCACAAGCTCCTCGGTAACCTCGTTAGGTAGGTTCACGGTAACCGAGATAGAGTGATCTACCCACTTCTGGATAGCACCCTGCATCTTCACCTTAGCAACCCAGTCGATATCGTTTGCCGTGGCGTGGTAGTATGGCGACGCCTGAAGCCACTTATTAAGTTCCTCCTCCGAGATATTCTGAAGCTTCGAAGTGTCGTAGCCATTGATCTCCAACCACTTAACAAACTGGTGGTGGAAGACGTAGTACTCTATAAACTTCTCGCCAGTCTCATCCACAAATGATGCTGTCTGCTCCTTATCCGAAGGGTTGATCTTACGACGACGCTTATATACAGGGCGGAAGACAGGCTCGATACCCGAAGTTGTCTGCGACATAAGGGATGTAGTACCCGTAGGCGCGATGGTAAGCATAGCGATGTTACGACGACCATACTTCTTCATCTCCTCGCGCAACTCTGGTGCAGCCTCGCAGATACGCTCGATCATAGGGTTACCCTGCTCCTTCTCGAAGTTATAAACTCCGAACGCACCACGCTCCTTAGCCATAGCTACAGAGGCGCGGTATGCCTCCACAGCCAAGGTCTTGTGTACGTTTACTGCAAAGTCGATAGCCTCCTCCGAGCCGTAGCGAAGACCGAGAGCCGCGAGCATATCACCCTCAGCAGTGATGCCGAGACCTGTACGGCGACCCTTGAGAGCCATAGTACGAATCTTATGCCACAACTCCAACTCCACGCGGCGTACATCGTCATCCTCAGGGTCTGAGGCAATCTTCGAGATGATAAGGTCAACCTTCTCAAGCTCGAGGTCGATGATATCATCCATAAGGCGCATAGCCTTAGCCACGTGGCTCTTAAAGAGGTCGAAGTTGAACTTTGCCTCCTTTGTAAAAGGTGCCTCAACGTAACTCAACAAGTTGAGCGCCAACAAACGGCAGCTGTCGTAAGGGCAGAGTGGAATCTCGCCACAAGGGTTTGTAGATACGGTGCGGAAGCCCTCATCGGCATAGCAATCGGGCACACTCTCGCGGATAATGGTATCCCAGAACAACACACCTGGTTCGGCAGACTTCCACGCATTGTGGATAATCTTATTCCAAAGCTTCTTGGCATCGATATCGCGTGTTACGACAGGATTCTCAACGCCGATAGGGAACTGCTGACGATAAGGCTCGCCTGCCACAGCGGCACGCATAAACTCATCGTCGATCTTTATAGATACGTTCGCTCCCGTAACCTTACCTGTATCAACCTTAGCATCGATGAAGTGCTCGGCATCGGGATGCTTAATAAGAAGCGAAAGCATAAGCGCACCACGACGGCCATCCTGCGCCACCTCGCGTGTAGAGTTTGAGTAGCGCTCCATAAATGGCACGATACCCGTAGAGGTGAGAGCCGAGTTAAGCACTGGGCTACCTGTAGGACGGATGTGCGAGAGGTCATGACCAACACCACCACGGCGCTTCATAAGCTGCACCTGCTCCTCATCCATACGGAAGATACCGCCGTATGAGTCAGCAGGATTCTTGTGACCAATCACGAAGCAGTTAGAGAGCGATGCCACCTGGAGGTTGTTACCGATACCGGTCATAGGGCCACCCTGTGGGATCACATAGCGGAAGTGGTCGAGAAGTGTAAAGATCTCCTCCTTGGTCAAAGGATTAGGATAGTTTGCCTCGACACGCGCCAACTCCTTTGCGATACGATGGTGCATATCCTCTGGTGTAGACTCATAGATATTTCCGAAGGAGTCCTTCAAGGCATACTTGCTCACCCACACCTGTGCGGCAAGCTCATCACCCTGGAAATAACCCTTCGACGCAGCTACAGCATCCTCGTATGCTACAGTCGTAAGCTGCTCTGTGTTAGACTTTTGACTCATTTTATATATATTTTTTGTTATTATTTTTCTCAATAACATCTGCCATTCTGCCCCACGCCATCTGCGATTAGGCTAATTCAGGCATACAAAATTCGTGATTTTTTATGGGATATCCCAATTTTCGCGGGTATATTTTTTCGACACTTTATTCACAAAAAACAAAAACACGCGCCACAGCTACCTCTGGCGCGTATCTCATTTATTTTATATCCAAAACCTATCGTTTTTTGATTATTTTAAGCACGCCTCGGAAGAGCCATATTCCGCATAATCCCGCCAAGAGACCCACACAAGCACCCAAGAGTATATCCTGTGGAAAGTGGCAGGCGAGGTAAATACGCGAGTAGCAAATCAAAAGAGCCACCAGAGGCATCACCACCGCAAACCAACTACGACGCACGCCATAGATGCTGATCATAGTGATGGCTACAATAGTCGATGTATGCCCCGATACCGTTCCATTTATATGCCCTGTGCGATAGCCGTTCGTCACAAAGTCGAGACCCTCGCTATACTGCGGACGCAGACGTGCCGGAAACTCGGGAAGTAGATTGGCAAGGAGACCCTGATGCTTAAAGACTCCAGCTACGATATCCGCCACCGCGATACCGACACCCAAAGCCACCACCAACGCCACAACGCCACGCCAGCCGCAACGTCGCCATACCATATATATAATAAGGATATAGAGCGGAATCCACATCTTTATACCCGTAACGCAAATCATAAAGCTATCGAGCCACTGCGGACCATCGAAATTCATCAGCTCAAAGAGCGGCCAATCCCATCTTACATCATTCATCGCCGTAATCGTTTAAATTTAAAAAGCTGCATATATAGGAAGTCCCGCCGCAGCACCAGCCTCAGCAGCAAGCAGAGCATTACACTGCATAACGAGCCATATTGCCGCCACCATCAATATCCACTGTCCCACAAATCCTATGCGCACAACACCCCTGCGCAACGCTTCATCGGCACGTCGCGGCAGCGCGTGGAGCATATAGCCGACGCCCATAAGCACAAACGCCACAGCCGACTCCTCGACCACAGGCACTACATCCGCAAGCGTGAAGTTATAGGCTATGTTATGCAGCATAGTCTCCACCACCAACATATCCTTAGCCGTGAATAGCAGCCATCCGAAGGCAACCAAATGAAAGGTAAAGATCGTAGCTGGCACCCTCCACCACAGCTTCATATCGCGTCCTAAGCTCTTTGCACCAGGGATAACCCTGAGCCACACCTTATGCAGCGCCAGAGCTATGCCGTGCAACAATCCCCACGCCATAAATGTCAAGCCCACACCGTGCCACAAGCCTCCGAGGAACATCGTGATGATGAGATTGAGGTATGTGCGGAGTGCTCCCTTGCGATTGCCGCCAAGCGAGATGTAGAGATAATCCTTGAGCCACGTAGAGAGCGAGATATGCCACCTACGCCAAAACTCGGTAATGGTGGCCGAGTGGTATGGAGCATTGAAGTTATCGGGCAGACGGAAGCCCATCATAAGTGCCACACCCTGCGCAATATCGGAGTAACCCGAGAAATCGGTATATATCTGCAGCGTGAAGCCATAGATAGCCATTATCGCAACAACGCCGCTGTCGCCCATCTCTCCCGCAAAGGCAGGAGCGACAAAGAGCACACCCACAGCCTTGGCTATGACGGCATACTTGATGATACCCCCTGCGATAAGCGACACCGCACGCCCAAACTCCTCGCGCGACACCACTACCCTCTCCGCCTCTATTTGTGGTATAAACTCCTTGGTCTTGACAAGAGGTCCGAGGAACATCTTGGGGAAGAACGACAGCAAAAAGAGGTAGTCCGAGAGGCGACGAAGAGGCTTTATCTCGCCGCGCGCTATATCCACCACATAGGCTATAGACTGAAACACAAAGAACGACACTCCCGCTGGCACAACGACACTCTCCCAGTCGAGCGTTCCCGAGCCATATAGATCGTTGATAACGCCGACAAAGAAGTTCGTAGCTTTGAAGTAGACCAAAATTGCGACATTTATCACAACGCTCAACGCCACAAACGCTCGCGTGGACCTACCTGCCTCGCGACGACGAAAGAGGCACTTTCCTATGAGATAGTCGCTGACTGCCACAAAGAGCAGCAGCAGGATGTATACACCCGAGAGTTTATAGTAGAAGTACAACGAGAATAGTACCACATACAACGTACGCAGATGCGCACGGTTGCGCACCACGAGATACCCCACGCCAAAGATTAGGAACGCAAAGAGGAAGAAGCCTGTGGTAAGCGTAAGCGGAGAGGCAGGGTCATATAGCAACATATCCCGAAGACGCTGCCACACCTCCTGGTCAAATGCGAAATACTCCTTCGCCACACCGAGAATCGACTCCATCTCCATTACTCGACAATGTTACCTATGTGAAGCGTGTCGGCTACTGGAGGCACAACGCCAAACGACAGCTCCGCGCCATATATGAAATTGTTTTGCAACTGCTCACGGCGTTGCTGCTCCAGCTCCCTCGCCTCCAAAAGTTGATAGACAGGCTCGACGATGGCGTAGGTAAGGAGATTGGCTATCTGCCTACCACCCATAAAGTTGATATGCGTATAATCCTTTGCTGCCCAGCCATTTGCCACAAACTTTGGCATACCACCGAGCGCAGCCATAGCCTCCGAAGTATTCCAGAACGTTACATCGGTGCTATCCGCCGCAGCACGCTGATACGACGTGAGGGCATCCACCGATCCTATCGGCACATATCCACCCTCGTCACCCTTTACCCAGCGATCGCTGACACCCAGCACCAATATCGCCGCGTCGGGGAAGCATCGCTCGGCGTAGGCAATCATATCGCAGAGCTGCTTGCAATAGCCCGTGTAGGCACGCTGACCCCTCTGCATAATATTTAGTCCATACTGCAACACCACAAGGTCGTAGCCGAGCATCTCATCTATTTCGCGGTTTATCGCCGCACCCGTGCCGAATATGGCGTGACCGTTGTTGCTGCGCACCGAGAAGTTATCCACCGTGACACCCTCATCCTCCTCCATCGAGGCTCCGTAGCAGAGGATCTCGCCACGTGTGACGCGCAGAGACAACGAATTTATATCCTCCGCCTCGACATATATCTCGCGCATACGATCATATCCCGCAACCTCAATCTCACTACTTAGCGTATCGTTCACCGTCACCACAACACTGCTCGTGTCGCGACTATAGAGCAGCACCCTGCCTCGCGAGCAGGAGTCGAGATGCTCGAAGGCATCCGTTGCCGTCCATCGTGTTACAGCACCTACACCACCCTTGGCGAGATATCCCGACACGAAGAACTTATCCGCGACATCCGCTGGTGCGCTCTTGGGCTTCATAACGCTATATGCCGACCAGCCTGATGATGTACGCTTTATTGTCCTACGCACCGTAGCAAAAGGTATGTCACACGCCACAAATCCCACACCACGACCACCGAAGATCTGCTGCAGCTGCTCGCGCAAATCGGAGGTGAGGATATCGCCCTCAACAAACGAATCACCCATAAAGGCTATACGCACCCTCTCACCCGAAGCCAACTTCTCAACAAACCTATCAAAACGCGACACCTCAACAGTATCGAAATCCTCCACAGCCACACTACATAGCTCCGCAAGGGGTTTTAAATCGCTACTTCTTAACGCCTTACTCTCGCGAAGAGTATCCGTCTCAACAACAACGCTATCGCGCTCCGAACGCCAATAGTAACGCACCGGAGGTAGCTGCGGCAGAGAATCTACTACAGGCAGCGTATCGGGCATCGACATTGCTGCAAGCTCCTGCTCCAGACGCTCTATATCTGCCTCATACTCAACAACCTCACCATCACTCCCGCGCAACTCCGAGAGGATATCCACGCTCTCGATGCGCATACCAAACAGCTCGAACTGCGGCACGACACCGAGTGCCACCACTGCTATGGCGACAGCAAAGGTGAACCAACCGAGGCGAGGTGAGTAATCTCTGTTCTTCATCCCTTTTATCTGCGATTTTTAATGAGAACCACGTAATAGAGTATGGTGACAATGGCACTCAGCGCCGCAACGAGATATGTACGTGCTGCCCAGCGCAGTGCCTCGTGCGCACCGTCAAGCTCCCTGTCACCAAGCATACCGCTGCTCTCCAGCCACGCTACAGCCCTCTGCGACGCGTTATACTCCACGGGAAGTGTCACCACAGCAAAGAGTGCCGACATAGCCACAAGAGCAATACCCACCCAGCAGAGCGCAGCGCTATTGGTAAACGACATCATTACGATGCCGAGGAGTATCACCCATCCTGCCACCCTCGACGAGAAGTTTACGATAGGCACCAGCTGCGAGCGCAGACGTATAGGGCCATAACCCTCGGCGTGCTGCACAGCGTGACCACACTCGTGAGCCGCAACGGCAGCTGCGGTGATGGTAGCTGCATTATAGACATCATCGCTGAGGTTGACGGTCATCGTCGTTGGGTCGAAGTGGTCTGTGAGGTGTCCCCTAACATTTGTAACCGTAACGTTATATATGCCATTGTCGTGAAGCATCTTCTCGGCAATCTCGCGGCCTGTCATACCGCGTGGCGACGGCTGCTCGGAGTAGTGGCGTGTGACAGCCTTAAGACGCATCTGCACAATCATACCCACCACCGCCACGGCAACCATAAGTATGATAGCCAAGCTGTACGAGCCGTCGTAGCCATAGCCCTCGACAGCCGAGTAATGAAATCCTGTTTGAAGTATAGCGAGCATCGCCCCTGAAGTTTAGATCAACGTATAGACATAAGCGGCGTAACAAGCCACAAAGAGCACGCCCTCGATGCGAGTGAGCTTATCGCGACCGATAATGAGTGCCGAGAGCATCACAACGCCCGTAGCCGCAACAGCCACATAGATATCGAACATCGTAACACCACCCATTGTCAATGGCTTAACAGTAGAGCAGGCGCCCAAGATAAGCAAGATATTTGCGATATTCGAGCCGAGGACATTACCGAGTGCCAACGAAGGGCTACCCTTAATGATTGAGACAAGGCTTGATGCCAACTCCGGCAGCGACGTACCTCCCGCAACAAGCGTGATGGCAATAACCGCCTCCGACACACCCAAAGTGTGGGCAACATTCGTAGCACTGGTGACAAAGAGATTACCACCCCAGATGAGACCACCGAGGCCAAGGATTATCCACACTGGAATCTTCCACGCTGGCATCCTCTTCGTTGGCTGCTCCTCCTGCTGCTCTCCGCCACTCTGCTTCATCGCGCGGCGGTCGGCACGCACCGTGAGGTAGATCATCGTAACATATCCCGCCAAGAGAAGAATACCCTCCCAGCGTGTGATATCCTGATTCAGAAGCGTCACCGCGAGCAATGCCAAGGTTGCGAAGATACACATCGGGATATCGCGACGGATGTTGGTCTTGGTAAACGAGATCGGCGCACACACAGCGCAAACGCCCAAAATAAGGAAGATGTTGAAGATGTTTGAGCCCACGACATTACCTATGGCCATATCCGAATGGCCACTCCACGCCGAGAGGAAACTAACTACAAACTCAGGCATAGAGGTTCCCACCGCCATAATCGTGAGACCCACGATAAACTGCGGCACCTTCATACGCTCTGCCAACGCCACCGAACCATCGGTAAGCCACACCGAGCCAATGATAATAAGAGCCAATGAGGCTGCAAGAATCAAGAAATCCATATCTCATTTTTTTTGTTATATAGAGTGCAAAGGTAATAAAAAGGGGCTGACCAACAATAGTTAGCAAGCCCTTTTTCAACAGAAGTTGTGCAACAAAAGTAACTTTTAGGCAAATCACCACCCAAAAGCCCTATACGCAGATACACAAACAGCCACCTTGGGTATATGCGCCACGCCCGAAAACCTTTTGCGCACCTCTCCTTATTTCTATAATTTCAGCTCCGTAAGCCTCTCCACAGCCCTGCGACCCTCCTCGCCAAGCGATAGCGAGTAGTCGTTCACAAAGAGTGATATGTGGCTGTCAATGACCCTATCATCCAACTCCTGAGCGTGCTGCTTGACATAGTCGCGCGACGCCATAGGGTGCGCAAAGGCATACTCTATGCTTCGGCGCAACACACGCTCCACCGTGGCTATAACCTCCGCATCGAGCGCGCGGCGTGCAACGATAGAGCCCAAGGGCAATGGCAGCGACGTTCTGCGCTCCCACTCCAAACCCAAGTCGGCAACTAACTCGAGGTTGTAACGCTCGTAGACAAAACGTCCCTCGTGGATAAGAACTCCCGCGTCGTACTCTCCGCCTGCCACCACATCCGCAATCTCCGAAAAGAGCATCGGCGTGCGAGACTCTATCTCGGGGAACAACCTGTGTGTCAGAAGGTTTGCCGTGGTATGCAATCCCGGCACTACGATGCTACGCACCGCACCCTCAAAGCCCTTGCGACGCACCAGAAGCGGGCCATTGCCGCGTCCCAATGCCGAGCCGCTGTCGAGCAGCTTATAACTCTCGTAGATCGCTGGTAATATCGCTGTGCTACATTTAGTTACATCATAACGCTGCTCCAATGCCGCGCCATTCAGCTGCTCGATATCGAGATACTCCACCTCAAACTCAAGACCCTCGGTGTCGATACGTCCGTTCACCATTGCATCGAACATAAAGGTGTCGTTGGGGCAGGGCGACATCGCCAAATGCAGAGCACTACTTTTCATCTTCATACGCTTTAAACTACTCCATTTTTCTACTTTAAAGTCTGCAACACCTCGGCAAGAGCCTCCAAAGCCTCTTCGAGATGCCAACACTCAAAACTCTCTCCCACGCGATTCGATATGGCGCGAATCTCCACAGCACGGAAGCCATACACCTCGGCAAGTGCGAAGAGCGCAGCACCCTCCATATTCTCCACCTCAGCACCACAACCCTCAGCACCACAACCACATACGGTATTAGATACTACACCTCGCAGCCCTGTATACTGCTCCACAGCATACTCCTGACGAAAACGCTCTGGCAGCTCTACAACCCTCTCGCGAACTACCTCCACAACACTACCCACAGCAACGGCATCATTATAGCTACCTGCAATGCCAGCCATAACCACGACATCCGAGGCTGCGATATTGCCACACTGCACCAAACGTGCCACTGCCGCCGCCGTAGCTGCCATACCTACGCCCGAGATTACCACACGGCTATCGGGCGAAATCTCTCGGAAACGTCTCGCCTCGAGTTCTGTCGGAAAGATGTAGAGCATAAGTGAGTAATTAGTAATAGGTTGTCTCCGCAAGGAGATTGGGAATTTATAAGGAAAAATGGACGTTAGTTATAGAATATCTCAGCAATGGGTTTCATTGCTGAGATAGTTTTATCAATTAGGACTAAACGTTAATTAGCGATAAGCGCCCATTTTCTTGTTAGAAGGGGTTAGATTTGGTGCCAAATCGAAATTGGCGCGGATGGGGGTGTACTGAGCGTACATCCCCATTCGTGACAATGAGTTTGGTGCCGAAGATGACCCCTTATCACAAGAAAATTATACGATGCCCTCTACAGTTCCATCCTCCGCCAAGTGAATATTTCCTGCCTGAGGCGTCTTGCTGAGACCTGGCATTCGCATAATGTCACCTGCGAGTGCTACGATAAAACCACTACCTGCGTTAAGCTCGATATCCTTGATGTTGATCTCGAAGCCCTCCACAGAGCCGTAACGCTTGGCATCGGCACTGAATGAGAACTGAGTCTTGGCGATACATACTGGGAGGTTGTTCATACCCCACTTCTCGAGGAGCGCAATCTGCTTCTTAGCCTTAGGACCAAATACCACAGTGCCAGCACCATAGATATTCTTAGCAACCTTGGTAATCTTCTCAACGATAGAGTCCTCGAGGTTGTAAGCGTAGTTGATAGGCGCAGATGGCTGTGTCTCGATAAGCTCCACCGCGGCGCGTGCGAGATCTGCAGCTCCAGCACCACCCTCGGCGTATGCGTTGTTGATTACGCAACGTACTCCAAGATCCTCGCAGTGCTGCATAACCATAGCGATCTCCTCGTCGGTATCGCTGGCAAAGCGGTTGAAACATACGAGCACCGTCTGACCAAACTTCTTGAGGTTGGCAACGTGGCGATCGAGGTTCGCGAAGCCACACTTGAGACCCTCGGCATTAGGGAGCTTGATTTCCGTCTCTGGCACACCGCCGTGCATCTTAAGAGCGAGCGTTGATGCCACAAGCACCGTAAGGTCAGGCTTGAGACCCGCCTGGCGACACTTGATGTCAAGGAACTTCTCGGCACCGAGGTCGGCACCGAAACCTGCCTCGGTAACGGTATACTCGGCGTGTGTCATAGCGGTCTTGGTAGCGATAACAGAGTTACAGCCGTGGGCGATATTTGCAAAAGGACCGCCGTGGATGATCACAGGGTTGTGCTCTGTGGTCTGCACGAGGTTAGGGTTGATAGCATCCTTGAGCAACGCTACCACAGCACCTGTAACACCAAGGTCGTCTACCGTAAGCGGAGTATCATCGTAGCGCACACCAAGAACGATGCGACCAATGCGCACATAGAGATCCTCGACACTCTGCGCGAGGCACAAGATTGCCATAATCTCCGACGCAGGGGTGATGTCGAAACCTGTCTCTGTTGGGATGCCATTTGACGAGCCTCCGAGACCCGACACGATGTTGCGCAACGAGCGGTCGTTCATATCGAGCACACGACGCCACATAACACGCTTCAAGCCCACCTGCGTAGAGCGGTTGTGGTAGAGGTAGTTATCGAGCAACGCTGCGATGAGGTTATTCGCCGAGGTGATGGCGTGGAAGTCACCAGTGAAGTGGAGGTTGATATCCTCCGATGGCAACACCTGTGCATAGCCGCCACCTGTAGCACCACCCTTCATACCGAAGCAAGGACCGAGCGATGGCTCGCGAAGTGCGATGATAGCCTTCTTGCCGATGTGGTTGAGACCCATACCGAGACCGATGCTCACGGTGGTCTTACCAACACCAGCCTTGGTAGCTGTGATGGCTGTTACGAGGATAAGGTGATTCTTCTGCACCTTTTTTTCGTCGATAAGGCGATAAGGCACCTTGGCAATGTACTTACCATAGTTGAACACCTCGTCATCAGGAAAGCCAACCTGAGCAGCAATCTCACGAATATTCTTGAGTTTGGTCTCTCTTGCGATTTCAATATCTGTCTTCATATCTATTCTATATGTTATTTTGTTAGTGTTGCAAAAATAGGGCAAAAGTCTCAATCTATCAAATAGATATTTTCGAACACAGTATTTACTTTATCAATACCAGCAGATACTTACTTCAACGAGCCTACCACAGCCTCCAACTCCTCGACAGTGAGCGGAAGGAGCTTATCGCCGATGAAGCGGCTACCAGTCTCTGTCACGAGAACATCATCCTCGATACGGATACCGCCGAAGTTGCGGAACGAGTCGAGAGCGTCGTAGTTTACGATGTCGGTGAACTTACCCTCGGCACGGCACTTGTCGATAAGCGCTGGAATAAAGTAAAGACCTGGCTCGTCAGACATCACCGTACCTGGCTCAACACGCCACGTAGAGCGGTGGATACAGGTTGCAGACTTCGCAGCACGCTCGGCAACAGTCGAGAAGTCGAACGAACGCTCGCCGATATTCTCCAAGTCGTGAACATCCAAGCCCATACCGTGACCCAAGCCGTGAGGCATAAAGAGATACATAGCACCAGCGTCAACGGCTGTCTCGGCAGATGTCTTGATGAGACCCACACCCTTAAGACCCTCTGCCAAAGAGAGGTATGCAGCGCGGTGGATATCGGGATACATAGTGCCTGGCTTAATCATATCCTTAACCTCGCCGTGGGCACGCAATACTATATTATATATGTCACGCTGCAAGTCGCTAAACTTACCGCTTACAGGATATGTACGAGTGTGGTCAGAGCAGTAGCCCTCAACAGACTCGCCACCACCGTCTACCAACAACAATCTACCAGCCTCCAACACGCCGTCGTGGTTGTGGTTGTGCAAAATCTCGCCGTGCTGCGTCACGATAGTTGGGAACGACACACCCTGGCCGTATGACTTTGCGATGCCCTCCAAGCGACCAGCAATCTCACGCTCTACAACACCAGGACGACACATACCCATAGCCGTGATATGCATCTGGTAGCCAATCTTGAATGCACGCTCCAAAGCCTCAATCTCCTCTGCCGACTTCTTCTCGCGCATCTCCGCAACGGCGAACATCAAATCCAAAGACTTACGCTCGTGAAGCATATCGAGGCGAATACCGAGCAACTCCGCCATCGAAATCTTCAACTCCGCACGATATGGTGGGAGGTAGTGTACAGGGCGATTCTGCTCAATAGCCTTGCGCAACACGCCACGCAAATCAGCAAGAGGTGCAGTGCGCTCTACGCCAACCTCGGCAGCCTGCTCCGCGATAGTAGGCATAGGACCTGTCCAGATGATATCCTCCACAGTGAAGTCATCACCGAAGATGTAAGCCTCGCCAGACTCCGCATCGAGAAGACCCACCAACGATGGCACGTCAAGGCCAAAGTAGTAGCGGAATGTAGAGTCCTGACGGAAGTAGTATGTGTTGTTTGGATAGTTGTTAGGCACCTCAGGGTTACCAGGAAGAAGAATCAAACCCTTGCCTACGCGACGCGCCAACTCGGCACGACGTCCAATATAAGTCTCTTTGCTAAACATAGTTATATAGTTTTAGTTGTTATCGTTTTACCTCTTTGTACACTTTGTCACCTCGGCGTACCTCGCTAACGGTCTTGAGCGACATATAGTCACCCTGCTTTGCCATAGGTGTAGGGAGTTCCTTGACCATAATACCCTCGGCCTTCTGCTCCACAACGCCTGTCTTCTCACCCATAAAGAGGAGTGCATCGCCCTCGTTAACCTCGCAAGCCTCGACAAGCACCTCCGCCACGCCAATCTTCTTGAAGTAGTTGGTGACCTTACCCATATAGACCTTCTTCAAGGTCGCCGAAGAGCCATAGTGCTGGCTGTGCTCGACCATAGTCTTAGCTGCATAGTAGCCACCCCAGAAGTCGCGGTTGAAGACGGTGCGCAGCTTCTCCTTGAGAGGTGCAACGCTCTCGGCATTGAACTCGCCACGCTCCAGGAGCATAAGAGCCTCGTTGTAGCTCTCCACAACGCGCTTTACATACTCACCACCGCGCGCGCGACCCTCGATCTTCAGCACACGCACACCAGCCTCGATGAAGGTGTCGAGGAAGTCGATGGTACACAAATCCTTTGGTGAGAGGACATACTGGCCATCAATATCGAGCTGCTGTCCCGAATCCTTGTCGGTGATGGTATACTTACGGCGGCAAATCTGGCGACATGCACCGCGGTTTGCCGAGTGGTGAGACTCGTGCTCCGAGAGATAGCACTTGCCCGACATCGACATACACATCGCGCCGTGAGCAAACATCTCTATCTTAACAAGCTCACCCGCAGGACCACAGATATTCTGCTCCTCGATCTGCTTCGAGATGACTGCAATCTGCTCGAGCGACAACTCGCGTGCCAGCACCACAACATCTGCCCACTGCGAGAAGAACTTTACGGCAGTGATGTTGGAGATGTTGCTCTGCGTGGAGATATGCACCTCGATACCCACCTCACGAGCATATAGGATAGCTGCAAGGTCGGTAGCGATGATGGCATCGATACCCTCAGCCTTAGCCCTGTCGATGATGCGACGCATAACCTCCATCTCATCGTCGTAGATGACGATGTTTACCGTAAGGTAGGTCTTTACGCCCGCCGCGTGTGCTATGCGCACAATCTCCGCGAGGTCATCGAGCGTGAAGTTCACTGATGAGGCAGCACGCATATTAAGCTGCTCCACACCAAAATAGACCGAGTCGGCACCCGCCGTAATAGCGGCATTGAGCGACTCATACGACCCCACAGGGGCCATTATCTCTATATCTTTTCTTCGTATCATACTCTTTACTTTTTACGACCCATAAGATTACGAGCAAACTCTCGGAGGCTTGCCGTGCGCGACCCCTCGATAGAGAGTGTGTCGAGTGTCGACAGCGCGCGCTCGAAACGTAGCTCTATCTGCTGCTCGGCGATGCGCCTCACCTCCAACTTGTCGTAGAGAGCCTTCACACGTGCAATCTTCTCGGCATCCGACAACGCTGCATCGCGGTGAGTGTTGCGTAACACCTCTCGCTCCGCATCCGTTGCGCGATTCATAGCCTGCACCATCAGGAATGTCTGCTTACCCTCGAGGATATCGCCACCAATCTTCTTACCGAGAGCCTCGTCGCCATAACTATCAAGGACATCGTCCTGCAGCTGAAACGCAAGACCCAACTCCGTAGCAAAGCGATAAACCTTGCGGATATCATCATCCGAAGCCCCAGCCATCGTAGCACCTATCATCGCCGAGCCCGAGAGCAGCGCCGAGGTCTTTCGCTCGATCATCAGAAGATACTCCTCCACCGACACCCTGTCGAGACTCTCGAAATCCATATCATACTGCTGACCCTCGCACACCTCCAACGCCATATCGCTGAATATGGTCATCACACGAGGCAACACCGCAGGAGCTACACGCGCGAGATGCTTGTATGCCGTGATAAGCATAGCATCACCCGAGAGCAGCGCGACATTACCACCCCACTTCGCAAAGACCGAAGGCTTGCCACGACGCACCGCAGCATTATCCATAATATCGTCGTGCAGAAGCGTGAAGTTGTGAAATATCTCCACCGCAAGGGCTGCAGGCATAGTAGCCTCAACATCGCCGCCAAAAGCCTCGGCAGTGATAAGAAGCAACACCGGACGAAGACGCTTGCCACCACCCGACATCGAGTATATGATAGGGGCATAGAGAAGTTCTGGCTCCTCGGGAGTCTGTATCTGCGCCAAAGCCCCCTCAAAAAGTTCCAGTATCTCGCTGTTGGTATGTGTCATAATCTATTTGGTTATGTAATAATTA
This sequence comes from Alistipes sp., assembly GCA_017630455.1. Taxonomy (GTDB): domain Bacteria; phylum Bacteroidota; class Bacteroidia; order Bacteroidales; family Rikenellaceae; genus Alistipes. Next base: position 78,355 of record JAGBVG010000084.1, on the reverse strand, counting down.
CCTTATATTAAATTTATGGCTCAAAATTAATATTTTTTTTGCTTAGATTAAAATTATTTTGGTAACTTTGACCAATTATTTTTACAAATTCGCAAATTGTTATGATGAAAAAACTTGCAATGGGTATCGATATCGGCGGTACCAATACAGCTTTTGGCCTTGTTGACGAGGATGGAAATGTTGTTGCAGAGGGTAAAATATCTACCGAAAAATTCAGATATTACGACGACTACAAGCCCTACATCAACACCTTGGCTGAGGCTATGAAGGAGGTGATTGCCTCGCAGCCAGAGTGCGAACTTATAGGTATCGGTGTGGGCGCACCAAATGCCTGTATCCACACAGGTGAGATTGAGACTCCGGCAAACCTCTGGAAGTTCGAGGATCCTACCGATCCACGTCCCGACTCCATCCGAATCTTCAAGTTTGTGGAGGATTTGGGCAAACACTTCGAGGGTGTTAAGGTTATGATTACCAACGATGCAAATGCTGCGGCAATCGGCGAGATGGTATTCGGTAACGCTCGCGGTATGAAGGACTTTGCTATGATCACCCTCGGCACAGGTCTCGGCTCGGGCATCGTATGTAATGGCGAGATGGTATACGGCAGCGACGGCTTCGCAGGTGAGTACGGACACATCGCCGTGGCATCGCGACAGACAGGCCGCCAGTGCGGTTGCGGTCGCAAGGGTTGCCTCGAGGCATACGTATCGGCTACAGGTATCAAGCGCACCGCCTTCGAACTTATGGCAACGATGACTTGCGACAGCGAGCTTCGCTCTATTCCTTACGACAAGTTCGAGGCTAAGATGCTCTCGGATGCAGCAAAGAAGAACGACCCTATCGCCCTCGAGGCCTTCGAGCGCACAGGCCGCGTTCTTGGCGAGGCTCTTGCCGACCTCACAGCCATCACCTCTCCCGAGGCCATCATCCTCTTCGGTGGTTTGGCAAATGCTGGCGACTTCATCATCAAGCCTACACACCGCTATATGGAGGAGAATCAGCTCACCGTTTTTAAGGGCAAGGTTAAGCTTTTGATGAGCGGCATCCAGGATAAGAATGTAGCTATTTTGGGTGGTGCTGCACTCATCTGGAAACAGTATCTCGAGGCTGTCATCGAGAATTACTAATATCTTGACGCAAAGGATATTACAAAATAGTTAAGACACCTAAGCGGCGGGCCTCGATTGAAGCTCGCCGCTTTACTTTTTTATTCACCTCTCCCACTCCCAAAAACCGCGAAAAATTTATGTTAATAATTCCCCGGTTTAAAATTTCGATTTTTAGGATAAAATTCGTACCTTAGCGGCGTTATTTTTACTATGTAAAAACCTTGCACAAAATGGCCATCGAAACATACCACGTACCTGTGATGCTCGACGAGTGTATTTCGGCTCTCGACATCAAACCCAATGGCATATACGTAGACCTCACTATGGGAGGTGGAGGACACACCCGCGAGATCCTGAAACATCTCGGCGAGGAGGGACATCTCTACTCCCTCGACCAGGATCCCGATGCCGAGGCTAACGCCCCCAAGGATAAGCGCCACACCTTCGTGGCGTCGAACTTCCGCTTCGTGCGCGGAGCGTTGCGTCTGCGTGGAGTGGAGAGGGTGGATGGCATCCTTGCCGACCTCGGCGTGTCGTCGCACCACTTCGATGCCAAGCACCGCGGATTCTCGTTCCGTGGCGACGCGCTGTTGGATATGCGTATGAACACCCGCGGCGGTCGCACAGCAGCAGACATAGTAAACACCTACTCCAACGAGGCACTCTCGAAGATATTTGCCGAGTATGGAGAGTTGGACACCACGTGGAAGATCGCAAACTGCATAGAGCGTGCTCGCGCTGAGAAGCCTATAACCACCACGGCCGAGTTGGTTGAGGCGGTAAAGCCCTGCACCCCACCCAAGGATGAAGCCAAGTTTCTCACCAAGCTCTTCCAGGCTTTGCGCATAGAGCTTAACGGCGAGATCGAGGCTCTGAAGATGGCCTTGGAGCAGAGCCTCAAGCTCCTGAATCCCGAGGGTCGCTTAGTCGTTATGTCCTACCACTCGTTGGAGGATCGCCTCGTGAAGAACTTTATGCGCAGCGGCAACTGCGACGGCGTCATCGAGAAGGACTTTTTCGGTCGCGCCACAACGCCACTGAGGGTGATAACACGCAAGGCCATCGTACCATCCAACCAGGAGATTGAAACAAACCCACGCTCACGAAGTGCCAAGCTTCGCGTAGCCGAGAGAATCGCAGAGTAGCTATGACACGCCAGGAGAGAGATAGATTTGAGACCGAGGAGGCGCGACGCATACACCGCGAGGTTGTCATTGTCGACGACACCGACACGGAGTATGAGGCTGCAGAGGAGGAGACACCCTTTGCATACGAGGAGCAGAACGAGGAGGAGAGGAGCGAGAGGCTCAATCCGCTGACTATGATCACCACGGGACGCATACTCCCCACGGGCAACCGCGCCTACTACCGCTACTTCATAGCCATAGCCCTGATGTGCTTCTTCAGTATCTTCATCACCTTTATGTCGCTCAACGCCAGTCGCGAGTACCGCCAGCGAGAGCAATATGCCTCGGTACTCCACGAGCGTGCAGTGCTCAAAGAGGAGGAGCGTTACAGTCTGTCGTCGAAGCAGGATGTAACGGCGCGCCTCAAACACCACGGCATAGAGCTTATCGACCTGACCAACGACAGCAGACGAATCAAGGAGTAATCAATGAGAGAACAGCAAACACATAAAGAGGGACAGAACGCAGGGGAACAAAACGCAGGAGGACAGAGCAGCGAGAGACCGAGGACGCGCACCGCGCGCCACGACATCATAGCTCGCATCAAATCGCTATATGCGTTTTTGATCTTCTGCGGCTTGGGTGTCACCGCGAGCTTCGTGTGGATCATTGCCATAAGCCCCACTGTGCGCCACAACGCCGCAGTGATGGAGAGTGGCATATACCGCTTCAGCGACATCGAGGCACACCGCGGCACAATCTTCTCGCGCGAGGGTGAGCCGCTGGCCATATCGAGCCTCCGCTACGACATTCTCTTGGACTTCGGGTCGCAGGGAATCATCGAGGCAGACACCGCAGCATACTTCAAGCACACCGACGCCCTATCACGTCTCTTGGCTGCCCACTTCTCCAAGGCCGATGCCGAGGAGAATGGCTATAAATATATCTCCGAGGCGGAGTATCGCAAGATGTTTGCCAAGGAGTGGAATCGCAAGGAGAAGAAACGCCGCGCCTACAAGATCCTTCCGCGCACCATAACCATCGACGAATGGAATATGATGAAGCGTAACTACCCTATCTTCAACGGCAACATAGGCTATGTGTACAAGACACAGGCTGGCGACAAGCGTCTCTACCCTTCGGGCGATATAGCTCGCCAGACCATTGGTCGCTACGACACCATCGTTGTTGATGGCAAGAAGGTTCCTGGCACAGGTCTCGAGGGTCTTTTCAACGACCACCTCGCAGGTAGGAACGGATGCAGCAAGGAGCAGTGGATAGCCCACGGCTTCTGGACACGTGTGGCGGATAAGAAGAACCGCCCTGTGGAGAATGGCGCAAATATCATCACCACCATCGACGCGGGGCTGCAGCGTATGGCACACGCACGCCTCGACACTATGCTTCGCCGCCAGAATGGCTCGTTTGGTGTGGCAATGGTGATGGAGGTAAAGAGCGGAAATATGCTCTGTATCGTGAGCCTCGGCTCGGGCGCGGAGCGTGGTACGACATATAGCGAGCGTGTGAACAACCACGCCCTCAGCACCGCCATAAGCCCCGGCTCGACTATGAAGCTCGCCTCGGCAATGGCACTCCTCGAGATTGGTGGCTACGACCTCTACACCACCGTCAATACCGAGCACTCGCGCCCCAACCACCCTGTGAAGATTGGTGCTGCGAAGATCGAAGATTCGCACGACGCAGCAGGCAAAGATAGCGACGGCAACGTAACACTCAAGGATGGCTTCGCACACTCCTCGAATGTCTATTTTGCCAAGGCCATCTACGAGAGATTCAAGGATAACCCCAAGGAGTATACCGACTTCCTCGCCAAGCTCCGCTTCAACGACTACATAGGTCTCGAGGCGTATGGCGAGCGTAAGGGCAAGCTCCCTATGGCTGACACTCCAGAGTGGAACAAGCGCGGTAGCACCAGCTCGCGTCTACCACGTATGGCATACGGCTACGAGTTGGATGTTCCGCCTATCCATATGCTCACGTTCTACAACGGCGTGGCAAACGAGGGACGTATGGTAGCTCCCCGCTTTGTGGATCGCATAGAGCGCGACGGCGAAGTGGTGGAGTATACACCTGTGGTTACGCTCATCGACAAGATGTGCTCCAACAAGACCCTTGCGCTTCTGGATAGCTGCCTCGCCGCAGCAGCAGAGCGTTCCGACCGCTACTTCAGGGATTTGGCCGTGCCTTTTGGCTGCAAGACCGGTACGGCGCAGATGTGGAGCACGTTTGTCAGCGAGAGCCGCATCGACAAGGCGCAGATGCGCGACGGCATAAACGGCAAGCAGGATAACTACTACTACGGCTCGATGATATGCACAATGCCGCAGGAGAATCCCAAGTATACGATTATGGTTGCGGTATGCAAGCAGGCTACACCGAGCCACCCTACATACTTCGGTATCGACCTCGCAGGCCCTGTAGCCGCAGATATTATGGAGTATATCTACGCCAACGACCCTACGCTGCACGCCACAATCGACAAGGCTGCCGAGCCATACGCCCCAGAGTCGATCAAGGATGGCAAAACGAACCACGTGGCAACCATCGGCAAACTCGCACATAAGATCGACGATAGCAGTGAGGGTGAGAGCTGGAGCCGCGTCGTGGTGGAGGAGCAGGAGGTGAAGATCTCGGGCCTAAAGATCGAAAGCGGCAAGGTTCCCGATGTACGCGGTATGGGTCTCAGCGATGCGCTATACATCCTCGAGCAGGCAGGCCTCAAGGTATCACACCGTGGCAGCGGCCGCGTCAAGAGCCAGAGCCTCGCGCCGGGACGAGGTATTTCGGAAAATATGAAAATAGAACTCCTATTGGAGAGATAGAGATAACGATTATGAAACGACTTCAGGATTTGCTCGACAATGTTCGAGCGTTAGAGATAGAGAACCCCACAAACCCCATTATCGGTTCTCTCACCTACGACTCTCGCGCTGTGGAGGCAGGAGCGTGCTTCTTTGCCGTTCGTGGCACGCAGAGCGATGGTCACAACTATATATCTTCGGCTGTGGAGCGCGGTGCTACGGCTATTGTCTGCGAGCGTATGCCGGAGAATCGCGTGGAGGGCATCAGCTATATCGCGGTTGAAGATACGAATATCGCTATGGCACAGATGGCTGCAGCATTTTATGACCACCCCTCACGAGAGTTGCGCCTTGTGGGTGTTACGGGTACTAATGGCAAGACCACTACCGCAACGCTCCTCTACGATATGTTTATGACAATGGGCTATAAGGCAGGTCTTATCTCGACAGTTGTATACCGCATCGCACAACGTAGCGTAGCCTCTACGCACACCACCCCCGACTCTATTCGCCTCAACCAGATGATGCGCGAGATGGTCGATGAGGGTTGCGACTACTGCTTTATGGAGGTGTCGTCACACGCCGCGGCACAGCATCGCATCGAAGGTTTGCACTTCGCGGGTGCGCTCTTTAGCAACCTCACGCACGACCACCTCGACTACCACGGCACCTACAAGGAGTATATCCGTGCGAAAAAGTCGTTCTTCGATGCTTTGGGCAAGGATGCGTGGGCGGTGGTGAATATCGACGACCGCAATGGCGAGGTGATGCTTCAAAACTGCAATGCCAAGCACTACCGCCTCTCGTTGCGCTCTATGGCCGACTTCCGCACCAAGATTGTGGAGATGCTCCCCGACAGTATGCTTCTTCACATCGATAATCAGGAGGTGTGGGTGAAGTTCACAGGAGGCTTCAACGCCTATAACCTCACCACGGTATATGCCGCTGCGACACTGCTCGGCATCGACAAATTGGAGGTCCTCACAACACTCTCCGAGCTCACACCCGTAGCGGGCCGCTTCGAGACCATCATCGCCGAGGATCGCGCCATAGCCATCGTAGATTATGCACATACACCCGATGCCTTGGAGAATGTGCTTCAGACCATCGAGGAGGGGCGTCGCGACGAGCAGCGTCTCTTTGTGGTATGCGGCTGCGGTGGCGATCGCGACAAGACCAAACGCCCCGAGATGGCTGCCATAGCCGTGAAGTATGCCACAACGGCGATATTCACCTCCGACAATCCTCGCACCGAGTCGCCCGAAGCGATCTTGGACGATGTGGTAGCTGGCGTAGGCTCGGCAAAGAACTATCTCCGCATCACCGACCGCAGGGAGGCTATACGCACCGCCGCGATGCTTGCACACGCAGGAGATATAATCCTTATCGCGGGCAAGGGTCACGAGGATTACCAGATTATCGGCACCCAGAAGCACCACTTCGACGACCGCGAGGAGGTGCGCAACGCCTTTGAAGCGACACACAACAACTAATTCACAAACTCACGAATAAACTAACTCACAATGCTATATACACTTTTTGAATACCTCAACCAGAACACCGACCTCCCTGGAATGCGTGTCGGCGAGTATATCTCGGTGCGCTCCGCCGCAGCCATCATACTCTCGCTGCTAATAGCCATAGTCTTTGGCAAGCGCATCATACGTATGCTCAAGCGCAAGCAGATTGGCGAGGATATCCGCGACCTCGGCCTCGAGGGACAGCTGCAAAAGAAGGGCACACCTACGATGGGTGGCATAATCATCATCCTCGCGGTGATAATCCCCGTGCTCCTCTTCGGTGATCTCCACAACGTATACATCCAGCTTATGCTCATCTCCACGCTGTGGCTCGGCTTCATCGGCGGCCTCGACGACTATATCAAGGTCTTCCGCCACAACAAGGAGGGTCTCAACGGACGTTTCAAGATTGTGGGACAGGTGGGCTTAGGCATCATCGTGGGTACTACGATGTGGCTCTCGGAGGATATCGTGATCCACGAGAAGAACTTTGAGACCACACGCTACAACATCACCGATGTGCAGACTGGCGAGGTTGTGAGCAGCTACATCGAGAAGCAGGTTATCAGTACCACTCCTGAGAAAACCACCAAGACCTCGATTCCGTTCCTCAAGGATACGATGCTCGACTATAAGTTCTTCACCGGCGGCAACGACACCCTCGCGTGGCTGCTCTATATCATCGTTGCGATATTCGTTATCACCGCGGTGTCGAATGGAGCAAACCTCACGGATGGCATCGACGGACTCCTCACGGGAGTATCCGTGCCTATAGTCCTGGTGCTGGGTATCCTCGCCTACCTCTCGGGACATATCATCTACTCCGACTACCTCAACATTATGTATATCCCCCATAGCGGCGAGCTGATAATCTTTGCTGCTGCATTTGCGGGAGCGTTGATCGGCTTCTTGTGGTACAACTCTTTCCCAGCGCAGATTTTTATGGGCGACACTGGCTCGCTCACCATCGGAGGTATCATCGCGGTCTTCGCGCTATGTATTCGCAAGGAGCTGCTTCTGCCACTCCTCTGCGGAGTATTCCTCGTCGAGGCCCTCTCGGTGATGCTTCAGGTGGGATATTTCAAATATACGAAGAGGAAGTATGGCGAGGGACGACGCATATTCCTAATGTCGCCTCTCCACCACCACTACCAGAAGAAGGGGCTCTTCGAGACCAAGATTATGATGCGATTCTTCATCATCTCGTTGCTAATGGCAGCGATGACACTTATAACACTTAAGATTCAGTAACAAAAACTCACTCGATATGAAACGTAAGATAGCAGTTTTGGGTGGCGGTATCTCGGGCTACGGCTCAGCCATCCTTGCAAAGAAAAAGGGTTTCGATGTATTCCTCTCGGATATGGGCAAGATTGCCGATAAGTTCAAGGCGCGCCTCGATGAGTGGAGTGTGGAGTATGAGGAGGGACAGCACACCGAGGAGCGTATCCTCGATGCTCAGGAGGTTATCAAGTCTCCAGGCATCCCCGACACTGCCCCTATGGTTCAGAAGATCCGCGAGCGTGGCATCCCTGTGATTTCGGAGATAGAGTTCGCAGCACGATATAAGGGCGTTGCCAAGACCATCTGCATCACAGGCTCGAATGGCAAGACCACCACAACCTCGCTCATCTATAAGATTATGACCGACGCGGGTCGCAAGGTGTCGCTCGGTGGTAACATCGGCGAGAGCTTCGCCTACTCGGTGGCTACAGATAAATACTTCTGGCACGTGCTGGAGCTTAGTTCGTTCCAGCTCGATGGATGCTATAAGTTCAAGGCCGATATCGGCGTGCTCACCAACATCACACCCGACCACCTCGACCGCTACGACTACAAACTCGAGAATTATGCCCGCTCCAAGATGCGTATCACGCAGAATCAGACTACGGCCGACTACTTCATCTTCTCGGCCGATGACCCTACTACGCAGCAGATGCTCACGGAGATGGACGACTCGCTCCGCGCGCACCAGCTTCCGTTTGCCATCAACACAGCCATAGCAAGTGGCGACGGCGATGCTATTCTCGAGGGTCACACCTTCACTGCCACCGTGGGCAAGAAGTCGGTGACTATCGACACGCGCAAGATGAAGATCGAGGGTATGCACAACGTCTACAATGCTATGTCGGCAGCCTTGGCAACCCTTGCTGCGGGCGTAGATCCTAAGGTCATCAAACGCTCTATATATGACTTCTCGCCTGTGGAGCATCGTCTCGAGCCTGCAGGTAAGCACGATGACATAGAGTGGATCAACGACTCGAAGGCCACAAACGTCGACTCGGTATGGTACGCCTTGGAGAGTATGAAGCGTCCTACGGTATGGATTGCTGGAGGTACGGACAAGGGCAACGACTACACACCGTTGAAGGAGTTTGCACGCCGCAAGGTGAAGGCTCTGGTGTGTATGGGTGTGGATAATGCCAAGCTAAAGCGCGACTTTGCAGGCATCATCCCCGTTATCCGCGACTGCCACACCCTCGAGGAGGCTATGGCTGCGGCACGCGACGTTGCAGCACCTGGCGACACCGTACTTCTCTCGCCTGCTTGCGCGAGCTTCGACCTCTTCCGCAACTACGAGGATCGCGGTCGACAGTTCAAGGAGTGGGTGGCTAAGAATATCTTAAACAAGTAACGATGAGCGGCAAAGAGAGATCTGAAGAGAGTCTGCGCACTCCGATACTTGAAGGCGACCGCACGCTGTGGATCATATACGCAGCGCTGATCGTCATATCCATCCTTGTGGTCTACTCGTCGACTGCAAAGATGGCATACGACATATCGTCGAGCCTCACAACCACGGAGTCACTACGCCAGCAGATAATGCTCATTTTGGTGATGTCGGTGCCTGTGATATTTGTCACACACAAGATAAACTACACCTTCTATCACCGCTGGGCAAAGGCCTTCTACTGGTGCAGCGTGCTACTCACTATTGCCACCTATTTCGTGGGTACGTCGATGAATGGTGCTGCGCGATGGCTCCCTATAGGTCCATTCCAGTTCCAGCCCTCGGAGCTTCTCAAGGTGGCGACCATACTTATGCTTGCGCTGCGTATGGCCGACCGCCAACACAACATCGACAAGGTGCAACTACTCCCCACATCGCTGCGCCTGAAAGAGCCTAAGCAGCAGCGCATACTGAGGGAGAACACCTGGCCACTGCTTAGTCCTGTGATCATCTCGTGTGTGGTTATCGCCCCGGCACATATCTCCTCGGCAGTCATCATCGGACTGGCATCGATGCTTACGCTCTACATAGGTCGCGTACCTAAGCGTGAGCTTGCCAAGACCATAGGCATAGGAGCTACTGTAGCCATCGTAGGCTTCACACTCCTATCGCTCATAGGCCTGGGACGTGGCGACACGGCCTTCACACGCCTCACACGCTGGATTATGGAGCTTACGACCGACAGCCGCAGAGATTATGTCTACGAGCTCTCGGACACACAACGAGCTATGATTGCCATACACAACGGAGGTCTCACGGGTGAGGGTGCGGGACACAGCACCTCGCGAGCTGTGGTCATACACCCCGAGAGTGACTACGCCTTTGCCTTCTTCGCATCGGAGTATGGCGCTATAGCCGCCATAATGCTTATGCTGCTCTACCTATGGATCACCTTCCGCTCGATAGAGATCTGCAGGCGGTGTGTCACGGCATTCCCGACGCTTATGGCCGCAGGACTCGGACTGCTGATCACCACTCAGGCGATGCTTCACATTGTGGTGCAGGTAAACATATTCCCCGAGACGGGACAGACGCTGCCACTGATATCGCGCGGAGGATCGTCGCTACTTTCGATGTCGATGGCCCTGGGTATGATCCTCAGCGTCAGCAGAATGCCATACATTAAGACAAACAACAAGTTATGAGCGATATACGATTAGACAAATACCTCTGGGCTATCAGAGTGTTCAAGACACGCAGCGACGCCGCAGATGCCATACGCCAAAACCGCGTGATGGTGAACGACGCCTATGCCAAGCCCTCACGCGAGGTGAAGATTGGCGATATGATCTCGGTGCGCCGCGAGAGAGTGACATACAGCTACAAGGTTCTTGATCTTGTGTCGAGCCGCCAGCCCGCCAAGAACGTGCCTATGTACTGCCTCAACTGCACACCGCAGGAGGAGCTCGATAAGCTGAACGTACCACACGAGACCATCTTCGTATTCCGCGACCGCGGCACAGGACGCCCTACGAAGAAGGAGCGACGCGACATAGATGCTCTGATGGAGGGTTTCTACTACGATGACGGAGCGTTTATTGACGACGATGAAGATTAAATAACAATATATAAACCAACAATTTATGGAGTACAATTTTAAAGCCATTGAGCAAAAATGGCAGAAGCGTTGGAGCGAGGAGGGTACCTACAAAGTGGATGTAGACCCATCGCGTCCTAAGTTCTACGTCTTGGATATGTTCCCATATCCATCGGGTGCGGGTCTTCACGTAGGCCACCCACTCGGCTACATTGCATCGGATATCTACTCACGTTACAAGCGTCAGAAGGGCTTTAACGTGTTACACCCTATGGGTTACGACGCTTTCGGTCTGCCTGCGGAGCAGTATGCCATCCAGACAGGTCAGCACCCTGCCGTGACCACCGAGGAGAATATCGCACGCTACCGCTCACAGCTCGATAAGATCGGCTTCTCGTTCGACTGGTCGCGCGAGGTGCGCACCTGCGAGCCAGAGTATTACCACTGGACACAGTGGGCATTCCTCAAGATGTTCGACCACTGGTATAACAACAAGACCCAGAAGGCTGAGCCTATCACCGCCCTTGTGGCACACTTCGCGGAGTGCGGTACCGAGGGTTTGGATGCCGCACAGACCACAGCCCTCAACTTTACAGCTGCGGAGTGGGGAGCATACAGCGAGGCAGAGCGCGAGCAGGTGCTTCAGAACTACCGCCTTGCCTTCCGCGCCGACACGATGGTAAACTGGTGTCCTGCGCTGGGCACAGTGCTTGCCAACGACGAGGTTAAGGAGGGTCTTTCAGTACGTGGTGGTCACCCTGTGGAGCAGAAGCGTATGAAGCAGTGGTTGTTGCGCGTTACGGCCTACGCACAGCGTATGTTGGACGGTCTGGAGAAGTTGGAGTGGAGCGAGTCGTTGAAGGAGATTCAGCGTAACTGGATCGGCCGCTCGGTAGGTGCTCAGGTATTCTTCGACGTTGCAGAGTCGGATCGTAAGTTGGAGATCTTCACCACACGCCCTGATACCATCTATGGCGTTACGTTTATGGTTATCGCGCCAGAGCACGAGTGGGTAGCAGAGCTCACAACGGAGGAGAACCGCGAGGCTGTGGAGGCATATATCGCTGAGACTAAGCGTCGCTCGGAGCGTGAGCGTATTGCCGACACCAAGCGCGTAAGCGGCGTTAAGACTGGCTCGTTTGCCATCAACCCATTCACTGGCAACAAAATTCCTATCTACATCTCGGACTATGTGCTCTCGGGCTATGGTACAGGTGCTATTATGGCAGTTCCTGCACACGACTCACGCGACTACGCCTTTGCGCGCCACTTCGGTCTCGATATCATCCCTGTTGTTGAGGGTGGTAACCTCGAGGTTGAGTCTTACGATGCTAAGGAGGGTAAACTCATCAACTCCGACATCATAAACGGTATGGATGTTAAGGAGGCTATCGACTTTATGTTTGCGGAGGTGGAGCGCCGTGGCCTGGGTAAGCGCCTTGTGAACTACCGCTTGCGCGATGCTATCTTCTCTCGCCAGCGCTACTGGGGCGAGCCATTCCCTATCTACTATAAGGATGATGTGGCATATCGCCTTGCGGATGATAAGTTGCCTCTCACATTGCCACCTATCGAGAACTTCGGTCCTACAGCCGAGGGCGAGCCACCTTTGGCACGTGTCGAGGGTTGGTGCAACGAGGAGGGTCATCCTTTCGAGCTTTCGACAATGCCGGGCTTCGCAGGCTCATCGGCATACTTCCTCCGATATATGGATCCTCGCAACAACGAGGGCTTGGTATCAAAGGAGGCTAACGAGTATTGGCGCAACGTAGACCTCTACGTTGGTGGTATCGAGCACGCTACGGGTCACCTTATGTACTCACGCTTCTGGAATATGTTTCTCTACGACTTGGGCTACGTCTGTGAGTCGGAGCCATTCAAGAAGCTCGTGAACCAGGGTATGATTCAGGGTCGTTCGAACTTCGTATACCGCGTGGTGGGTACTAACAAGTTTGTGTCGCTCGGCCTTAAGAAGGAGTACGAGACACAGGAGATTCACGTCGACGTAAACATCGTCAAGAACGACATCCTCGACCTCGAGGCATTCCGCCAGTGGCGTCCAGAGTTCCGCGATGCAGAGTTTATCTTGGAGGATGGTAAATATATCTGCGGCTGGGCTATCGAGAAGATGTCGAAGTCGATGTTCAACGTCGTGAACCCAGACTATATCGTCGAGGCATACGGTGCCGACACACTTCGTATGTATGAGATGTTCCTCGGTCCGCTCGAGCAGTCGAAGCCTTGGGATACCAACGGTATCGACGGTGTGCATAAGTTCTTGCGCCGCTTATGGTCGAAGTTCTACAACCGCGATGGCGAGTTCCTCATTAACGACGAGAAGGCTACACCTGCCGAGTTGAAGAGCCTACATAAGACCATTAAGAAGATTTCTGAAGATATCGAGAACTTCTCGTTCAACACCTCCGTTGCGGCATTTATGATCTGCCTCAACGAGTTGGGAGAGTGCTCGAAGCGTGAGATTTTGGAGCCTCTGACAGCCCTTATCGCACCATTTGCACCACACATCGCCGAGGAGTTGTGGCACGCTATGGGTCACGAGACTACAGTTTGCGATGCTAAGTTCCCAGAGTTTAACCCTGAGCACCTCGTTGAGAACTCGTTTGAGTATCCTGTAATGATCAACGGCAAGTTGCGCTTCAAGCAGGAGTATGCTCTCGACCTTACACAGGATGATATTGTGAAGCATATCGTAACCACTGAGGGCGCACAGAAGTGGCTCGAGGGTAAGGCACCGAAGAAGATTATCGTGGTGAAGGGTAAGATTATTAACATTGTTCTATAATCATAGAAGCCACCTAACTAAATGGGGAGTGCCTAAAGATTGGTTAGACACTCCCCACTTTTTTGATGACTTATGAAACCATTTATTTCACTATCAATTTTCGCCGGACTACTTATCGGCATTGCAGGCCTTGTCTTTCTCCACGTCGGGGGCTTGGGTGGCGCTGTGTTGTTCGCCTTTGGCCTTATGACAGTGTCGCTAAGTGGGTCGCTGCTCTTTACGGGTAAGGCTGGCTACTTGCCATATAAGGAGTCGTTGCAGCTGCTGCCTATGGTTCTACTCAACGTCGTGGGCTGCTTGGCAATGGCATACATAGGCTACTACTCTATGAACGAGAACTCTCTCGCGACGCTCAGCACCATTATGGCAGCGCGCGAGGCAGCATCGTGGTATGGACTCATTGTGACCTCCATCGGCACAGGTGTTATCGTGACGCTGGCACTCTACGGCTCGCGCAAGGGTAACTACCTCCCGCTGCTGTATGGTGTTCCGGTGTTTATTATGTGTGGACTTCCGCACTGCATCGCCGACGCTTTCTACTACTGGGAGGCGATCCTCAATGGCGACTTTGCGATGTGGATGGTTGGCGCGTGGCTCTGCTCTGTTGTGGGCAACTGGATTGGTTGCAACTTACCGCGCTGGTTTATGGGCGAGAAGTTTGAGATGTAGGAGCTATCCATATATATAAAAAGAGGTCGGCGCAATACCGACCTCTTTTTATTTGCACGCCACCTATTAGTGCTTGTGGCTGTGAGCGTGACCATCGCAGCACTCATCCTTGCACTCCTGCTTTGCAGCCTCGTGCTTGTGATCACAGCAACCCTCTGCGCAACCCTCCTTTACCGATGCCTCGATCTTAACCTTTGCGAAGGCCTTGATGATAGCCTCGTTGTTGGTCTTTGCAGGGTCGTAGGTTACGGTAACAACCTTTGTAGGCACATCAATCTTAACATCGCGAACACCCTTCTCATAAGGGAGTGTGTCGTTGATCTTCTTAGCGCAACCCTGGCAGTCGAGAGATGTGATAAACTCAACGGTCACATAGTGCTTCTCGCCCTTCTTAGGCTGCTGTGCGTCAGCTACTGCTACGCTGAAAAGTGCTACGAAAAGCACCAAAATAATCTTCTTCATAGTCTTATAATGTTTTATTAAGTTAACGTATCTATTTTATAAATATTATACCTATTTGCAATTTGTTGTCAGAAGCAGTTAGATACAACGCTCGGTAAAATTGACTGCTTATCACAACAAATTAGTATATATTTAGTCGGAGACCAATATAGAACTTACGACCCATAAGCGGACCCCACACCTGTGAAGAGTTGAAGCCATCGTGATATGGCACACCCACGATAGGCGTGTTGCCGTGACCATCGACACCCTGTAAGTAGTTTGCGATGTTCTCGCAACCGAGGTAGAGCGTGAGGTTACTCATCTTGTAGCTCACCTGCGCGAAGAACATAGGATATACTGGAGACAACTCTGGATTGGTCTGCGCCTTAACGAGGTCGCCACCCAACTCTGGGAGTCGCATAGGGCCGTTCAACTGTGCGGTAACGTCGAATACCCAGCGCTGCACGGCATACTGGATGTTGATAAGACCCTTATAACGTGAGGTGAGCGGACGCTCCACGAGATACTGCTTACCATCGCGCTCCAAGGTCATCTTCGCATTTGTGTAGCGGAATGTAGCGAAGAGGTCGAAGCCGCGGAATGGTGTCCAGTTGAAGTCCACCTGGAAGTTATCGGTATAGGACTTACCATCGGTGTTATATATAAGTATAGTATTGTCGGCAGTCTCCTGGTCAAAGACCATAGTGTTGAGGAACTGCGTGCGGAAGTAGTCGAAGCTGATTGTTGTCTGGTCGTCACCCGCAAGGCGGAATGTCTGCGAGATGCTACCTCCGAATGTCGCAGCAGCCTCCATATCGTCAGTGAGCTTTGGCAACGCAGGATCGTCGCTGTTCATAACGATATTTCGCGATGTGGTCATCATCCAGATGTTGTCGGTCACGAGGTTCTGGCGACGGTAGCCCATACCTGCCGAGGCACGAAGCGTGGTGCGTGGCGTGATGTTCCACTTTATGTGTGAGCGTGGCGTGAGGAGCAGCTGCGGCTTCGAATCGTAGTAGTAGCTACCATCAACCATCGAATAGTCGCCACGAACACCTACTACCAACGAGAACTTCTCCTCGATGTTATAGGTATACTCAGCAAAAACACCTGGCTCGGCAAGCATCGACTTGCCATCTACGCTCCACATTGGCGCTATGACACCCGCCTCCGAGACGCTCTGCTGAAGATAGTTGTTGTCCATCAGGCGCAGATATCCCGACACACCAGCATTGAGAGACGAGCGCTGTGTGAAGTAGTGGGCGTAGGTGGCATTGAAGCGGAAGGCATCCTCCATAACATCTACGTTGTTGATACCGAAGTATGAGTCGGTGAGGTAGTTGTCATAATCTAGAATCATCGCCACGTTGTTCTGCACAGCATCATCAGGGTCGCCAGTGAAGGTACGCTCATAACCCACAGGGATGCCGAGCTTGACGTATGCGTTGATATTGCGGTTATGGATCTGCGAGCCGTATGGCGTAGCAAGTGGATTGCTCATCATCTCGTCGTAGAGATCCTTCTTATATGCCATCTCACCACCGAGGCGGTTCTCGTTGACAACCTTCCAACCCCAGCGAAGCTGCACGCCGCCGCTATTCTGCCATAACCACTTATTTGCTACGTTTATCTGGTTCGACTTTGGCATATCGGCAAAGCCATCGTGGTTCATATCGTGGTGCGACGTATCGAGAGAGCCGTGCGCCATAATCACCGTCGAGAGGCTCTTATCCTTAGTAAGTGGAATAGCCGACGAGACGTTGATCTCGGGACGAAGCTCCGAGTCGAAGTAGAGGTTTAGGAAAAAACGCTCGTCGTCGGTAGGCTTGCGGTGCTCGAGGTTAATCTGACCTGTGATAGCCTCGTGACCCGCAGTTACCGAAGCGACACCCTTCGACACCTGGATGGAGTTGAGCCACATACCTGGCGTATAGCTAAGGCCGTAGGTAGCACCCGCGCCCTGCATAATAGGGCGGTTCTCATCCAAAATCTGGGTATATGTACCTGCCAAGCCGAGCATCTTGATCTGTCGCGCTCCCGAGATAGCATCGCTATAACCCACAGTCACCGAAGCTGAGTTCTCGAACGACTCCGCGAGCGAGCAGCACGCCATCTTGCACAATCCGGCAAACGAGATCTGCTCCGAGCGTGTGATACCGCTGCTCTTGGCATAGTTACCGCGCTGCTGACCCTCCACGACAACCTCGTCGATATCCACAGCCGATGGGATTAGCTCGATGTCGAGGGTTGCGGCATCCTTAGCCACCTCCATCTCCACAACATCGTAGCCGAGGAAGTCGACAACAAGAGTCTCAAAACCCGATACGCGCTTAAGCGAGTAGCTGCCATCGGTAGTAGAGGTAGCACCAGCAGTGGTATTCTTCCAGTAGAGTGTGGCACCCACGAGAGGCTGTCCATTATTTGCGTCGGTAACCCTGCCCGACAAGGTACGCTGCGCCATTACCAACATCGGCAGGCACAACATTACGACTAATAGAAATATAGATTTTTTCATTATTTGTATTGGCTTAATTGGTTAATAACATACTCTCTATCCCGACACACAGGATAGCAAACCACCTCGCTACGAGACGGTTAAGCCAAACAGGGAGGGGCGCGCAACCCCGCAGAGGATATGTATACAGCAGATGGCAGCCCATAGTCGGTCTCTATAAGCAACGAGGCGAAATCAACACGGCAGAGCGACTGCTCGTTCATAACGTTACCCACAACCACCGGAGCCATCATAAGCGCCAAGGCGTGTGATGCTCGAGAGTTGTGACGGTTCGACGAATCGATATAGTCGGTGTGGTTATCACCAAGAATCGGGTGATGATGGTCGCAGCAATCGGCACTTAAAGTAACCCCTGCGCCACAGTCACACCCCGCAGCACCACACTCGCTACTGTGATAGTGGTGGTATGGATGGTGGTGGTCGCAGAAGATGAGCGACAGGGACGAGAGCATCGTGGCGACAACATATATTGTCACCATAACAAACGAATATAAAGCTCTACGTCTCGCCATAAGCCTAATCTCCTACTCCAATAATCCGCACTCGTCGAGCTTCTCGACCCAACGCTGTGCATCGCGCTGCGCGACAACATCGTCAATACCGTAGTACTCCTCCAAAAGATTTGCAATACGAACAACATCAAACTCCTTCCCCTCTACCTCTCGCCACAAATATAACGCACTCTCGTTGAGTGAGATTATCTTGGTTAGATCCTTACCGTGGCGGCCCTGCATAATCACAACGTGCTCTCCCGCCATCTCGCGAACCTTGTACTGCGCCTTTATCTTCATACTATATATTAACGAGTTACGCGACAAAGATAAGAAAAATTTTTCAGAGCAATGGATAACTGCATAAAAAATTGTAACTTTGGCATCGCAATGGGGATTATCGGCTCTCGCACGCGCCGTGATCCAAGAACAATTTTACGACTTCAGACTATGACAGAGCAGGACGAAAAGATACTCCTATCCTCGGCCGAGGATATACTCCACAAGGTGTGGGGCTACGAGGCATTTCGTCCCGTGCAGGGCGACATCATAACCTCGGTGCTTGCGGGGCGCGACACCCTTGCGCTGATGCCCACAGGAGGTGGCAAGTCGCTCACCTACCAAGTTCCAGCACTTATGATGGAGGGACTCACGATTGTTGTGACACCACTCATCGCACTGATGAAGGATCAGGTGGACCAGCTACACAAGCGTGGTATCTCGGCCGTGGCGGTACACTCGGGTATGGATGCGCGACGCATAGAGATTGCCCTCGACAACTGCACATACGGCGATGTAAAATTGCTCTATATTGCTCCTGAGCGTCTCTCGACCGAGGCGTTCCGAGTTCGCCTGCGCAGGATGCGTATTAGCTTAATCGCTGTAGACGAGGCGCACTGCATATCGCAGTGGGGCTACGACTTCCGCCCTTCGTATTTGCGTATTGCCGAGCTTCGCGAGTATGCTCCCGACGCAACGTTTCTCGCGCTAACAGCCTCAGCAACAGAGATAGTAGCCAAGGATATAATGTATCATCTCGGCTTCAAGGAGTCGCATATTCTGCGCACAAGCTTCGCGCGACCCAATCTCTCGTATGTCGTGCGCGAGGTGGAGGATAAGTACTACCACCTGAGGCGCGTGGTGGACAATGTCCCTGGCTCAGGAATTGTCTATATGCGAACACGCGAGGGGTGCGAGCAACTTGCCGAGCAGCTGCGAGGTGATGGCTACGAGGCAAGTTTCTACCACGCCGGACTCCCAGCAATGGAGCGCAGCATACGCCAAGATGAGTGGCAGCAAGGCAAGGTGCGCATCATAGTTGCCACCAACGCCTTTGGTATGGGTATCGACAAGGCCGATGTGCGCTTTGTGGTACACTACAGCCTTTGCGACTCGCTCGAGGCATACTACCAGGAGGCGGGACGCGCAGGGCGTGATGGCAGACGCAGCTATGCCGTGCTTCTTCTCGGCCCTGATGACAGGGAGCGTGTGGAGCGTCTTTTCAAGGCTGAGTTCCCGCCCATACCATCCATAAAGCACATTTACGAGCTTATATGTAACTACCTACAAGTTGCCATCGGCGATGGCGAGGGGGCGTCGTTCGTATTCAACATCTACGACTTCTGCCACCGCGCAAGCCTCTCGTCGAACAACGTCATAAATGCCCTTAAACTACTGGAGCAAAACAACCTAATGACGCTCATTGACGAGCAGGATAACCCAGCGAAGCTGATGTTCTGCTGCAGCCGCGATGCACTCTATAAGCTCAATGCTGGAGGCAACGATATGGATGCGATGCTCTACTCGATACTGCGTCTCTACAACGGTGTCTTCACCCACTTCCGCTCCATCGACGAGCTGAACATCGCCGCCGCGGCAAACCTCTTTCCAGAGCGTGTACACGAGCTGCTGAAGATGCTGTGGCGTATGCACATAATACGCTACATCCCTGCATCCCACTCGCCGATGATATTTTTCAACTCGGAGCGTCTGGCAACCTCCGACATATTCATAGCCCCAGAGACCTATCACCACCGCTACGACCTCGCCATCGAGCGATTCAACAATATGCTACACTATGTCGACTCCACGGAGCAGTGTCGTAGCACCATCATCGAGGAGTATTTCGGGCAGCGAGAGGCTCAGCCTTGTGGCGTGTGCGATATATGTCGTGCGAAACGTCTCGCCCCCGTGCGCGAGAATATCGACATCGACAAACAGATTCTCAACCTACTCACCAACAATAAGTTAAGCGTTAAGGAGATAGTCGCACAGATCGCCGCAGAGGATAAGGAGATTGTCGAGCATATCGACAAATTGCTGCGAATGGAAAAAATTTCGATTGCATTGAGCGGAAAACTGGAAATTATTGAGTAACTTTGTGCTTTGCATTTGAATTTAATAACTCTCAGGTTGTAGACGATGGCGTTTCAGAAGACGATAGATAACGATAGTGTTGCGGCACTCGACGCTGCACGCTTCGAAGGGCGTATAGTTGTCGTGGATAAGGCGGAGCAGATAGAGGCGGCGTGCGAGGATCTCAAGCGTCACACCATCATCGGCTTCGACACCGAGACACGTCCCTCGTTTCGTGCCGGCGTGTCGTATAAGGTGGGACTACTGCAGCTCTCAACACCCGACACCTGCTACCTATTTCGCCTCTCGCACATACGTCTCGATAACCGCATCCTGAAGATTCTCGGCTCAAGCCAGATACTCAAGGTGGGTGCAGATGTAACGGGCGACATACGAGCGTTGCACGCGCTACGTAACTTCCACGCCGCAGGCTTCGTGGACCTTCAGGTGGAGGCGTCGCGATGGGGAATCGAGGAGAAGAGTCTGCGCAAACTCTCGGCAATAGTGCTCGGCAAGCGAGTATCTAAAGCTCAGAGACTCAGCAACTGGGAAGCCGAAAGTCTTACACAGCAGCAGCTCGAATATGCCGCCACGGATGCGTGGGTCTGCATCGAGATTCTAAGTGAGTTGCAGCGCGTGGAGCCCAAGAGCGAGCCACTTAAGATCATATCGGTTATGCCTACGCTGCAGGCTTCGGAGCCGCCACACAAGCCCCACCGTCGCCGCAGACACCACCGCCACACACATTCACCAAAAGAGCAACACAAAGAATAACACCATATTATGGCAGAGAAATTCAACATCATCCACCTACGTCGTGGAAAGGAGGAGTCGCTACAACGTTGTCACCCTTGGGTATTTTCGGGCGCTATAGAGCGTATCACCGAGGGTAGCAACCCACTCAAGGAGGGCGATATCGTAGACGTAGTGACCAAGCAGGGAGAGTTCATAGCTCGCGGCCACTGGCAGATAGGTTCTATCGCCGTGCGAGTGCTGACATTCGAGAAGGAGGATATCGACCAGCAGTGGTGGAATCGCCGCATCGCCGAGGCCCTAAACATACGTAAAACCCTGGGTCTCAGCGACAGTAAGGAGACTACCTGCTACCGCTTAGTTCACGGCGAGGGCGACCTACTGCCAGGTCTTGTGATCGACATATATGAGCGCATCGCCGTTGTGCAGTGCCACTCTGTGGGTATGTACCACTCTCGCGCAGCTATTGCCGAGGCACTCCGTGCGGCATACGGCGACAACCTCGAGGCTATCTACGACAAGAGCTCGCAGACACTCCCCTTCAAGGCTGAGTTGGGAGCTATAGACGGCTATCTTTGGGGGCACACCGCCACGCGCGACACCGTGGTGTTGGAGAATGGCCTTAAGTTCAAGGTCAACTGGGAGGAGGGTCAGAAGACTGGCTTCTTCATCGACCAGCGCGTAAACCGTGACTTGGTACGCCAATACTCCAAAGGACGCAAGGTGCTAAATACCTTCTGCTACACGGGAGGTTTCTCAGTTGCTGCTATGGCGGGCGGTGCTACAGAGGTGGTATCTATTGACCTCTCGGAGCGCGCCGTGAAGCTCGCCGAGGAGAATGTCACGCTCAACTTTGGCGCAGATGCCCCTCATAAGGCCATCGCCTGCAACGCTGTGGAGTACCTAAAGGATATCGACTCGGACTACGACCTTATCATCCTCGACCCCCCAGCCTTTGCCAAGCACCACAAGGTGTTGGGTAACGCACTGCAGGGATATAAGAAGATCAACGCCCGTGCCTTGGAGAAGATTCGCCCAGGAGGCATCCTCTTCACCTTCTCCTGCTCGCAGGCCGTAAGCCGCGACCTATTCCGCACCACGATATTCACCGCCGCAGCCATAGCACGCCGCAAGGTGCGTATCATAGGCCAGCTCACACAGCCTGCCGACCACCCTATTAACATCTACCACCCCGAGGGCGAGTACCTCAAGGGCTTGGTGGTATACGTAGAGTAACCAATAAAAAAGACGAAATAGAGATGAAAAAGTGCATTATCCTCGCTATGGCCATAGCCCTCGCGGCGTGTGGCGCAGAGAAGAAAAGCGAGATTATCATCGACGAGCAGAATCACCTGAATGCGGCATACGAGCTTAGTTACGAGCTTGCCACAGCAGTAAAAGATGCCGAGACATACGAGGCATTCCATGCCGCATCGGAGAACCTCAAGGCGCATCAGGAGGCCTTCCGCACACAGATTGGCGGCGAGTCATACCTGATATTTTTGGAGGAGTGTAACGCAATTCTTAACGAATAAACCGAGCTACGACGATGAAACAGAATAGAAAACAGAAGGCAATTCTTGCCACCATCTATACCCTTTTTGTTGTGGGCTTGCTCCTTGGCACACGCTGCGAGTCACGCATCCACCTCACAACACCAGAGCAGGATGCTCAGCACCTCGCCCACCTTGCCGAGACCATACACTCCGAGGCTGACCTCCGCAAGGTTGAGCGTCTCGCATCACAGTATGAGATTGCCTACCGCAAGAGCTACAACGGCGCAAAGGCTCTATATTTCAAGACGTTGTGCACTCCTATTCTCGATGCTGCAGGCGAGCGTCGTGCTGCCATCCGCAGTGCCGAGGATTACCTCCACGCACAGGAGATCGCACTCCAGAACACTATCTGCGACCTCGATGAGGCGTGGAATATGCCCCTTGGCGATGAGGCTGCAGAGCTTGAGAAACTCGCACAAAACAGTGCTCACATCCTCACATTACGTGCCGAACTCGAGGCTTTGATTATGGCTAAGGAGCAGTACGCTAACGAGATTATCGAGGCTGGATACCCTGCTGAGATGCTCACAGAGATGGGCAATAAGGAGGCTGCCGTGGCTGCTAAGGCTGAGGAGATCGCGGCTGCGGAGCGCAAGAGCCACATCATCATCCTCGCCAACAAGTTGCAATTCTCACGCGAGTTGACGTTGTAAAATAGGAATTCTGGGAGATATTTTGTCGGTATGTCGTTCACATTTTTGGTGTGGCGAGATACCGACTTTTTTCGTTTTATACGCCTGTCACAATTTCGCCAAACAGGTTAAGAATGAGACTATTCGGCGCGCAGACGACCACCATCTCGGTCTCTATCCCTGAGTTGACCCGCGCTGCCGACAGCGAGAAAGGCGCACTGGACAACGAGGTTCTCAAGAACCACTACCTTCGTTTCATCCTCGAGATCCACAACGGCACCTACCGTGTGCGCCACTCTGTAGTCAGCAAGTCTACTACTGCAGAGTTCCCTGTGGCTATCGTTCCGGGCCACGAGTACCAATTCGCCGTGTGGGCCGACTTTGTAAAGAGCGAGAGCGACACCGACCTCTACTACAACACCCAGGATGGCTTGGACAAGGTCACTATGCTTTCGGGCGAGGGCGTTGCAATGGCTATGACCGAGGCTCGCGATGCCTACTACGGCTCTAAGACCCTCGGCAAAGAGGGCAACATCTCGGAGGTTAGCCAGTTTACCCTCACACGTCCCTTTGCCAAGTTGCGCGTTGTGACCAACGACGTGGAGAAGAGCATCGCCTTGGGCCATACTCCTAAGAGTGCTACTGTCACCTACGGCACGGATGTCGCGGTCTACAACACATTCAACGTCATCACCAAGAGCCCATCGTTCGACGAGACAGCAGCCGATGTGCGCACCAAGAGCTTCACCTACGCAGCTTCGGACTACCCTGCTTCGGACCTCTACGTAGACTACATCCTTGTGCCTCAGACACAGCCATCTACCGTTCAGTTTACCCTTGCGGTTAATGGCGAGACATCGGCGATCAAAACCCTTCCATTCAACACCGAGATCCCTGTTGAGGCCAACAAACTCACATCTATCGTTGGTAACCTCCTCACCACTAATGGCAACATCGACGTAGGCATCGAGGATCAGATTACCGAGCGCAACCGCCTCTTGGAGACCCTCCGCACTGGTGGTGAGTATACCCTCACCAAGGATATGGCCATCAACATCTCTACACGCCTCCGCGGCAATGCTGTTATCGACCTTGGCGGCTACACCCTCACATTCAAGGGTACAGATATTATGACCCGCGTGGAGAGTGGCTCAGAGCTGGTATTCAAGAATGGTAATATCGAGTCTACCGACTATATCGCATCTGTTAACGAGGGCGGTAAGCTCCTTATCGAGAGCGGTACATACACCACCGAGGAGTGCACACTCTTCAGCTGCAACGGCGGTCAGATCGAGATTTTGGGTGGCGAGTTCCGCGCTGCGGAGTACAATGGCGACCACCGCTACACACTCAACCACATCGACTCTATGAAGGAGACGGGCCTTATCTCCGTCTCTGGCGGCCGCTTCTATAAGTTCGACCCTGCGAACAACGACGCCGAGAACCCACGTATGAGCTTCTTGAATCTCAAGGGCGACTACTGCACTATTGCCGACGGCGACTGGTTTGAGATCTTCAATGGCGTGGCAGTATCGACAAGTGATAAGCTTGTTGAGGCTATTGCCAAAGGTGGCAAGGTGGTTTTGACCCAAGATATTATCCTTGAAGAGATGATAATTGTCAACAGCAACACCAATGTTGAACTTGATTTGCATGGCCATAAAATTACTGTAAATGATACGACTATCGACCCTGTTGTTGACTCAAAGATAAACTCACACATTACCATTACAGGTAATGGTGAAATATATATGACCAACCCTGTTGTAACCCTCACAGTTCCTTTTGGTGTTGTTGTATTTGAAAACGGCAGATTCATTCGACCAATTGAAGAAGGTCAGCAGGCCGGTGCATTTTTCGCAGGCGCCTCTACGCACAAAGATGCAGGCATAATAATTAATGGTGGTTATTTTGATGGAGGTTACTATGATGATGCAGCAGATGATGTCGATGATATTCTTGAAGGAAAGAAAAGTATTGACAATGAAACAGATGCTTATATTAAGAAAAGAAAAGACGCGATAAAGAATAATATCCAAAGAACTATGAATCGCTCTGCAAGCTACATTAATGTATACAATGGAACTTTTGTAGGATTTAACCCTGCGTGGGGCGATGAGGGCCGCTTTCTTCCTACAAATCCGAACCTCCGTCCAAATGGTTCTGATCAGGGTTCATTCCTTGTTGGTCAGATACGATATGATGACAAGTTGGAGATCCCAGAGGGCTACACCATCACAAAGAGCGAGCACGAGGATGGTCGTCCGATTTATACTGTGACATACAACAAGCAGTAACACATCATTTCGATAACGTTTCAGGGAGGTCGCAAGGCCTCCCTGTTTCGTTGGATATCATTGTGCTGCACACTATGTCATCCTGAGCGAAACGCAGTGGAGTCGAAGGATCTCCTAATGCACAACCTGCAGACGGCGAACACCCAACGACACCACAGCACACCACACCACACAAAAAGAGGCTGACCCAAGCGGATCAGCCTCGAATGTTATAGAAGCGCGATATTAGAAGTAGAAGCTCTTGATAACGCGAACCTTAACAAGGTCAGAAGCAACGCTGTGGAGTGGCTCAACCTCGTGGTAGATAACCTCTGCAGCACGTGGTGCGCCAACCTCCTGGCTCCAAACGCACTCCATTGTAGGCTCTGCAACCTCTGCGATAACCATAGACTTTGCTACAGCCTGCGCCGAAGCGTTGTTCACAGCATCTACGTAGCCGCGCAACTCCTCGATGTCGCCAGCCGATACAGGGGTAACACCCATACGAGCAACCTTAGCCTCGTGGCCGTTCTGGTCCTGTGCGTAAGCTACTACGGTCTGCTCCACATCCCACTCAGCAACGAAGAAGTGGTAAGGCACCTCAATACTTGAGAGCTGCTGCCAGTAGCCACGGAACTCCGAGATGATGTAGCGGTCCGAAAGGGCTGCAACGTCGGCATATGGATCTGTTGAGAGTGCAGCAAAAGCAGCTGTTGCGTTCTCAATGTTGTTCAACTTAACAGCTACGATAGGACGGCCCGAAGTCAAGTTCTTATCGCCGAAGATAGTACCTGCCTCGTGCTCACCGTTGTAAACACCAAGAAGCTCAAGCTCTGGGGTTACAGAACCGATGTTTGTTGTAGTTGCAATTACCTCGCTATATACGCAGCGTGCGAACTTGCGGTTCTCTGCGTCGATAGCCAATACATAGCCGATATAGTCGCGGTTAGGCTCGAGGTTAGCTACGTAGTACTTACCATCACCATTGCGGTAGTAGCCTGTGAGCTTCTCCTCCAAAGCCTCCCAGAATGTAAGGCTTGGGCTCTGACCCTCCATAGTCATCTGCACAAGCTGTGCGAGGCTTGGGCTTGAAGCGTCGAGGGCTGCCTGTGGGTCGAAGTTGTCGGCGTATGCGATACCTGGCTGGTAGTAGATTGTAGGATCGTCAGCCTTAATCTCGAGGTAGAAGTCGTAAGGACCTACATCCGATGCTGAGATAGTGAAGTTTGCAGTGTAAGGATCACCCTGCTCTGCTGTCATAAATGACACGTATACAGGAGCCGAGGTGATAGTACCTGGGTTGTAGTCATACTCGCCAGTCTCCTCGTTGATAAGCTGACCGTATGTTGGGTTAGGCTCGAAGCTGAACGCTACCACGAAGTACTCTGTCTCTGCGATGTTGAGCTCCACCTTGTTCTCGCCTGTGAGGTCTGTAACGCCAGTTACAGGGTCGCGGTGCTTGAGTTCTGTGTAGTTCTCCCAATAGTAGATATACTCAGTAACAGCAGCATTAGCAATGTCGATAGGCTTCATACTCTTCTTCTGGCTGTCGATGTAGCCGATGTAGTAATAGTAGTTAGCGTTGAGATCCGATGGTGTGATACGCACCTCAGCAGAGTAGTTGCTGATGTTGTATACATCGATATCGAATGTAAGGTTGCTCTCAGCAGCCTCACCAGAGTTGTAACGCAACTCCTTGAGAGCCGATGTAGCTACCGCAGCGCCATCGGTGTAGTCTACCGCAGCAGTGAATGTCACATACTTGGTCTTAGGCTGAAGGCCTGAGTCGTTGAGCGTACGCACACCCTTATGGAAGAGCTTCACGCCAATCTCATCTACTGAAAGACCCTGCTCCTTGAGAGTAGCGATCTCGGTGTTAAGGTAGTTCTGGAAGTACTCCTCCTTAGTCCAGCCATACTCGCCATCAGCGCTTGTATAGGCCTCATACTCCGCAACAGGAGCGTTGATGAGGTGCCACAACTGGTTGTTGTCAGATGGCTTAACGTTGAGTGCTACGGCTGTGAGGTTCACGTTAGCCTTAACCTCGAATGTGCAAGATGATGTTGGAGGTGTCTGCTGGTTAGCCTCTGTTGAGAACTCGTGCTTAGTCACCTTACCTGACAATGCGAAGCTATTATTTACATCTACACCAAATACCAAAAGGTAGTAATCAGAACCAACTATGAGGTTCTCAACCTTGTACGCCTCAAGAGCACCACGCTTAACCTTCTCAGCCATAAATGCCTCGAATGTTGTACCGTTTGCCTCAGCCACATCCTGGATTTTGAGATAGAGACCTCCGACAATCTCAGCATCACTATAATCATCCGCATCCAATTCACTCTTGAGAACAACTGCTACGATGTAGTCTGCCTCGAGGCTTGAAGGTGTGATGTTGAATGTAGCCTCGCTCTTAGTAGTGCTAAGAGTCTCCACATCGAATGTAAGCTCCACAGGCTGTGGCTCTGGCTGTGGTTCTGGCTGTGGCTGTGGCTCTGGCTTATCCTTCTCGCACGCCACAAGCGAAAGTGTTAAGGTCATCATTGCGACCATTAACCATCTAAATGTTTTCATAAAGTTAATTTTATTAAAGTTAGTATTAGCTTTCAAAATCTCTTCTCTTTGCGCGTTATTAATAGAAAACTACTTCTCCGATACAAAAATACGATTTTTTATTGGAGTAGCAAAATTTTAGCGATAAAAGAGTGACAGAACGTGGTAAAGAGGTGGTTTGCGATGGGGCTCGCGATTGGGTTTGCGATATGGAGGGGTATAGGACGGGGCGCACCAAGAAAAGGGAAAGGGGAAAGTGAGGTATCTGTGATATCGCCTTATAATTTGATATTAGAAGTCGTGAGATGTGGTGCATAGCAAAAGTAACCCATCGGGGATAGTACACGAAGTACAGTCCCGATGGGTTATCTTTTTGATATATGCCGCAGATTGCAGCTTACAATATCAAATTTTAATTTTTGATTTTAGAGGAGCAGATTTGTTCTATCGCAAAACAAGAAACCTCGGGATAGTACAAGACGTACAGCCCGAGGTTACTTAGTTTTTGGGATAGGACGAAGATGCCCTATATAAATCAAAAATTATCCGATGAGTGCCTCGTAAGCCGCAGCATCAAGAAGACCCTCAACCTCTGCAGGGTTAGACATCTTAATCTTAACCAACCAACCCTCGCCGTATGGATCTTTGTTTACAAGTGAAGAGTCAGCCTCAACAGCCTCATTGAACTCGATAACCTCGCCGCTTACTGGAGAGAAAGCGTCAGAAACGGTCTTAACAGCCTCGATAGAGCCGAATACCTCGTTAGCCTCGATGTTCTCACCAACGGTAGGAACGTCAACGAAAACGATGTCACCAAGCTGTGACTGAGCATAATCGGTAATGCCGATAACGGCAACATCACCCTCTACACGGCACCACTCGTGGTCGTTAGAGTACTTCAAATTAGCAGGTACATTAGCCATAGTAATTCTTGTATTAAGTTGTTTATTGTTTAGTTGTCATAGTTTTGCAACTACAAATATATATTTTTTTCGTGGGATTGAAAAATTTTTTACGTTTTTTTTCACTTTTTCTCCTTATGGGGCAGCACAAACTCCACCTCCTTGAAGGCATATTCGACTATTGTGCCATCGCGATGCTCGAGGCAAAGATGCCCTGTAGGACGCACGCCGCGTATGGTAGCACGGAACCGCTCACCCGAAGCATAGGCGTATGTATGCTCCTCCGCAAGGTGATACATTGTGGTAATGTAGCGCGCCTCAATAGCCTCTTTCTCACCACGTTCAAGCATCGCATAGAGGTCGCGCAGCGTTGCGACATAATGTTCAAGAACCTCCTCGCGATTGAACATCATACCGCGCTCCAGGGCCATCGACGTAGGGTTGGGAATATCATCCGGGAACTCGCGCTGGTTGATATTGAGGCCTATGCCAACTATTGTGCGCGCTATGCTCTCGCCCGAGAGCGAATGCTCGATAAGCACGCCCGCGATTTTGTTATCCGCAGCATAGATGTCGTTGGTCCACTTTATGCGACAGCATATACCATAGTGCGCCATAGTATCCACAAGTGCAAGTGCCACAATTTCAGAGAGTAGGAACTGCTCCACAATAGGCAGAAACGAGGGTATCAGCACCACGGAGAAGGTTATGTTCTCACCCTCGGTGCTATGCCACGAGTGTCCGCGCTGTCCACGTCCTGCGGTTTGATGCTCAGCCCATACAACATCGAGGTGAGTGTACTTCGCATCGCGGGCAAGATCATTCGTAGAGCTTGTGATATCGATATGATAAATCATAGAGTCGTTAATATTTTGCCCAAAGGTATGAAAAATCCTCGAAAATGGCTATCTTTGCAAGGTTATATATTACATAAAGTATGAAACCTTTAAGATACATATCATTTCTTGCAGCATTTGTAACGCTCCTGCTCGGTGCGTGCGGCGGAACATCATCGGCAAAAAAGAGCGAAAAGAGCGATAACACAAACTCCGCCCCTGCGCTCGCCGAGGTGTATCAGTACCGTGTTGTTGGGGAGTATCCACACTCATCGCGCAGCTACACCCAGGGTTTGGAGTATGTCGATGGCGTGATGTGGGAGGGCACTGGTCGTGAAGGACGCTCACACCTTCAGCGTATAGAGCTCGCAACAGGCAAGGTGGATATCGTTGCATCGCTTCCTAAAGATGAGTTTGGCGAGGGCATAACGCACTACAAGGGTAATATCTACCAGCTTACGTGGGAGTCGCACAAGGCATACGTCTACGACGGCGAGGGTAAGCTCCTTCGCGAGGTGACCTATCGCGGCGAGGGCTGGGGCATCACCACCGATGGCGAGAAGCTCTATATGTCGGATGGCACGTCGACAATCCGCGTTGTCAACCCCGAGAGTTTCGTCACCGAGGCCTCCATCTGTGTAATGTTCGACGGTCAGCCGCTCGATATGCTCAATGAGTTGGAGTGGGTGGATGGTCATATCTGGGCAAATGTCTACCTTACCGATGCCATTGTGGAGATAGACCCCGAGACAGGCGTCGTGTTGGGATATGTCGACCTTCCAGCGTTGCGCAGCCTGCTTAAGGATAACCCCGAGGCCGAGGCCTTCAACGGCGTGGCATATAACCCTGCGTCGGGACACTTCTACGTTACGGGCAAGGATTGGAACAAACTATTCGAGATAGAGATTATAAAGTAGCAATATATGGCAAATGTTAAGGAGCGCATCGCAGAGATTCTCGAGCGTCATATTATAGTTAAGGATTCGGCAATAGGCACAGCACTCACAGGTGCGCGCCGCGACATACTACCTGAGATGGTGGCGATTACCGAGCCGCAGCGTGTTGTGGAGCTCTACCGCGCATCTATCAAGGCGGGAGCAACGCTGCTCACCACAAATACCTTCCTCAGCGACCCTCTGTCGCTAAAGTCGTGCGGCGTGGATATCACCACAGAGGAGGTTGTTGCCGCAGCGATGTCGGCAATCCGCGAGGCACGCAAAGAGTGCGACAAAGAGATCTTCGTAATGGGTTCTATAGGTCCTTCAACGCGCAACATCTCGCTTGCCGTGGACCTCACCGAAGAGGAGCTTCGCGAGTCATACCGCAGCCTCATCACGGCTCTCGACAAGGAGGACGTCGACATCTTCCTCATAGAGAGCATCACCGACATTCGCAATGCCGAGATTGCCGCAGAGGTGTGCCGCGAGGTAGCACCCGAGAAGCCGATTATATTCTCTGCTACGCTATCGAAGATTGGCGGTCTGCTATCCTCGGGACGCTCCGTGGAGAAGTATGTAGAGGATGCGTCGAAGTTCGCGCCACTGGCCATAGGCTTCAACTGCTCGTATGGCGTTAAGAGCGTGGTGGATAACCTCGAGTTGTTGACCCGCTACACGTCGCTACCTACCTACGTAGCACCATCTGCGGGTATCCCTGATGCCAAGGGTAAATACCCCGAGACCGTGAAGAAGCATACCGAGACGCTGCGTTCGGCTGCCGAGCGTGGCTTGCTGAGCATCGTAGGAGGCTGTTGCGGCACAACGGCGGAGTATACACGAGCTGTAGCGCAGATGGCACGCCACTACAAACCCCGCAAATAACAGATTATGAATAGCATAGAGTTTCGTAGACACATACACCGCAACCCCGAGCTTTCGTTTGCGGAGCATAAGACCCAGGCGTTTATTCTCGCCACACTTCAGGCCGAGGGCATCGAGTGTCGCGCCATAGCTGGCACAGGAGTTCTCGCCAAGATTGAGGGTGAGAGGGGTAATCTGAAGCGTGCCGTGGTGCTTCGTGCCGATATCGACGCCCTGCCTATCGAGGAGCAGAACAATGTGGAGTTCCGCTCGTGCAACGCAGGTGTTATGCACGCCTGTGGCCACGATATGCACGCTGCGATGCTCTATGGCGTACTTAGCCGCCTGAACCGCGAGCGCAACTTCGAGGGCACACTCTTCGGCATCTTCCAGCCAGGCGAGGAGGTAAACCCAGGCGGTGCATCAAAGGTCTTGGCGGAGAGGCCTTTTGAGGGTTACGACGTAGCGGCGGTGATAGGCCAGCACGTCGATGCTCGTCTTAATATCGGCGAGGTGGGTATATGCCCTGGGGTCTTTATGGCCTCGAACGATGAGTTACGCTTCTATGTTAGCGGTCGCGGTGGTCACGCGGCACGCCGTGCAGATATCAACGACACGGTAACGGCAATAGCCGATATGGTGATGCGCGCCACAACACTCAACACCCCTGACGCAGTGGTGTCGGTGGGAAAGATTGTTGCCGATGGTGCTACGAACGTCATCCCCGCCGAGACATACGCCGAAGGTACTATGCGCACCTTTGCCCGCGAGGAGCGAGAGCGTATCTACACGCTTTTGGATGCCAATGCTCGCGCCGTGGAGGAGAAGTATGGCGTGAAACTATGCGTAGACATCAGTCGCGGATACCCCTCGGTGACAAACGATATAATGCTCTCCTACGAGGCTATGATCGTAGCACAGGACGAGGGTATTGCTGTAAAGGAGATGGGACGTATTCCTATGGCCGAGGATTTCGGTTACTACACGGAGTGTTACCCGGCGTTGTTCTATCGTCTGGGTGTGGGTGCAGAGTCGGGAGGCTCGCACACCGCCACATTCCTGCCCGACGAGCGAGCTATGGAGTATGGAGAGAGGATGATGTGGCGTATGGCACTACACATCTTGAATAAGTAGAATAAATGGGAAAGAAGAAGAATAAGAGGGGAAACAACCGCGATGAGCGCGCTTCGTTCATCGTGGATATGTTTAGGGAGTTTCCCGATAATAAATTTTCACTGAAGCACCTCGCCGCAGCATCGGGAGGTGCCGACAGAGATGGTCGCACTATGACCTTCGCCATCGTTCGCCAGCTTATAGAGGATGGCTTTGTGGAGGAGGTGGCGCGCAGCAAATATCGCCTATCGCGTTCGGCAATGCCACGCTTTGCGGGCGTTGTAGCCTCCATAACACCATCGGCACTCTACGTTACGGTGGATGAGTTGGAGAGCGATGTATATGTATCGCGCCGCAATGGCGGTGGTGCATTGGATGGCGATAGTGTGGAGCTTGTTGTGGCACGCCGCTCGAGGGATGGCGAGTTAGAGGGCACTATCGTTGCGGTTACGGAGCGCAGCACAAAGCCCTATATCGGTACTGCGCAGCTCACCACAAACTCCATCTTCGTGACTCCAGATAGCCGCCGTCTGGCAACAGATATATACCTTGAGCGTAAACGCTACCCAAAGGTTGAGGATGGTGACAAGGTGCTGGTGCGCGTTACGGATTGGACCGAGGGTGACAGACTGCCTATAGGCGAACTTGTCGAGATTCTCGGCAAGGCTGGCGAGAACGACACGGAGATGCACGCCATTCTTGCGGAGTTCGACCTCCCCTACCGCTTCGAGGATGATGTTCTCAGAGCTGCGGAGCACATCCCCGGAGAGATTACCCAGGAGGAGATTTCGCGCCGCAGAGATATGCGCGACAGGGTGACATTCACGATTGACCCTGCCGATGCCAAGGACTTCGATGATGCTCTCTCCAT
Source organism: Alistipes sp. (assembly GCA_017630455.1). Lineage (GTDB taxonomy): Bacteria > Bacteroidota > Bacteroidia > Bacteroidales > Rikenellaceae > Alistipes. Next base: position 44,938 of record JAGBVG010000084.1, on the reverse strand, counting down.
CGTGGAGCTAAAGCAGGGCGTGTGGGAGGTAGGTGTGCATATTGCCGATGTGACGCACTACGTAACGCCCGGCTCGGTGGTCGACAACGAGGCTCTGGAGCGCGCCACGTCTGTTTACCTCGTAGACCGCACGGTGCCGATGCTTCCCGAGAGGTTGTGCAACGACCTCTGCTCATTGCGCCCAAACGAGGATAAGCTATGCTTCTCGGCGGTGTTTACGATGAACGAGAATGCCGAGATTCTGGATGAGTGGTTTGGTCGCACGGTCATACACTCCGACCGCCGCTTCGCATACGAGAAGGCGCAGGAGGTTATCGAGACAGGTCTTGGCGACTACAACAGCGAGATTATCATACTCCACACCCTCGCGCAGCAGTTGCGTGCGGCACGCTTCAAGAGCGGTGCTATAGCCTTTATGCGCGATGAGGTGCGCTTCCTCCTCGACGAGAAGGGGCGCCCTACGGGTGTATATACCAAGGTGCAGAAGGAGGCTAACCAACTTATCGAGGAGTTTATGTTGCTTGCCAACCGCCGTGTTGCGGAGTTCTGCGCCTACAAAATATCTAACGGCCGCCGCGTGGCACGCCCTATGGTCTTCCGCGTTCACGACGAACCTTCGGAGGATAAGCTCTCGCGCTTCAGGGAGTTTGCCCTGCGCTTCGGTCACTACTTCAAGGCGTCGAAGGGACGTGCCGTGGCTAAGGAGATGAACAAGCTCCTAACCAACATTGCAGGAAGTGCAGAGTCGAATGCCATCACCACACTTGCCGTGCGCAGTATGGCAAAGGCGGTGTATACGACCGACAACATCGGTCACTATGGCTTGGCATTCCCCTACTACACCCACTTCACATCGCCTATCCGCCGCTATCCCGATATGATAGTACACCGCCTCTTGGCATCCTACCTCGATGGCGGTAAGCGTGCCGACAAGACGATTCTCGAGCAGCAGTGCGTACACTCCACCGAGCGCGAGATTTTAGCATCGGAGGCTGAGCGCGCAAGCATCAAGTATAAGATGGCGGAGTTTATGAAGGATCACATCGGCGAGGAGTTCTCGGGTACGGTGTCGGGAATGACCGAGTGGGGAATATATGTAGAGCTGGATGATACCCACGTGGAGGGTATGGCATTCTTGCGCGACATCGACGATAATGACTACTACCGCTTCGATGAGGCGCGCTACGAAGTTGTGGGACGCAACTCGGGCATCGCCCTCACCCTCGGAAGCCCTGTGCGTGTGAAGGTTAAGCGCGTGGATATGAACCGCCGCACACTCGATTTCCAGTTATTATTGAATAAACGTTAAACTATGACTATAGAGGAGATATTGGAGAAGGCACTCGAGCGAGAGCCACTAACACGCGAGGAGGCGTACAAACTATATGACGAAGCGCCGCTGCAGCTACTCTGTGGCGTGGCAGACACCATACGCCGCAGCGTGGTGCGCGATCCCGAGGTTGTGACTTGGCAGATAGACCGCAACGTAAATATCACCAACGTCTGCAAGTCGGGATGTAAGTTCTGCAACTTCCACTGCAAGCCTCACCAGGAGGACAAGGCATATATCACCACTATGGCGGAGTATCGCCGCAAGATCGACGAGGCACTGGCCTTAGGTGCTGACCAGTTACTACTTCAGGGCGGTCTACACCCTCGCCTCGGCATAGACTTCTACGAGAAGCTCTTTTCGCAACTCAAGAAGGAGTACCCTACGCTACGCCTAAACGCCCTCGGAGCTCCCGAGGTGGCACACATAGCAGCCATAAGCGGTATCTCCACACGCGAGACTTTGGAGCGTCTGCGTGCCGCAGGTCTCGACACACTTCCGGGTGCTGGAGCTGAGATACTCTCGGAGCGCGTGCGTAAGATCATCTCGCCAGCCAAGCCCTCGGCACACGAATGGGTGAAGGTTATGCACGAGGCACATATCTTAGGTATACCTACTACGGCCACGATGATGTATGGCCACATCGAGACCCCGCACGAGCGCATCGACCACCTGATTGCCATCCGCGACCTGCAGGCTCATAAGCCCGAGGGTTCGCGCGGCTTTACCGCCTTCATACCGTGGGTATTCTGCCCTACGGGAACGCAGCTCGAGAGGGAGGGCATTGCGCCACGCTTCTCGGCAAACGAGTATCTGCGTATCGTGGCTATGAGCCGCATCGTGCTCAACAACATCGACAACATCCAAGCCTCGTGGCTCACCGTGGGTAAGGATGTTGCGGAGATAGCCCTCAAGAGCGGTGCTAACGATATGGGTTCGATAATGATCGAGGAGAATGTGGTCTCATCGGCGGGCGCTACAACGCGCTTCGACAAGGAGGCTATGCAGGCTACCATACGCCGTGCAGGCTTCACTCCGCGACTCCGCGACCAGCTCTACAACTACCGCGACTAAGCCACAAACATAGATTAATTATGAGACAACACTCTACACTTCATAAGCTGCTCCTCGTACTCCTCTCTGTAGCCCTGCTCAGCATAGGATGGCTCGGAGGCACGGGACTCACGCTTCTTGTTGGCCTTGTGCCGCTGCTTATCATCAGCGAGAACCTCTCCGACTCGACACGCGACTTTTGGCGTATGTGTGGCTGGGGTGCGCTCACATTCCTGCTGTGGAGCGCAGCTACGATATGGTGGGTATGGATAGCAACACCACTGGGTCCTATAGCAGCTGGTATCGTAGGCTCGTTCTACAACCTCTGTGCGCTGATGGTCTATCACTACACCTCGAAGCGCGCACCACGAGCCTTGGCCTACACCCTTTTGGTGACTATATGGATCGCGACGGAGTGGGCATATAACTCTGCCGATGTTATGACATTCCCGTGGTTGCTTCTCGGCCACGGCTTCTCGGGAGCGACGTGGGCTGTGCAGTGGTATGAGTATACGGGCATCTTCGGAGGCTCACTCTGGGCACTGACCGCAAACGTTGCGATATTCGAGATACTACGCACACACACCACAACGGCTAAGGTACGTGCCGCAATGATAGTGCTTCTACCCATAGTCCTGTCACTCACGCTGCTATGGTGCTACACCCCATCGCTGCGCACCGCCGAGATAAGCGTCATACAACCCAACGTCCCCTGCTACGAGGATGAGCGACTCACGGCTGGCAAGTTCGACCCTACGGCAGATGTCCAGGAGCTTATGGCACAGGTTCCCGAGAGCTCTACGTTTGTTCTTATGCCCGAATCGGCTCTGGCCTACCTCCCCAAGATGGGCTCTATCGAGGAGCGACACCTCGCGGCATACACGCCACTGCTCAAATCGCTACAGGGCGATAGCCACCCCACTACGAAACTTATAGCTGGAGCCTCGACCATCATCCGCTATGGCGACGTGAAGGCTACAGATACGGCACACCACTACGAGGGCTACGGCTGGTATGACCAGTATAACTCTGCGCTGCTTATAAATAGCGAGGGTGAGACCGAGGATATATACCACAAGGGCAAGCTTGTCATAGGCGTGGAGGCTGTGCCGCTAAAGAGCATCTTCGACACCTTCGAGGTGGACTTAGGCGGCGTATCGGGACAGCTCGGCTGGGGCAAGGAGCATACGATATTTACAAACAACGGCGTAAAGATAGGTCCTTCGATCTGCTACGAGGGTCTTTATGGCGGCTATTTCGCAGGCTTCGCACGCGAGGGTGCGGAGGTTATGGCCCTCATCTCCAACGACGGCTGGTGGGGCAACACCCCAGGTCACAGACGTCTCTTTGACTTCTGTCGTCTTCGCGCTATCGAGACACGCCGCGCTATAGCCCGCAGCGCAAACACCGGAATCTCGGGATTTATAACCCCTACGGGCAAGAGCCTCGGCGAGCGTCTGGAGTGGGACGAGGAGGGTGTGCTGACCCAGAGCCTCGAGCTGCGCTCCGAGAGGAGTATATATACCCTCTATGGCGACTGGATCGCTCGCTGCGCAACACTCATAGCGGTACTATCGCTGATGTATTACACAGCCTACCGCACACGCAAACGTAACAATCTTGTAGATTAACCCATAAAACAAACATACATATTTCGATTATGAACTATACCGAAACTCTCGACTTTCTCTTTACGGCAATGCCATCGTTCCAGCGCATTGGTGGCGAAGCATACAAACCAGGATTGGAGCGCATAGCATCCTTCTGCCAACACCTCGGCAACCCTCAGCGTAACTTCTACACCATTCACGTTGCTGGTACCAATGGCAAAGGCTCGGTGTCGCATATGCTTGCGTCGATACTCCGAGAGGCGGGATATCGCACAGGTCTCTTCACCTCGCCACACCTCGTAGATTTCCGCGAGCGTATTCGCGTCGATGGCGAGATGATACCTAAGCAGCGCGTGGTAAACTTCGTGAACAAGCACCGCGAGAAGATGCAGGAGCTCGACCTCTCGTTCTTCGAGATGACCGCAGCTATGGCATTCGACTATTTCGACCAGAGCGACGTGGAGATTGCAGTGATCGAGACAGGTCTCGGAGGACGCCTCGACGCCACAAACCTCATAACACCACTTCTTAGCGTCATCACAAACATCGGTATGGAGCACACCGAGTTCCTTGGCGACACTATCGAGAAGATTGCCGCCGAGAAGGCTGGAATCATAAAGAAGAGCGTGCCTGTAATTATAGGTCAGCGCGACGATGCGTATAACGCCGTATTTGAGCAGCGCGCCGCAGAGCTACACTCCGAGCTTATTTACGCCGAGCAGGTGTTTCTGCTAAACGGCGTGGAACACTTCGACCAGAGCAATCAGCACTTCAGCGTCACACGTACACGCGACAGCCGCGCCTTCGAGCTTGACATCGACCTTTTGGGCGACTACCAGCAGCACAACATCATCACTGCGTGTGCCGCTGCCGACTACCTTGCCGAGCATACGCCACTTACAATTTCACGCCGTGCCTTCCGCGAGGGCTTGGCCTCTGCAGCAGCAAACACTGGTCTTATGGGTCGCTGGCAGATAATCGCCGAGGAGCCATACACCATTTGCGACACGGGACATAACGCCGACGGCATACGCTACGTAGCTGCGCAGCTCGAGGCCCTCGACACCGACCGCATCTTTGCCGTTATGGGCTTCGCAAAAGAGAAGGACCTCAGCAAGATTATGCCGCTGCTACCTAAGCGCATACACTACATATTCACCAAAGCGGCGATAGACCGCGCTCGCAACGTGGAAGATATCGCAAAGATGGCTGAGGAGCTCGGCCTGAGCTACGAGTGCAAGCCTTCGGTTACCGAGGCTTTGGCATACGCACGAAGCAAAGCTTTGGCAAGCGACACTATCTTCATCGGCGGCAGCAACTTTGTGATTGCCGAGGTTGGCGAGATTGTCCGCTCGAGCAGCGGGGAGTAGGCTTAGAGGCGTGAGATTTTGAATATTGGATATATTTTCTTACCTTTGTGAGTTAGTAACACGCGGAAAATGAGCCAAACAACAAACATACATAGCGACCTTGTGTGGTATAAACGTATCGCGCTGGAGATTCTGTGGTGTGTGTGCTACCTCTTAGGATGCACACCACGATGGTTTCGTTTTGGTGTTATGATGCCCTTTTTCTCGTGCTTACTGCGCCTTGTAGGCTACCGCAAAAAGGTGGTTATCAAAAACCTCACAAACTCCTTCCCCGAGAAGAGCGAGGCCGAGATACAAGCCTTGGCACGCAACTTCTACGACACCCTCGCCGAGGTTGTCGTTACGACGATATGTCTCGCCGCAGCATCGCCAAAACAGGCCAACGAGATAATGGAGTGGATTGACTACGAGGGACATATAGAGCGCAACAAGGGCCGCGACTGGATAGCTATGGCAGCTCACTTCGGATGTTGGGAGTACTACCCGCTGTGGAGTTGGCTGGACAAGGAGTGCGCGTTTATGTCGGTGTACCACACCCTGCGTAGCGATGTTTTCGAGCACTTCTATCGTCGTATGCGTAGTCGCCTGGCGCCCAACATCTCCATAGTGCCGATGAAGGATACGCTGCGCCACTATATCAGAAACCGCAGCAAGGAGCACACCACAGTCATAGGTCTCATCTCCGACCAGAGCCCGATACTCAGGGTAGACAGCCAGTGGATAGATTTTCTGAATCAGAAAACCACATTCATCGAGGGTGGCGAGCGTATAGCTATGAAATTCGGAATCCCCGTATACTTCGTAGACGCTGTGCGCCGAAAGCCGGGAAACTATCGTATGCAACTCATAGAGTTATACGACGGCAAGGAGAGCGTGGAGGAGGGAGAGATCACACGCCGCTACGCCGAGGCTCTCGAGAAGATGATCCGCCGCAGCCCCGAGCTATGGATGTGGTCACACAGAAGGTGGAAGCACTCGCCAGAGATACAGCTCAAGAGGTTCGGCACAACAACACTCACTGAAAACTAACTTGTAACTACACAATATGGATATTGTTATAACCTACGTAGATGGTCTTGATCCCGTATGGCAGAAGTCGTACGAGCAGTATACCAATACGCCAATCCTCGAGAAGCGTTTTCGCGACTGGGGAACGTTGAAATATCTGTTTCGCGGCATCGAGAGGAATATGCCATTTATTCGCAAGGTACACCTTGTAGTATCTGGAGAGTCGCAAGTGCCAAAGTGGATCGACCGCAACGAGGTGAACATCGTACTACACAAGGATATAATCCCCGAGAAGTTCCTCCCTACGTTCAATAGCAATACTATCGAGATGCACCTCCACTGCATCGAGGGTCTCGACGAGGAGTTTCTGTACTTCAACGACGACATCTTCCCGATGCGCGCGATGAAAGCTACGGACTTCTTCCGCGATGGCAAGGGCGTTATAGCTATGAGCCACCACCTCCTCGCGTTGGATATGTTCAAGAAGATATGTCGCAACTCCGATCGCATAGTGCGCCGCGCATTAGGCATTAAGCCTACGCTATGCTTCCTGCGTCCGCAGCACACCACAGTGCCTATGTTCCGCAGCGAGAATGAGAGTCTCTACGAGAGTCTGAGAGGTGAGATTGAGGCCTCGATGACCGCTACACGCAAGGCTACAAACGTCACACAGTATATCTTTACGAACAACCTCTTCCTCAAGGGACGCATCGTAAACGAGCGACAGTCGAAGCGACAGTTCTCGGTGGGAATTACCAGAGAGAGCACCCTAAGGAGCTTCATCGAGAATCCGAGCCACAATCTTATGTGCGTCAACGACGTTAAGCTCTCTGACGAGCGTTATGAGCAGATGAGGGCTATGCTTTTAGGGGCGTTGGATAGTCGCTTCCCCGCAAAGTCACGATTTGAGAAGTAGTCGTAGACAGATAACAATCATACACAGATAACAATAGGGTCGCCTCAGATGGAAGCGACCCTATTGTTTATATGACATCTGGTATTAGTATACCAACTCGATATCATCCACAAGCATAAGGCTGTGTGTTGAACCTGTGAAGTAGTCACCAAAGCGCGAGCCTGTGAATACGATGATGATATGCGTAGGAACCTCCGAGGTCGACACATACTCCAATGGCAGAGTAAACTCCATCCAGCCATCGGTACTCTCGGTGAGGATCATCTCACCAACGCCGATGACACTCTTGCCACTCTTGTTGAAGAAGGTGCTCTCATCCTTGGTGTTCACCACAACGGGGCACTCGGCAGATCCGCCATACTCCTCCGCTGTCCAGTTACCCACAGCCACAAGAATCTGACCCTCATCGCTGTCGCCCATCTTAAGGTCGGGACGCGCCGAAGGAGTCTTGCCCAACTCATCAATAGTACCGCAGTTATACTTCACCCAGCCGCGTAGTGCAACAGGACGTGCCGTACAAGGACGACCGAAGTTCACAAGGCCATCCATACCCACCAATCCGCCGAACTCGCCGAGGAAGAGGTTACCCGCTGCAAACTTACCGATACCCATCAACGCCGCCTTCTTAGACTGCAACGAAGCGGCATACTTACCCTCAGAACCTGGGTGTGTATCCTCCACAGGCTCGGTGATGGTTGTGCTTGCCAACGCCGCGCCATCGTTACCCGTAGCCCAGAATGGAACATCACCCGCGGCGTATGGATATATGACACCCTCATTGGTTGACCACTCCTCGAAGCCTGCATTCGCAAGTTCGAAGATATCCTCAGTCGTTACCTTCACAACCTCTGTAAAGCTCTCGCCCGAGAATGCCACAACCTCATACTCCGTGAGAGTATCGAGGCCCTCAACACACGCCGAGAAGTTACCACCACTCACGGTGACATCCTCAACCATAATCCACGCCTCGTCACCCGCCTTACGGTACTGGAAGCCAAGCTCTGCGCCACTGCGACCCTCGGCATAGAGCCAGATACGCTTAGCCCACGCATCGACACCCTTGAACTCCACCTCCACATCGGTAGGCACTACGCGGAGTGTCCAGGTCTCAGAGATATCGTCGTGATATTTGATTGTTACGCTGCGTGTAGAGCCAGCGAAGTCCGTGAGTTCCTCCGCAGCTACGGAGTATGTAGTGATATCCTTAGGACCGAACTTCATAGCCGTAACCACAACGTTCTTAAGGTCGTGATCCATAGGCACAAAGGCTGTTGCGATATGGTGCTCGGCATCTACATCCGACTCACCAATCTGACCCTCAACCAGGAAGTAACGCTCTATAAACTGCTCGGCAGCGATGCTCCACTCCCACTTATAGCCATTCTTCGTAATATCGAAGTAGAGCGGGTGACGGAGGTCGAAGCTACCCGGGAATTGCACACTCGTAGCAGCACCCTCGCTGATGGTTACAGAGTTAATCTCCACACGACGGATGTCGGTAGTCTCCTCAAGAGCGAGCGCCACAGAGTGGTCGTTAACGCTAATCACAGCTGGCGATAACAACCCCTCAGCCTCCAATGACAATATCTCGACCTTCTCGACCCTCTGTGGGATATCATTCTTGACACATCCCACCATTACTGCAAGCATCACGATGCTTGAAGCTATATATTTCAACTCTCTACGCATTGGTTAGTTCTTCTTTTTGTTCCACAAATGTGCCACGAGGCCGATCTGAATGTTGGTGATGTTGAGCTTAAGCTTCAGAGCCGAGTGGTCGCGACGACCTGTCTCAACACCCACGTCATTAAACTGGCGGATGTTGTTGTAGTAGAGGCTTCCGATACCAACCGTTACTGTAACACACACCTGCGGGAAGACATATACTGCAAGACCAGGATTGAGGTTAAGTTTCGCAGCAAAGTTCTTACTCTGGGAGTAGGTGCGGTCATCACCCGCACCCATATAGAACGATGAACTTCCGCTCTTAATCAGCAACTCCGACTCCAAGATAGCACCTACGATACCGCGACGGTCGAGGCCTATGTAGTTGCGATGGAACAACGACCACGCATAACTCTCGCTCGTAAGGCCTATATCACCAAGTCCGAACGATATATCGGCAGCTGCGCCGAGATTGAGGTCTACGTTTCCGAGGTTACCATCGAGATACTCATATCCGAAACGGATACCCACCGAGCGATTGTCGCGATAGGCATACGCCACGTAAGGCATCACCGCAGCACGGCGAAGACCAAAGTCGATATTGTCGAAAAGAAGCATCAGATCCGAATCTGAAACATCGAGAGTGCCGTACGATGCTGCGATACCGAGCATCCACTCACCCTTATAGACAAACTTATTGAGGTCGATATTTCTGTCGACACGTCGTGTGGTAGGGAGGAAACGATCCGTAGTCTCCATCTTCTTCGTTGCCACACTGACACTCGCAGGTGTAGCGGCAGTGCTACCCTCCTGCTCCGCAAAGGCTGCCGTAAAGCTTAACGTTACAGCCGCAAAAAGTAAAAATAGTCTCTTCATAGTGCTGTAAGTTTATAAATAGAACGACACACCAAAGCCAATCGAAAGGAGGTTGACCTTGAAATTCATATTGCTAGACGTGATATCTCCGCTCTCCACCTGATTCTTTATCTGCTTGGTCTTCTCATAACCGATGCCAAAGACACCGATCGAGAGCTCCAAGGCGGTGTTGTTGGTGACGAAGGCTACGATACCCGGTTGCAAAGCCACTGAGCCACCGAACGACTTGCTATAAGTACCACGGTAGTCCACTAAGCCATCGACCACACCATTCTCGGCCACGATTTTCGACTGCGAGCCTGTGAAGTTGAGCTGCACCTCCGCGAAGATGGCAAAGCGGTTGCTCTGTCCCAGCGGGATGTATGGTCGCCAGAAGAGCGTGCCTGTATAGGAGTGCTTGAGCTGGTGGTAATAATCCACGTTTATATTTATAGCCGTGTCACCCTCACCAAATGCCAACGCCGCGTCGTCGAGAGCCATCATCGTGCGGCCATAGCCAAAACGCACACCCACAGCCATATTGCGCCAAGGGGCGTAGGCAAGCATAGGGCTTACGTTGAGGGTATAACCATCGGAGTTGATATTGTCGATGATCGCGAGCTTAAAACCACGATTTGTATGCTGCGAGTATGACGCAGTACCACCGAATATCCACTGACCTTTAGGCACAAAGTTGGTATCCGAGGTGAAGCCGCGCTGGTTGCGAGCCTCATTGGGAGTGAGGACACAAGATTCGCCTTCGGGTTGATGAGTCTCCGGCTGCTGCGCCACGGCACTGAGGGCTATGGTGAGCATCGCCAGAAGTGTATAAAATCTCTTCATTGATTTAAATATTCGAGGTAGGGGCAACACTCGCTGCTCCTACCTCGCGTTGTTACTAATAGTTAAGTACGATATCGTCTACGTACATCCACGAGTTGGTAGAGCCACAGAAGTAGTCACCATAGCCCGAAGGTGTGAACGACACAACAAGCTTCTTAGGCTTTATGTTCTTCATATCCTCGCGGTAGATGAGGTCGATGGTCTTCTCGGTCCACTCTGGGTGCTGGTGCGAGCCTGTGATATAACCATAGGCGATAACACCAGACTTAGTAGCAAGATCCTCCATCTTGAGGAAAGAGCTTTCATCCTTGGTATTTACCGTGTAAGATGTACCATCAGTGATGATCACCATAATGGTCATAATATCTGTACCCGAAGCGTGAGAACCCTGGTCGATAGTACCCTCGTTGTTCTTGAGCCAGAATGACATACTCTTAGGCTTTGCGGTGAATGCGAAGTCACGACCAAATGTCACCATACCATCCATACCGTTTAGCGCAAATGTACCAGTAAAGAGGTTACCAGCAGCAAACTTACCGATACCCATCATCGATGCATACTGCGACTTGAGGTATGCAGACTTTGTACCTGCAGAGCCTGGGCGCACGTCATCTGATGACTGTGTAAGTGTAGCACTTACCATTGCACCACCCTCGTTACCTGTGAGCCAGAATGGGGTGTCACCCTTGCCATAAGGGAGTACCCACGATGCTGTATGCCAGCGCTCCATATCGCCGTTAGGAATCTGAGCACCAGCAGCGGTAGTAAGCGCAAGGGTCTTACCATACTCTACACCACCAACGATGAGTTTGTAGGTATAACTCTTCTCACAAGCGAAGTCTGTGCTCTGTGCTGTGTAGATGCCATTACCCATAGCCACAGCATCCATCTCGGTCCACGATGCGCCATCCGCAGAGTATGCAATCTTCACCGATGTTGCCGCAGCATCCACGATATTTGCCTTAAACGTTGCAGTGCCAAACCAGAGGCTGTAGTCCTCAGCACTCAAAGCCATAATACCCTGAACGTTGTAGCCGATAGCCTTGTTGAGCTTACCACCATCGGCATCCTCGACGTGGAACATAACATCGTGAGCACCACCGACATAAGTAGCGAAGAAGGCTGAAGAGATAGTCACCTGATAGTTCATATCATCACCCTTTGCGACACTCACGCCTGCAACGCCACCGGCAAGGAGGTCGTGATCGTTGAGCGTCAATGTAGTGATGTTTGCCAATGCCGATACATTATAGGTACGCTCGGTGATAGAGAGCTGAAGCTCCTTCTCGTTGAAGCCGTTACCCATAACTGTTGGGTCGGGGCTGAAGATAAGAGTGTCGTCAACCTCCTCGATAGACTCATCAACCGTAGCCTCCAATACAAGGTTACCCGGAGCATCCTTAGAGTACTTGAGTGTGATGGTGTACTTCGCCGCAGGCTTCACATTCTCAATAACTGCCTCCTTAACAATCTCGCCCTCAACAGGGTGTGTACCCTCGAAGTGCCAGAAGAGTGAGGTCTCACCCTCGGGGAGGATGAAGTAGCCCTCCTTACTATCGTCGAAACGCAGAGAGTGGATGTCGCCCGTAGCGATGGCATCAGCGTTGTAAGACTCTGCGATAGAGACATTTGTGAAGTAACCCGCCTCGAGCTTCTCGGCAACTGTAGCATCGTAGTTAACCTTCACGATAGAGTTCTGGAGCTTGCAATCTACCGTTACGCTTGCAACATTGCCAGCCTCGATAGTGAAGCTCTCCTCGCCGAGGTAGTACTTATGGTCGAATGAGGCAACGCTCTTCTGACCCACCTGCACCTTTACCACATAGTCGCCCTGGAGAAGTGACAGATACTCTGGCACATCGCCAATAGCCTCGTAGCGGCGTACAAGGTTCTGCTCCTGACCCTCCACTTTGTAGATCTTGATCACCACATCCTCCTCAACAGCGTCGCTCTGCATAGCAACACCAAGACGCATAGCACCCTCAGAGGCGGTCATCACCACGGTAGAATCTATATCCTTTGAGCAGGATGCCAACACGAGCACCGCGCCCAATATTGCGAATATCTTTTTCATAATAGACATAATTTAATAGGTTGTAATTATGCTACAATTAGTTGAAGCGGAACATTACGGTCTTGGTAGTGGTGTTACCCTCCATATCGGTAACGCTCATCTCGAAGTCGTGCTCACCAGGACCAAGCATCGCAAGGACTGACAAGAAGTTAGAGATTGAGAGGTCGATATCGGTCTGGCCATATACAGCATCGCCAGTAGGGAAGCCCAAGCCACCAAGCTGCTCGAAGAAATGAGTATCGGTAACAAGGCTGAACTGGTCAGTGAGACCTACTGAAGTGAGCTGATCGGCATTCAATGTCTCAGAGATAATCTTAACATTGAAGTCGGCGATAGCGAGCGGAGCCTTAACCTTCAAGTCGCAAGTCATACCTGGAGCGTATGTCTGACGCTTGTCGATGTCGTAGCCTACCCATACGATCGAAGGAGCTACATTCTGACCATACTTAACAGTGAGTGTCACGGTAGTCTGACCACCATTGATATCGGTTACGGTAATCTCGTAAGAGTGAGCACCCTCGTATGAGCGAAGCATATCTGCCTGCGCTGCAAACTTGATGCGTGTAGATGTCTGACCCTTAGCATCAATAGGATAACCCATCAACTTGAGGAATGTGTTTGACACAGAGCCATCGCAGATATCCGACTCCAAAGGCATAACATCGCTGTATGCCGCAAGGAACTCTGCATTGTCGGATGAAACCTTAACAACTACCGACTGGATTGCGCTCTTGGCTGTGATGTCGATGTTGATGCTCTTTGTGAAGTTACCCTCAGCATCGAACATCTCGTCGGTGAGCTCAAAAGGCTGTGCGAGGTCGTGACCCTCCCAGCCGATAACAGGCATATCGGTATCGTCAACCAAAACCTCCTCGAGGAGATATGCTGTGGTATCGAACACAACCTCCTCGTCGAATGTCCAAGTATCGCACTGGATGCCGATGTTTGTAGTACCGTCGGCAGCGTGCTGCACGATAACGTTGATCTTACGCCACTGAGCAGCCCTAACGCCCGAAATCTCGTTGGTCATAACGATATCCTTATCGCTGCCTACGTAGCGGCACTTGAAAGTGAGCTGGAGGGTATTCTCCTCAGCCTTAGGGGCGAAGTAACCAGCACGCTCCTCCTCGACGCCATAGACCAACGTGCTCTCCGCAAGGGCAATGGTCATAGAGGTAAACTCTGGGTCGAGCTGCTCCTTGATATCTGCGGCATACGACACCGAAACCTTGATATTGCGGAGCTTACATACCATATCCTTCACCTCGGTTGTCTGCTTACGAGTGATGATAACCTCACGCTGAGCACCATATACTGGAGCCTCCCACTCTACATCGGTCATCGCTGCCGACTGCATAGCGATGTTGTATATGCCAGCCTCCAATGCGATAGCCTCCTGTGGGCGCTCGCCATACTTAAATGACTTAACGGTATGACCCTCAGCATCTGTGATCACAACATCGAAGGTACTGATATCCACACCCTCGGCGCGTGTTGTTGAGTCGATATTCTCAGTATCTTCGATTACCGTTACATCCATACCTCCGAGTGCAAGGTAACCGATATTCTCCTCTACGACAACCTCCTGCTCGGTGTTATAATCTACACTCTCCATACTGCACGAGCATAGGCCGAGAGCTACTACCATCGTAAGGCTCAAAAACTTTACTATATTCTTCATAACTGTCTCTATATTATGCGTTTTCAGCGTTATCATTTAACTCCTGCTCAATGTCGATAGACTCCACAAGAGTCTCGTTGAGCTTAATCTCAAGTGTTGCACGACCAGCATCCGCAACATCAAACTTGATGGTGTAGAAGGTCTGCGCTGCAACATTCACCTTTTGCTCCGGAAGTGTGATCACCGCACCCTCAGCACCCGACTGGTTAGCCTGCTTGGTGGCAGTGGCGTTGATGACAATCTCACCCGGTGCGACAAAGAGGGTCTTGGTCTGCTCCGAAACGTCAAACGTGTTACCCGCCTCGGTTGTAAGCTCCATAGTGTGACCACCCACAAAGTAGTTGCGGAACTTCTCGGTAGTCTCCACCTTTACCAAGGCGTTAGCGATGGTTGCGGTGATGGCAACCTCGGTATTCTCACGCACCTTAACCTCAAAGTCGGCACTACCCGCGAAAGCCACTTTGTCGTAGCCCTCCTCGGCAACATCTCCCGCCACAGCAGTGACGGTGTACGAGCCATAGTGGAGATAGTTATCCTCCGCAAACTCAGCGAATGTGCACTCACGAAGCGACCCCTCACCCTGAATCTTAAGAGTAAACGCATCGTCATCGGGGGTTGTGCACTCTACGTAATGGCCCTCGGCACGTGTCACGTCAACCTCGTTCGAGATAGTGAGGTCGAAGTTTACCGCGCCCTTCTCATTTGCCACGCCCTTAGGCTCCTCGTTGGTACAACCTACCATCGAGAGTGCCACAAGCGAAGCAAGTGTGATAAGCTTTCTCATAATTGTGTTAATTTAGTTATTATTTATTTTCGTTATTTACTTAGCAATCGACACCTTGATGTCGTCGATGTATACGTTCACCTCTGTATTACCAGTACCACTTGCGGTTTTGAGCGTTGGGTAGAAACAGAGACGTGTGTCGCTTGTTACAGACATCGTAGCTGTGTAAGTTGGGAAGCTCTGACCAAAGGCATTATCTCCAACACTATCTGCCAAATCTTGGGTAAAGAGTGTATTACCGAAGTCTGCAAGAGTAGTGTCGTACGAAGATGAAATACCTGTTGCACCCGTAGGGATACCATCAATTGGGTTGGCAGCATTGGTATGCGTAGCGATATTGATAGCACCCGTCTTAAGTGCTAGTGAACTACTTGTGTGCTTATACATTGCAGCATCGAAGACCACCTTTATATCTACCTTCTTACCAGGCTTTATACCTCGAGTACCACCAAGCACTGGAGTATCCATACGACCGTGATGGGTAGAGGCAAATGACACAAAAATCTTCACCTCCTGATAACGAGAGTTGATACGCATAGCACCAGGCTTAAGCCAGTAACGTGCCGCATTCCAGCCATTTGTAGGCATAGCACCATCCAACGACTTACCTGGCTGCTCACGTTCACTCTGTGAGTAATCATTATTACCATAGCTCTCACTCTCTGTTACATTCTCAAAATCCTCGAAGAGAAGATATGGCACATCTACAGGAGTGATAGTGTTCTCGAAATATGCCTTTAATTGGCCCATATTCACCTTATTCTCTACAACAGCATTCTCCGAATCAAAGACCAAAGTCCAATTCTGATTGTTATATGGAGTAACATCAAACTCACCCATATACTCAAACTTATAGAGGTTCTCGGCATTACGATTAAATGTACCCATATTAGTACCATTATTATCGTAAAGGGTAAAGAAGTTGAAATCCTCGCCGAGGTAGTTCTCGCCAATTGAGAAGTTGAAGGCGGTGTACTTGGCAAATGGAGGCATAGCCATACGGATAGGTGTCACGTGACCACGCTCAAACTCGCGCTCCAACGAATATGTAGCCACCTCCGAGCGCTGCTCAGCACCCTTAACCTCGTAGCTAACATCGCCCGACACTGTACCAGGGAGCACAAATACCCAGATATCGCTACCTACTGCAAAACCCTCGGCACTCTTAACCGAGATCTTATTTGAGGTGTTGGTATAGGTAGGCTCAGCATAGGGATTTGTAATGTCGATGGTGATGTCACCCACCACAGCCATCGGGAAGGTGATATCCAAAGCGTAGACCTTAGTGTCGAAATTTGAAGCCTTCTCCGGAATTGTGATCTTAAGCGCGTGCATCTGGTGGCGCATAATGGTGTTCATCTCTATGCGCTTGCTCGAGGTGAGCGAGCCTGTGAGCGTAGGCTCAGCAACCATAATGTCATACTTACCGTCGTAGGCTCCCGACTGCTCGGCTGCGACGTTATATGTCACCATAGTTCCCTCCACAGCCTGAGGCTTGGGGTATGAGATGTAGTAGGTGTAGTCGCCCTCGGCCATCTCGGCAACGTTACCCACAAAGTATGCCTTATCCCACTCCGTAGAGAAGTAGCGAAGCATAAACGTGGCGTTGGAGAAGGCGTAGTTGCCATTGCCATCCTTGGCCCACACAGCAATCTCGTCACCCTCCTGCCAACGAGTCGTGCCACCCTCGCCGATAGCGGTACGTGTGGCATCGAGAGGCATAGCAAAGCACACCTCATCCTCACTGATTTGTGGCATCTTAATACTATTGTCAACCTCGCTTTGACACGACAGTGCAGCAAGCGCCACCGCCACAACCGAGGTAAACTTCTTAATAATGTTCATAAATCGATACAATATATTTAAATTAACGCGGACAAAGATAATACTTTCCTCCTATCGAATGAAATAATTTCAACGAAACCGCCGTTTTACACATTATAAACATAGATAAACACAAGGTGGCTGCGAGCAAAAAACTCACAGCCACCATAATAAAAAGGGTGTAAAAAGCCTTAGCGCACGAAGATTATAGAGCGCTGCTGCTTGGTCATCTCACGACGTGGATAGCTACTCTCAGGGGTTGACAACACTGCGGCATCGAGGTTGTGCTTAACCACTGCGCTCGAGGTTGTGATAGTGCCCATATAGTAGTCCACAAACTCCTGTGCGTCGCTTGCGCCATCACGTGTGAAGGTGTGGACGCTGCGGTATACAGGCGATGGGTTGCCGTCGTAGTCGAAGGCCACAGCAGCAATCATAACGGTCTTATCCCACTCGCCACGGAAGTAGGCTGGCGACCAATAAGCACCTACGTTGTAGAGATTGTCTATCAGCAAGTTATCCGAGTAAATCTCAGGATTCTCAAGACCCTCGACGTATGAGAACATAGTGTAGAGATATCCAGCAAACTCGCCCTCGATATTAACGCTCATAGGCACAACAACCCAGCCCTTCCACGAGCTGCAATACTGAGGCTCGAGCTCATAGACCTCATCGCCATCGTAGTAGGCATCGAAGCCTGCGGTGATGGTGATATCGGCGATGATAGCCTCCTCGGTGGTGAAGTAGCCACCCTCGCGCATAGTGCCTACGTACTCAAATGTGTTGGGATTCATAGGTATAACGACAATCTTGTAGTCTGTCGATGGCTTGAGCTGCGAGATGCTGCTCTCGACATTACCCTGCGCAAGCTCATAGTAGCTGAACTCCCAGTAGTCGCCATAGTATGCCGAGTTGTAGGTGCTGAGGATGTAGTTCTTAATCTCCTCCTCGGTCATAGATGCCTCAAATACATTCCAGTAGTAGTAGATGCTGAAGTCTGATGGGCGGATGCTCACCTGCGCCTCGCGGTCGCCAATATCCGATACCTCGATGGTGTAGACACAGGCATCCACATCACCAGCCTCGGCAGTAGTGATATTCTCGCGCACGATAGCTGTTGTGAGAGTTCCCGCCTCGTAGCCAAACGCCAAAACTGCATACTCTGTGCCTGCCTCCAAGCCGCTGAACGTACCCTCAACATCGCCCTCACACTGGTAGTAAACCAAGCTCGATGTGCCATAGGTGTTGAGTATATACTCGAAGATAGCATCGTCGGTGCGCATCTTGGCAATATCCATTGCAGGGATTGGGAAGATGACATACGGATCGAGGTTTGTGGTGGTGGTAACGATGTCGAACGTAGACTGCGTTACATTACTGATTTCCATAGTGATAACATTCTCCGACGGTGCAATCTCACCAACCTCGAACCACTTGTATGACACCTCGCTCAGACGCTCACACTTCTCGTTCCACTTAAAGGCAAATGCCACATATTCGGTGTTTGCCATAGCCTCAAACTCATACTCCGTAGCCAGGTAATCGGTGTTGTACTCAAAGGTCTCGGCAAGGGTGTAGTCCCACGCTGCGTAATCCTCGATAATCTTCTGGATCACACCATCTGCAGCCTTATTGATATCGCCACCATATGCCTCGAAATCCTCGCGTGTGATAAGGTTGTTGAAGTATGCAACACCCTCGTGCGATGGCTGAATAGATATCTTTGCGATGGCACGATTTACCTCCACATTGATGTCGTAAGTGACGTCGTTACCCTCGTATGGTGCTTCGGTTGAGAACTCGGCGTGGAACAGACGAGAGGTAACCTCGCCCTTAGCCGTGAGACCATAGATATATACCACATAGTCGGTCTCAGGGTCGAGACCCGACATACGGATACCCGAGTGCGAGCCGCGACTAAGAACGCTCGAGAGATACTCCTCGAGAGTGATACCCATCTCATTAGCGACACCATTGTAGTAGCGCATATCCTCATAGAGAAGCTCCTCGGTTGTGAAACCCTCGAACCACTCCTTACCGACAATCTGACCAATCCAAGTGGTCTCCTCGTCGTGTGCTGCAACCGAGAATGTCACAGATGTAGCATCGGCCGTCTCCACCGTCAGCGCCAAAGGTGCTACGTAGCCCTGCTGGCGGATTTTGAGACTGTTCTTCTCGCTGCCATAGGTGAGGTTGAGCGTTGCAACACGCTCCGCGCCACTATTCTCATCCACCAAGTACTGAACGACGGTCTCGCCAATCTTGTCGATAGTAATCCACTCCTCGGCGCACGAAACCTCGAGGTTTACGCCCTCGATGCGATTCTTAATGTCGTAGTTGAAGCGCAGTGTCGCAGCATCCACGCCAACCTCTATCTCGCTGTTGTATAGGATAATGCCGCTCTCCTTTACGGTCTCGCCACCGCGCTCACACGAACATAAACTCACCAACGCAGCAACAACCGTCGCCACGCCAAAAAATAATCTTTTCATTGTAAAAGTGTAAAAACGAAGAGCGCCCGAGTAGTCTCAGGCACTCTCCATAAGTTTATATTAGAATTTAGAGATATCGCGCTTCTTAACCTCGATAGCCTTCTTTACAGGAGCCTCAACGCTCTTTACCTCTGCCTTCTTAATATCGGCAGCGCGTGTAGACAACTCGTCTGCAGAGAGCATCGCACCTGTCCAAGAGCCTGTGATATTGTTATCGCAGTCGTCATATACATCGAACTCAACAGTTACAGTGCCATCGCCATTATCCACAACCGACATTGTACCATCAACGAATGGAGCCATAGTGTAGCCATCCTCGGTATAGTACCACGCACCTACCATATAACCATCCCAGTCAATGTAGCCTGGATATGAGGTATATGCCTCAAACGAGTCGTTGATAGCATACTCACCGAAGAAGTTTGTTGTGCTGTCAGCACCTGCCAATACGTCAAACTGCACGAAGTCACCCTCGCCATCGTTAGGCATAACGGCAAATGTCCAGTTCATATAGCCTACCTCGTAGTAGTCACCATAATATGCGTAGTAGAGAGTGTGGTCGTCGAAGTTGCAGCGATAATCCTCCCACAATGTAGAGTATGGGCCTTCGCCACCGCCACCTTCGCCACCGCCTGATGAGGCGTCTGTCACAAGGATATCGCCAGAGAATGTCACAACGTGGTGCGCGCCAGCAATCATAAGGTCAGCAACAACGCCATCCTCGCTGATGGTAACTGTACCTGATGTGATGGCTGATGATACAGCATAGTCCCAACCCTCTGCATCCATAATGTAGTATGCCGAGTATTGTGCGCCAATTGTAAATGGCTCTGAAGAGCCGTTGTCAATAGTGTAAGTACCATAAGGAATGGCAAGACCCTCCTCAGGATTAACAATATTGCTGAAAAGGTCGAAGCGATAGTATGTAGCATTTGGCAACTCCCAACCATCAGCATCGAAACCCTTGTCCGAGAGGAAGAAGTAGAAGTTATCTGCAACACCTGGGCTATACTGGTCGCCATAGTAGGTTGCAGAGGCATAAGAGGCCTCCAACTCTACATCCTCACCACCAGTGTTCACCTCGCGGCGGTCAGCAATCGAAGACTCACCGTTGAAAGTTACGATATGCTTAACACCCTCAACAACTGCTGTCAAAGTGCAAGAGCCATCCTCCTCAACAACCAACACTGCCTCGTCGAAGTAAACCTCTACCTCTATTTCAGAAGAGTTGGTCTTCATATAGCAAGAGTATGAGTAGCCGATAGTACCAACAGCCATAGTGTCGTTCTTATCCAATGTATATGTACCCGCTGGAAGTGGAATATAGCCATCTACAGCCTCGCCATCGTACAACACGCCATAGAGGTCGAGCTGATAGTAGATAGAGTTGGTAAGAAGATTACCCTCCGCGTCGAAGCCATAGTCCGAGAAGAAGATATAGTAGTTACCAGCATCTGGAGTGTAGTAGTCACCGTAATACTCGCCTGTGAGTACCTGTGCCTCGAATACTACGTCATTGACTGGCTCCTCGGCCTTAGCCGCCTGCTTGATGGTAAGGGTCTTAAAGTTCTCGTTAGAGTGCTTCTCGCCATACGACACCTCTACCACAGCCTCACGCGCGTTGTCAGTCTCGTTAGCCTCCACAACAACATAGATAATATTACCCTCAGCACCGCAATCCGAAATCCAAGCATAGTCAGAAGATTTAGCTACAAAGAGGTTATGTCCCTCCACAGGGTTCTCGATGGTGTAGCTCACCTCGTAACGACCACCCTCGGCAGTTGCCTCGATAGTGCTCTTCGCGAGAACGATCTCCGTTGTAGGAGTTGGTTCTGGGGTTGGCTCTGGAGTAGGCTCTGGAGCCGGCTGCTTCTCACAAGCTGCAAGTGCCAATGGCAAACACAACAAAAGATAGAATAACTTTTTCATAATATTAATTGTTTAATTATTTATATATCAGGAGATTAAGGAGAGGGTAAACGCAGCAGTCAGACAAATGAAGGACGGCTCGAAAAGCTCCCCGATACTCACCCTTTATATTTTAGTTGTACAAATGTAAGTAAAATATCGCAATTTTAGTTATTTTTGCAGAAAAATAAACAGTGTGTTATGGCAGTTACTATAAAGGCGAAATTTAAGTGTAGCTCGGAGAAGGTGTCGCAAGTGCCCAAGGATGACCTCAAGGATATAGCATTCATCGGACGAAGCAACGTCGGCAAGTCGTCGCTCGTGAATATGCTCACGGGCAACAAGGGTCTGGCGAAGGTGTCGGGAACGCCGGGCAAGACGAAGCTCATAAACCACTTCGTCATAAACGACAGCTGGTATCTTGTCGACCTGCCGGGTTATGGCTATGCACGAGTGTCGAAGACGGCGCGTGGCGAGTTCTCGAAACTTATCCTCGACTATGTGCTTAAGTGTGAGAAGATGCACTTTCTCTTTGTGCTCGTAGATTCGCGTCTCGAGCCTCAGAAGATTGACCTCCGCTTCATAGAGCTGCTTGGCGAGAATGGCATACCCTTTGGCATAATCTTCACCAAGGCCGACAAACTATCTCAGGCTCAGCTAAATCGCAACGTCAAGGCCTACAAAGCCCACCTCGCGGAGCAGTGGGAGGAGCTGCCTCCGATGTTCATATCTTCGAGCGAGAAGGGCACAGGACGTGAGGAGATTATCTCGTTTATCGAGGAGGCTCTCGCGAATTGTTAGGAAATTAACACGCGAAAAAGTTGCTTATTCGGATAGTTTGCCCTAACTTTGTTGCAAAAGAAAGTTAACCTAACTTAATATTTCATTATGGCGATCCACAAAATCAAGTTCTTCGCAGGTCGTGGCTCACGCTACCTCGCTGAGAAGATTGCTGCCGAGTATGGCATCAAGCTCGGCGACTCGGATGTCCTTCAGTTTAGCGACGGCGAGTTCCAGCCTTGCTTCCACGAGTCTATTCGTGGCTGCACAGTGTTTATCATTCAGTCTACATTCCCACCATCAGATAACCTTATGGAGTTGTTGATGATGGCCGACGCTGCACGTCGCGCATCTGCACACCAGGTTATCGCGGTTATCCCATACTTCGGTTGGGCGCGTCAGGATCGTAAGGATCGTCCACGTGTGCCTATCACCGCACGCCTCGTAGCCAATATGCTTATCGCAGCGGGTGTTCAGCGTGTGATGACTATGGATCTCCACGCCGACCAGATTCAGGGCTTCTTCGACCTCCCTATGGATGCGTTGTATGCTTCGGGCATCTTCGTGCCTTACATCCAGAAGCTTCAGATTCCAGACCTCTCTATCGCTTCACCAGATATGGGTGGTGCAAAGCGTGCTTCGTCATACGCAAAGCACTTCCAGGCACCTATCATCATCTCTCACAAGGAGCGTGCTAAGGCTAACGTCGTAGGTTCTATGACCGCTATCGGCGAGGTTGAGGGTCGCAACGTCATCATCGTTGACGATATGATCGACACAGCAGGTACTATCTGTATGGCTGCCAATATGCTTATGGATAAGGGTGCTAAGAGCGTTCGCGCTGCTGTTACCCACCCTGTTCTCTCGGGCAAGGCTTACGACCGCATCAACGAGAGTGCTATCCAGGAGGTTATCACCACCGACACTATTCCATTGAAGGAGGGTGAGGATTTGTCGAAGTTCACTGTACTCAGCGTAGCGCCTATCTTTGCTGACGTTATCGAGCGCGTACACAACTACAAATCTATCTCGTCTATCTTCTACCGATAGTCACACAAGAGAGAAGCTATCTAACAAGGCTATAAAACGAGCGGGTGTCCAACCAAGTTGGACACCCGCTTTGCGTATAGGGGTTAGATATTACTCTCGGACACAACGCACTGAGCACCCGTAGCCGCGACTGCCGTTGTTGAGGATTTCTGAGTAATGTTTGTCGAAGCTGAGGTGGCATGCGTAGTAGTTGGTGTTGCTCGGACCAGGAGAAGCAGACCAGCAATAGCCGTAAACTCCGACATTGTTCAACGACCCACTAGTGCTGCTACGATAGCCAACAGCAGGATACCAAGCCGCTGTCGTCCCGTCTGCGAGAGTCCAATGACGACCGCTGTTTGTCGAATCCCACTTTGTGCCTGTCGATGTTGAACTTGATGTTCCCAAAGCAGTTGTCCAGAAACCATTCTCTCCGCCATCTGGTACGCGATAACCGACTGGACACGGATCGTACAAACCTTTAACAGATTCTGATGTGTGCCAGCCATTGCCTGGAACAGAGCCACCATACCAGTCAGTTGCAAATGTCATCGGATTCTCCTCTGCAAAGTCCATCTTGTTGGAGCTTGATGAGACATCCCATACGCCAGTTGAAGCAGCAAAAGTTGTTCCCGATTTTGCGCAAGTGCCCATAAATGGGTCTTTGCGTCCCCACTGATACATCAAGCCAAATGCACCAATATCGCCAGGTGTAGCAGAAGTTGCACCAAGGTTACGATCCATCATTGTACCTGCATCGTTGGCATAGACCTGATCAATCCAACCCTCCTCCGAGCACCATATATGCCAAGACCAGAGGATTACATCCTTAGAGTTGCGAACTGCAATTGATGCGTTACCATTGGCAAAAGCCTCTGGTGTAGAGAAGTATACGTAGCCATTCTTGTAGCCAACCTCCTTGATAAGGTCGCCAACGTTTGGCTTCACATCATTGCCGAAAGTCTCCCATAATACCTCGCTCTTCTTGACATTACCGACTGACGCATCTATGTTTCCTATCACAGCCTTGAATTTGTAGTTACCCGCAGCCTTAATAAGGTAGCAGTTTGCGGTGCCCTCGGCAGAGAGATCGATGTAGAGCGAGAGGTCGATGCCATCATCATCGCCACCCTCAGAGCCAGAGCCGCCTTCGCCCTCGGAGCCACCACCAATATTATTCCAGTCCTCAACCTCGCAGCCGATATCAATCTTAATAGCGGTAGTAGAGGTATTCAAAATCGCTGTATATGTGTACGACACGCCTGGCTTGAAGTTAAACATATCCTCCAAAAGGTAAGAGACGCTCTTTGAGTTAATCTCCAAGAGTGGCACAGAGGTCTCGAGCATCTGAGGCACGACGATAGCCTCATAAACCACCGCCTCGCCCTCAGCAAAGGTGTGGATGCCGAGGTTGCGCATCTTGATAGACTTTGCACCGCTATATGGATCCTTTACCACCGAGCCATTTGCAAGCGAGATATGAGCATCGGTCACGGTTGAGTGGAGGTGCACGGTAGCATCCTTTGGGAGTGAGCCGATATACTCCTCACCCGCCATAATCTTCACTATAAGGCGGCTCATAGCGTGGTTCATTGCGAGTGACACAGCGCCATCTGCCTGCGCTACACCCTCCGCCTTTGCCCAAAGGAGGTCGCTTGCCTCGTATGCTCCATCCGCATCTTGGTCGAGAGCCACAGAGAATGGCTGCTCGTCAACATCCTCGATTTCCATATATGGGTAGTAGGCATAAACATCGCTCTTGCCCTCGCCCCAGTAGATTGTGCGCTCGGAAGCCCACGATGCACCGTCGAAGATCAACGCCTGGTTATTTGCTCTGTTACCCGAGATTTGGAGTGGCATAGGTGTTGTGTTGTCTGCGTAGTCGGTGACATATACGCCGACCTTATCCTCTGCCTCAAATACACCGTCCGAAACGCGAGTAGCATTTGGAGAGACGATGTTGAACGTCATTGAGTTATTGAGCGGAGCCTCTACATTCTGATACTCTTGGCTACAACCCACCAAGCCAAGCGTAAGCGCAGATACTATATATAAATACTTTGCTTTCATATTTGTATCCTCCCATTAAAACTTATTCTTGTTAAACACTGGTTTCTCGCCCATAAACTTTGGAGGACGCTGATCAAACTGCGACGAAGTGCCGAAATTCGTGCCATCCCACTCCCACGCGCGTGTTGCAGCTTTTGATGGCAGCGACTCGTGGTCGAGAGCCTTGAATGCCTCGTAAGAGTAAGGCTCGCCCGCATACTTCATAATACGCTTAACCATCGCCTCTCGCGAGATTGCGTTGTAGTAAGCGATATTGTTGTTCATACAGCTTGTCGCCTCCGAGCGCCATACACCACGGGTGTGCATATAAGCACCCTCGTAGACATCGACAACATTCGAGTACTGCGGATCGTAAATCATATGCGACCAAGGCACCTCCTGCATACTCCCTGTAAGCGAGATATTGGAGTAGAAGCCGTATGACTTCATACGGCTGATAGCGTCTGTGTGATCTCCGCAGCAGGTACAAGTACAAGACTGGATAAATGCGTTGTGGTAGATATACTCATCCGCCAACTTACCAAAGCCGTGACCACCCGCCTCGTGGTGAACAAGACCACGGAAGTCGTATGGTGCAGGGTCAGTACTCATAGGTACAACAGCCACTGCTGAGCCGTCGCCATACATATAGCAAAGACCGCTATACTCATAGCTGTTCTCCACGAGGATGATGAGCGTCGTGGCAACATCGTCGTTGATAGGAGCAACGCAAGCACCTGCAAATACAGTCTCGAAGTCTGGCGAAACACCCTCGTTTAAGGTGTACTGCGAGCCAAAGCGAGCCTCACGGATAGTATTGACTGTTCCCATACCGCTATCGGCTGACATACCCACTACGGCATATACATTGAAGTAGTCCTTATAGGTGAGATAAGGCTCGATATCGAAGAAGTAGGTGTAAGCATCCTGCATAGCCTTGAGATACTTACCCTCCGAGATATCCTTTGCATCGAAGCAGTCACCCATAATCACGATATTTACGCCGTTACCTACGCTATTCTCCTGGAGAGTAATAAGGTCGCCATCGCCATACTCGTAGTCATACTGCTCGACAGTCATACGGGTACGATAATCCTTGCCATCGAGCAAGAATACCACCTCGCCACTACGGCCCGCGTGGGTAGTGTATGTTACCTTACCAGACGAGTTAACCGTTCCTGTCTGGAAAGTTCCAACATCGCCTGCCGACATCTCGTTTACGGTGATAGTTACATCAACCTTGCCTACACCGCTCGATGGTGTCACAGTAACCCACTCAGGGCAACTCTCCACACTCCACGCCTCGCCCGCAGGGGCACGCATCACAAAGGTCTTTGAGTGCTCATCGTTGAGCGTGCGGAGTAGGTTGCGCGAGATAGAGAACTCGCAGTGAGCCTCAATACGCTTAAACTCACTCCAACCAGATGCAAACTGATACTTTTTAACTGACTCCTCTGGTACCTCAATAGTGAAGTTGTCTTTTGCTACACCACTAAATGCAGATGACGCAATTGTTGGCGGATTCTTTGCCTCACAGACAATAGATGAGACATAGAAGCAGTTTCCAAATGCACTTCCCTCGATAACCTCGACATCCTTATGAAGTACAATACCCTCGATACCACTACAACCATAGAATAGCGACGATGGGATAGACACAATATTTTCTGGAATCTCAACAACCCCACTCAATCGCCAGCAGCCGCTAAATGCTGATGAACCAAGCGAAATCAACTCCTTCGGAAAGATTAATGTGCCATTGAATTCGGTATTTGCAAACGCAGAGCCACCGATTGTTGTAACGGTTGAAGGAATATTCAACTCGCCCTTGAACTTTGTACCACTAAATGCGTTCGACTGAATTTCAGTCAAACCCATTGGAAGAGTCAAGTTACCAGTGAAGCCACAATTTCTGAATGCATCACTAGAGATTACCTTTATCCCACTTGGAATGGTCAAAGAGCCTGTCAAACCCGAACAACTAAAGAATGCTCGCGAACCGATATACACCAAGCCCTCAGGCAATGCAAGATTACCTTTGATAACAGACCCCCAGAATGCCTGGATTCCAATTCGCTTCAATGAAACAGGGAGCGAAATCTCACACATCAACGATTTACATTGCTCAAATGCGCTTTCACCAATCTCCTCCAAAGTAGAGGGAAAATGTACATTGGTAATCTTTGTGCCATTGAAACCATTGACATACTTCAGGCCCTCTGGCAACTGAAGCGTACCAGTGAGAGAAGTATAATAGAATGCTTGAAGCCCAATTCGCTCCAACTTGTCGGGAAGTACACACTTGATAAGGGTGTTCTTGTTATGGAATGCACTTGATGGAATCTGATATACACCATCAATCAAACTCTCTACCTCCTTAAGGTTAAGACGCATAAGCGAGGTCATCTTGTCGCGCATAAAGGAGTAGTCTGCCTTACCAATAGAACCAGTAAGTTTCAAGTTCTTGATAGCCGTAACATCCATCTCCAAGCGGTCGACCATAGTGCGCTCCAACTGATTAGCCACAGGACAGTGGACAACAACATACTCGCGAGCATCGTCCTGGTGCGACACATTGTCCGCCTCCCAAGCGGTGATAGCGACAGAGATAACATCAAACTCTACGCCCGTCTGCTCCTTCTTAGACACCTTAACGGTGAATTTATGGAGTTTGCCCGAAATATAGTCAAAATCGGTAGGCACGTCATCTACCCTATATTTATATAGGTATGGCACGCCGTCAACAGTAATTGACAACAATGGAGTACCCGAGGCTATGCTCTGTGGAACAACGACTGCGCGCCACTCACCACCATCGGCATATGGGATGATATCGGTATCCTGCACATCGCCAGTAGCTGTGACCTCACCCGTAGCGAGGTTGATAGTGGCATTACGCTTGGTGTTTGCGACGAGCACCTCCTTCTTCATCTGTACCCACTCGCCATCGTCCCAGCCGTCACCCTCGACAAGTGACACCTGAACACCAGACATACGGTGCTTGAACATAAGCTTAATGCGCGACTCGGTAGGCGTTACATTCTCCGCCTTGCCCCACAAGAAATCCGAAGCCTCGTAGCCGCCAATTGCGCCACTTGTAGCATCGGAATTCTGCTTCTGAACAACCTCGAATGGGTAAGCAGAGACATTATCAATAGTTGTGGTATAAGGATAGTAACCAATAAGATCTACCGCTGTGTCATCATCCTTGTAATAGATGTCGTAGTCGGGAATCCAGCGATATTCATCGAAATTGAAAATGAAGCGTACATTATCGGCCTGATTACCCTCCGCAACCATAGTTCCAGGAGTCTCAGCGTCGTAGTTCACGGCATAGATACCCACAGCATCGCCATTGCAGAAACCCTGCTCATTGGCACGTGTGGCAATCTGATCGATACCACCATCGATATTGATGGCGATAGTTCCCTCGGGCGCGGGAGCAGGCACGACAGGCGTAGGCTCATCGAAATCGTGAGTACAACCCGCAAAGGCCATAGCCGCAAGACCTAAAGTGAGTAAAAGGTTATGTTTCATAGCTATATAGTCTCTGTGTTGTTAAGCGTCGCCGCCATAATCCTCCTCGTCGGAGCCCCATCCACCGATGCCGATATTGACATCCGTTTGATTGCTAAGCGCAAAGCCCTGCTCCACTTCGAAGTAGAGCAAGGTCAATTCAGGCGCTGTGTAATTATTCTGTGACATAGGCACTTACTCTGCGTCACCACCGTAATCCTCCTCGTCAACATCCCAGCCACCAATGCCGACATTTACGCCATTGCTAACCTTATTGAGAGTAACGGTGAACTTATGCTGCTTGTTTGCCTTGAAGGTCATAGAGCGTGACAAAGTGTAATCAACACCATCAACAGTAACCACGATAAGAGCACCACCAGCTGTTGTCTGAGGAACAATCAAAGCACGATACTGTGCACCCTCGAGGTATGGAGTAACCTCAGTAGCATTGCCATTAGCAGTTGCAACACCTGTAGCAAGGTCGATAGAAGCACCAGTCTTGATGCCACAAATCTTCACCGACTTGGTTGCAGCAGCAAGGCTCTCAGCAGTGAAACCATCACCTGGCTTGAGGGTGATGATGGCGTTGCTGAATGTGTGGTTTGTGGTGATCTCAACAGCCTCCTCGGTAGGAGCTACGCCAGATGTCTTTCCCCACAAGAAATCCGAAGCCTTGTAGTTCTCCAATGCCGACTGGTCTGCCTTTGTAGCGAATGTGTGAGCAGCAGTGTTTACACCCTCAGCATAAGGATAGTAGCAGTAGAAATCTGCCTCGGTGCTCTTGTCGAGCCAGTAGATAGTCTCGGCAGGAGTCCACGCGCTGTCGAATGTAAAGCACATATTATCGACGTGGTTACCTGACGCTGCCAATGTCTCTGGCTCGTTTACTACGAAGATACCCACCTTATCGCCAGCCTCGAAAGCTGTGTCGGTAGCACGAGTGATAGTGGTCGAGATGTGGATAGGCGTCTTCTCACCCTCTACAGGGATAATCTCAACGTTAACATCCTGACAAGAGAACATTGTTGCAGCCATAGCCGCCATAAAGAAAAACTTTTTCATAGTGTAATTTTTATTTTTTTTAATAATTATTTCGTATCAAAAAACATAGGGAAACACTCAACCGCGACGGTCGAATGTCTCCCAATACCATACACGATTAGCCTTAGCATAGGCTACAAAATACCCCTCCCATTGCTAAATCGTTAACAACCAGCATATTAAAAAACTGTGTAATTTGTACGGTTTTGTCTATATCTGAAAGATACGACAAAGGTAGTAAATTTTGGACAATCTACAAAATCGCGCACTAAGAGTACCCGCGCCTACCCTACTTCTGCTTGGTAAGCACAATTGGGCGACCACTCCTAACCCACTGATACATCGTTTCGAGATCTACGGTACGAGACTGGCCATCTACCTCATAGTTAAGGTTATAGGTGATATTATTACCCTGGGCATCCTGCACCGTATAGTAGAAGTCGATAGGGTCATCGGTCCAGGTGTAGGTGTACTCCTCGCGGAGGTTTAGCTCAAACTTACCATCCTCATATATCGTTGCCACACCGATACGCGCGCCAGTACGCAATCGGACAAAGGCTACAAAGGCATTATGAGGCACAGGGAATTGTCCTTGCTCATTCTTGTAGCATATTTCGCCCTTAATATGCGACGTTTCGACATTAAATGTCTTATCCCAGAAGACAATCGCATCCTTATCTGTGGTGATTGTAATATCGCCACCAGCGGTGATAGTGCTCTTCTTAAATGGCAATAGCTTACGCTCGCCAGACTGGTTGATGCTACCCTCCACCGCAACCTTTTGACCAAACTTATTAAACTTTATCTGCGCATCATCTACATTTGCGACAGTGAGGCTTGGATCACCATACTTTCGCTCGTGCTCACGATGGCGGTCTACGGTGTAGATATATCTGCCAGGGATTGTCGGATGGGGACGCAGCTTATCAACAGCAAGATCAGAGTTGTTAGCAACGAGCCACGAGGAGGCTAAGCGAGCATAGTCAATCTCGAGCATCGGAGCATCGATATAGACCTCAAACGGATCGCCGAAGTTCTCGCCGAATGGATGCACCGAGCAGCCATCAGAGCCTCGGAAGCTCGTGATATCGAACAATATATCGACACGCTGACCCGGCTTATACTTAAGATATACATCATCCACATTCTCAGGCGTCATAGCATTACCGGGGTTACCCATTAGATCACTCGTAGCGGGTATAAGTTCAGGATTCGAGCCATCGGCATCCGCAACTCTCACCTGCGCAGCAAAACGATAGGGGCGATAGTGACCAATATCGAAGATAATCGAGCGATACTCATTACCCTCATAAGGCAATGTATTATAGTTCGTTATCGAACCATCACGGTTACGTCTAAACACATTGGTGCTCAGCGTATTGTTTGAGGCAATACGCACCACATCCTGATTGTTTGTGCCGTTGGTGAGAAGATATATGTTGTATGTTCCATCCGCCTGAAGGCCATAGCGTTCTGATGTAGTAGGAGGATTTTTGTAGTCGTAGGTTCTAAAAGCCATAACACGACCATTCGTACTCCACAAATCCTGTAACACAAGGCTCACATCTCCCTCCCACGCCATATTCTGAATCTCCTCATAATGGTCCTTATGGGTAGCATAATATTCGGTGTAGTCGCTCAACACCTTGGTGTAAATCAGGAACTCATCCTTACCATTCTTGTGCCACTCCTCACTATATTGTTCAGGCGCGGCGTGATTTAGAGGCGTATACGAACCATCCGTCTGTCGCTCCTGCAGCATAAGGGTAAACACCAATGGATGAGCACGTTTCTGTGGCGCAAGCATATAGTATAGCGGAGCATCATCAGCTTGCGGCGTTTGATACTCAAGCAGGTCATCCACAAAGATTCGTCTATGCGACTTATTAGCCGCCGTAAACATCACCTGCTTGGTAATAGTCTCAAAGAATGGAGCTTCGAGGTGCACCGCTTCGAGCTCATCCTCCTCGTGCTGAAGAATAGACTTCATATGCAGACGATGCTTACCAGGACCTGTCACCGTATAGGCATATTTGTAGTTGATACCCTCCCAGTCAGTACCGAAGTAGCCCTCCTCGCCCTTAACATATACGGGCAGTCGCTGTCCCGACTCCGAGCGCACGTCGA
Organism: Alistipes sp.; assembly: GCA_017630455.1. Lineage (GTDB taxonomy): Bacteria > Bacteroidota > Bacteroidia > Bacteroidales > Rikenellaceae > Alistipes. Next base: position 12,983 of record JAGBVG010000084.1, on the reverse strand, counting down.
GGTGGTTGACAGATACCAATACAGTGAATGGATAGAGAGCCTCGGGGCAGGTATCGGGGATGGTAAATACTACAGTGACATACTCATCTGCCACTCCAAAGACCTGGGACGATATCCACGATGGTATGAAGTGCTGGGTACGGATGATATATATCGAGATCTTGCGCTGCAACTGGCCGTGTTTAATAAGGAGCGTACCCACCTGCTGCTCGTTGCCCTCATACATAGGAAAGAGGCGCACAAGCATCTCACCCTCGCCTGTGGTGTGGTTATAGGTGTTGGTGATGTTGTCGTAGGCTACATTATTTTCAAGCCAGGTAATGGTAGGTGCTACTGCATCACCACGTCCATTAACCGTATATCTATATGGCAACACCCAGTTAGTACCAGCATACTCATCGCTACTAAGCACATACGATGTCTGCTCCACCCACAATGTCTGCTTACCATCCGAAATCTCGTTAACCCACTCATCGATAGATATCCACGCATTGTTGGACGCTGGGGCTGTTAACGCCGCCTCGAAACTATCCTGACCATAGGTAAGCATACCTGTGATGTGGATGTTGTAGTGGTGGTTGCGGCGCAGCATAAAGTTGCTACCATCGCTATTTTGCAGCACCACGCGGTAATATTTGTCGTTCTGCTCCGAGTGGAGATCACTTGGGGCGTGACCGCGAATGATGACACTCACAAGTTTATCACCAGAGTTCTCGGTCTCGAAGATATAATCCTCGGGTTTGGTATTGATCTCCGTAATATCAGACATTAGCGCCTGATTATTAGGCAGTGTCACAAACTCATCGGTGCCCTCCCAGTCATCGACGATATTGAAATGGCGATTAGGGTGGTGCGGCGCTACAGTGCCAAAGGCAGGGATATTAACAGTGCGGAAGCCCGTAACGTGAAAGTGCTCAGTCTCCCAATCGCTGATAGTCACCATTGCCTGATTGCGGATAAGTTTCACACCCTGATACTCCCGACCACCGATATTGTATGTGAGATCAGCGAGCTGCTTACTGATACTTTTATCGCTCGCCGTATCCATCTGGAAGCGCGACCAGTAGACCAACATTCCCGAGCCGCCCTCCATATTCGCCACGACCATACTCTCGGTCTGACCTGGAAACTGCGACTCGTCGTAGAGACCCTCGCTATGGTTACCAATGAAGTGGATAATATGCGTATGGTTGGGGATAACTGCCGCAAACCTACCACTATCCACCGAGTGGCTCTGAAGCTGCGCATCCTCAGAGCTGATATATAGGCCAAACTCATTGAAGCAGAAGAGCGTCATATTGTTGAGCGTAAGGCCATCAGGGTCCACAGCGCGTGTGCTAACACCCTTCATATCCACAATGTTAGCCTCAAATTCGATATAGGTATACCCCTCTGGCACCTCAATATCTGGGTGCACAGGCACAATATCCTCTATAGAATCCCTCTGGCACGAGATTACCACAAAGAGCAGGCAAATATGGATTATATATAGTATCTTTTTCATCGCAAATATATTATTCGTAAGCATCTCTTACACAGCGAATAGCGACATCGCTAACGCTCCACTTATCCGTAGCCTCCTTGACATTGCTTGTATTCTTAGGGTTAAACACCGGACCACTGGCACTCATATAGTAACCACCATTAAGCAAGAAGTCGATAGCCTCGGCATCTACGCCATCGCCACCCTGCAGATCCATAATGATCTTCAACTCGGCCTCGGTAGGCAATCGCCAGTTATCGTAGACCTTGCCTGCGGTCTTACCATCGTCGTTTACATCATCCACCTCAACATAGTTCTTGCAGTGGTCGGCAAATACCAGAAGTTTCTGTCGCGAATTAAGAGTGCTAAGGTTACTATATGTCGACAACACAGCACCCAAGCGCGAGGCGATGACAAACGAGGGCGATACGAGCTTTGCATTGTTATCGTCGCCCGCCGTGAAGCCATCCTCATCAAGATTGGGTCGTGCAAGGATATAGTCACCCGAGGAGGCCATCATACGCACGTGATAGTTGCGGACATTATGTGTCTCACACGACGAGGTACTCTTCGTCCAGCGTCTACTTCTGTACGAGAACGAATAGTAGTTAATGGCGTATAGCTTACCATCATTAGCCTTATTACCGCGCACCTTCGAGCAGGTCCAACCGTGGTTGTTCGACGATGCGGCACTGCTGTAGGTATATTTTACCTTCTTCGTAGTGAGGTTAACGTTGTCGATAGTATAGATACTCACGATGTGGTCACCATCATACTGATAGGTCGTTGGCAAGTCGCCCGAAGTAGTCGAGGAAGTCACGTTATCTCTAAACGAATGGCCATCTGTGGTGCGATAGTAGTAATCATCACGATAGGAGTACCAAGGTAGGCCATTGGTGATATATATAAGCGGATATTGCTCCACATCGATTATCTCACTAAGACCCTCTTGGTTAGTCACCTTAAGCTGGAAATAGCGGATGGTATTATTCGTCGGAATGTCGCTATGCACGGCTATATTTCCCGATGTTGCTGCAACATCTACAGTGCCATATATACTCTTAATTGCACTATTTGTAAGGCCTACCTTCTTGCTATATTTATCGTAATAGTGGCCACTGCCTGAAACGTATGATACGGTAACGGGAGATGATGATGAGAAGTAGAGTTCGTCAAGCGACTCCGCGGTATTATACATTATCAGTTTGTTCTTATTTACCTTGAGATACTGCACCGTAGTCTCCCCGCTAACAGGTATATCTGTGACCTGCCACGGTGTTGTAAAGTATTGAAGATCCTTGATCTCTTCGGGTGCGGTATAATCATCAGCACCAGGGGCGTTGAGCGAAACTCGCAGATCATAGAGCGTATTTCGCTTTATAAGGTGTGTTGAGCCTCCCGCCTCACTCTTGCTGATAGATAGCTGATAGTAGTTGTGGATATACTCCACAGGGGTACTACTCTCACTCTCCTGGTAAATCATAGGAATCATAACAACCAACGAAGTACCCTTATAGAACACCTCGGCACTCTGCCAAGTGTGTGAGTAGCAGTAGGCCGTAATCTGCAGGCTACAGCCACCTTCACCATCATCAACAAGTTGAAAATAGGGGCTCTGCGAGATTGTTGGCGATGTCCAATATGGTCGCGTATCACCCTCGGTAAGAGGATAGCCACCCTCGGCCGTAAGCGTAGTGCGAATAGGCATATTACGCAGCAGGTAGCCCTGCGACTTCGCCATAAGTTCGGGTGTAAACGTAACCTTATCGCCGGGCTTGATGGTAACGATAATCTTCGCTGCAGCACGACGTAGCGTAACCTTGAGGGTCACATCCTCTATAGTGCCATCGTTAATAACTATAGCGCCACCCTGCGCAGGCTCCGCAGCTCCCATATATGCAACGCCATCCATAAGGAACATATATGGATACTCAAAGTCGGGATTACCAAAGTCAATACCCGAGAGGTGGATGTTGCGGTTTGTCTGGTCGAGTTTTAGGAATGTGTCGTGGTCGATAACTTGTCCCGACTGATAGTAGAGACTCTCATCAACATCGCTATTTGCGATTACATAGACCTTATACGTCACGCCCTCCGCGAAATCCTGCTTTGTGCGCTTGATAGATGTTACACCATCGGGGGTATCAGAGACGTTAACACGCTCGTGATAGAAGCCCTCGTATGTCGCGCCATCGTTTGTCACCTTGAAGATGACGACATCCAAGTGGCTGAGGAAGGACTCACACTCGTTATCCTCAACCGTGCCACGCGTATTGCCGTATGGCGCAAAATATAACTTTATGTAGTCATCGCGCTGGGGTTGCTCGAGGGGTATGTCGGCTGGCGATTCGCAACCAACAATACCGAGCAGCGCCGCAAGCATTACTACTATATATATGTGCATACTCTTCATAACTACTCCATTTTACTACGTGCTTCCTCCGAAGCGTGCTGCACCTGTTCTACGTGCTTAATCTCGATAATCTTCGGGTTATTGCCACTATTTGGCCAACTTATATTGTCGTACTCGCCATTGATAAAGAGGTTGATATACTGGTCGGTCCACCTCTGATAGTATGATACGCCCAATGGTACAGAGGTCGTGCCTGCACCATCACCACTAAGTGGGAATACGACTATCTTGAACCACTCATTGTCGCCACACGCCGAGAGGTTACCCTGCAGCGATGTCACGTGAGAGTCGAAGAGCAGTTTTCCATCATCTATGCCACCCCTCTTATATACACGTATCTGATAGTTCTCCTTAGAGCCCATAAAGCCAGGCTTCCACTGCACATCCGCAGGGGCTATAATGCGGAAGTAGCCAACAAAAGCTCCCGCCTCAGGGTTAGGGTTGTTCTGACCTGCAAAGTACATTTGAGGTTCACTCTGAATAGTGTAGTTAGACTGCTTGTCAGGCATAACCTCAAGATACTCCGCAGGCACTAATGGGTTTACGTATGTAGGGTACGAGATATCGTGCTCCTCATAATCCTTGCCTGTACCCCAATCCTCGGCATCCCAGTCGGCAACGTGGTACTCGAGCATAAGGTTATCACCTGCTATGGAGCGTATCAGGAATCTATAGATATGGTTACGCACGATATTATAGTCCGAGCCCTCAACGACCTTACCTTCGCTATACTCCACAAACGATATTACATCGTCGAATATCTTCTCCTCGTTATCGTGGGTCATAACAAGGCTTATCTTGTTACGCTCGCCAGGATAATTCTTATTGTCATACTCAGGCATATAGACATAGTAGCTACCCGTCTCCTCATCCTCGATAAGCGGGAGGTTGACAGCGGCGTGACGATATACGTTGATAGCCTGCTCGCAGTTTACCTGCTTAGTGTTATCAAATCGATGCCAGTCGTATGGCGCAACATAGCCCTCGACATTGTAATATTTGAGCGTAGCAGAGTTGATCGATGTACCCTTAGCCTTTAGCTCATCGGAGAGTTCCACCTCAACCTTCGCGGCAGAGCGCAATAGCCACAAAGGATCGGGGATCTCGTAGTTAGGCACTGTGACAATTGGCGTGAGATCCACGGTCATAACACCCCACATAGGTATAGCACTCTCCTCGTTGCGAGGGTCGAGCTGCTGCTGATTGTATAGCGTAAACTCCTGATCAAGAGCCTTTGGCGGTGCATTTACAAGAGCGAAGAGTTTATACTTCGGATTTTCAGGATCGAAGACAAGACCCTCGGGGAGTTTACCCGTAAACTTAAACTCGGTCTGCGCCTCGTTTGTAGGCCATATATACAAACGCTCAATCTCACCGAGCGTGTTGTTCTGGGTATCGGTGAGCATCACACGCAACGTACCAGGCTGTATGTAGTGATCGAAAGGCACTTTCTCCTCGGTTGGGTTGCAGTCCAGGCGTGTTGTAGAACTATCAAAGCCTATGGTGAAGGATATGGTGTGATCGCCCTCCAACACCACTGGCACGGATGGCATCTCCACGGGACACTCCTCCGTATCGAAGATGCACGATACCGAGAGTATGCCACATAGGAGCACAACAATATATTTCACCCACTCTTTCACTCTTTAGCTGATACCTTTTTCTTAATTTACACCCGTATCATTGTTCACCACGCGCCAGCCGTTGATGATAATCTGCGCGCTCACCCACTCGCCCTCGTCGAGGAAGAGGGTCAGCGAGTACTCATCCTGACGGTCGAGATACTCCTGATCGCCCATATCCTTGCGATAGTTACCCTTAACTAGAAGGGCATAATCGGCAACAGGTATACGCAGCACCTCCTCGCCAGTCTCGGTGTTCGTAACAGTGAGTATCGGAGAGCTCTCGGCACTCATACGTCCTATGGTAAGTTCCGCCATAACGGCATTTATAGCCGTGGCACGCGACGTCTCGCTGTCGGCATATAGACTCTCCTGATGCCAAGGTTTGTATGTTATCACCTCATCCTCGAGGCGGGTATTGTCGTAGTTGTAGAGACCATTTTGGTCGGTAATCTCGAATGAGAACTGGTCGCTCGACATCTCGTGACCCGATAGCTCGTGGAGGAGTATGCGGATGACGTTCGTATCTTTCACAAGCGATATTGTCTCGGTGTATGTTCCAGGCTTGTCGCTAACATCGAGTGCTCGCATACCGTGGAATAGTGGCAGCAGGTCGCTATCCTGCACACCCTCAGTGCGGTGCATACGCACCTGCATCTCCTCGAGTTTTGTTGTGCCCACCTCGACATCGGCAAGCAAGTCGAACGACTCCTCGTTCATAAGTCCGCCCCAGGCAAGGAGCGTGTAGTGTCCAGGCTCGAGTTCGAGGGGTATCTCGAATGTTTCTGATGATAGTGCCTCTTTGTCGGTGGTTACAATGGTGTCGATGAGCACGTTACTCTCATCAAAGATGTAGAGCGCAACGGAGTTCACCTCGTTTTCGAAGGCATTGGCATACTTTATGTTATAGTCATACTTGAAGCGTATGTTGTAGTATACGCCGCAGTCGCCCTCACCGTCGAAGATTAGTCGTCGGCTGCAGGACATAGATGCTATCACCATCGCCACCATCGACAGTGCCACCATCCATCGTCTGAATATTTGCGCTCTTATCATTTTTATAAATTCTTTGTTGGGGCTCTACCCCTTGTTAGGGTTCTACCCCGCTATTTTTTAATTTAAGGGGGTCGTCAAGGTCGTTGGCGACCCCTTGAGTCATACTACGTTTGCCGTAATATTGCAATTAGTTATTTGGCTGAATATCAACCACCTGATTAACCAATCTCCAAGAGAGGATGTTGATCTGAGCCGATACGAATGACTTCTGATCCGAAATCTGTGGATAATCGATGAACTCAGTACCTGTATATACTGGGCTACCGTAACCCGTGATTGAATTAATAGTAACGTTGTAAATATGGTTACGAACGATACCATACTCAGCATCCTTGCCAGAAGCACCAAGGTGCTTGATATCTACATAGTAGAATGTATAACCATCCTCATAAAGAACTGCAGCAGGAACGCTCTTAAGAGCAGCATTTGTAGCAGCAACACTATTTACATCATTTGCGGTGTCGTTTGCTACTGGCTCGTATTTACCATCCACGAGTTTATACCAATTCTTGCCCTTACCTGTAGTTGACAACTGGAAGTAAACCTCGTTAGCCTTTACACCATTAAAGTCGCCACTTTTGCATACCAAATCCTCTGGCTTAAGACCTGTGTAGACAACAGCATCACCCTCGCCTGTCTTTGCAAAGTAAGTGTTCTTGAGTGTGTTAGCCACAGCTGTACGGAGATTGATATCTTCTACATACTCCACATTGTTCCAGATAGCAAGTTCAAGTGGTTTATCCACGCCGTCAACCTTTTTTACCAACTGAGCCTTGATAACCGCCTTTGTGCAAGTCTCCTTACCAGTAGTGTTCTCACCAATGTAAGTATAAGCACCTGCAGCCTTACCATTCTCATAAATCTCACCCGTTACAGCCTCCAATGATGTTGCCCAGTAACTACGATACCATGGAGAATCGTTCCAGTTGAAGCCCAAATCATCCGCAGTCCATGTAATAGGGTCAATATCCTTGAGAAGTTTCGACTGTGGGTTATCGCGATAGAGATCCCAACCAAGAATCTGAGCGTAAACTCCAGTCTCACCCTCTCCAGTCAAGAGATACTTTCCTGTCTCATTAGCAATGACCGACACCTTTGCCGCAACACGCTCAACATAGATGTTAACTGGAGCAGCCAATGCATCCTTCTCTGTGGTCTTGATGTTCTCAATTGTGAGTGGGGTAGCACACACCTCAGTTGTACCCTGAGCATATACCGCATTACTCATTACGAAGTAATTAGTGTATACATCCACATCAGGATCATTCTTAAATGAGCCCTGAATGGCTACAGCATCGTGAAGGTCATTCAATGAGTATGACTTATCATTGCTTGGACTCCAGTTAAGAACTGCAACAATCTGACTTGGGTAGTGACCCTTATAGGTGCTGAGCAAAAGAACTGCATTTGACGAATCTGAGATATCATCACCCTCAGTGGTGTTATCAGCACCAAATCTCACATCAACGGCACGAAGGTGGTTGATACCACCACCAGGAGTTGTTGCAGGGTTACCTGTCACCGCGAATGGATTACCCGCCTCGTCGAAGAAGAAGAAATCCGCGTGGCTAACAGCACGCTCTGCCTCCTCGCCATCCTCGAATGCGGGAGCATCATCACCCTCAGCACGTGTAATATCCGATGCTGAGAGGTTGATGGCGATATATGACTCCTCGATCTCACCGTTGTGGATAGGCTCATTGCCATTAGTGAGGTCTTCCTTGGCACAAGATGCCAAACCAAGAAGTGCAATTGCTAAAAATATATACTTTTTCATAATCTATTAGTTTTGAAAAAGATAAATCGTGGCTATCAGCCCCGCGGAGTGCCGCGGAGCTATAACCAACCGTAGTTATTAGATCTCGTAGTCGTTAGCAACAACTCTCCAAGAGAGGATGTTGATCTGAGCAGCAACGAATGAGTTGATATCAACAGGCTTCTCAGGAGTAACGAAATCGATATTACCGTCGTAAACTGGAGTACCATAACCCTTGATGTCGGTGATGTTTACCTGGTAAACGTGGTTACGAACAACACCGTACTCAGTAGTTGAGCCCTCCTTACCAAGGTGCTTGATATCCAACCAATAGTATGTCATACCCTCCTTGTAAACGCGAGCTGGCTGAACTGCAGAAAGCTCCTTGTTGAGCTCATCAACCTTAATCTCAGTATACTTGCCATTCTCATACTTATACCACTTCTTTGGCTTGCTTGAATCTGAGATTACGAAGTAAACCTCGTATGCGTTCGTTGACTGTGGGCCACGAACGACACACTTGATATCCTTATCAGTAAGGCCAACGAAATTAGCGCCATCCTCAGATGTGAAGTAGGTATTCTTGAGGGTGTTAGCAACAACCTTCAAAAGGTTACCCTCGCCAACATAGTCCTTACCCCACCAGTTAACTACCTCTACAGGAGTAGTACCATCCTCCTTTACAAGCTGTGCCTTAACGATAACCTTTGTGCGAACATCCTCTGCAGCACTCCACTTACGAGTATTCTCGCCGCAATATACATAACCACCCAACTCTGTAACATTGTTGTTCCAGTCGAATGAGTTGTTAGGGAACCCAGTGCTAAGAGATGTAGCCCAGTATGAACGGAACCAATCTACATCATTCCAGTTTGTGAAGCCGAAATTCGCATCATCAGCCCAGTTAGGATTGATACGCTTGATAAGGTACGATGTCTGATAATCGTTGTAGAGCTCAAAGCCCTTGATCTGAGCATAAACAGTTGTCTCTGTATTGTCAACAGTATCCTCAACCTTACCAACCTTGAACTTGCCGTTATCCTTAGAAGAGAACACCACCTTAGCAGCAACACGCTCAACATAGATGGTGATAGGGTTCTCAAGAGCCACCTCCTCAGTCTTAGCGATATTTGCAGCAGTAAGTGCAACAGCATCAACAACCTCCTTGTTGCCATTAGCGTAAACAGCATTGCTCATTACATAGCCATTATCATCGTTACCCAATGAAGATATAACATCCTGAAGCTGTGAAAGGTTGTAACTATTCTCTGTTGGTGTCCAGTTGAGAACTGCTACTACCTGATTAGGATACTCGCCCTTATATTTCTGAAGAACAAGAACTGCATCCTTAACATCAGAAACGTTATTCATATTCTCATTCTTACCAGTAAGATCTACCCTGATGTAGTTCTGTACTCCGGTATTGGTAGAGGTAGTACCATCAAATGCTACAGGGAAAGCCACACCATCCTCAAAGAAGAAGACATAAGCAGACTTAACGGCACGCTCCTCGTCACGACCCTTATCATACTTACCGTCATCGGCACGTGTGAGGTCGTCGGCAGCAAGAGTGATAGCCACGTATGACTGCTCCAACTCACCATTCTGAACTGGCTGATTGCCGTTCTCCTCCTTCTCGCTACAAGCAGCAAATGCGAATGCTGCAAGAGCCAAAACTAAAAATTTCTTCATAGTTTAATTGTTTAAAAGTTAATTGATTAATTAGTTGTTTGTATGTTTTATTGTTTGTTATTTGTTGTCCTCACTTGTCACTCTCCAGCGGTTACCCATATTCTCCAAGATGTCACGTGCCTGCTGGACACCCATCTTCTCAGCTGTCTCGAGGAGTGGACGCGCTGCATCGAAATTCTCGCGCAAGACCTCCAGCACACCACGTGCGTAGATGACCTCGACACCATCGCCCGCGCGCTGCAGGTAACGCTCAGCACGCTCATAGTCGCCCTTCATCATAGCCGTATTTGCAGCATTGAGGTTGGCAACCTCGTCGTTAGGATACATACGTATGGCGGTCTCCCATACCTCATTAAAAGCCTCGCTACCCTCCTCGTATGTCTTAGCCAAGAGATAAAACTCCTCGAGCGACAATTTCTGAGGTGCTGTGAGCATAACCTGCTCTATCTCCTCGGGCTGCGTATAGCTGCGTATGTCGTACTCTATCAGATAGTCGGAGCGGCGCAACATAGGATAGCAGTCGCGCAACAACAGGCGATACTCCTCGGGCCAGCTCTGCTTGATAAACCACTCCTTATTGTCGGGCTCGCGATTGGAGCGTATAGCCTCCAAGATCTCCGCCTTATGGTTGATGCTCGACGCCTCGACGTATGCCTTAAGGCCCTCCCAGTTCTCAGGCTCATACGATGTGGCAATGAAACCCTCGCCAAAGTGATACATATTCTCGACATAGAGCTTCAACGCCTCGGTACGTCCCTTAGCCAGACGAGTATTATTGTCGTAGGGACTCTCGGGCGATGCGAAACCCTTGATGGCGAGCGAGCGGATGGTGATGTCACTATCCATCTTCACCGAGTCGATCGTGCCCGTAATCTTCTTTAGCTCATAGCTATTGTTGTGATAAGCAGGGTCTATCTCTGTGCGGCTAACGCGGAAGTCGATATATGCCGAGCCCTGCAGCGAGCGGGTCTTGACCACCTCCACCTCAGGGCGCAGGTATATGAGTTCGGGGGTGTACAGCACGCGAGGGAACTGGCTAACCAAGGTCTCAGCATCCGACCACACCTCGCTGCCACAGCAGCCATAGCCCTTGTGGCACACTACAAGTGAGCTATTCTCCATCCACTCGGTATAGGGGAGAGTTATGCTGTAGTCGACAACTCCAGGGACGCGCGACTTGCGGTAGACCATATCTGCATCGGTGGTTGGTGCGAGATCCTCGTTGCGCTGGTAATAGATGTCGCGCATACGGCCATAGATACCACAGGAGCGCAACGCCACGCTCTCATCGCCTTTTACAATCGTGGGGGTTATGACCGCCACCTCACGGTTCTTCACCTCAAGGGCAGAGGTGTTGAAGCGTATGTCGATATGCAGACTATCGCCACTACGCTCCATAGTATATCGCTCGATGACAACACCATCCACGCGCTGAGCGCGCGCACACACGAAAGAGGTCATCATCAACAAAATAGCAAAAACTCGTCTCATACGTCGGATTATTAAAAGAGATATACGAAATTCACAGCTGCCTTGGTAGGGCCAAAATAGTTGTGGGTGCCAGCACCTATGTGGCGACCGCACTCATCACACGCAAACTTCTCATAGTCGGCATAGATATATCCTACGCCCACCTCAAGTTCTAAGTTCCAATGTTTGCCAAGCAGAAAGGAGTAGCCATAGCACACACCCGCGCCATAGCCATAGCCCTGATAACGATAGTCGGATAGATTGTAGATGTCGCTACCGAGAAAGGAGATGTTATTATTAAGATTTCCGAAGTTGAAGGCTCCGACCAAAAGATGCACTCCCACGAAGTGACCGGCAAAACGATCACAGAACCAGTATCGCGCCTCGGGCTGCGCGAGCCAATGCTTCCACTTGACACCCTCGTCTCTGCTCCAGGCATTGAAATTACCCGAGAGATCGAGCGTCCACTTTTTTGCTAATCCGATCTCTACTCCAAGGTTTGCGGTGGCCGTCGCATCGTAAAGTATGTTGGTCTTTATTGCCACATCTTGCGCTTTCGATGCCGTTATTCCAAGGAGCAAAATAGCAAACAAAAGAACAATTCTCTTCATCTTAATTTCTGGGTTAACAATATTTCATCTCCGCAGAGTTTATGCAAAAGGCGCAACCATCGAGGCTATTTTAAAAAAGCTACATACCTATAAAAAAGTTGAGGAGAGTGGGCTAAAATACCCCCCCCTCAGCAAGTTACGCCGATAGCACAATATATCTCCTTGAGACAAATAACTAAATTACTACGCAAATATATACTTTTTTCGGTGAATAATCAAGTAATCAGCGCTCTTTTTCGAGCAAGTTTCATCCACCTCCAGAAGTAGCATCATTGCTATAATTCGCCACTACCATTGTCCACGCAACAAAAACAGAAATCTTCTGCAAGCCTCGGCTTGCCACAACTCCTCCTTATCAGCGTTGCGATTAAGGCAAGAGCAGAACAAACTCGTTTGTTTTGCCGAGCCGCAGCAACGAAAAGGAGCGTAGCGAACTTAAAGGAGGATTTAGGAGGATTGTAGATATGAGCCGTTCGAGGCCGACCCCTGCAAACGAAAACAGGAGAAACATTGCTGTTTCTCCTGTTGTAGTAGGACACCACATCGAAATTTCTAACCGCTTTATAGAGGACTACGAGAGTGTTATTAGATTTATGAAGTGGCTTGATGATTGGAAACGATAATCAAAACTTCATTATTAAAACACATCAAGTGTATTCAATTTTTGGGTGTATTCGAAAAAGTCGGTAGTCACTTAATTGTGGCTACCGATTTCTGTATGCAGTAATATCAAAGAGTTATTTGACTAACCCGAGGCTCCTTGTAAGGTCACTTACTCAAAGTAAACTCAAACCTAAGACCGCCATTGGGTCGATTTGTGACGGTAATTGTGCCGCCGTGGAATTGGACAGCGTGTTTTACAATGGCAAGACCAAGACCT
>JAGBVG010000011.1 GCA_017630455.1 Alistipes sp. | reverse complement strand
TGTAAACACCGTAGGTCGCCGTAAGGCAGCTGTCGCTCGCGTATTCGTGAAGCCAGGTACTGGTAAGATTACAGTTAACCATAAGGAGCTTGAGGTTTACTTCCCATTGCACATTCTCCAGTATGAGGTTAAGCAGCCTTTGTTGGTTACTAACACCTTGGAGAACTACGACGTTATGATCAACCTCGTAGGTGGTGGTATCAAGGGTCAGGCTGAGGCAGCACGTATGGGTATCGCTCGTGCTCTTTGCCAGATCGATGCAGAGATGCGTCCTATCTTGAAGAAGAACGGCTTCCTTATGCGTGACTCACGCGAGGTTGAGCGTAAGAAGCCAGGTCAGCCAGGCGCACGTCGTAAGTTCCAGTTCTCTAAGCGTTAATCCGCACCAGAGACCTACTTCGGCAAAGCACAATCTGGGTTCCAAACTGCGAGGACCACACCTATATACACTATATGTCGCTTCGGCGATGGCGGCGTGAAGTCGTTTGCTAAAGGCTTCGCCCGCAGGGTGTGCTGCTTCGACGGTTGCCCGATTGCGATTAAACCTCCGAGAATATCCCTCTGGGTGCTACTCGTAGGTTGATTAAAGAGTTAAAAAACAAAAAAAACAAAAAGAAAATGGCACGTACAGATTTTAATACACTTTTGGAGGCTGGTGTACATTTTGGTCACTTGAAGCGCAAGTGGTGTCCAAAAATGGCTCCATACATCTTTATGGAGAAGAACGGCATCCACATCATCGATCTTCACAAGACAGTTATCAAGCTTGATGAGGCTGCAGCAGCATTGAAGCAGATCGTAAAGAGCGGTCGTCGCGTATTGTTCGTAGCTACTAAGAAGCAGGCTAAGGAGATCGTTGCCGAGAAGGTAGCAGCCGTAGGTATGCCTTACGTTACTGAGCGTTGGGCAGGCGGTATGCTTACAAACTTCCCTACAATTCGTAAGGCCGTTAAGAAGATGGCTACCATCGACAAGATGACCAACGACGGTACTTTCGATAATTTCTCAAAGCGCGAGAAGCTTCAGATTGCACGTCAGCGTGCGAAGCTCGAGAAGAACCTCGGTTCTATCGCCGACCTTAACCGCCTTCCAGCAGCATTGTTCGTTATCGACGTGCAGAAGGAGCAGAACGCCGTTAAGGAGGCTAAGCGTTTGAGCATCCCTGTATTTGCAATGGTTGATACTTGTTGTGATCCAACCGACATTGATTACGTAATCCCTGCAAATGACGATGCTCAGAAGTCAATCGCTACTATCCTCGATGTAGTATGCGGTGCTATCGCTGAGGGTGCTGAGGAGCGTAAGCTCGAGAAGGAGAAGGAGGCACAGGAGGCTGAGGCTCAGGAGGGTGCAAAGACCTCTAAGCCACGCATCAAGAAGGCAGTTAAGGCTGCTGTAGATGCTGAGGAGGCTACTGTTGCTGAGGTTGTCGCAGCTACTGAGGAGGCTAAGGAGGAGTAATTACCTCTCGTTGCCAACAGGCACATTTACCGAGGCGGGTAGGCTAAGGCCCGCTCGCCACGGTTTTTTTTCGAATTATTAACGATTTAAAAGATTTACAGATATGGAAATCAAAGCAGCTGATGTAATGCAGCTCCGTAAGATGACCGGTGCTGGTATGATGGATTGCAAGAAGGCACTCCAGGAGGCAGAGGGCGATTTCGAGCGCGCTAAGGATATCATCCGCGAGAAGGGTAAGCTCGTTGTAGCTAAGCGTTCAGAGCGTACAGCTTCTGAGGGCGTTGTAGTAACTAAGATTGTTGACCAGAAGGCATACATCCTTTGCCTTGCTTGCGAGACTGACTTCGTAGCTCAGAACGTAGAGTTCGGTGCTTCTGCAGAGGCTATGTTGGAGATTGCTGTTGCAGCTGACGCAGCTGACCGCGAGACTCTTATGGGTGTTAAGAACGCTGAGGGCCACACAGTAGAGGAGATGGTAACCGAGAAGTCTGGTCAGACAGGCGAGAAGGTTGAGATCGCTTACTACGCTCGTATCGAGGCTCCATACTGCGTTGCTTACGTACACTTCAACAAGAAGCTCGGCTCTATCCTCGGTTTCAACAAGCCAGTTGATGAGGAGGTTGCTCGTAAGATCGCTATGCAGGCTACAGCTATGGCTCCTATCTCTATCGACGAGAACGACTGCCCAGCAGAGATCGTAGAGAAGGAGAAGGCTATCCAGTTGGAGATGATGAAGCAGGATCCTAAGAACGCTAACAAGCCAGACGCTATCCTTGAGCAGATTGCTGCAGGTAAGATGCGTAAGTTCTTCGAGGAGAACACTCTTCTCAACCAGGCTGTTGTAGGCGAGAAGGAGTCTATCCGCGAGTTCCTCCAGCGTGCTGATAAGGAGGCAACTGTTGTTGCTTACAAGCGTTTTGCTCTCGAGGCATAATTTCGTGTTATAGAACGCAATCTGCGTCATAACCATAAAAGATATCCCACTTGGGCTGTACATAGGTACTATCCCAAGCGGGATACTTTTTCGTTATAACACATCTCACGCCTTCAGACGAGAAATTGTCGCGCTCCACTATGTCATCCTGAGCGAAACGAAGTGAAGTCGAAGGATCTCCTCGTTGGGCGCACGTAGTAAGCGGTGTAGACTACGAGGAGATTCCTCGGCAGGCTCGGAATGACATCCTCACTATCCCTATCAATACCCATCTCTCCCCAAAAATCTCCCCTCGGGGCGACATCATTACTAATTACTAATTACTAATTACTCACTACTCATTAAACAACTATCGCGAGCCGAAGCCCGCGATAGCGCATATAGAGTGTGTGACTCTACTATAGCTCCGTCTTCCACAAGCCGTGAAGATTGCAATACTCATATACCGCAAGAGGCTTCTCGTCGCCAAGGTATATGATAGCCTCAGGCTTATCCTTAAGGTCTACCTTGATACCGCCATTCTCCAGCTCGACATACACAAAGGCGATGTGATGCTCCGCCTCCATAGGGTGCGCCACGCTACCCACCTCTACCTTCATACGCTTATCGTCGAGCATTGTCACCACAGGCACGTGCTTCTCGCCACTTGCATCTACGGTGTTTGGCACGAGCTCCTCCATCTTCTTGCCGCAGCACATAACGGGAACTTTCGAGTCTACAAGTTTTACTATTACATTACCACAAGTCTCACATTTATAGAATTTTGTTGCCATAATATTCAGTTTTTAGTTGTTAATACTCTTTTTTATCATTTCTAATGCAAAAATAGTGCAACAAAATGATTTAATCAAACAGATAATTTATATCTTTGTATTGATAAAATCTATAGCTATGACACTACAACAATTAGAGTATATCGTTGCTGTTGACGAGCATCGCCACTTTGTTCGTGCGGCGGAGTCGTGCGGCATAACACAATCTACCCTATCCTCACTCATTCAGAAGCTCGAAGCAGAGCTTGATGTTGCGATTTTTGACCGCACGTGCCACCCTATAGAGCCTACGGCACTCGGCAAGGAGATTATCGCACAGGCACGCGTAGTGCTCTACAACGCCTCGCAGATGGAGGAGCTTGTATCTACGCACAAGGAAATGAGCGTGGGTAATATATTGCTGGGTGTGGCATCTACGATAGCACCGTTTATCCTGCCGCGCCTCTTTAGCTATATGCAGAAGAATCACCCCGATGTGGTGCTTCACGTCGAGGAGGCCCGCGTGGAGACCCTCAAGGCTAAGCTGCAACGCGCCGAATTGGACGTAGCTATTCTCGCGATGCCCGCCGCCGAGGAGAATATGCTGGAGATTCCGATCTTCAAGGAGCAATATGTGGCATACGTGTCGCCACAGTCGGAACTCTACAGCGAGAGTGAGATCGACACTCAGCGTCTGCGCGCCGATGAGATATGGGTTCTCGGCGAGAGCTACTGCCCTAACGTAGAGCAGTTTCCATTCTGTGTGCGTGACATATCCTCTGTCTCTATCTATGCTGCGGGAAGCATTGAGACCCTTATGCGCATCGTGGATGAAAATGGCGGCTACACCATAATTCCCGAGCTGCAACTTTCGCTTATGAGCGCCGAGGAGCGCGCCCACGTTCGTGAATTGCACAACCCCGTACCGGGCCGCGAGGTAGCCTTCGTGGTGCGCCGCGACTTTGTGCGTCAGCGAATGTTGAACATCCTCGCCGATGCCATAAAGAGCATCATCCCAGAGGAGATGCTCAACGAACGCATAAAGAAGTTTGCTATAAAATTATAATATTCGAGGCTGGCAGGATCACTCCCACCAGCCTCTTCAACCTAACAAACACTTTTACTTAACTAATACAGAGGGGGCGACTAACCCAGAAGCGTCGTATCTATCATCTGCTTCAACTCGCCCTTTGTCTTACCGCCCGGCTGAATGACTGGCGCGCCATCCTTAGGGATATATACAAGAGTAGGTATTGAGCGTACGCGGAACAACTTTGCAAGCTCCCTCTCCTCATCGACATCCACCTTATAGATATCCACCTTTCCGGCGTACTCCTCGGCAAGCTCATCAATGATCGGCGAGAGACGCTGGCAAGGGCCGCACCACGTTGCGAAGAAGTCGATAAGCGCAGGCTTATCACCCTTGAACTTCCAACCATTTGCCATCACGGCGATATCTGCGATGCGGTTCTCAAAACCACCCTTTGTTAAATGTATAGCTGACATAATATTATCTATTTTAAATTATTACTCTACTTTCGTACTGCAAAAATAGCGCAACTTTTCAAATCTATCAAACAGATAATATCGAACAGTGTATCGAAAGAATCAATATTTAAGGGATTATACTCTGAATCAGAGCCGTCGCGCAACGAACCACGGGTTGTCTAGCGACTCCTTATTATAGGAGAGACTCTCACCCGATGGATATGCCGAGGTTTTACCTCCCGACTGATGGAGTATAAGCTCACCAGCAGCAGTATCCCACTCGGATGTTGTGGTGGTGCGGATGTAGTAGTCGACGCTTCCCTCCGCAAGCAGGCAGAACTTATAGGAGCTACCCTGCTCCACAACCTCTAAATCGGGATGCTCGATACGCAGAAGGTCGATATGCTCGTGTGTTTCGGGTGTTTGATGTGATCGCGAGACAGCGACACGATAGTTGGTGTGTGACGCCTCGGGCAGAGGAAGCTGACGGATATTGGAATGGATATCGGAATAGGTGTAGCACGCCTCCTCATCGGGTGCGACATCGCTCATAACCCACGCGCCGTAGCCACGCTCGGCGATATACATCTTGTGGTGGTAAGGGACGTAGACAACAGCACTGATACATATATTATTAAGCATCAGCGCGATGTTCACCGTAAACTCATTATTGCCCTTGATAAACTCTAAAGTACCATCCAACGGGTCAACCAGCCAGAAAAGTTCCCAATTTCTTCGCTCCTCGTAGCGCATCTCACGCCCCTCCTCCGAGAGAATAGGTATGCGTGTCTCTCCCAGCGCCTCCTTAATAGCGTTGTGAGCCATACGGTCGGCAATGGTTATGGGCGTGTGGTCGCTCTTAAGCGAGATGTCGTAGTCGTCGCTATTTTTATATATCTTCATAATCGCAGCACCGGCACGCACAGCAGCGTTAAGTTGATTCTCGAGAAGATACTCGCGCGTGCTTTGCTCAATGTTGTTGGATGTCTGCTGATACTCCACTACTCTACTCTCCGTATGCTTCATAACCACAACCTTTTACTTTTTTCAAAGTTACAAATAAGTTTCGAGATTCGCAAATCTAACGCAGAGAAGAGGGCGAAAATTATGCCACGAAGAAAAATGGGGCTAAAAGATGAAAAAGGATTGTAAAACTCTTTGCGGAATCGAAATAATGTTGTATATTTGCCGCGCTAAACACATTAATTTTAGATAAATGTACGTAATAGTAGAGATCGCAGGTCAGCAGTTTAAGGCTGAGAAGGGTCGTAAGCTCTATGTTCACCGTCTCCAGGGAGAGGAAAACTCTACCTTGAGCTTCGACAAAGTCCTGCTTGTAGACAACGACGGTCAG
>JAGBVG010000083.1 GCA_017630455.1 Alistipes sp. | reverse complement strand
TCTACAAATCCCATCACTGCTCCTTCCTTGTAATGCTTTACCAAACCGGTGGCGGTACTGCTGTCAACGGCATTATAGACATTCAGCATAAGGTCACCGCCCCAGAAACGGATCTCCGCCTGCGGGTCCTCCGCATATATGCCTTTCATCAGATTGGAACCATGAAGGTCTCCTGATGCTTCGCCTGCAATAATGTAATACTTCATGCTAGAAGATGTTTTTGAGGCGGCTGCACTCTTCGTAGTCGGTGCAGTCGACGTTGTGTGCCACGATGCTGACATAACCTTCCTGTACAAGGAGGTGGTCTGCCTCAGGAGTGTTCCTAGGGTCATTTTCGAAGTCTCCCACCATCATGTATAGTTCTTCTCCTTCTTCCAGAACCGGATTCGAACTCTGGCCCAGCATTTCCGGAGTCAGTCCGTACTTGGCATAATGCTGCACGTCCCATTCCTTGAACTCGCGCACCCATCTTCCGAGTCCCTGGTATCCCACACGCACTCCCTTGATCTCCGAAGCCGGAATGTCAGGGAAGTTCACATTATAATATACTCCGTGTTTGCGCGGCAAGTCAGACATGAGCTTAGAGAAAATCTCTCCGAACATAGCGGAAACGCCGCTGAAATCAGCATCCGGATGGAGCGTGTCCAATGATACTCCGATCGCAGGGATTCCGTTAAGCGCGGCCTCTTCTGCTGCTCCAAGAGTTCCTGAATAGCATGATGCCGTAGAAGCATTGGATCCGTGATTGATTCCGGATACGACAACATCAGGATAATTGTCAAGGAACATCGTGTTGAGTCCGAACTTCACGCAGCTTGCAGGGGTTGCGTCAACATAATGCCAACCGTCTCCGAGATCTTTATGGGCAATCTGCTTGAAACCCAGGGAAACGGCCATGGACATGCCTGACTGGTGTGTTTTAGGGGCTATGACGGTGACTTCACCGAACTGTTTCATTATCTCTGCAAGGACCTTTATGCCCTTTGCATTATATCCGTCGTCGTTGGTTATGAGAATACGCATTTTTCTAGTGTTATTTTCTTTACAAAGATATACAATATATTCATAAATTTTTCTAAATTTGCACCCGATTTTGTAGAGGTGTGCTCTACATGATGAACAGAAAATTAAAGTATAACTTTACATAAACATTTTAGAAACGATGATTAAAATTGGTATTAACGGTTTCGGCCGTATCGGCCGCATGGTTTTCCGTGCTGCTGTTGAGAACTTCTCAAACGACATTCAGGTAGTAGGTATCAACGACCTCCTCGAGCCAGAGTATCTCGCTTACATGCTTAAGTATGACTCAGTTCATGGTCAGTTCAAGGGTGAGGTTGCTGTTGAAGAGGGTGCTCTTATCGTAAACGGTAACAAGATCCGCCTTACTGCAGAGATGGATCCAGCTAACCTCAAGTGGGACGAGGTTGGTGCTGATGTAGTTGTTGAGTCAACTGGTCTCTTCCTCGAGGATGAGAAGGCTCGCAAGCACATCCAGGCTGGTGCAAAGAAGGTTATCATGTCTGCACCTTCAAAGGACGCTACTCCAATGTTCGTATACGGTGTTAACCACGAGACTTACGCTGGTCAGGACATCATCTCTAACGCTTCATGTACTACTAACTGTCTTGCACCTATCGCTAAGGTTCTCAACGACAAGTTCGGTATCGTTAAGGGTCTCATGACTACAGTTCACGCTGCTACTGCAACTCAGAAGACTGTAGACGGTCCTTCACGCAAGGACTGGAGAGGTGGCCGCGGTATCCTCGAGAACATCATCCCTTCATCTACAGGTGCTGCTAAGGCAGTAGGTAAGGTTCTCCCAGTTCTCAACGGCAAGCTTACAGGTATGGCATTCCGCGTACCTACTTCAGACGTATCAGTTGTTGACCTCACTGTAGTTCTCGAGAAGGAGGCTACTATGGCTGAGATCTGCGCTGCTATGAAGGAGGCTGCTAACGGCGAGCTCAAGGGTATCCTTGGTTACACTGAGGACGCAGTTGTTTCAACTGACTTCCGCGGTTGCGCTAACACTTCTATCTTCGACGCTAAGGCTGGTATCAGCCTCGACGCTAACTTCGCTAAGGTTGTTTCATGGTATGACAACGAGTGGGGTTACTCAAACAAGGTTCTCGAGATGGCTCGCGTTATCGCAAAGTAAT
>JAGBVG010000082.1 GCA_017630455.1 Alistipes sp. | reverse complement strand
GACATAGCGAGGTCGTAGCCGATAGAACCCTTAGTCTCAGCAGTTGCAGGAATGTGCAATGAGAGGTAGTCAGCAGCAGCATAAAGCTCTGCTACAGAGTTCATCTTCTTAACACCGTCACGCTCGAATACAGCCTCGTCAGTGATGAATGGATCGTAAGCGATAACGTTCATACCGAGAGCCTTACCCTTCAAGCCTACCAAGCGACCTACGTTACCGTAAGCGTGGATAGCCAAAGTCTTGCCCTGAAGCTCAGAACCTGTACCAGGGTTGAACTGGTTACGAGCCATATATACCATCATACCAAGAGCCAACTCAGCAACAGCGTTTGAGTTCTGACCTGGAGTGTTCATAACAACTACGTTGTGAGCTGTAGCAGCAGCGAGGTCTACGTTGTCGAAACCTGCACCTGCGCGAACAACGATCTTAAGCTGCTTAGCTGCCTCGATAACCTCAGCAGTAACCTTGTCGCTACGGATGATAAGAGCGTCAACATCAGCAACAGCTGCCAAAAGCTCAGCCTTGTCAGCATACTTCTCAAGACGTACTACCTCGTAGTTAGCCTCCTTCAAGATAGCCTCAATACCCTCAACAGCGGTCTTTGCAAAAGGCTTCTCGGTTGCAATAAGTACCTTCATAATTAGGTTTAAATCTTATTAAATTTTAGTTATTAAGGTAGCCATCGGCTATAACACCGACAGCTACCATATTAATTAATGTTGATTGTCGAATTACTTGTGAAGTGCCTCGAACTCCTGCATACAAGCTACCAAAGCCTCTACAGACTCCTTTGGACAAGCATTGTAGATAGATGCACGGAAACCACCTACTGAACGGTGACCCTTGATACCTACCATACCCTTCTCCTTAGCGAACTCCATAAACTCCTTCTCGAACTCCTCCTTACCTGGAGCCATAACGAAGCAAACGTTCATCAAAGAGCGGTCCTCCTTAGCAGCAGTACCTACGAACATAGAGTTGCGGTCGATCTCGTTGTAAAGAAGCTCTGCCTTCTCTTTGTTCATCTTGTACATAACCTCAACACCACCGAGCTCCTTAACCCACTTCAATGTCTGGTACATTACGAAGATAGGGAATACAGGAGGTGTGTTGTACATAGAGTGGTTGCGAGCCTCCTCTGGGTAGTGAGTAGCGTAGTCAACCATTGACTGAAGCTTACGCTCTGACTGGCCAAGAAGATCCTTGCGGATGATAACGAAAGTAACACCAGCAGGGCCCACGTTCTTCTGAGCACCACCATAGATCATACCGTACTTAGTAACGTCGATTGGGCGTGACATAATGTCTGAAGACATATCAGCAACCAAAGTTACAGGAGAGTCGATGTCCTCGTGAATCTCAGTACCGTAGATAGTGTTGTTAGTTGTGATGTGGAAGTAGTCTACATCTGTAGGGATAGTGTAGTTCTTTGGGATGTAGCTGTAAGTCTTGTCCTCAGAAGAAGCAACGATCTCAACCTCGCCATAGAACTTAGCCTCCTTAGCAGCCTTCTTAGCCCAAACACCTGTCTGCAAGTAAGCAGCCTTAGTCTTAAGAAGGTTAGCAGGAACCTGGAAGAACTGAGTAGAAGCACCACCACCTACGAAGAATACTGCGTAGTTGTCTGGAATGTTCAAAAGGTCACGCCACAACTGCTCAACCTCTGCCATTACACGCTCCCAACCTGGAGTACGGTGAGAAATCTCAAGGATACCGATACCTGTACCGTCGAAATCGCGGATAGCCTCGATAGCAGCCTCAACAGCCTGCTTTGGAAGTACGCAAGGACCTGCGTTAAAATTGTGTTTCATAAGATTAAAGTGTTAATTAAGTATGTATTGGTAAAACTAATTTTTCTTTATTTTATCACTCTCTGTCTGCCGACGTGCCCACAGCACGTTTATAGTCACACAAAGATAGACATTTTATTTCATTTCTCAAAAGAAAATGACAAAAACTCCAAAAAATACTACATTCTTCGTGCGCCGTCAGATATTACCACCGCATAAACCTTAGGCTCGTGGCCATATTTCTCCGCAAAACGCGCCTTTGCCGTAGCAATGAAGTTATCATAAAGCTCGCTCTTTACAAGGTTGATGGTGCAGCCTCCGAAGCCTCCGCCCATAATACGCGAGCCCGCAACACCGCACTCCTCTGCCACCGTAGCCAAGAAATCCAACTCCTCGCACGACACCTCATAATCCTTCGACATACCCCAGTGGGTCTCATACATACGCTTACCTACGGTCTCATAGTCGCCACGACCCAACGCCTCGCAGACATCCATCACGCGCTGCTCCTCGCCAATAACATAGCGAGCACGCTTGTAATCCTCCTCCGAGATTTTATCCTTAATGGCATCGAGCTGCTCCATAGTAGCTCCGCGCAAGAACTCCTGGCCAAGCGCAGCAGCAACCCTCTCACACGACGCACGACGGTCGTTGTATGGCGAACCCACCAACTCGTGCTTAACAACAGAGTCGAGCAGCACAACCTTATAGCCATACTTCTCAGGATCAAATGGAAAATACTCAAACTCCATAGATCGGCAATCGAGGCGCATCAGATGACCTGCCTTGCCAAATACCGACGCAAACTGATCCATAATACCACACTTCACGCCACAGTAGTTATGCTCCGTTGACTGGCCAATACGCGCCAATTCAAAGCGGTCGATACCGAGCGAGAACAGCTCATTGAGAGCATTAGCAAATGTTGACTCGAGGGCTGCCGAAGAGCTCATACCCGCGCCAAGCGGCACATCGCCCGCAAAGGCTGTGTCGAAGCCCGCGATTTTGCCACCACGCTTCTGAATCTCGCGACAAACACCAAAGATATAACGCGCCCAACTTGCCTCGGGAGCATCCTCCTCGCGAAGACCAAACTCAGCATAATCATCAAGATCGACGGAGTAGGCACGCACCACATCTGTACCGTTAAGCTTTATCTCCGCAACCATACCCTTATCTATAGCTCCTGGGAATACAAAACCTCCGTTATAATCGGTATGCTCACCGATAAGGTTGATACGTCCCGGTGAGGTAAACATCTCTCCACTATCTCCAAAACGCTCCTGAAATCTCGCGTTAATAACCTTTATATCCATAGCTATGTTGTATTAAATTATATATCTGTATAGAATCTTTACAAAGTTATGCAATTTATTTTGCTTCTGCAACACCATTTACCATATTTTTATTACTTTTGTGGTATGGAACGACGCGACAAAGTATTCGAGTGGCTCACGAGTCACGATATTAAGTATAGCTGGTATGAGCACCCCGAGGCCCCTACCATCGAGATAGCACGCCAGTATTGGCACAACGACGGATCGAAACACTGCAAAAACCTCTTCTTCCGCAACCACAAGGGCAACCGACACTACTTGGTTGTCTTCGACTCGGAGCAGTCGATGGCTATCCACGACTTGGAGCACGTACTCCACCAGGGCAAACTCTCCTTTGCCTCTCCCGAGCGTATGGATAAGTGGTTGGGGTTGCGTCCTGGATCGGTATCACCATTCGGCCTTATAAACGACACCGAAAACCACGTACACCTATTCCTCGACGAGACGCTATGTAACCAGCCATCGCTAAGCTTTCACCCTAACGACAACCGCTTTACCGTGGTTATCGACCGCGAGGAGTTTGAGCGATATCTGACACTTATCGGCAACACATACGAATATATCAAGCTATATTAATAATAGAGGGAGGCACACACCTCCCTCTATTATTAATATGGTAAGCCAACTACTCGCCCACCACACTTCTCACATCCACCTCCGAAATATGGCCGTGCGCAAAGAGAATAGTGCGCGACGGGAACTGCTCTATAAGCGAAATGTTGTGCGTAGACATCACCACTGCGCAGCCACTGCGCACGATACGCTGAAACACCTCCATAATACCATCCGCCGTGCGAACATCGAGATTTCCCGTAGGCTCATCAGCAAGGATAAGGCGTGGCTTATTGACCAAGGCACGCGCTATGGCCAGACGCTGCTGCTCGCCTCCCGACAACTCGAATGGCATCTTATAGCTCTTATGCGCCAACTCCACGAGATTAAGAACCTCGTCGATACGACATCGTATATCCTCCTCACTCTTCCAGCCCGTAGCACGCATAACATCGTAGAGATTATGAAAAACATCCCTATCCGTTAGGAGCTGGAAATCCTGAAACACAATACCCATTGCGCGACGGAGATACGGAATCTGGCTGCGTTTCAACTTACGAAGGTCGAAGCCAACAACCTCTGCCTCGCCACCAGCCAAGTCTACCTCGCCGTACATAAGCTTTAGGAGTGTACTTTTTCCCGTACCCACACGACCTATGAGATAGACCAACTCTCCCTCCTCCACCGTGAAGTTCACATCGGAGAGTATCAAGTCATTCTCTGCGCTATTTTTCTGTTGCGCCTCGCCGTGGTATACCGACACATTGCGCAACTCTATAACCTTATTTCCCATCTCTAAGAGTAATTATAAGCGCAAATATAAGAAATTATTTTGCGAGGAACAAAATTTTCACTATTTTTGCAACCGCATCCAATTGCCAGGGTGCAACCAACATAGAGAGCAATCATCTATATTCCTAAAAAGATGATGCTTTTGGCATTGCGCCAAAACAGCATCTTCCCGGGGGTGACCGGTTTTGACAGCAGGTAGAATTCGATTGTAAGCACGTCGAGCCTTGTGTGGGGTCTCGTAAAACTGAACGCTCAAGCTATAAATGGCAATAACAATTACGCACTCGCTGCCTAATTTTCAGGGAAAATTGGCTTAATCGCGTGACCCAAGGCGGTCGTGTGACGAGTATCCCGAGAGGTCGTTCCGCTCTTTAACGGCTGATCATTATGGGGTATCATCAATTTAGAGATAGTGTGATATGTGCCTCGGTTATCACGCGAGATTTAGAGGCTGGGCCTCGGGTTTGGCTGCCGCCTGCCTGGCTCGAGGAGAAGGATGAAACGGTCGGCTAAACGTGTAGAAAGCTCTGGGGTTCCTTGTTTGGACGCGGGTTCGACCCCCGCCACCTCCACTTTAGTCTGCGATTTATGTCGCAGGCTTTTTTATTTTTGTCGGCACCAATTGGTGTTTTGGGGCAATTAAGCACAAGTATCGGAAATAATCAAGCATTCCTAAATCACAAGAAGCATAATCTAACGACCACACATTCCACCCATCACCCAGCAACAACCGACTGAAATTCACACCTATTAACATCGTAACATAAGAGGGTAGTAAAAAAAAACTTCGAAAAACATTAGGTTGTTTGCGAAATTATGTGTACATTTGTTTGGTTAATTCCGCTTAATGTGAAAACCAAACATTTATCAATCTATAAAACTACTGTCGTATGGCAAAAATCAAAGGTAAAGTTGTCGTCGATGTAGAGCATTGTAAGGGTTGTGGTGTATGTGTTGCATCGTGCCCCGTAAATGTGCTCGGTTTGTCGACTGAAGTAAATGGCAAAGGTTATCCTTTCGCTATGATGGTTGAGCCGGAAAATTGTATCGGTTGTGCATCTTGCGCAATCATTTGTCCGGATAGTTGTCTAACGGTGTATCGCCAAAAATTCGAGTAAGCTATGGCAGAGAAAGAGGTAAAACTTATGAAAGGCAACGAGGTGATTGCTCACGCAGCAATTCGCTACGGTTGCGATGGCTATTTCGGCTACCCTATCACTCCACAGTCGGAGGTTATGGAGACACTTATGGAGCTCAAGCCTTGGGAGACTACAGGTATGGTTGTTCTCCAGGCAGAGTCTGAGGTATCTTCTATTAATATGGTATATGGCGGTGCTGCTACAGGTAAGCGCGTTATGACATCTTCATCTTCACCAGGTGTCAGCCTTATGTCTGAGGGCTTGAGCTACCTCGCAGGTGCTGAGCTTCCTTGCGTTATCGTTAACTGCCAGCGTGGTGGTCCAGGTCTCGGTACTATCCAGCCTTCACAGTCTGACTACTTCCAGGCTTGTAAGGGTGGTGCACACGGTGACTTCCACCTTATCGTATTGGCTCCTAACTCAGTTCAGGAGATGCACGACTTCGTAGCAGACGCTTTCGATCTTGCGTTCAAGTATCGCAACCCTGCTATGATCCTCGCTGACGGCTGTATCGGTCAGATGATGGAGAAGGTTGTTCTCGCGCCACAGCGTCCTCGTAAGACTAAGGAGGAGATCGCAGCAGAGTGCAAGAGCTGGGCGTTGATCGGTAAGACTGACGACCGCGAGCGCAACGTTATCACATCTCTCGAGCTTAAGTCTGAGGTTATGGAGGTTAACAACCAGCGTCTCCAGGCTAAGTACGACGCTATCAAGGAGAACGAGGTTCGTTACGAGGCTATTCAGTGCGAGGATGCTGACTACGTTATCGTAGCATTTGGTTCATCATCACGTATCTGCTCTGCTACTGTAGAGATGGCACGTGCTGAGGGCATCAAGCTCGGTTTGTTGCGTCCTATCACATTGTACCCATTCCCAACTAAGGCTATCGCAGACCTCGCAGAGCGCGGCGTAAAGGGCTTCCTTTCAGCTGAGTTGAACGCAGGTCAGATGGTTGAGGATGTTCGCCTTGCAGTAAATGGTAAGGCTCCAGTAGAGCACTACGGCCGTATGGGTGGTATGTTGTTCTCACCAGATGAGGTACTTAAAGCAGTTAAAGAGAAACTTATAAACCGATAAGACTATGGCAGAGGTT
>JAGBVG010000081.1 GCA_017630455.1 Alistipes sp. | reverse complement strand
CTGTATATGTATTACTGTTTGTATTCATACCTTATATATATTAAGCGATTTTTACCTTCTTTGCTCTTCTCTTGATCTGGCCCTCGATCACATAGTGGTCGATGAGCGGTGCAAATGTGTTCATGAGAAGGATAGCGAGCATCATTCCCTCTGGGTAACCAGGGTTCCAGATACGTACTGTCACAGCGAGGGCACCCACGAGGAATCCGTAGATCCACTTGCCGCACTCAGTCTGAGCTGAAGTTACAGGGTCTGTAGCCATGAATACTGTACCGAAGAGGAAGCCACCCATGACGAGCTGATAGTATCCTGGGAGGTCTGTAGCGCCTACAGCGAATCCGAGATATCCGATTGCGAGACCACCGAGAACAGATGATACCATGATCTTCCAGCTTGCAACACCAGTCCAGATGAGGAGGATTGCACCGAGGAGGATAGCGATCACTGAAGTCTCACCGACAGAACCTGGGATGGTACCGATAACCATGTCCATGAACTTAGGTGAAAGGTTCTCGAAAGTTGCGTTTGCAAGAGGAGTCGCTCCAGAGAAGCCGTCAACGAGACCGTTGCCAGCCTGGAAAGCTACACCTTCGTTCATGAAGCGTGTAACGCCACCAGTCCAAACGGTGTCACCTGACATCATGCTTGGGTATGAGAAGAAGAGGAATGCACGTGTGAGGAGTGCAGGGTTCCAGATGTTCATACCTGTACCGCCGAATACCTCCTTGCCGATGATCACTGCGAATGCCACTGCGATAGCGAGCATCCAGAGCGGAACGTCAACAGGAACGATAAGCGGAATGAGCATACCTGAAACGAGGTAACCCTCGTTCACCTCATGTCCCTGGATCTGAGCTGAAACGAACTCGATGCCGAGACCTACAAGGTAAGCTACTACATAAAGAGGAAGTACCTTAGCGAGACCGTAAAGTACGATGTTCCAGAAGCCCCAGTCGAGGCCGAATGCGAGGCTGTGCTGATAACCTGTGTTCCAGATTCCGAAGAGCATTGCTGGAACGAGGGCGAGCACTACCATGATCATGACTCTCTTCAAGTCGACGCAGTCCCTTACGTGTGCACCTTTCTTGGTCACAGTATTAGGAACGAAGAGGAATGTCTCAAAAGCGTCGAATGTCGAATGAAGGAATCCGAGCTTGCCACCTTTCTCAAAGGTTGGCTTGATCTTATCTACTAATTTTCTTAATCCACTCATATTCTTAGCTTTTAGCACATTTCTTTCAACATGAGAGCGATACCGTCAGTGATGATCTGCTGGATATCGATCTTTGATGGACATACATATTCGCAGAGTGCGAGGTCTTCCTCGAGCACCTCATAGATACCGAACTTCTCCATCTTGTCGATGTCGCCGGCAAGGCATGCCTTGAGGAGATATACAGGGTAGAGCTCCATAGGGAGTACCTTGCTGTATACGTCGTTCAGCACGAATGCGCGCGGACCGCCGTGGAGGTTGGTGTCCATGTCGTACTTCTTGTTAGGGGTAAGCCATGAGAAGTATGTGCGTGATGCACTGAAGAGCTTAGGTCTGAATGGCTTTGCCCATCCGAGGAGCTCATACTTGTTACCCTCTTCGAGGATTGTCACCTGGTTGTCGTGGAAGCCGAGGAAGCCCTCTGCGCCGATGTTGGTACCTGTGAGGACGTCGCCGCTGATGAAGCGGAGGTTCTCAGGGGTTTCATAGAACTCCTTGATGTCCTTCATCGAGATGCCAGGGTAAGCGTCTACAT
>JAGBVG010000080.1 GCA_017630455.1 Alistipes sp. | reverse complement strand
TCAAATCAATGTATAACTCTAAAACGAATTTTAAGATGAACGATAAGAATAAAGCACCTTTCAAGGTGGAAGATGTAAATTGGGACGAACTATCAGGTATAGGTATCCTCAAGGATGAACTCGAACAGGCAGGCGAGCTTGAGACGCTGCTCCGAGGCGAGAAGACAGGTGTCGTATCGCTGAGCCTTGTACTCCTCGGTGTAGATGTGGTGATGGATGCCACTTTGCAGCTTGTACGCAAGAACGACTCTCCACTGCTCGAAATCATCGGTATCAACCCCACGCAGTAACACGATTCCATTACTAACCTGACAGCCGTTTCCCGCACCGTAATCGGGACGGGAGACGGCTTCTTTAATTCCAAGAATATTATGATAGCAATTATAGCAGAAAAGCCGAGCGTAGGTCAGGACATCGCCCGCGTCATCGGTGCAACAGAGAAGAAGGATGGTTATATGGCAGGCAACGGTTATCTTGTAACCTGGGCATTGGGACACCTCGTTTCCCTCGCCATGCCATCGGCATACGGATACGGTAAGGCTTCGCATGAGGATTTGCCTATGCTCCCCGAACCATTCCAGCTTGTGGTAAGACAGATCAAGACTGACAGAGGTATGGTAACGGATATCGGAGCCGCCAAGCAGCTCAAGGTCATTGACGAGGTATTCAGCAAGTGCGACAGCATCATCGTGGCAACGGATGCAGGTCGTGAGGGAGAACTTATCTTCCGATACATCTACCACTACCTCGGATATACCAAGCCCTTCAAGCGTCTTTGGATATCCTCACTCACGGACGAGGCTATCCGTGCAGGTCTGAGCAATCTCAAGGATGGCGAGGCTTACGATAGTCTCTACCACGCTGCCGACTGCCGTGCCAAGGCTGATTGGCTCGTGGGTATGAATGCCAGCCGTGCATTGGCTTTGGCTTCGGGTATGCCCAACAACTCCCTCGGACGAGTGCAGACTCCTACGCTGGCGATGATATGCAGCCGATACAAGGAGAACCGCGATTTTGTTTCCACTCCTTATTGGCAACTGCACATCACCCTTGAGCGTCTGGGCGAGTTCCGTCAGTTCGCACATATCGAGGACTTCAAGAGCAAGGAACAGGCAGAGTCGGCACACGCCAGATTCTCGCCCGACTCAACGGCACTCGTCACGAAGGTGGAGCGTAAGCGTACCTACCAGCAGGCACCGCTACTGTACGACCTTACCACATTGCAGAAGGACTGCAATACGCATCACGATATGAGTGCGGAAAAAACCCTTTCTGTGGCACAGGCTCTCTATGAGAAGAAGTATATCTCATATCCGAGAACGGGCAGCAGATATATCTCGCACGATTTGATGGAGCAGGTCTATGATTCTCTTTGGAAGATTGCCACCATGCCGGAGTTCAAGGAGTATGGCAAGCGTTTCGACTTCGAGCATCTGAATATGCGTAGTGTAGATGATGACAAGGTAACGGATCACCACGCACTCATCATCACAGGCGTAGAGCCTGAGGAACTGAACGCCCACGAGCAAATCGTCTATACGATGATTGCAGGGCGTATGCTTGAAGCGTTCTCGCCACGCTGCGAGAAGGAGTCATTGGTTATGGAGGCGACAGCCGAGGATATGAAGTTCCGTTCACGCTCGACAAATATCGTCAATCCAGGTTGGCGTGCAGTCTTTGCCCGTAAGGAGGATGCCGAGAAGGACGAGACGGAAGCGAACAAGGGTACGGTACGCTTTGCCGAGGGTGAGCAGATACCCGTTACGGGCTATGGCACGGCACAGCGAAAGACAATGCCTAAACCTCTCTACACCGAAGCGACACTCCTTGCCGCTATGGAGACCTGCGGCAGGAACATCACCGATGAGAAGGCAAAAGAGGCAATGAAGGAGCTGGGTATCGGAACGCCTGCCACACGAGCCGCCATCATCACGACACTCTTCAAGCGCGACTACATCGAGCGTTCAGGCAAGGCACTCATACCTACCGAGAAGGGACTCTACATCTACGAGGCGGTAAAGGATATGCAGGTCGCCAATGTGGAGCTGACAGGCAGTTGGGAGAAGACGCTCCTGCAAATAGAGCAACATACTTTGGAGACACGCTCCTTTATGCACTCCATCGAGAGTTTTACCTCGCAGGTAACACGGGAGGTACTCGGACTGAAATTCCCTGCACCCAAACAGCGTACCCTCCCTTGCCCCAAATGCGGTACAGGCAAAGTGATGATACGCCCGAAGGTCGCCAAGTGCGATAATCCGGATTGTGGCCTGCTTGTATTCCGCAAGGTGCTGAACAAGGAACTTAACGAGCAGCATCTGGAGCAGTTGCTCTCATCGGGAGCGACCAAACTGATCAAGGGGTTCAAGGGAAAGAAAGGTAACTCTTTTGATGCCACCGTAGCCTTTGACGATGAGTTCAATGTAACGCTGGCATTTCCTGACAAGAAGAGAGGTAAGAAAAGATGATGTCAGTCATCCCGATTCGTAGGCAAAGGTAGTGAACCGCCCTCATTCCACCCCGCAAGGTCGTGCCGCAGGCGGTTTTG
Source organism: Alistipes sp. (assembly GCA_017630455.1). Taxonomy (GTDB): domain Bacteria; phylum Bacteroidota; class Bacteroidia; order Bacteroidales; family Rikenellaceae; genus Alistipes. The sequence continues at coordinate 975 of JAGBVG010000080.1, read as the reverse complement.
GCAAAAATCATCCTCGCACGGCTGCGGTATTTTTACCGAAAACCTTGCAGGTGGAGGCGTTTCACATCCAAGCCCACGAAATCGGGAACGACTGTTCCCACTAAATAATATAGGATATGAAAACAAATGACCCGACCATAAGAAAGAGAATGAAGTGGATAGGTATGATACTCTTAGCCGTAGTAGCGGCATTAGGTTTCAGCTATCTCTATACACGAGGTGTATCACCCGTATGGGCTGCGGTAGCCATCGTATGCTTCCCGGGCTTCTTCCGATTCATATACAAGATTGCCTGTATCGTAATGGCGGCATTGATACTCTTTGCCATACTAAGTTTCTTGGTCTTCTAACTCTTAAAGCAATGAAAAGGTCTTGTCATCGACTTACATCATATAAGCAGTCATATTGCAATATGGGTTGTGGGAGCTGTCCTTCTCGGACGGCTCTTTTTGTAGGCGGACGATTCAAGTATGAGGATAAGAATGAAGAAAGGGATAGAGAAAATACCAGCCATTGGCAAGCCGATGAACTACAGGGCAAAGTTGGCCAATGCTTCTTATCGGACAGCAAGGTCGGGCCACAGGTGGTTTCGGAGAAAATCATCCTCGCCGTGCTGCGGTATTTTCCCCGAAAACCTTGCCTTACCGGAAGCATTAGCCGTAACGCCCTCGTAGTTCAACGGACTGCCAAAGTCCGAGTATTAACCATATAATAAAAGATAAAGCTATGAATCAAGCAATCATTGCAAGTGTACCGATGGCACCGATGCAGATGCCTGTGGTACGTAGAAGAAGAGTAAAGGTCACTGAACCTGAAATCAAGTTGCCGCCAAGAGGCTCACGAGGTCCGGTACATATATCGGAGCTGCTCAATCCCATTCTGGAGATAAGCAAGCATCCTGACCGTAACAGACTGCTTGCAGAGTTCTTCAACCAGTGAACATCACAAGAAAATAATTCAGTATTAACATTAAAT
>JAGBVG010000079.1 GCA_017630455.1 Alistipes sp. | reverse complement strand
ATGTGCCGAATACTGTACGAGTTGCAGGATCTGTACCGATACCAAGGTCGTAACCTGCAGCATCCTTCAATGTGTGACCCTCTGCCCAGCCATTGCCGTTAGCAATAACGTATGCAATATCAACGATAGCAACAACAACTACCAAAGAGAGAAGTCTCTTCTTAAGACCACCTGCATTGAGGAATCGGTAGAAGAGAGCGCTCATTACGATAAATGCGATAGCAAATACCATCAAGAAGTAGAACCACACAAGGTTCCAGTGGATAGCGTTTGCCAATGCAACCATGTTCTCACCGTTAGCCTTTGCCTCCTCGTTAGCCTCGATAGAAATTGCAATGTTCTCCTCCATGATAGAGACATTCTCGCGGTGCTGGTTCAAGGTGTCGTTCAAAGCCTTGAAGTTAGCCTGAACACCCTCAGCCTCAGCCAACTTACGCTTCTCAACTGAGTTGAGAGCCTTTTTAGCCTTAAGAGCCTCAACTGTTGCCTGCGCCTCCAAAGCTGCCTCACGAGCGTCAGAAACCTTCTGCTCGTAAGCTGGGATAAGCTCATTAACTGTTTTAGCGAGCTTCTCCTGCTCTGCCTCAATAGCATCCAAAGTAAGGACACCCTCGCCGAGCTGATTGGTAAATATGATACCAAGAGCTCGAATACCATCCTCTGTCGTTGAAACAGGCACAGGCTGGTCATCCTCTGTATTCACAGCATAGCCATCTGCGTCATACTGCTGTACAAGTGGTGTGCTGTTAGCAATCTTTGCAGAGTCTGGAGCATTCCAACCTGCAGCGATTGCCCATGCAACCATAGCGATTGACACAAGGGCGAAAGCCAAGAATACGTAACTATGTATTTTTCTCATAACTGACTTTACTTATAATGTATTAGGTCTAAATTATCGCTTGTTGTATGCAGTAAGCATATCAATCAAAGTGATTGAAGTATCCTCCATCTTAACTACCTGACCCTCGATCTTTGAAAGAATGTAGTTGAAGAATACCTGAAGAATAACCGCAGAGATAAGACCCAACATAGTAGTCAAAAGCGCAACCTTGATACCACCTGCTACAACGGCTGGAGAGATAGTAGCCTGTGCCTGGATATCATCAAATGCCTGGATCATACCAACAACGGTACCCATGAAACCGAGTGATGGAGAGAGAGCGATGAAGAGTGAAATCCATGAAAGACCTGACTCAAGGTGACCCTGCTGAACTGAACCGTATGATACAACAGCCTTCTCAACAGCCTCAATACCCTGGTCGTAACGCATAAGACCCTGGTAGTAGATTGAAGCGATAGGGCCACGTGTGTTACGGCAGTACTCCATAGCAGCCTCTACACCCTTTGTGTTAAGCAAGTTCTCAACCTCTGCAACGAACTTCTTGGTGTTGATCTGTGCCATTGTGAGGTAAAGGATACGCTCGATAGCGATAGCCAAACCGAGTACCAAACATACAAGTACTGGAAGCATCCACTCCCAACCACCTTCCAAGAACTTCTTCATGAGTGCGAAGTGCATTGGCTCACCAGCCAACTCCTCAACAGCCTCAACCTCTGCTACTGGAGCAGCCTCCTCTACAGCTACCTCCTGTGCTGGAGTCTCGGTAGCATCCTGTGCGAAAGCAGCGCCGAAAGAGAGAGTGGCAGCT
>JAGBVG010000078.1 GCA_017630455.1 Alistipes sp. | reverse complement strand
TTCGGAGTGTGCAAATCGAGTACATTTTGTGTGTCCAAGAAAAATGTACTCGAATTAGTATCTAATTCACCCATTTTCACAATTTTACACTACTCTTTATCTGGTCACGAATTGGACCACATTTAATGTAAAACACTATGATAAAGAGTACATTTTCAATCCTTTTCCTAATTCGAAAGTCGCGTTTAGGGAAGACTGGCGAATCGCCAATTTCAATGCGCATTACCGTAAATGGCAGATTTACAGAGATGAGCACGCTGCGCAAGGTGCCTGCAAACCTATGGGATAGCAAAAAAGAACGAGCCATTGGCAAAGGTCCTATCCCGATAGAGATTAACCGCCATCTCGAATCGCTACGAACACGAGCATACGAGATTCACAAAGAGATGGTTGAGCGTGATGGCTATGCTGACCCACTAACAATCAAGGAGTATTTGCAGGGCAAGCGCATCAGCCAAAAGATGTTCTATGCCACTTTTGAGGAGCATAACGAGCGAATGGCACAGTTGGTGGGTATCGAGTTAGATGCGGTTACATTGAGCCGATATCGCCTTTGTCTGCGCTATTTTAAGGAGATGATGTCCCGCAAGACCAAAGTGGCGGATTTCCAATTAAGAACCTCAACGGCGAGATGATTCGGGATTTTGAGGCATTTTTGAAGATTGAGAAGCGTGTGGCACAAAACACTATGATTCGCTATATGAAGTGCCTGAAAAAGGTGGTAAATCTCGCAATCGCTAACGGCTGGATAACGGTTAATCCTTTTGCGGGTATCAAGTTCTCGGAGAAGAAGGTCGTCAAGGATTTCCTGACGATTGAGGAGGTAAACACCATTCGCACCAAGGAGTTTGATATTGAGCGCCTCAACATCGTGAAAGACATCTTTATTTTCTGTTGCTATACGGGTTTAGCGTTTATCGATGTCTATAACTTGAAGTCCGAGCATATTACGGAAGATGCACACAGTCGCAAATGGATTCACAAACAACGCCAGAAGACCGAAGTTGAGTTCTTTGTGCCTCTGTTTGAGTATCCGCTGCAACTGATTGAGAAATATCGCAACCACCCGATGTGTCGGGCAAACAAAATGGTCTTTCCGGTGTACGCCAATCAGAAGATGAATTCGTACTTGAAGGAGATTGCTGATCTATGTGGAATTAAGAAGCATTTAACGATGCATACCGCCCGCTATACTTTCGCTACGACTATCACTCTCGCCAACGATGTAAAGCTCGAAAATGTATCAAAGATGCTCGGTCACACCAACACCCGAATGACACTCCACTACGCCCACATTATGAACGAATCCCTCGCCCAAGAGATGAACAAAGTCGCTGCGATTATGGGGGAATGACAATAAAATGTAGCTCTGTTATATTAGTCCATTACCACAGCGAAAGTCACCCTGCCCTCCTCGTTGTGCTTGAGGCGGATAGAGCCGCCGTGGAGGCGGATGATTTGACGAGAAACGGCGAGGCCGATGCCTGAGCCGTCGGTTTTGGTCGTGAAGAATGGAGTGAAGATATTTTCAGCAACCTCGGCGGGGATTGCCGAGCCGTTGTTCGTAATTTCGATTTGGATGCGCTCCTCTGCGTCAATCGTTGAGCGGATGGTTATCTTGCGGTCGCAATCCTGCGCCAAGAGTGCCTCGGTGGCGTTTTTCAGCAGATTGACCATCACCTGCGACATCAGCGCACGGTCGGCATAGAGCATCGTATCCTCGGGCTCGATGCTTACTTTAACCTCAATACCCTCGTGAGGTATCAGCGACAGCGACTCTGCTACCAACTTCGAGAGGTAGAACGGTGCTTTCTGCGGTGCAGGGATGCGTGTAACGGCACGGAACGAATCGACGAAGCGAAGCAATCTATCAGATGTCGTATGTATCGTTTCAAGTCCCTGACGCATAGTATCTGCATCGCCCGACGACGAGAGTAGCGTATGGCTAATAGAGGTTACGGGGGCAAGTGAGTTCATAATCTCGTGCGTAAGGATGCGTGTGAGCTTCTCCCACGACTCCACCTCCTTGCGGTCGAGCTCCTCGTGGATATTACCCACCGATATAACGCGCAACATCTTACCGTCAAACTCCATAGCCGAGCAACTCAGCACAAGGCTCTGTTCGCCAATCTCGGTAGCATAGCGCACTGTGCGCTGCTCGTTTGGTGCTACGGCGTGCATAGCCTCACAGAGTTCCTCGCTCAACACTTGCAGCTGGTCGATATGGCTCAGTCGCTCCATACCCACGATGCGTAGTGCCTTGCTGTTTGTCTGCGTCACCGTGCCGTTCTCCATAACCACAACGATACCGACATTAGCGCACTCCATTATTAGCTGGAAGTATTGCTCACGCTCCTTGATTTGCAGTTTGGCGTTATCTAAGACCTCCTTGATGCGGTTGAGCGACTGGTTTACAAAGGCGTACTGCGTGTATCGTGGATTCTCGGTAAAGCGGAATGAGTAGTCGTTATTCTGCACAGCATTAAAGACGAACATCAGTCGCTTAACAATCACGCCATAAAGACTAAATAATCTAAATATGCAGAAGAGGATGATAGGCACACAGACAATAAGATAGGCGTGGTGTCCCGCTGCCCACACATACCCACCAATGCCGGCCATCGCGATGATGACCGCCACATATACGGCTATCTTACCGTAAGGTATGTTGTGTATCAGTTTCACAATCCGTAGCGTTTAATCTTGTTGTAGAGTGTCTGGCGGGTGATGTCTAACTGCTGTGCCACCTGCGAGAGGTTACCGCCGCACTGCTCAATAGTATTGGCAATAAGCTGTCGCTCCATCTCCTCGAGGGTCTGTGCCTCGGTTACAGGGTGTGTCGCAGCGTGTAGTTCGATATGGCCGGGTGCAATCATATCGCCATCGCACATAATCACCGCCTTCTCAATCGTATTCTGCAACTCGCGGATATTACCCTCCCACGAGTGCACCATAAGTTTATCGGCAGCCTCGCCCTGCAGAAGCAATCCCACCTTGTTATACTTCTTGCCGTAGTGCTCGATAAAACGTTCTGCGAGGGGCACAATATCCTCCTTGCGGGAGCGCAAAGGCGGGATATGTATCTGTATGGTGTTTATGCGGAAAAGGAGGTCTTGGCGGAACTCACCCTTTGCAACAGCATCGTGCAAATCTCGGTTTGTTGCCGAGATAAGGCGTATATCAATAGGCTGCGCCTCGTTCATACCCAGTGGCGTTATAGCCCTGTTTTGCAGTGCCGAGAGCATCTTTACTTGCAGGTGCAGTGGCAGGTTACCAATCTCATCCATAAAGAGCGTCGAGCCGCTTGCCGTTAGGAACTTACCCTCACGGTCGGTATGCGCATCGGTAAAAGCTCCCTTCTTATGACCGAAGAGCTCACTCTCGAAAAGCGTTTCGGGGATAGCACCCATATCTATCGACACCATCGTCTTGCGGCAGCGTGCCGAGAGGCGGTGAATCTCACGAGCCATCATCTCCTTACCCGTGCCATTCTCGCCCGTGATAAGGATATTGGCATCGGTTGTAGCGACATGCTCAACGACCTTGCGTATGCGCTTCATCTCTGCGCTCTCGCCCCAATACATCTCGACACGATTTTCGGTGGCAGGAGCAGGCTTTGCACTTTTCTTCGTCTTCTCCTTGGTTGCCTTGTAGGCATTTTGGAGTGTGGCTATAAGTTTCGCATTATCCCACGGCTTAACGACAAAGTCGAAAGCACCCTCCTTCATAGCCTTAACAGCCAACTCTATATCGGCGTATGCGGTAAAGAGAACAACCTTTATTTCGGGATATTTCTGCTGTACCTCACGCAGCCAATAGATACCCTCGTTACCTGTATTTATACCTGCGTGGAAGTTCATGTCGAGCAAAACCACATCGGGAGCAAAGCTATGTAGCGTGGTAATAAGCGAGTTAGGCGATGGCAAGGTGGCGACCTCGGCAAAGATACCCTCGGTCAGCAGCTTTACTGCCGACAGAATACTGCGGTTATCATCAACAATTAAGAGCTTGCCAGCTTTTGCCATAAAATCTTCTCCTTTCCATTCAAAATTTCCTTCACAAAATTACATCAAAAACGCCGAGTGTCCAAACCTTTTACACCGATTGTCTAATTATTAGACACTTTGCAAATTTGCCATAAATCATAAAGCGTTGAGTATCAGCGTTTAGCACACTTTGGCATAGGTTTGGCACGTATTGAAGCAAAACGCAAAAACATTATGAAAAAGCTACTAACAATAGTTGCAGTGTCTAATTTTTTGACACTTGTGTACGCAGTACACGCTGAGGCACAACCTCTAACCATAGACGACTGTATGCGCTATGCCGTCGAGAATTCCGTGGCGGTGGGTAAACAAAACCTTGCACTCGATGACCGCAAGGCCAATCACGCTGAGGCGGTTGCCTCGCTCTTCCCCTCGATAAACGGTTCGATGGGAGGTGCTGTGAACTTTGGTCGTGGTATCGACCCCGCAACAAACGCCTACACCAATGTAACCACATTTAGTAACTCCTACGGCATCAGTGGCTCGATGACCCTCTTTGACGGTTTGCAGAGCATCAACACCGTGCGTGCTACGAAGGTGGCTCGCCAGATGGGTGCGGTAGAGGCAGAGATTGCCTGCGACGAGGTGGCGATGCAGACCCTCTCGGCATATATGGATGTGGTCTACTACACCGAGGCGGTGGCGATTGCCCGAGAGCATCTTGAGGCATCACGCAAAACCTTGGAGCTTGTACGCCGACAGGAGGAGCTCGGCACTAAGAGTGCAGCCGATGTGGCAGAGATTGAGTCGCAGGAGGCAAACTACGACTATCTGCTCACCACCGAGGAGAACAACCTTGCCCTTGCTTATATCAAGTTGCGTGAGGTGATGAACTACCCGCAGGGTGAGCAGCTGGCAATAGAGACCAACATCAATTTGGAGGCTCTGCCAAGTGCCGCTTCGGAGCAGGCATTGTTGGATTATGCATTGGCGAACAACCCTCGCATTGCAGCCAGCCGCTTTGCTACCGAGCAGAGCCGCCTAAACCTCGCAAAGGCAAAGGGTGCTTACTCGCCATCGCTCTACCTCTATGGCGGCTACAACACGAGCTACTTTATCGACTTCGACAATAAGGCTGCATACGACCCCTTCGGCACGCAGTTCCGCAACAACC
>JAGBVG010000077.1 GCA_017630455.1 Alistipes sp. | reverse complement strand
CACCGAACTCGAGGATAGAAACGATCTTGCCGTGGTATACTGTGCCAACCTCTGGAACTGCAGTGATGCCGTTGATCCAGTTGAGAGCCTTGTCCATAGACTCCTTGTCAAGACCGAAGATGTCAACTACGCCCTGTGATACGCCGTCAACCTGCTCCTCAGTGATGGTGATTGTAGTGCCTGTCTCACGCTGGATGCGCTGGATAGTCTCGCCACCCTTTCCGATGATAGCGCCGATGAACTCACCTGCAACACGGATCTGAACCATACGTGGAACGAACTCCTTGTACTCAGCACGTGGCTCGCTGATGGTCTTCATCATCTCGCCCATGATGTGGAGACGACCCTGACGTGCCTGCTCGAGAGCTCTCTCGAGAACGTCATATGAAAGACCGTCAACCTTGATATCCATCTGAGTAGCTGTGATACCGTCCTTAGTACCGGTTACCTTGAAGTCCATGTCTCCGAGGTGGTCCTCATCGCCGAGGATGTCGGTAAGGATAGCATAACGCTCGTTTGGATTGTCCTTGTCAGTGATAAGACCCATTGCCACACCTGCTACAGGCTTCTTGATCTTCACACCTGCGTCCATGAGGGCGAGGCAGCCTGCACATACTGTAGCCATTGATGATGAACCGTTAGACTCGAGGATGTCTGAAACCACGCGAACTGCGTATGGATTCTCCGGAGCCATTGGGATCATAGGCTTGAGTGCACGGTATGCAAGGTTTCCGTGTCCGATCTCGCGGCGGCCGATACCACGCTGTGGACGAGCCTCGCCAGTCGAGAATGGAGGGAAGTTATAGTGAAGAACGAACTGGTCAGTCTCCTGGATGAGGACCTCGTCGCGCTCCTTCATGTCAAGCTTTGTACCGAGAGTTACAGTCGAGAGTGACTGAGTCTCACCACGTGTGAAGATAGCTGAACCGTGTGCGCATGGCAGGTAGTCAGTCTCACACCAGATAGGACGTACTGTAGTTGTGTCACGGCCGTCGAGACGGATGCCCTCGTCAAGGATCATGTTTCTCATGGCAGCCTTCTCAACTGCATGGTAGTATCTCTCGATCATCATGCGCTTCTCTTCCTGCTCCTCCTCTGGAAGTGTTGCGTAGAACTCCTCCTTGAGTGCCTCGAAAGCGTCTGATCTCTCGTGCTTTGCAGAACCTGACTTAGCGATAGCATAGCATCTGTCATAGCAGAACTCCTGGATAGCCTTGCGAAGCTCCTCGTCGTTCTCCTCGTGGCAGTAAGCTCTCTTCTCAGTCTTGCCTACAGCCTCCATGAGCTCCATCTGCACCTTGCAGTGCTTCTTGATCTCCTCGTGAGCGAACTTGATTGCCTCGAGCATATCCTTCTCGCTTACCTCGTTCATCTCACCCTCGACCATCATGATGTTGTCGTAAGTAGCGGCAACGATGATGTCGATGTCTGTGTCAGCCATCTCGCTGAAGTTAGGGTTGATCTTGAACTCGCCGTTAATGCGTGCAACGCGTACCTCAGAGATAGGTCCCTCGAATGGGATGTCGCTGACTGCGAGAGCTGAAGATGCAGCGAGACCTGCGAGTGCGTCAGGCTGGATATCCTTCTCAGCAGAGATGAGGTTTACGTTTACGAATACTTCTGCGTGGAAATCCTCTGGGAAGAGTGGACGAAGAGCGCGGTCGATAAGACGTGAGATGAGGATCTCATAGTCTGAAGCCTTGCCCTCTCTCTTCATGAAACCGCCTGGGAAGCGGCCTGCAGAGGCATATTTCTCTTTGTAGTCTACCTGGAGCGGCATGAAGTCCACGTCATCCTTTGCGTCTTTTGCACAGCATACTGTAGCGAGGAGCATTGTGCCTCCCATCTTGACTACTACTGAACCGTCAGCCTGCTTTGCGAGCTTGCCGGTCTCGATTTCAATTACCCTACCGTCGGATAATTCGATTGTCTTTTTTACGATATTCATT
>JAGBVG010000076.1 GCA_017630455.1 Alistipes sp. | reverse complement strand
CACCGACCACGCATCTATCGCCACCGAGGCGAAGGTGGTTGCCAAGCTCAAGGCCGAGGGCATCGACACGTCGACACTCACGCGTGAGGAGTTCCTAAAGCACGCCTGGGAGTGGAAGGAGAAGCATGGCGGCATCATCTTGCAGCAGCTACGCAAGCTCGGCGCTTCGTGCGACTGGGAGCGTACATGCTTCACGATGGACAAGGAGCGCTCGGAGAGCGTGCTCAAGGTCTTCGTTGACCTCTACCGCAAGGGCCGCATCTATCGTGGCGTGCGCATGGTAAACTGGGACCCATCGGCAAAGACAGCCCTCTCGGACGAGGAGGTAATATACAAGGAGTCGCAGGGTAAATTGTACTACCTACGCTACAAGATTGAGGGCTCGGAGGAGTATATCGTGGTGGCTACAACACGCCCCGAGACCATCCTCGGCGACACTGCCCTCTGCGTGAACCCTAACGACGAGCGCTACAAACATCTTCCTGCTGACGCACGTGTCATCGTGCCTTTGGTGGGTCGCTCAATACCCGTTATCCGTGACGAGTACGTAGACCTCGAGTTTGGTACTGGCGCATTGAAGGTAACGCCTGCGCACGACGTGAACGACTACATGCTTGGCGAGAAGTTCGGCTTGGAGACCATCGACATCTTCAACGACGACGGAACTATCAACGATAAAGTTGGCATGTACGTGGGTGTCGATAGATTTGAGTGCCGCAAGGTTATTGAGGGCGACCTCACAGCCGCTGGCCTCATGGAGAAGGTAGAGCCCTACACCAACAATGTGGGCTACTCAGAGCGTACGGGCGTGGCTATCGAGCCTAAGCTCTCTATGCAGTGGTTCTTGTCGATGGAGGAGCTTGCAAAGCCAGCAACCACCGCCGTATTGGAGGACATCATCAAGTTCGTGCCTACGAAGTATAAGAATACCTATCGCCACTGGATGGAGAACATCAAGGATTGGTGCATCTCTCGCCAGCTATGGTGGGGTCACCGCATCCCTGCCTACTACCTGCCTAAGGGTGGCTACGTGGTAGCAGAGAGCATTGAGGAGGCATTGCGCCTTGCTCAGGAGAAGGATGCATCGCTCACAATTAACGACCTACGTCAGGACGAGGATGTCCTCGACACATGGTTCTCATCGTGGTTGTGGCCTATATCTGTGTTCGACGGCATCAACAACCCCGACAACGAGGAGATCAACTACTACTACCCTACCAACGACCTCGTGACAGGTCCAGACATCATCTTCTTCTGGATTGCACGTATGATCATGGCGGGCTATGAGTGGCGTCAGGAGAAGCCATTCTCTAACGTATATTTCACTGGTATTGTGCGTGATAAGCTCGGCCGTAAGATGTCGAAGCAGTTGGGTAACTCGCCCGACCCTCTCGACCTCATCGCTAAGTATGGTGCCGACGGCATGCGTATCGCCATGCTCATGTCTGCCACAGCGGGCAACGACGTGATGTTCGACGAGGCACTATGCGAGCAGGGCCGTAACTTCTGCAACAAGATATGGAACGCCTACCGCCT
>JAGBVG010000010.1 GCA_017630455.1 Alistipes sp. | reverse complement strand
GCTCAGGGTGAGGACGTAGTAGCAGGTATCCGCACACCACAGCAGATCACCATCGAGGGTTCTAAGCGTTGGGCTGCTGCTCAGAACATCTCTGAGGAGGAGCGCAAGAGCAAGTATCCATCTTTGGAGGAGGTTATGCCAGAGGTATACGCTGAGTTGGATGGCATCCAAAAGCACCTCGAGACATACTTCACAGATATGCAGGATATCGAGTTCACCATCCAGGATGGTAAACTTTGGATGTTGCAGTGCCGTAACGGTAAGCGTACTGGTGCAGCGATGGTTAAGATCGCTATGGATATGCTCCGCGAGGGTCTTATCGACGAGAAGACTGCAGTTTTGCGCTGCGAGCCTGAGAAGCTCGACGAGCTCTTGCACCCAGTATTCGACAAGAAGGCTATCAAGAGCGCTAAGGTTATCGTAAAGGGTCTCCCAGCATCTCCAGGTGCTGCTACAGGTCCTGTAGTATTCTTCGCTGACGACGCTGAGAAGGTTCTCAACGAGACTGGCCAGAAGGCTATCTTGGTTCGTATCGAGACATCTCCTGAGGATTTGAAGGGTATGTTGGATGCAGCAGGTATCCTTACTGCACGTGGTGGTATGACATCTCACGCAGCCGTTGTTGCTCGTGGTATGGGTAAGTGCTGCGTATCAGGTGCTGGCGAGTTGGAGATCGACTACAAGGCTCGCACTATCAAGGTTAACGGCTTCGAGATCAAGGAGGGCGATTGGATCTCTTTGAACGGTTCTACAGGTGAGGTTTACCTCGGCCAGGTAGCTACTCAGGCTGCAAACCTCGACGGTGACTTCGGTCAGTTGATGGAGTTGGCAGGCAAGTACTCTAAGATGAATGTTCGCGCTAACGCAGATACTCCACGTGATGCTGAGCAGGCATTCGCATTCGGTGCACAGGGTATCGGTCTTTGCCGTACAGAGCATATGTTCTTCGAGGGTGACCGTATCAAGGCTATCCGCGAGATGATTCTCTCTGACGACGAGGCAGGCCGTCGTGTGGCATTGTCTAAGTTGCTTCCTATGCAGCGTGGTGACTTCGAGGGTCTCTTCAAGGTTATGAACGGCTATCCAGTTATCGTTCGTCTCCTCGATCCACCACTCCACGAGTTCGCTCCTAACACCGAGAAGGATCAGCGTGATATGGCTGAGGCTATGGGTATTCCATTCGAGAAGGTTGTTGCTAAGGTTGAGGCATTGCACGAGGTTAACCCTATGTTGGGTCACCGTGGTTGCCGTCTCGGTAACACATATCCTGAGATCACCGAGATGCAGGCTCGCGCTATCATCGAGGCAGCTATGAACGTTAAGGCTTCAGGCACACCTGTTAAGGTTGAGATTATGGTACCACTCGTAGGTAACCACAAGGAGCTCCGCTACCAGAAGAACATCATCGACAAGACTGCCGAGGCTGTATTCGCAGAGCGCAACGACCGCATCGACTACCTCGTAGGTACTATGATCGAGGTTCCACGTGCTGCTGTTACCGCTAACCAGATCGCTGAGGTTGCAGAGTTCTTCTCATTCGGTACTAACGACCTTACACAGATGACTCTCGGTTTCTCACGTGACGATATCGCCAAGTTCTTGCCAGTATACTTGGAGAAGAACATCCTCAAGGCAGACCCATTCAAGGTATTGGATCGCAACGGCGTAGGCCAGCTCGTTCGTGAGGCTGTATTCAAGGGCCGCACAACACGTCCAGACTTGAAGTGTGGTATCTGCGGTGAGCACGGTGGTGAGCCATCATCAGTAGAGTTCTGCCACTATGCTGGCTTGAACTACGTAAGCTGCTCTCCATTCCGCGTACCTATCGCTCGTCTTGCTGCAGCACACGCAGCTCTCAATGAGTAGTACGATATTTTACCAAAGTAAGGGTCACCTCATCAGGGGTGACCTTTACTTTTTTAGCTATATATCGAAAGTTTGGGAATATATGTCATTTTTTTATAAAATTAGCAATAAATATTTGGCGGTTTGAAAAAAAAGCATTAATTTAGTAGTACGAAAAGAATAATTACTAACATTAATCTTAATACTTTAAAATTATGATTATCACATTTAACGAATTGCGCCGCATCAAGGACAAGTTGCCAAGCGGCAGCTCACAGCGCATAGCAGACGAATTGGGAATCGACGTTGACACAGTACGCAACTATTTCGGTGGCAAGCACCTCGAGGCTAAGGAGGGTGCAGGTATCCATATCGAGCAGGGCCCAGACGGTGGCGTTGTTACATTGGATGACACTGCGATTTTCGATGCTGCAATGCGCATTCTAAACGAGCAGAAATAAAGCAGACATTCGTTTTATAAGAATTTGAGGCTACGGACAAGAGATTGTTTGTAGCCTCAATTGTTTTGTCTAAGCTCTTTTGTTTGTTGTATTTATATTTTTTTCGTATCTTTGCACGTTATATATACCGAAAACAAGTGGAGTTGATTGCCAACATACTTATCGAATACCTCAAGCACAACAAGCGTCTTGTCGTGCCAAAACTCGGTGCATTCATCGTGAAGCAACCTTCGGGTGTCATTCGCTTCTCGGAGCTTATCCGCACCGACGATGGTGTTCTGCGCTCGTTGCTTATGGCTTATGGAGCTAAGGAGATAGAGGCGTGTGGTATGATAGACCGCTTTGTTTTTGAGGTGCATCACGCTATAAGCCAGGGCGATATATATGTTGTAGAGGGCTTCGGAGAGTTCACACCAGGAGAGAATAACACTATTGCATTTAAACACAAAATTGAGCCAAAGACCTATGGCGGAAGGATAAAGCCTCCTGTCGAGACCTTTGAGATGGAGAAGCTGCGTATGCTGCGCGCTATGGGTCGCGACATAAAGAGCAAACCACCTGTGGCGCACGAGGAGAAGCCTAAAACCAAACGTGCGAAGAGCACTACGGAGGAGAATATCTCCATCGTTAAGCCCGACGCCTATCTTCGTGGTCTTAAGTATGACAATGAGAAGAAGCGTCGCAACGACGACCGCTCAGAAAATAGAGGTGGTGGCAAAAGAGGCGTAATAGTTACAATCCTGTTACTGAGTCTCTTATCGGCAGCTATTGTGTGGGGCGTGTGGCAGTGGCGAGGAGGCATCACCAATAATGAGGTGATTGTGAACTACCCCACTGCAACCATAGCACCCGACACCCTACTTCGCGAGGATAGGGACACCCTGCATCGCGACACTGCAGCGGTGGAGAACCTTGATGATATCTCGAAGGATGTTTCACCATCCAACAGCTATCTCAACCCGAAGTTTAACAAGAATTAAAAAAGTTATGACAGCAAACGAGCTTCTCACTGTAAAACAACGTTTCGGCATTATCGGTAATGCCGATGCGCTCAACACAGCCATAGAGGTAGCTATGCGCGTAGCCCCCACCGACCTGTCGGTTCTTGTTACTGGAGAGAGCGGTGTAGGTAAGGAGTTTTTTCCTCAGATAATCCACTCATTCTCAGCACGTAAGCACAATAAATACATAGCCGTCAACTGCGGAGCTATACCCGAAGGCACTATCGACTCTGAGCTTTTCGGCCACGAGAAAGGCTCGTTCACAGGCGCAATAGATAGCCGCAAAGGATACTTCGAGGAGGCTGACGGAGGCACTATATTTCTCGACGAGGTTGGCGAGCTGCCTATCTCGACACAGGTACGCCTGTTGCGCGTATTGCAAACTGGTGAGTTTATGCGCGTTGGCTCGGCAAAGGTTCAAAAGACCAACGTTCGTGTTGTCGCAGCCACCAACAACGACCTTATGAAGTCCATCAACGAGGGGCGCTTTCGCGAGGATCTATACTATCGCCTAAACACTGTACCTATCTCGGTGCCGCCCCTACGTGAGCGCAAAGGCGACATTCACCTCTTATTCCGCAAGTTTGCCAGCGACGTTGCTGTGCAATATAATATGCCAGCAATAGTCCTCGACGAGGGTGCACGAATACTTCTCGAGAGCTATCACTGGCGAGGCAACATCCGCCAGCTGAAGAATGTTGCAGAGCAGATCTCCGCCATCGAGCAGAGTCGAAACATCAGTGCCGAGATACTTCGCCGATACCTCCCCAATGAGGAGTACTCCGTGCGAACATTCGGCGATGATGGAGGCTATGACAATATGGCTACGGAACGTGAACTGCTTTACAAGATACTCTTCGATATGCGCAACGATATCAACGAGTTAAAACGTATGATGACCGAGGCTCTGCACGGCGGTTCGCACTCTATGCCCACATCTCCGTCACACACCGCAAAGCACGAAGTTGTGGGACTGCTTCCCGACACATCTCACCACACGCCGCAACGCGAGGAGGAGGATTTCATTATCGAGGTTGTGGATGACATTCCGTCGCGAGAGTATACCAAGGACGATATGCAGCGCGAGCAGATATTGGAGGCTCTGAAACGCCATAACTATCGCCGCAAAGATGCAGCTCAGGAGCTCTTCATCTCCGAGCGCACGCTATATCGCAGAATGAAGGCATTGGGAATTGATGACAGAACAAAATAGAACAATGATGAGACATATATTAAATAGATTAGCTTACGTGGCTTTTGCCGCAGTAGCGATGCTCTGCTTCACAAGTTGCGGATATAAGGTTACATACAACCTCTCGGGTGGCTCTATCCCTCCCGAGGCGCAGACATTCTCCGTTGCTTACTTCCCCAACAACGCACCTATGGTGGCACCTACACTTAGCAACGTGCTGACCGAGGCATTGCGCGACAAGTTCTCACGCCAGACACGCCTCGCGCAGGTTGAGGAGGGTGGCGATTTCGCTTTCGAGGGCGAGATAACCAACTACACATCAACAACATCCTCTGTTTCGAGTGGCGACTACGCATTGCAGAACCGCCTAACTATCACCGTCAAGGTAAACTTCCAAAATGCCGTAGACCAAACCACATCCTTCAACGCCAAGACCTTCTCGGCGTATGCCGATTACGACTCTGCACAGCTTCTTATCGACGTTCAAGATCAGCTTATCGAGGAGATTGTGCAGGACTTGGTGGATGATATCTATATGGCTGCAGCAGGTAACTGGTAAGAGATCACTATGGGATATTTCGAGAAATATACTACCGAGCAGCTACGCACACTCATCACGCAATATCCGTGGTGGAGCGCCGCGCGAATGGAGCTCTTGCGCCGCAAGCTGCAAAATACCGATCCAGACAAGAGGGCAAACGTCATCACTGCGGAGGGTGACGAGGCTGCACTTTTGGCGCGTCTCCACCCCACCTCCATCATCCCGCTACGAGATATCGACATTGCGCGCCTCACACATCTCACCACAGATGACCTCATCGACCGTTTCCTGAAACTCGATGACTATCGCATCGTTGCCGAGGAGGGCAGCGCCGAGGACCTTTCACAGGTCGAAATCGACGAAGATGAGGAGATGGTAAGCGAAGAATTGGCAGAAATATACCTAAAACAGGGGTTATATGACGATGCAATCGACACTTATCGCAAATTAAGTTTGCTAAATTCAGAAAAAAGTATTTACTTTGCGGAACTTATTGCGAAAATAGAAGATAGTAAAACGAAATAATTAATTAGAATAATTAAATTTCTAAGCTTTATGTATACATTTTGTATTGTTATGATTATTATTGCAAGTATCCTTTTGATACTTGCAGTATTGGTGCAGAGTCCAAAGAGCGGTATGGCCGCTAACTTCGGCGCAGCAAACCAGACTATGGGTGTTCGTCAGACTACAGACTTCCTCGAGAAGTTCACCTGGGCTATGGTCGCAGGTATCGTATTCTTCACACTCTTGTCAGTAATCTCATTGCCAAAGGCTGGTTCTCAGCAGGCTATCATCGGTACTGAGGAGATCAGCGAGGCATTGCAGCCAGCAGAGCCTATCGTTGAGGAGACTATCACTGTAGGTGAGGATGGCCTTGTTATCAACGCAGATGCTGAGGGCGCTACAGCTGAGGAGGCTCCAGCAGCTGAGGTTGCTACTGAGGAGAGCGCAGAGTAGGACAATTTTACACCCAAAACAAACTACCCTGCCATACACAATGGTGGGGTATTTGTTTATAACGCCAAAGGCATCACACGAAACGATGCCTCGATTTAATTAATTTATAACTTGATAAAATTTGATATTATGAAAAAGTATGTATGTACAGCGTGTCACTATGTATATGACCCAGAGGTAGGTGAGCCAGAGAACGGCATTGCTCCAGGCACATCATTTGAGGAGCTTCCAGAGGATTATGCTTGTCCTTTGTGTGGCCTCGGCAAGGATGTATTTGAGGTAGAGGAGTAATCTCCAACGCGCTATATGATAAGGGTTGTTGCTTACAACAGCCCTTTATTATATATATATGTATGCAAAATATTAGCAAAAACTATTGTTAAATTAAAAAATATTACTACCTTTGCACCGCATTATGCAAAAAAACAATTAATTTTTTTAAACGTATGAACAATTACGAAACCGTTTTCATTGTCACTCCCGTCCTTTCAGACGCACAGGTAAAGGAGGTTGCTGACAAATTCCAGGGCGTAATCACCGAGAACGGCGGTCAGATTGTGAATGTGG
>JAGBVG010000075.1 GCA_017630455.1 Alistipes sp. | reverse complement strand
TTCTTCATCTTACGATTTTGCAAAGCCATGTGTTTTTGTTAAACAGTCGCCTGGGCCATTTCTCTGCGCCCTGCTATGCAGGGTCCCCTTATCCCGAAGTTACGGGGTTAACTTGCCGAATTCCTTAGCCATGATTCACTCGAGCACCTGAGGATTCTCTCCTCACCCACCTGTGTCGGTTTACGGTACGGGCTGATATACCATTAACGCTTCGAAGATTTTCTTGGGAGTCTGTTTACCGCAACTGTCAGCGCACCCGAAGGCTTGCTGTACTGTCAGACATCAGCAGGACCAGCTCTTAACAAGATCCTATACCTACGTCCTTTAACGAGCTATTCCGTCAGCTCGCGTGCGTGTCACTTCTCCGTCTCTCCTAACTATGATATACAGGTAACGGAATATTAACCGTTTGTCCATCGAGTACTCCTCTCGGATTACCCTTAGGCCCCGACTTACCCTGATCCGATTAACGTTGTTCAGGAAACCTTGGGTTTTCGGTGTGCGGGTTTCTCGCCCGCATTATCGTTACTTATGCCTACATTTTCTTTTCCAGTCGCTCCAACCAACCTCACAGTTGATCTTCAGCGCCGGCTGGAATGCTCCCCTACCACTCTATTCAGAGTCCATAGCTTCGGCTGTATGCTTGATGCCCGTTTATTATCCACGCTCAGTCGCTCGACTAGTGAGCTGTTACGCACTCTTTAAATGAATAGCTGCTTCCAAGCTAACATCCTAGCTGTCTAAGCAACCGAACATCGTTCTATCAACTTAGCATACCATTGGGGGCCTTAGCTGTTGGTCTGGGCTCTTTCCCTCTCGCCACCGGACATTAGCACCCGGCGACTCACTCCCGATCATCACTTGCACGCATTCGGAGTTTGTCAGGATTTGATAGGCGGTGAAGCCCTCGCATCCTATCAGTAGCTCTACCTCATGCAAGCTAAATCGAGGCTGTCCCAAAAGACATTTCGGGGAGTACGAGCTATCTCCCAGTTTGATTAGCCTTTCACCCCTACCCTCAACTCATCCAAATCCTTTTCAACGGAAACTGGTTCGGTCCTCCAGAACCTGTTACGGTTCCTTCAACCTGGTCAAGGGTAGATCACAAGGTTTCGCGTCTACTCCCACCGACTTAGCGCCCTATTCAGACTCGCTTTCGCTTCGGCTCCGCACCTGAAGTGCTTAACCTTGCCGGTGAGAAGTAACTCGTAGGCTCATTATGCAAAAGGCACGCCGTCATCCCTTACGGGACTCCGACCGCTTGTAAGCGAACGGTTTCAGGTTCTATTTCACCCCGTTGTTCACGGTGCTTTTCACCTTTCCTTCACAGTACTGGTTCACTATCGGTCTTCTGGTCGTATTTAGCCTTACGGGATGGTCCCCGTAGATTCAGACAGGATTCCTCGTGTCCCGCCCTACTCAGGAGTCCTCTAACTCTACATGATTGTACGTGTACGGGAATATCACCCTCTATGTCATGACTTTCCAGCCAATTCCACTTCCTCATGTCTCGTATGTCGAGGTCCTACAACCCCGATATTGCCGCAACAATATCGGTTTAGGCTCTTTCCATTTCGCTCGCCACTACTCTGGAAATCGATTTTTCTTTCTTTTCCTGCGGATACTTAGATGTTTCAGTTCTCCGCGTTGGCTCTCTTTCGAGTGACAGGTCTTCAACCTGCCAGGTTGTCCCATTCGGATACGTGCGGATCAAGTCCTGTTTGCAGATCCCCGCACATTTTCGCAGCTTACCGCGTCCTTCGTCGCCGCCAGAAGCCAAGGCATCCTCCGTTCGCCCTTTGTAACTTCTCTTGTTGTGAATCATATCTTCG
>JAGBVG010000074.1 GCA_017630455.1 Alistipes sp. | reverse complement strand
GCATTTGGCGTACAGGAAAAGTATAGGTAAACCACAGACAGAAAGTTTATTAACCCCAATAACCGTTACGACTTTTCATTACAACCGTTACGACTTTTTGTTTTCGGGTTAATTCGTAACACTTCGTAACGAAATGTACAGCGGAAATAGGTGTTTTCAGGGGATTCGGCTTACGGACCAAAAACGAGAAAACCTCTCTGAAACAGCGTTTCAAAGAGGTTTTACATTACTTTGTCCTTTTTATTTTGGACTCTTGGAGCGGAAAACGAGACTCGAACTCGCGACCCCAACCTTGGCAAGGTTGTGCTCTACCAACTGAGCTATTTCCGCAATAAAATGCGACTGGCGTCTTTAGCATAAAAAAAGACAATCACTCACGCAACTGTCTAATTTTGAGCGGAAAACGAGACTCGAACTCGCGACCCCAACCTTGGCAAGGTTGTGCTCTACCAACTGAGCTATTTCCGCAACACTAACATCTTAAAATTTTACGACTACAACCTTTTCGATTGCGAGTGCAAAGGTACTACTTTTTTTTTATTCTCCAAATTTTTTCGCAACTTTTTTCAGAAAAAACCGCAATCTATTTTCACCACTCGACTATTTCCAACACCACATCTTACTGTATATCTGCGTATTACACTTTCGCTTTGGCAATGTAAAATTTTATAATAAAAATGGTATTTTATTGGCAACAAAGAGTGAAAAAATAAAAAAAAGGAGCTGACCGAGATCTATTTCCCAGTCAGCCCATACTGCAAATTTTCACAGAGAAAGCCACTATTCGGCAGCAAAAAGTGTGATAAAACCGCCTACTTTGCACTCTCATTATGATATCGCGAAGTCGCGCAACGCATCATTTAACGACGTTTTCTTATCTGTAGACTCCTTTCTGTGGCCGATGATAAGTGCGCACTGAACGCCATACTCTCCCGCAGGGAACTTCTTGGTATATGTTCCTGATACGACAACCGAGCGCGGAGGGACGTAACCCTTATACTCCACAGGCTCCTCGCCCGTAACATCAATGATGTGCGTAGAGCCGGTGATAACAGTATTAGAGCCAAGCACCGCCTCGCGGCATATATGCGCACCCTCCACGACGATAGAGCGCGAGCCGATGAAGCAGTTATCCTCGATAATCACAGGCGACGCCTGCACAGGCTCAAGCACGCCGCCGATACCCACGCCACCAGAGAGGTGTACGTTCTTGCCAATCTGAGCGCACGAGCCCACGGTAGCCCACGTATCGACCATAGTGCCGCTATCGACATACGCACCAATGTTCACATACGAAGGCATAAGGATCGCTCCTGGGGCGATATAAGCGCCATAGCGTGCCACGGCGTGAGGCACAACACGAACTCCGAGCTCCTCATAGCCACGCTTCAGCTCCATCTTGTCGTACCACTCCAACTCGCCAGCTCGCATAGTGCGCATAGTCTGGATCGGGAAGTACATAATAATAGCCTTCTTGACCCACTCATTCACCTGCCACTTGCTGTTCTCGAGGTCGAGAGGCTCGGCGCAACGCACCACACCCTTATCTACAGCCTCGACGATGCGACGTATAGCATCCTTGACACTCTCATCCTTGAGCATCTCGCGGTTCTGCCACGCCTGCTCAACTATATCTCTTTCCAACTCAAACATAACTATATATTTATATATTATTAATCTCTCTCAAAATCGCCTCCTCGTCGTAGCCACACTCCGAGTACAACTCCGTAGGCTTGCCGTGATGCACAAAATAGTCATCTATGCCCAAGTTTTTAACCTTCGGAGCAAAGCCCTTGCGCACCAGATGTGCCACCACAGCCTCGCCAACACCGCCACGAATGATGCCATCCTCGACGGTTATGATGCGTGCGAATTTCACACCTATCTTCTCTATGAGTTCGGCGTCAAGCGGCTTGGCATAGCGCAAATCGTAGACCGCTACGCTGCGCTGCGATCGCTCGGCAGCACGCAAAGCGACATTGGCCATAGTACCCACAGCCACAATAGCCACCTCGTCGCCCTCGCGCAGCACCTCGCCACGACCCTCCTCTACAATCTCAAACGCTGTGTCGCGCCACTGCACACCCTCACCAATACCTCGAGGATAACGGATGACGGTTGGATGGTCGGCCATAGATGCCGTATACATCATCTGCCTGAGCATCCACTCGTTACGCGGCGCGGCTATGGTAATATTAGGCAGACAGCCGAAGTATGCAAGGTCGAAGGCTCCGTGGTGCGTAGCGCCATCCTCACCCACGATACCCGCACGGTCGAGGCACATCACAACAGGGAGTTTTTGAAGTGCAACATCGTGAATCACATTATCGTAGGCGCGCTGCATAAACGACGAATAGATATTACAGAATGGGCGGCTGCCTCCCGCTGCAAGACCTGCCGAGAATGTCACGGCGTGACCCTCAGCAATACCCACATCGAAGCACCTATCTGGCATCTCGCGCATAACGATATTCATCGAGCATCCCGAAGGCATAGCTGGTGTGATACCCACAATCTTATCATTCTGGCGCGCAAGGTCGAGGAGCGTCACACCAAAGACATCCTGATAGCGGTCGGCAGGATAGTTGCTCTTCACGCGCTCTCCCGTCTCCACATCGAAGCGTCCCGGAGCGTGCCATACAGCTGGATCTGCCTCGGCAGGAGCATAACCCTTACCCTTCGTGGTCTTTATGTGAAGCAACTTCGGGCCACCAATCTCCTTCAGAGCCTTAAACGTGCGTATCAGCTCCTCAATGTCGTGACCATCCACCGGGCCGAAATAGCGGAAATTGAGACTCTCAAAGAGGTTGCTATTTTGCAGCAATCCGTGTTTTATGGCATTACCCGTCTTTCGCACAAGGCGGTGAAGCGGAGGCACCACCGAGAGACCTCGCCACAATGTTCGTTTTAGGGAGTTGTACCATCGCGATGTGGACATACGCACAAGGTAGCTATCCAACGCCCCCGCAGGCTTGTCGATAGACATCTCGTTGTCGTTCAGCACCACAAGGATATCGGTCTTTGGTGATGCTCCGGCATTGTTCAGACCCTCGAATGCGAGACCTCCCGTCAGCGCACCATCACCTATTACTGCCACCACGTGGTGAGGCTTCTGCTGCAACTCCTGCGCCTTGGCAATACCGAATGCCGCAGATATGCTCACCGAGGCGTGGCCACCTCCAAAAGCATCGTAGCGACTCTCACTCATACGCGGAAAGCCACTGATACCGCCATACTTACGGTTGCCGACAAACGCATCGCGACGCTCGGTAATGATCTTATGCGGATATGCCTGATGTCCCACATCCCACACTATACTATCCTGTGGCGTATCGTAGATGTAGTGTAACGCCACGGTAAGCTCCACAGCACCGAGACTCGAACCGAGGTGTCCTGGATTCACGGCACAACACTCGACAATATAACGACGCAGCTCCTGGGCATAGACCTTTAACTCCTCGACACTCAGCTCTCGCAGCTCCCGAGGAGTATTGACACGTGTTAGATATTTATATTTGTTATCGTTCATCGCCATTTTGCACATTACAATCAATCAACAAAGATAACTATTTTTTTTAAGGTAATCCCGCTCTTGCCTCAAAAACCATACGCCACGGCCTAAAATTTAAAAACTACGGCTAAAAGATTGTATATTTCAGCAAAAATATCTATCTTCGCATAATTTAAACTCACAATAGCATATCTATATAGTTATGGCAACATCGAAGTATCGCAGAATATTATTAAAGCTCAGTGGTGAGTCATTGCAGGGTAAGCAGAACTATGGCCACGATGTGGAGGTCTTGAATGCTTACGCAGAGCAGATTAAGCATATCAAGGAGATGGGTGTGGAGATCGGCATCGTCATCGGCGGTGGCAACATCTTCCGCGGTATCCAGGGCGCAGGACGCGGCTTCGACCGTGTTAAGGGCGACCAGATGGGTATGCTTGCAACAATCATCAACTCCTTGGCTCTCCAGTCGGCACTCGAGTCAGCAGGCGTAAAGGCCAAAGTGTTGACATCGATTCGTATGGAGCCTATCGGCGAGTACTACTCCAAGGCAAAGGCTATCGAGTACCTCGAGGCGGGATATGTAGTCATCATCGGCGGCGGCACCTCAAACCCATATTTCTCTACCGACACAGCCTCGGCACTGCGCGGCATAGAGATTGAAGCAGAGGTTATGTTCAAGGGCACACGTGTGGATGGCATCTACACCGCCGACCCTGAGAAGGACCCTACGGCTACGAAGTTCGACACCATCACCTTCGATGAGGTCATCGCACGTCGCCTGAAGGTTATGGATCAGACAGCATTCACGCTCTGCCGCGAGAACCACCTCTCGCTCATCGTATTCGATATGGACACTGTGGGCAACCTCGAGAAGGTTATCGCTGGCGAGAACATCGGAACCGTAGTAACAGAGTAACAAACCTTTAAAATCAATAAGTTATGGCAATTAAATCAAAGCATAAGAAACGTGGCTCAACGCTCTCCCTCGTGGTGATGCTCGCAGCCCTTATAGCCCTTGTTGTGGCTATCATACTTTGGCCTGTGGATGCCAACGCATCACACACCAACTACCCATCGCAGCAGGATGACATCGCAGCGACTACGCTTATCAATGCTGGCGACGTTGCTCCAGACTTCACCGTTAAGATGCTCGATGGCAAGAAGATCACGCTCTCACAGCAGCGTGGCAAGGTTGTCCTCATCTCGTTCTGGGCTACGTGGTGCCCTCCTTGCCGTTTGGAGCTCTCTCACCTACAGAAGGATGTCATTGACCGCTTTGCGGGTGAGGATCTTGTAGTACTCCCTATCTCGCGTGGTGAGGAGCGCAGCAAGGTCGAGGATTACATCAAGAAGATGGGCTACAAATTCCCTATCGGTCTCGACACCACCCAGGAGATCTATCGCAAGTATGCCTCAAACTACATCCCACGCAGCATCGTTGTAGGTCGCGACGGCGTGGTTAAGTATGTCGGTGTGGGTTACGACGAGGCTATTGCCAAGGAGATAGAGACAGCTATCGCCGAGGCACTTCAGAAGTAGCATTTCAAGGATATAAACTAAATAAAGATAAAAGTATGGATACCAAGACTATTTTGGCTGAGGCTACAGATCGTATGCAGCGCGCTGTAGACCACCTCGCAGAGGAGCTTCTAAACATCCGCGCAGGCAAGGCGTCGGTAAACGTCCTCAATGGCGTATTTGTAGATTACTATGGCTCACAGAGCCCTGTTTCGGCTGTTGCAAGCGTTACTGTTCCCGATGCTAAGACCGTGCTTATTCAGCCTTGGGACAAGAATATGATCCGCCCTATCGAGAAGGCTATTATCGATTCGAACATCGGCCTCACTCCATCAAACAACGGCGAGCATATCCGTCTCTCTATTCCACCACTCACCGAGGAGCGTCGTAAGGAGATCGTTAAGAACGTTAAGGGCGAGGGCGAGACTGCACGTATCAGCCTCCGTAACGCACGTCGCGATGCTGTCGAGGCATTCAAGAAGGCTCAGAAGGAGGGTATGTCCGAGGATGAGCAGAAAGATGGCGAGGCACAAGTACAGAAGCTTCTTGAGAAGTTCACCAAGCTCATAGACAGCGAATTGGAGAAGAAGGAAAAAGAGGTAATGACCGTGTAATTTGAAGTAGCGAGCAGCACTCTGCTTCGCATTTCAAAAAGTTATCCCACTTGGGTGTACGCTTTGTACTACTCCAAGTGGGATACTTTTTTGTTATGCGTTACCCTTACCGCCGAATGGATCTACCATAGGCTGCTTAGCACGCACATTGATAGGACCCAAAGCACTCTCATAACGTGTTATGTTCTCCTGCAGCGATAGTAGCAGACGCTTTGCGTGCTCTGGTGTGAGGACAATACGGCTGCGGACACGTGCCTTTGGAAGTCCCGGAAGCATAGTTGCAAAGTCGAGAATAAACTCCGAAGTAGAGTGTGTGATGATTGCGAGGTTGCAGTAGTTACCCTGACCCACCTGTTCGTCGAGCTGTATCTCAATCTCCTGTCTCTTAGTCTCGTTCATAATTAATAGTGTTAAAGATTTAGAATTACTTTGTAAAAGTAATAAAATATTTGCGAACCACCAAAAAACACAAAAACCACACCATAAAAAAATCTCTTTTCGCGTAAAATATTCACCCCCGAAGCCCTAAAAATTTCACAAATTGTCGTATCTTTGCCACGATATGTTTATTGTTCTGTAGCCCGAGACAAGGGCATAGAGCTTGATTGAGATTTAGGATATGTTGCTCGAGATTATTAAGATACTTTTTGGAGGCTTCTGTGTGGGTCTTGCCTCATCGGTAACGGTGGGCCCTGTGGCGGTGCTGTGCATACAGCGCACGCTGAGCAAGGGACATCTTTCGGGTCTGCTTTCGGGCTTAGGCATCGCCTGCGCCGACACACTTATGGCGATCCTCGCCTTCTCGGTATACGCACTTCTGAAGAGCTATATCGACGAGTATAGCACCATCATCCAGTCGTGCGGCGGAGTCTTTGTGGTTATCGTGGGTATTCTCATATTCTTCAAGAACCCTGTGCCTCAGATTCGCAAGAACCGCGCAGGAAAGAGTGCTTTGTGGCAAGATTTCGCCTCGATGTTCGGCTTCACGCTTGCCAATTTTGTGGTTATCATACCCTACATCCTTGCGTTCTTCACGATGTTTAACATCGACCTTGTTCTCGATAATCCCGACGCCGATACCGTGGCCACAACATACACATACGTGGGACGCTGGATGAATAACGTACTGGTACTCGGGGGCTTCCTTTTAGGAGCTACATCGTGGTGGCTTGCGCTGACATCCCTCATCAACATCTTCCGCAAGGGATTCCGACCTCGCCATATGCTCACCATCAACCGCATCGCAGGTGTGGTGATCTGCGCCCTGGGCATCATAACCCTTATCTCAGTAATAATAGGATAAAAATAGATGGATAACAAGAGAATTATTATCGCCATCGACGGACACTCGTCGTGTGGTAAGAGCACCTTTGCCAAGGCTATCGCAGCACGCCTCGGCTACATATTTATCGACACAGGAGCTATGTATCGCGCCGTGACGCTCTATGCTCAGGAGAATGGTGCTATCCTAAATGGCATCGTCGACGAGGAGCGCGTGGAGGCTATGCTCAAAGATATAGAGATCGACTTCCGCTTCAACGCTCAGCGCGGCGCAAGTGACATATATGTCAACGGCGACCTCGTGGAGGGTAAGATTCGCACTATTGAGGTGAGCAACTCCGTGAGCGCCGTAAGCTCCATCGGTGCTGTACGCCAGATGTTGGTGGCTATGCAGCAGCAGATGGGTCGCAAGGGCGGCGTGGTGATGGATGGCCGAGATATCGGCACTGTCGTATTCCCCAATGCCGAGTTGAAGATCTATATGACTGCCGATGCTATGGTTCGCGCCGAGCGTCGTTACAAGGAGCTTACCGCCAAGGGTGACAACGTAACCCTCGACGAGATATACGAGAATGTGGTATCTCGCGACAAGGCAGATATGTCACGCGCCATATCACCACTTCGCAAGGCTGATGACGCCATTGTCTTGGATAACTCATATATGAGTGTCGAGGAGCAGATGACGTGGTTCGACGAGCAGTACCAACGTGTAATAAATGGCTAATATGCGTATCACGATCGACGATAATTCGGGATTCTGCTTCGGCGTTGTGCGAGCTATAGATGTTGCCGAGGAGTCGCTACGTCGCGTAGGCGAGGTCTACTCGTTGGGCGATATCGTCCATAACCGCATCGAGGTGCAGCGTCTCGAGGCTTTAGGGTTGCACACCGTAACCCAAGATGATATGGCCGTATTGAGAGGTAAAACCCTCCTCATCCGCGCACACGGCGAGCCACCACGCACATACGCCCACGCCGAGGAGTTAGGCATAGAGATTGTCGATGCTACGTGTCCTGTTGTTGCGCGCCTGCAGCGTGTTGTGCGCGAGGCATACGCAAAAATGGCAACGGTAGATGGCCGCGTGGTGCTTCTGGGTAAGCGTGGTCACGCCGAGGTCATAGGCCTCACAGGTCAGGTTGCCGATGATGTCATCGTTGTGGAGCGCGAGGAGGATCTCGAGATGCTCGACTACAGCCACCCGATATACTTTCTGTCGCAGACCACCCAGAGCATCGAACTCTTCAACCACCTCGCCGAGATCATCCGCGGACGTATGACAGGTGGCGCAGAGCTTACGGTGAACGACACTATCTGCCGCCGTGTGGCAGGCCGCGAGGCTTTATTGGCAGAGTTCTCCGCGAGTGTGGATGTGGTGCTCTTTGTCTGTGGCCGCAAGAGCTCGAATGGCAAGGTGCTTTCGGAGGTGTGCCGCAAGGCAAATCCACGATGCTACAATATTGAGGAGGCTGCGGACGTTGATATAACGTGGTTAGCTGACGCCGAGAGCGTAGGTATCTGCGGTGCTACCTCCACCCCACGCTGGCTGATGGAGAATGTGGCGCAGGCTGTGGAGGCAATGTGTAACAATAAATAACCGAAAATATTATGAACAGACATATTATTCGCTCGCTGAAATATCTTGTGTTTATCAGCATCTTATACATAGGACTTGTATGGTTGATGTCGGTTACGGCATACCCCGAGCATATCGATCTGCAGATGCTTCTCAAGGCTCAGCTATACTCCGAGCAGGGTCTGTGGCTTGTTACAGCTTTTGTGATATTGTCGCTCCTCTACCCGCTATTTGGCTTTATGCGCCGCACTATCGAGGGGGCAAATATTGAGGATAGAGTACGCATCGACAACGCTATGCGTGTGTATGGCTTCGAGTATGTAGCCACAGAGGGCGACGCGCTCATCTACAAGGCAAGAGGTCTCTTCGGCCGCATCACTTACCTCTTCGAGGATAGAATCGAGGTGCGTGCTGTAGCTGGTGGCGTGGAGCTTCGAGGCATCCGCCGCGCCGTAGCTCGCATAGCTTTTCAGCTCAGCGCATACATCACAAACAGCAGATTTGAGGATAAGGAGTAGGCTTATGACAGCAGTTGGAAGATATATTTTGGTTGCTGCGGCTATTGTCGTGACAACCGCCGCATCGGCACAGCAGGAGACTCAGAGCGACAAGCGAGATTTCGACTTGGGTCGCGCTACGGAGATTCTTGTGAATATGATGCGCGAACTGGAGCAGGGTTATGTTGATGAGATCTCTGCCGATGATCTTCTCAAGGCTGCTGCTCGCGGACTACTCATCACCTCCGACCCCTACACGGAGTATCTCCCCGAGGAGTCGATGGAGAATTTCGAGATGCTGACCACGGGACGTTATGGCGGCGTGGGTTCGCTCATACGCAAAAAGGGCGACTATATCATCTTCGCACAGCCATATAAGGACTCTCCGGCAGATATCGCAGGTGTGAAGATCGGCGACAAGATTCTCGCCATCGGAGGCAAGGATATGCGTGGTGCGACTACGCAGGAGGTAAGCTCACGCCTAAGAGGTGAGGCCGAGACCGACGTAGAGGTGGTCATAGAGCGCAACATAGATAGCTCTGTCGACACGCTTCACATTCGCCGTCAGCGCATTACGGTTCCGAGTGTCAATTATGCGGGTATGCTTCGCAACGGCATAGGATATATCTCCCACAACGACTTTATCGAGGGTAGCTACGACGAGATGCGCCGCGCCGTGGAAGGCCTTATGGCACAGGATAGCCTTAAGGGCTTGGTGCTGGACTACCGCTCCAATGGTGGCGGTGTGATGCAGGAGGCGGTAGATATCGCCTCGCTCTTCGTGCCACGCGGCGAGCAGATAGTGTCGATTATGGGTCGCGACTCCTCGTCACTGAAACACTACACCACCACCCATACCCCCATAGCCGAGAACCTTCCTATTGTAATCCTCGTCGGCGGCTCATCAGCCTCGGCATCGGAGATCTTGGCAGGTGCACTTCAGGATCTCGACCGCGCGGTGGTGATGGGTAGTAGAACATACGGCAAGGGCTTGGTGCAGGGCACGCGCTACTTGGGCTACAACAACTACCTCAAGTACACCACCGCCAAGTACTACATCCCTTCGGGACGATGTATACAGTCGCGCAGCTACACCTCCCTGCGCAGCGATGGCACGATAACCGATGTTCCCGACTCACTGATCTCCGAATTTTCGACACGCGGAGGTCGCAGAGTCTACGATGGTGGCGGTATTGTTCCCGACGTGAAGATTGAACCCTCATACGTAAGTCGCTTTGCCATAGCTCTGTACACACAAGGCTACATCGAGGATTGGGCTGACGAGTATATGCGCAAGAACCACACACGGAGCATCGACATCGAGACATTCTCGATCAGCGATGACGACTACGAGGATTTCTGCCGATTTATGGAGGATAAGGATGTTGTCTACGAATCGGAGACCCGCAAGGCACTGAAGGCCTTGGAGAGTGCTGCCGAGCGAGAACTTTATGACGAGAATATCGGTGAGACGCTCGATACTTTGAAGGCTCTTATCCACGATGACAAGATGTCGAATCTGCGTACCTACCGCAAGGATATCCAAGATGCCCTCAATGGCGACATAATACTTCGCTACGCCTACAACAGCGGAGTGCTGCAGAATGCCGCGGCGAATGACGAGGTTGTGGACAAGGCTGTAGAGTTGCTTCTCAACCGCGAGGAGTATGACCGCATACTGCGCGAGCAGCACCTCGAGATGCACTAATAATCACCTCCTCGGATGAAACTACCGCGAATAACACTCCCCGCAGGGCTCTTCTCAACACGCCGCCGCACCATAGTGATTGTGGTGGGGTTGGTGCTTGTTGCGCTGTCGCTATTCTACACGTGGCGTATCTCGGTAGATATGAAGCACGAGGACGATATGGCCATCGAGAAGCTCCGACACGACGAGCGTAACGCCGTGGAGATGTGGGAGGATATCCTCCACACCACAAATATCGGAGGCCAGATGATCTACAATCCCGAGCTGATGAACCAACTTGCGGAGCATACCAACGTGCCGCTTATCATCGCCGACGAGCGTCTGAACGTATGGGTTACAAATCTCCCCGAGGAGATTGTCGGCAACCCGGAGCGTCTGCGCGAGGAGATTATGCTGATGAGCGAGAAGAACAAACCTATATCGGTGTCGTATGGTATGATGAACCGCACGGTATTTACCATCTACTTCGGAACTACCGACTATGAGAATCTTGTCTCAAGCGCACATAGCAAGGCTCTGGTCTTCTTCCCATACGTGCAGCTGATAATCGTCATTCTCTTTGCCATCTTCGCCTACATAGCCTTCGCCTCGACAAAGCAGAACGAGCAGAATCGCGTGTGGGTGGGTTTAGCAAAGGAGACTGCACACCAACTCGGCACACCGACATCATCGCTGCTGGGATGGATAGAGTATCTCCGCGACCAGCCTGTGGACAAGATGGCTGTGGATGAGATGTCGAAAGATTTAGCACACCTGATGAAGATTGTCGACCGCTTCTCGAAGATTGGCTCCGAGACGCAGCTCACACCGATGAACATCAACGAGGTCGTGGGCGACACGGTGATGTACTTCCACCGCCGCATACCCCGCAACGTGACACTCAACTATAACGGCCTTGCCATAGCTCCGATTCGCGTGGCTATAAACTCGGCGCTCTTCGAGTGGGTAATCGAGAATCTCCTGAAAAACTCGCTCGATGCGTTACAGGGTCAGGGAGCTATAGATGTCACCATCGGCGAGAGCGGCGATGAGGTCTACGTGGAGGTCAGCGACACGGGTAAGGGAATACCCAAGAGCAACTGGACACGCATCTTCGAGCCTGGATTTACCACCAAGACACGTGGCTGGGGATTGGGACTATCACTCTCGCGACGCATCATCGAGGAGTATCACAAGGGAAAGATAGCTGTTGTGCGCTCAGAACCCGGCAATGGCACAACGATACGAGTAACACTAAAACGCAGAGATGGCGATGAGTAGGACGCTGATAGATATATACGAAGCTGAGGGCTACAATGTTGCAAGCCCCGCCGCGGTGTATGGCCGCAGCTCGCGCCTCGAGACAGGTGTCGTGGAGTATAACGGTGGCTACCGCGAGGCATCGGCCGAGGAGGTGTATGGCTACTTCACAACTCTCGATGGCGGAAGCTCCGTAGAGCCAGCTACACCCCACCTCACCGCAGAGCCAGTTTTTCACATAGTTATAGCCATCACACTGATAGCCTACCTCTATATGCTTCTGCGCTCGTGGAAGTTTATAAATGTGATCTACGGCGATATGCTCAACAACCATAGCGAGCGACGAATGGAGAGCCAGGGCGGCGCACTTCCCCTACAACACTTCAAGCGCGGAGCTATGATTATTGGAGCTTTGGTCGTTGCACTTATCTTCGTGCGCCTCGGCGACAACATCATCCCCGCGACCTCACCTATATATATAAAAGGTATAGGGGAGCTCTCCGTAGTATTCGGCATCGTGGCGGTCATCGTACTCTGGGCGTGGCTCTACGCGCTACATCAGGTCATCGAGTGGCTCACGGCATCCGACGGTGCGCAAACACTGCTCTCGATAGGCTCTATGAACTTCGTGCGTATGGTGGTTTTGCTATACCCTATCGCGGCAGTGTGGCTTTTGGCCGATAGCGATGTCTACAAAATTAGCACTATAGCACTGATCGTCTGCGCATTACCCATAGTACTACTATATCTAAAAGAGACTTTTTTGCTCTTTATTGGTAAAAAAATTTCGATTTTGTATTGGATTTTGTACCTTTGCACCGCAATTTTGCTACCCTTGAGCTTTGTGCTGCATCTTTTACCAGCACATCTTGGGTGAATTATTTTCAGTATACGCCTGATTATAAGCAAATTGCAGAAATGAGTATTTATAAAAAATATAGGTAAGTTGAAAGTTAATAAGATTTTGGTATCACAGCCACGCCCGGCTGTAATGGAGAAGTCCCCCTTTTATGAGTTCTCTCAGAAGAACGAACTTAACATCGACTACAAACCGCTGATACGTGTTGACGGCGTAACCCTCAAGGAGTTCCGCGCACAGCGCTCAGAGATCCTCGACCACACCACGATGATCTTCTCATCGCGTATGACCATCGACAGCTTCTTCCGCATCTGCGAGGAGGCACGTATCACCGTCCCTGAGACTATGAAGTATATCTGCAACACCGAGGCCGTAGCCCTCTACCTGCAGAAGTACATCGTATACCGCAAACGCAAGATCTCGTTTGCCGACGGCACATTCAACTCCCTGCTCGAGCTTATCGTAAAGCATAAGGACGAGAAGTTTATGTTGGCCCTCACCGAGCCTTTCAAGCCTGAGCTCCCTGATGCTTTGGCGAAGTTGAAGTTGAAGGTGTCACCAGTGGTATTCGCCCGCACCGTATCTGCCGACTTGAAGGATACAAACCCTGCGGATTACGATATCATTGCCCTCTACTCACCAAACGACGTTAAGGCTCTCACCGAGAACTTCGATGTCGAGAAGTTGCCTGTTGTAGCAACCTTTGGCGAGGCTACGCTCCGCGCTGCAAAGGAGGCTGGCCTGAAGGTTAAGGCTATGGCCCCTACCCCCGAGGCTCCATCTATGGTTAAGGCTCTGGATATCTACTGCAGCAAGGTAGCAAGTGGCCAGAATATCGAGGATGCTGAGATTCAGGAGGATAACAACAAGGAGGAGTTTATCCGCGCACAGCAGTCTAAGCTCCAGAAGAAGACCCGCACTCGCACTACCAAGAAGAGCGAGTAGTAAATCTGCGTATTATGTCGGTGGGAAACAGCTTTCCGAGTTGCGAACGTGTGAAGTCTCGCACTACCGTAGGCCGCCTCTTCGGCGACTGCGACTCGGGCTTTGCGTTTCCACTCAAATACAAACTTATAGTGGAAGAGAGTACCTCGCCAACGGTGGAGGTACTCTTCTCTGTCCCTAAGCGATTCCACAAGCGTGCCAATCGCCGCAATCTCCTCAAGCGCCGTATGCGCGAGAGCTATCGTCTTGCCAAAGCACCCCTGATTGCCTTAGCCAAGGAGCGAGGTCTCGCCGTGCGCATAGCATTTATCTATATCACAAAGGAGGAGCTCCCTTATAGCACGATTAATAATGCCACAACACGCATTCTCAACGAAATTGCAAGAGGCTGCTAAATGGATGTCAAGGGTGGTGAAACGCATCATCTCATTGCCGTTTATTCTTCTTGTTCGCTTCTACCAACTCTGCATTTCGCCGCTGAAGCCGCCGTGCTGCCGCTTCACCCCCACCTGCTCGCAATATACCCTCGAGGCACTGCGCAAATATGGTCCTGTGAAGGGTCTCTATCTTGCCGTGCGACGCATCTTGCGCTGCCATCCCTGGGGCGGTTCGGGCTATGATCCTGTGCCATAATCATATAATAATCAAATATTTTTCCGATTTTTGGGTTGTGTCTTAGAAATTTTTGCTATCTTTGCGCTCCCAAGCAGGCACTTATGGGGTCACGGGATGGCGTTTATGCCAACATAGAGGCGGAGAATGCTATGGACGTGATTGAGTAGTGCTGAAGTTAAACTATTAATATTTAAACAATTATGCAGACAATTCAGATTAAGGGTACTGCACGTCAGGATTTCGGTAAGAAGTTCGCAAAGGCAGCACGCCGCGAGGGTCAGGTACCTTGCATCATCTACGGTGGTGGCGAGGAGGTAGCTTTCACTATCGACGCTAAGGAGCTCGGTCAGTTGATTTACACTCCAAACTCATACATCGTTGAGCTTAACATCGACGGTAAGATCGAGAAGGCAGTTATGCGCGAGGTTCAGTTCCACCCAGTTCGCGAGCAGATTCTCCACGTAGACTTCTACCGTGTTCAGGAGGGTAAGCCAGTAGCTGTTAACGTACCGGTTCGCCTTACAGGTAACGCTGAGGGTGTTAAGATTGGTGGTAAGCTTGCTCTTTCAGCTCGTAAGCTCACAGTTAAGGCTCTTGTTGAGTATATTCCAGATGAGATCGTTGTTGACGTTACTCCATTGAACGTTGGTCAGACAATCTTCGTAGGTGACCTCAAGCACGAGAACCTCACATTCGTAACTCCTGCAACTACAGCAGTTTGCGCAGTTCGTGTAACACGTGCATCACGCGCAGCGAAGTAATAGCTGGATAATAGCAAATCGAATATGAAATATCTTGTTGTCGGGCTGGGCAACATCGGTGCTGAATACGCCGATACCCGCCACAACATAGGATTCAGAGTGTTGGATGCCTTAGCCGAGGCATCCAATATCTCTTTTACGACGGTGCGTTACGGAGCTATGGCAACACTCAAGCACCGTGGTCGCACCATCTTTCTGCTCAAGCCCTCGACATATATGAACCTCTCGGGCAAGGCAGTACGCTACTGGATGGAGCAGGAGCGCATACCGCGCGAGAATCTTTTGGTTATCTCGGACGATATAGCTCTTCCATTCGGCACGTTCCGAATGCGTAAGAATGGTAGCGAGGGCGGCCACAACGGACTTCGCAACATCACCGAGCTTTTGGGTGACAACCAGTACACACGTATGCGCTTTGGCGTAGGCGGCGACTTCCCAAAGGGGCATCAGGTAGATTATGTATTGGGACCCTTCAGCGACGAGGAGAACAAGGCAATGCCCGAGCGCCTGAAGCTCTTTGGCGACGCGATACTCTCATTCGTATCTGTGGGTGCTGACAGGACTATGAATTCATACAATGGTAAATAAAAAAGTCTGACTCGAAAGTCAGACTTTTTTATTTACCACTATTGTCCATCGCCCCTAAAGCTTAACACCATAAGCCAAGTCACCAGCATCACCGATTCCAGGAACTATATAGGACTTCGACGTCAGCTCTGGATCTACCGTCGCGCACCACAAGGTACACTTCTCAGGGTTGGTATGCTTAAGCACATAGTCGACACCCAGCTCCGAGGCGAATGCCGCAGCAAAGTGAGTATGCTCAGGCTCGCCAGCACGGCGCACCAAAGCATCATAAACAAGCATCAGCGATGTACCCGTTGCAAGCATAGGATCTACAAGAATCAGCGTCTTACCCGAGAGTGCCGAGGTCGATACATACTCCACGTCGACGATAAAACTACCATCAGGACGGCTCTTGCGGTATGCCGACACAAAGCCATTCTCAGCATCATCGAAGTAGTTTAGGAAGCCCTGGTGGAATGGCAATCCAGCACGTAGGATGGTGGCTATGACTATCTTATCCGAGATCTCCTCCACTGCTGCGACGCCCAGAGGGGTCTCGACCATACGTGTAGCATAGTTTAGCTTCTTTGATATCTCATACGCCATTACCTCCGCCACACGCTCCATATTACGACGGAAGCGCATAGGGTCGCGCTGGATATTCTTATCGCGCATCTGTGCGACAAACTTATTGAGAATAGTATTCTCCTTATTAAGAATCTTTACCATAATACTCCTGTTTTGAGGTTAGTATAGGAAATTGTTGAACGGATAGCGTCCGGCGTGTATCTCACGAACCATACCATAGAGGTCGGAGCGAAGCTTGTCGACGCCAATCTTCTCGCGCGCAGAGATAAAGATACAAGGTGTGTTAGCCTTAGCAATCCAACTCTTCTTCAAATCCTCGAGCGAGAGATTCTCCTTGGTCACAGGCGTGAGGTCGTCCTCCTCCTTTGGTGTATAGGTATAAGCATCAATCTTGTTGAATACCAAGAACGTAGGCTTATCACCCGCACCAATATCAGCCAATGTCTGCTTCACAACGGCAATCTGATCCTCGAAGCCTGGGTGCGAGATATCGACCACGTGGAGCAGCAAATCTGCCTCGCGCACCTCGTCGAGCGTAGACTTGAACGACTCGATAAGCTCGGTAGGGAGCTTACGGATGAATCCTACGGTGTCGGACATAAGGAACGGAAGGTTGTCGAAAACGACCTTGCGCACCGTGGTGTCGAGTGTCGCGAAGAGCTTATTCTCGGCAAAGACCTCACTCTTGGAGATAAGATTCATAAGCGTAGACTTACCAACGTTGGTATATCCCACCAACGCCACGCGCACCATCTGACCACGATTCGAACGCTGCACAGCCATCTGACGGTCGATCTTCTTGAGATCCTCCTTGAGTTTCGATATGCGGTTACGCACAATACGGCGGTCGGTCTCGATCTCGCGCTCACCAGCACCTCCACGAGTTCCCGTACCACCACGCTGACGCTCAAGGTGGGTCCACATACCAGTAAGGCGCGGATAGAGATACTCAAACTGTGCCAGCTCTACCTGAGTCTTGGCGTATGCCGTTTGCGCGCGCGACATAAAGATATCGAGGATTAGGCGCGTGCGGTCCATAATCTTGCACGGCATAGCAGCCTCGATGTTGCGTGTCTGCGCGGGCGACAGCTCATCGTCGAAGATGGCGATATCAATCTCATTCTCCTTACACCACTCTGCAATCTCCTCGAGTTTTCCAGGGCCGACATAGATCTTCGACATAGGTTGTGGCAGACGCTGTGTAAAGCGCTTCACGCTCTTAATATTTGCTGTTTCGGCCAAGAACTC
This sequence comes from Alistipes sp., assembly GCA_017630455.1. Lineage (GTDB taxonomy): Bacteria > Bacteroidota > Bacteroidia > Bacteroidales > Rikenellaceae > Alistipes. Next base: position 150,664 of record JAGBVG010000074.1, on the reverse strand, counting down.
GAGCTCATCGAGATACTCCACTGCGGTAGCTGGGTTTTGGCTATCACGAATCACAGCCACCAACACGGCACGTGTCTCGCGCTCCTCGACCGTAGGAATAGGCTCTTTGCTCTTGCCTTTAGGCTTCTCGTTCTCCTCTCTCATAACAATATTAGTATAGTAAGGGGCTCCATATTAGATAATAAAGGGCTCCACTTATTAGTGAAACCCTTAATTTATTTTGTTCAGCAGATTAGTTCTGAATCTTGAACGCAACAGGCAGTGTAAATGATACCTTTACAGGCTTACCGCGCTGCTTACCAGGCTTCCAACCATTCTTCATCTCGTTAGCCTTCTTCAACACGTCGATAGTAGCATCAGACAATGTCTTATCAGGAGACTGGAGAACCTTGAAGTTAGTCATCTTGCCATCAGGACCTACAACGAACTGGATAACAACGTTACCCTGGATACCATTCTCGAGAGCGATCTGTGGGTACTTTACGTTCTGCTGCACCCAGTTACGGAACTCTGGAAGACCGCCGCCACGGAACTTAGGCATCTCCTCTACGGTGAAGAAGATCTCCTCCTCGACAACCTCTTCCTCCTTATCCTCGATAACCATCTCGAAATCTGCGAACTCATCAGCATCCTCAACGAATACGATGTTTGTCTCGATCTTCTGGTCGTTAGATACGATATTCAACACATCGGTTACAACCTGAGCCTGAACCTTCTGCTGCTCAGGTGGAGTCTCTGGCTGATCCTGACGGGTGTTGTCAATCTGCTCCATCTCGGTAGTCTCACGCTTAGGTGGTGTATACTCACCAGCCTCAGGCTTTGAACTTAGCGAAAATGCAAGGCCTGTGATGCCCAATGCAACTACAAGACCAAATAGTAGGAAAAGCATCCTCTTATTTTGGAGGTCTGCTTTTGGTGATTTTTTAATCTCCATTTATATCTAATTTTTTAGTTTTTAGTAACTTAGCGTTGGATATCTGCGTACGTACACGTACTACACTACGCAAAGATATGTATAAAATTTCAAAAAAAGTAGTTTTAGACTAAAAAATATTTAATTTTTATTAATTTTGTAGTCGGGATATGATTAGAAAAATATGACAAATTCGATAAGATATCAACTATATGGTGCATCTCTCGAGGAGCTTAAGGGCATCTGCGGGATGCTTGGACTGCCACGTTTTGCACACAAACAGATAGCCAAGTGGCTATACTCGCGCTTTGTTACCGACATCGACGCTATGACCGATCTCTCGAAGGCAGCGCGCCAGACCCTCAAAGAGCATTGCGACTTGGGACTCTCCGCGCCGCTCAAGGTTTCGGAGTCTGCGGATGGCACCAAGAAGTATCTCTTCCGCACCCTGCAGGGCGAGTATATCGAGTCGGCATTGATACCTGATGGTGAGCGTATGACGCTCTGCGTATCGTCGCAGGCGGGCTGCAAAATGGGTTGTAAATTCTGCGCTACGGGACGTATGGGATTCCGCCACCACCTCAGCTCTACCGAGATCATCAACCAGATAATATCGATCCCCGAGCGTGACAAACTCACCAACCTCGTATTTATGGGTATGGGAGAGCCGCTCGACAACATCGACAACCTTATGCGCACACTCACGATCCTCACCTCGGAGTGGGGTTTGGCGTGGTCACCAACGCGCATAACCGTATCTACGGCGGGTGTTGCACGCACACTACCACGACTCCTCGACGAGTCGAAGGTGCATATCGCCGTGTCGCTCCACAACCCCTTCCCCGAGGAGCGCAAGGAGATTATGCCTATCGAGAACTCATATTCGATTAAGGAGGTGTGCGACATCTTGCGTCGCTACGACTTCACCCACCAGCGCCGCGTGTCGTTCGAGTATATCGTCTTGGAGGGTATGAACTGCTCTATGCGCCATATCAAGGAGCTTTCGCGCCTCCTGGACGGCATCAAGTGTCGCATCAACCTTATCCGCTTCCACAAGATTCCCGACTCGCCATTCTACTCTCCTGAGTTAGAGAAGATTATCGAGTTCCGCGACACACTAACGAAGCGCGGCATTCAGACCACTCTGCGCGCCTCACGTGGCGAGGATATCGAGGCGGCATGCGGACTCCTATCAACTGCAGAGAAGAAGTAACTACCTAAGGCACAATCGGCTATGAGAAAACTTTTTATCATATTTACACTATTACTATTTTCCGTAGGTTTTGCCTTTGGCCAAGAGAAGTGTGTGCAGCTCAAATTCAATGCAAGATATATTGGACGCGAACAGAGTATCACCCTCGACTGGAGCGATGGCTCACTACGCTGGTCGGCAACGATGAATGGCAACATAGTAGTTGCGCCATCGCGCCTAAAGATGGAGACCTCCGCGGGCGTATGGGGCGAGAATATCACGGAAGCCGAAATTAAACATATCAGCTACATACATTATAACAGTGCAGTTGTTGACTTTGGCGATTATAGCGTAGAACTTCGTGCATATCTCAAAGGTGTTGCCTACCGTTTTATCTCAAACATTGATGGCGACTATAAAATTATAGATGAGTTGGCCGAGTTCTCGTTCAACAAGAGGGATAAGGCGTGGATTCCATACGTCAACTACCGCCCCGATGCAACATCGGACTACGCAACGCAATACGAGACATCATTCGAGAATACCTACACCCATACAACCCTCAAGGATATCGACTGGCGCAGACTCATCTTTGCGCCAATGGTTGTAGAACATAAAGGCATAAAGGCGTGGATATCAGAGGCTAATCTCGAAGATTATCCAGGCATGTTCCTATCAAATAGAGATGGCGATGGCATCCTCGACACCGAGTTTGCACCACGCCCCAAGGAGGTGGAGCAGGGCGGTCACAACATGTTGCAGGGCATGGTAAAGTCGCGCCACGACTATATCGCCGATTGCCACGGCTCTCGCACCTTCCCTTGGCGAGTTGTAGCTATGGGCAAAGAGGACAGAGATTTGGTAAGCAACGCCCTCGTGTGGGAGCTTGCTGACGAGTGCCGCTTGGAGGACACCTCGTGGATTAAGCCTGGCAAGGTAGCCTGGGAGTGGTGGAACGACTGGGGCTTGGAGGGCGTAGACTTCACACCTGGCATCAACAATGAGACATATAAGTATTATATAGATTTCGCATCACGCTACGGCATCGAGTACGTTATTCTTGACGAAGGTTGGGCGGTAAATCTCACTGCCGACCTTATGCAAGTTGTGCCCGAAATAGATATTAAGGAGTTGGTTGACTACGCTGCCGAGCGCAATGTTGGCATTATACTTTGGGCGGGCTACTGGGCACTAAACAGAGATATTGAGGGCTTATGTAAGCACTACTCCGAGATGGGCGTTAAGGGCTGGAAGGTTGACTTCCTCGACCGCGACGACCAGGAGATGGTGGAGTTTGTCTACGACTTGGCGGAGATAGCGGCAAAATACCATATGCTCGTTGATTATCACGGTGTTTACAAACCCACGGGCTTACAGCGCACCTACCCCAATGCCATAAATTTTGAAGGTGTACACGGCCTTGAGACGATGAAGTGGCTCGGTGCGGAGCACGACCAGATAACCTACGACGTTACGCTCCCATTTATTCGTGGTGCAGCAGGCCCTGTGGACTACACACCGGGTGCTATGCGCAATGCCGCAAAGGGTCACTACTACCCCGACTACTCACGCCCAATGAGCCAGGGTACGCGCTGTCATCAGCTTGCGATGTATATCGCCTACTATGCACCACTAACGATGCTCTGCGACTCGCCTACCAACTACGAGAAAGAGCCCGAGTTCACCAAGTTCCTCGCCGAGATACCCACCAAATGGAACCTTGGCAAGCAATTCTCGAAGGACAGCAAGATAGGTGAATATGTGCAGGTTATGGCAGATAATCACATCGACACCGACGAGGCAAGTCGCGAGTGGTATATCGCAGGTCTTAATGGCCATAAGGCACGCAAAGCAACCATTCAACTGTCACCCATGTATAGGGTCAAAAGCGTTGAAGTCTATGTAGATGGCGACAATGCAAAGCGTGATGGCTCAGACTACAAGCACTACACCATTTCCGAAGAGGAGTACAACAAAAATAAGGGCGTTATAAAGGTTAAAATGGCCCCCGGAGGTGGCTTTGTGATAAGACTTACAGGCGACTTTGTGCGTCACGAAAAATGGGAATGGTAAACCTCAACTCTATGAAACTACGACTTACAATAATAGCACTTCTCACGTTCTGCGCCACACTCTCGGCTCAGGAAGCGAAGGATTACACCGAGTGGGTAGACCCCTTTATCGGCACTGCCGACTACTCGGTGACACACCCCGGAGCCGTCGTACCTCACGGTATGATGGCTGTTGTACCTTTCAACGTCACAGGCTCGGAGCTCAACCGCTTCGACAAGGATAACCGCTGGTGGTCAGCCCCCTACGACATTCGCAATAAGTATTCTGTGGGCTTTGCACACAACGCCCTCAGCGGTGTGGGATGCCCTGAGATGGGTGCGATAATCACTATGGCCACCACAGGCGATGTTATGCCCGACCGCTATGACCACGGCTCTACATACACCGACGAGGTTGCCACACCTGGCTACTACGCTACGACATACGACAACTTTGCCATACGCGCTGAGGCTACAGCAACGGAGCGCGCATCCATAGAGCGCTACACCTTCAAGTATGGCGGAGAGGCTAATATTATTGTAGATTTGGGCACTGCGCTTTCGAACGAGTCGGGAGCTATGCTTCGCCGCGTGAGCGACACCGAGGTGGAGGGTATGCGTCTCTTGGGCACATTCTGCTACACCAACCAAGCCGTATTCCCCGTATACTTCGTGGCGCGTATCTCACACCCCGCAAAAGAGACGGGTTACTGGAAGCTACAGCCCGAGATGACTGGCGTGGAGGCTGCGTGGTCGGGCGACAGCGGTGAGTACAAACTCTACAAAAACTACGCACGCGAGATGATGGGTAACGATATAGGTTTCTTCTTCTCATTGGGCGAGGTAGCACCAGGTACCGAGGTAGAGGTTAAGGTGGGTATCTCGTATACCTCTATCGAGAATGCGCGCCGAAACCTCGAAGTAGAGGTCGGCAACCGCACATTCGATGAGATTCGCCATAAGGCACACAGCACTTGGAACGAGACCCTCGGGCGCATCCGCGTGGATGATGGCTCGGAGGATGACAAGACCATCTTCTACACCGCACTATACCACGCACTCTTGCACCCTAACCTCCTTAGCGACATCAATGGCGAGTACCCAGCGATGGAGAGTGGTGCGACGGGTGTGGCAAAGGACTACAACCGCTACACCGTATTCTCATTGTGGGACACCTACCGCAATCTTCACCAACTGCTGACCCTCGTATACCCCGAGATACAGATAGATATGGTGCGCTCTATGGTGGCGATGTCCGAAGAGTGGGGATGGCTGCCACGCTGGGAGCTATACGGCCGCGAGACATATACTATGGAGGGCGACCCTGCGATACCTGTCATCGTGGATAGCTACCTCAAGGGGCTCCGCGACTTCGACATCGAGGCGGCATACGAGGCGATGAAGCGTTCGGCAACCACCGAGGGTAAGCACAACCCTATCCGCCGCGACATAGACCCATACATCGAGCGAGGCTATATCCCTGTGGGCATCTTCGCACAAGATATGTCGGGCGACAACTCCGTGTCGCACGCCTTGGAGTACTACGTCGCTGACCACGCCCTCGCACTCTTTGCCCGCGAGATGGGCGATGAGGCATTTGCCGAGGAGCTCAATAGACGTGCAGCGGGATGGAGGCTCTACTACTCGAAGGCCGATGGTGCTATGCGCCCTATTGGCGAGGATGGAGAGTATGTTGGCGAGTTCGACCCTACGGCAGGCGCTAACTTCTCCAACACCATAGGCTTCCACGAGGGAAGTTCGTGGAACTACACCTTCTTCGTACCCCACGACATCGAGGGACTTATGAAGGCTATGGGTGGCAAAAAGCCATTTACCGAGAAGCTATGGATGATCTTCGAGGAGGGACACTACGACCCTACCAACGAGCCAGATATCGCCTACCCATATCTCTTTGCGCGCATCAAGGGCGAGGAGTGGCGCACACAACACCTTGTGAAGCAGCTTCTCAACGCGAACTACTCCACAACACCTGATGGTCTGCCGGGTAATGATGACACAGGCACTATGTCGGCGTGGGCGGTATTCTCGATGCTCGGCATCTACCCCGACTGCCCTGGTGAGCCATACTACACCATCACCACGCCACGCTTCAAGAGCGTAGAGATAGATACGCAGTATGGCACTTTGCAAATCACCACCGAGGGCGAGGGTGACTACATCGCAGGCATAACACTCGGGGGCAAAAATATCAACAAATATCGTATCTCACACGACGAGCTTACAAAGGCTAAACACCTGAACATCAAGCGTAAGAACAGAAACTAAAACTCAAATTATATGAAAAAAATCACTCTTCTATCTTTGTTTGCAGCCGCAGCAATGATGTTTGGCTGTGCAACACCAGAGACCGACTACACAGCTATGGTGAACCCAAAGATCGGCTCTGGCGGTCACGGACACGTCTTCGTGGGTGCCAATGCACCATTTGGTATGACTCAGGTAGGCCCTACAAGCATCACCCAAGAGTGGGACTGGTGCTCGGGATACCACGACTCTGAGAACTCGGTTATCGGCTTCTCGCACACCCACCTCTCAGGAACGGGCTGTGGCGACTTGTTCGACGTTACACTTATGCCTGTAACGGGCGAGGTGGAGTATGGTCGTGGCCGCTTGGGTGACTACACCACAGGCTTCTGGTCGGAGGCTGACCGCTCGCAGGAGGTTGTAGAGCCTGGCTACTATGCTGTGCCTCTTACACGCTACAACATCCTCGCGGAGATGACAGCTACGGAGCGTGGTGGACTCCACCGCTACACCTTCCCAGCCAGCGACGAGGCTGCCATCATCCTCGACCTTGTACACGGCGGATGCTTCGACCGTCCCGAGGATCTCTATGCCGAGGCTGTTAGCGATACCCGCGTTGTGGGTCGCCGTCACAGCTGGGGCTGGTCTAACAACCAGAAGGTGTACTTCGTAATCGAGTTCTCGAAGCCATTTGACAAGTTCGAGCCTATTGGCGAGTATGGCTTCTACTACCGCATCCATTTCAAGACCGAGAAGGGTGAGCAGATTGGCGTTAAGGTAGCCCTCTCATCCACATCACCAGAGGGCGCAGAGCTCAACTTCAACACCGAGGTAGCCAACAAGGATTTCGACACAGTGCGTAAGGAGACCCTCGCAAAGTGGCAGAACGAGTTGCGCAAGATACGCATTTATGGCGCTTCGGAGGAGCAGAACGAGATATTCTACACAGGCATATATCATATGTATGTAGCACCATCGCTCTTCTCGGACGTTGATGGCACATACCGTGGTGCTGATAACGAGATTCACGCAAACCCTGGTCACGACACCTACACCACATTCTCGTTGTGGGATACCTATCGTGCTAAGTTGCCTCTTATGACCATCACACATCCTGAGCGTATGGACGATGTTATCAACACTATGATTAACATCTACTTCGAGCAGGGCTTCTTGCCTATCTGGCACTTGTGGGGCTGGGATAACGGCTGTATGGTAGGCTCTCCAGGTATCATCGCCGTATCGGATGCCGTAACCAAGGGTATCGAGGGTATCGACGCTGAGCGTGCGTGGGAGGCTATCTATGGCTCTGCTATGCACGACATTCGTGGTGGTCGCTATCGTAAGCAGTATGGCTTTATGCCTAATGACCTGCAGGGTGAGTCTATCGCCCACGATATGGAGTTTGCCATTGCCGATGCTGCAGCATATGAGGTTGCCAAGATGCTCGGCAAGGAGGAGGCTGCATACCTCGAGAACCGCAGCCACTCGTGGTTAAACTACTTCGACCCTACGGTGGGCTACCCACGTGGCAAGTCCTCTACAGGCCAGTGGCGTGAGGATTTCAACCCTTTCAACGCATCGCGCATCAACAACGAGTATTGTGAGGGTAACGCTTGGCAGTATTTGTGGCTTGTACCTCAGGATCTCGACAAGTTGGTAGAGTGCTTCGGCGGCGTAGAGCAGACTATCGAGAAGCTCGATGGTCTCTTCACCGCAGATACAAAGATGGAGGGCGAGGATGTAACTCCAGATATCTCGGGCCTTATTGGTCAGTATGTTCACGGCAACGAGCCAAGCCACCATATCATCTACTTCTACACTATGCTCGGCCAGCCTTGGAAGGGCGCCGACCGCTTGTACGAGGTTATGGATACGATGTACTCTACGGATGTTGACGGTCTCTCGGGTAACGAGGATGTAGGTCAGATGTCAGCGTGGTATATTATGACTACCCTCGGCTTCTACCCTGTTGAGCCAGCTGCTGGCACTTACGTCTTGGGCGTGCCTATGGTCGACAAGGCAGAGATCGACGTTGCTGGCGGTGTATTCACCGTAGTTCGTGAGGGCTACAGCGAGGAGAACCGCTATGTTCAGAGCGTCGCGCTCAACGGCGTGAACCTCGACCGCTGCTACATCACCCACGAGGAGGTCGTAGCAGGTGGCACACTTACCTTCACTATGGGTGCTGAGAAGAGCCTCTGGTATGAGGTAAACCTCTAAAAAGGCTTTATGCGCAAGGGGTTGAATATTAACCTCTTGCGCATAACGTTATAAAATAATTGCGATTTTTTGCACTTTTCGGTGGAAAGTTTGTACATTTGTCGCGAAATTCGAATAAAATTATTCACCTGAACTTTTATCAAATACAAACTTATATGGGTATGAAATTATCTTCTCGTGACATTCTTGTTGGCATCAAGGAGTATATCCTTATGACCTTTGGTATGTTCTGCTATGCGTTTGGTTGGCAGATGTGTGTATTGCCCGCAGGTGGTATGGGTGGTGGTGCTGCAGGTTTGGCAACACTTATCAACGCCATCCTTCCTGAGGCACTCGCTGGTGGTTTCTTGACCATTGGTAACCTTATCTTCATCATCAACTGCATCCTTCTTATCCTCGGTGTTATGATCGTAGGTTGGAAGTTCGGTATCAAGACTCTCTACTGCATCCTTATGATGTCGGTGATGTTCAACCTCGTGGAGTTCCTCGACCCTGCGTTGATGGTAGATATGTTGAAGGGTGTTGACGCTTGGCGACTCTTGTTGGTAGCTATGGGTGCTGCATCTTGCGGTGTGGGTATCGCAGTGTCGTTTATGCAGGGTGGCTCAACAGGTGGTACAGATATCGTTGCTATGATCATCAATAAGTTCCGCACCGTAAGCTACGGTAAGGTGTTGCTTATGACCGACTGCGGTATCCTTATCTCATCTGTATTCCTCTCAACCACTGTTCAGATGGCCAACGACGCTGGTGTTATCGAGATTATGAACATCCAGCCTTTGGCTCCAGATGCCTTTGCGCGTATGGTCTATGGTTTTATGATGATTGCCGTTATTGGCTACACTGTGGATTTGGTGCAGTCTGGCAACCAGCAGTCTAATCAGATTTTGATCTTCTGTAAGGACTACGAGGCTATGGCTAATATGATTATGACCAAGGCTAACCGCGGTGCTACGCTCATCGACGCTATGGGTTCATACTCTAAGACCCCTTCAAAGGCCGTTATGGTTGTTTGCCGTAAGCGCGACACATCTACCATCCTCAAGCTTATTCGCGAGCAGGATCCACAGGCATTCCTCACCGTAGGTTCGGTAATGGGTGTTTATGGTCAGGGTTTCGATGCTTTGAACAAGCTCTAATAGAGCATATTATAACATACTAAACGACTGCTGCGATGTTGTACGCACAGGTAGTTCTACCATTGGCACAACCAATGTATACCTTCTCATTAAATGAAGGGTTGGGAGTGCAGGTAGGTGATGCTGTGGTGGTGCAATTTGGCAGCAGTCGTTTTTATACGGGTATAGTGTGGAGCATCACCGATGAGAAGCCAGACTATCCCCGCCTGAAACCTATTCTCAAGAGGTTATACAGCACGCCGCTACTGACACCCACAATGCAGAGGCTGTGGGAGTGGATCGCGGAGTATTATATGTGCACAGTTGGCGAGGTTATGCGTATGGCACTGCCGTCGCTTGCCAAGCCCTCAGCAACATCACTATCGGATCTCGATGAGCGAAGCATAGAGCCACCAACGGAGCGATATATAGCCCTCGCGGAGGAGCTACGCTCGGAGGATACTCTGTCGGAGTATGTGGCAAAAAACTCACGCCGCGCACCACGCCGCTGCGAGAATCTCGATGCCATAGCAGCATTGGCCATAGAGCGCAACGCCAAAGATGGCTTTGTGCCACGCCGCCTCCTCAGCATCGACAACGACGACATCTCTGCCCTGCGCAAGAAGGAGCTTATACGTAGCGAGGAGCGTGTGGTGCAGCGTGTGGAGAGTAGCTCCGACTTCCTATGCCCGACGCTCTCCGAGGCGCAAAACAGTGCGTTAGAGAGCATCCGCGAGGCACACAGCGACAAGCGTGTGGCGCTGCTGCACGGCGTCACAGGCTCGGGAAAGACCGAGATCTATATCCACCTCATTGCCGAGGCCTTAGCAGCGGGCAAGGATGTGCTGATGCTTGTACCCGAGATTGTCATAACCTCGCAACTTGTGGAGCGCTTAGAGCGCATCTTCGAGGGTCGCACAACAACCTACCACTCACGCCTTACGCCACTACGCCGCGGACAGACATTCCTGCGCCTGGCGACAAGCAGCGGTGGCGAGTTGGTAGTTGGTGTTCGCTCCTCTATATTCCTACCAACCAAAAACTTAGGTCTTATAATCGTCGACGAGGAGCACGACAGCAACTACAAGCAGAGCGACCTAGCACCACGCTACCACGCCCGCGACTGCGCCGTGGTTATGGGACAACTCTACGATGCGAAGGTGGTTCTCGGCAGTGCCACACCATCCCTCGAGAGCTATACAAACACCCTGTCAGGCAAGTATCACTATGTGGAGCTTACGGAGCGATGGGGCGATGGCGTACTCCCCGAGATTGTGATATCGGACACCATACGTGCCGTGAAGCGCGGCGAGCGTAAGACACACTTCAACCACGACCTCCTCAACGACATATCACGCACCTTAGCGGCTAAGGAGCAGGTTATGCTCTTTCAGAATCGTCGCGGCTACTCGCCATACATACAGTGTCGCACCTGCGGCTACTCGCCACGATGTCCGCACTGCAACGTCACGCTCACCGAGCATAAAGCCTCGTCGCGTATGGAGTGTCACTACTGCGGATATACTATGCCTACGCCCAAGGTATGCCCCAACTGCGAGATTCAGGATATGGCACTTATGGGCTTCGGAACAGAGAAGGCTGCAGAGGAGATATCACGTCTCTACCCCGATGCGCGTGTCGAACGACTCGACAGCGACACCTCGACCTCGGAGCGCGCATTCAAGCAGATAGTCCACGACTTCGAAGCTGGCAACACCGACATCCTCGTGGGTACGCAGATCATCACCAAAGGCTTCGACTTCAAGGGTGTCTCGACCGTGGGTATCCTCAACGCAGACAACCTCCTCTCGATTCCCGATTTTAGAGCCTCGGAGCGAGCCTTTCAGCTTATGATGCAGGTAGCAGGACGCGCCGGACGCCACAACGACAGAGGACGTGTGATAATACAGACCTCGCAACCCAAGCACCCCGTGATAACCTACGTTGCCTCAGGCGACTACCACGCTATGGCACGCAAGGAGCTGGAGGAGCGCCACACATTCGGCTATCCACCATATTCACACCTTATACGCATTATGCTGCGCCACGCCGACTATGAGCTACTGCGCCACGCAGCACACCACCTCGCAACGCTTATGCGTAAGAAGTTCGGCGGACGTGTTATGGGTCCTGTATCCTCGGCTCTGGAGATGCTTCGCGGCGAACATCGCGCCGAGATAATGATAAAGATAGAGGCGGGAGCATCGATGAAGCGCGCGCGCAAGATGATAAACGAGGCTATGACCGAGAGTGGCAAGGAGGAGAGATATAAAACCGTAAAACTATCTATCGATGTCGACGCTTAGGAGCATCGTGGAGCTATATCACGACATCCGCTCGCTGCTGTTTCCGGAGTGTTGTATGGTGTGCGGAGAGCACATAAGCAGCACTATGCACGGAATATGCCCGCGCTGTCGCCTCGAGATACCCGTTACAAACTACTGGCTCAGGGATGACAACCCCGCCAAGGAGCGTTTCGACGGTCTGTTGCCCATTGTTCACGGCTCGTCGTTTTTCTTTTACAGGGGGAACTCGCTATGGCGAACACTTATCCACCGCTTCAAGTATGGAGGTATGTGGCAGATGGCCTACAACCTCGGAGAGTGGTATGGAGCCGAGCTGAAAGCCTCGGAGTTTTATGATGATATCGATGTCATAATACCGCTGCCGCTGCACCCCATCAAGACCCTAAAGCGCGGCTATAATCAGGCGCGATACCTTGCCGATGGCATTGCTAAGTCGTTAGGCGCGAGTGTCGACAGCCACGCCGTGCGCCGCACACGCAACAACCCCTCTCAGGCACGCCGCAAACGCCGTGAACGTTGGGAGGGTGTCGACGATCTATTTCGTGTGACAAAGCCCGAACGACTGCGCGGCAAGCATATCCTCGTTGTGGATGATGTTATGACCTCGGGAGCGACGCTCTATGGCTGTATGTTGGCTATACACACGGCTGTTCCCGACGCACGAATATCGTTTGCTACGCTCGCCGTAACACAGTATATTTCACATCTTTAGCCCTTGAAGAGTCTATTTCGCACTCACCACTATCTACTCTACAACAGCCACATACTCTCGGCCGAAACGATCGGTGGCTACTATACGAATCTCGCTCTCGGGCACTGTGCGCCTTAGGCGGAAATAGTGGCTGTGAGGATGCGCCGACTTTCGCAGACGCTCCATATATTTCTTCCTGTAATCTGCCTTATTCTCAACGTAATAGAGGTAATCGGGATCGAGAATCGCAATCTGCTCCATAGCTCCTCGCGCCTCGCCATTTTCCATCCACTCCACGCGCCACTCACTATCCCAGCCGATAGCCTTAACAACGACATACTCCTCATTATCCTTCACACGACCCTCGCTCCAGACTATAAGCACCTCATCGGCACGTTTGCCCAAAAGGCGATGATGCCAGCGCCACTCCCCATTACGCTCCTCGATGCAAAATACTCCGCGCGGCGTGCCGTCAGAACATATAGGCGCAAACCACAGATTTCCACTCACCTGCGCAACGTTATGCTCGATGACATTTGGTGCAAAGGCGTATGTGCCGTGGTTATGGTGGTGGCCAGTGATAAAGTGGATATCTCGCTCACCAAGGATATCGACTATAGGCTTGGCGTAGGGTCTCACACCCCCCGAGCGACCCGCCGCAAGGGCGTGCATACACACCGCAACACGCACATCCTTCTCGACACCCTCCATCTGCTCGCTGAGCCATATAAGCTGCTCGGCATCGACACCAATATCGTATGAAGTGCGATCTCTGTACTCTATGTTATCAAAGGTAAGAAACAGCGTCTCGCCAAGCATAAACGCCTGATTACGCGTGCCAAACGTCTCCACAAAACACTGTTCCGCACGACGCTGATCCCTGCGGCGTTTCGTATCGTGGTCGTGGTTGCCGATAACGGCATATACCGGTACTCCGAGGCTCTCAAAGGCTCGCTTCACACGCGGTAGAAACTTCATAGTATCCCACACCACATCACCCGTAAGGATTATGGCTATGGGGAGTGAGGACTCCGCGCGATACTCCTCGACTATATCGCCAATTTGCGGTATTATCTCGCGCTCGAGAGTCGCCATCTGCGCCTCGGTCTGGGGCTGCGGATCACCTACAACGATAAGATTAAACCCTCGGTTCTCGCCCTGCTGTGCCGACGCCACACCACTAAAATACAGTGTAGCAAAAACTACCAATATAAGTACTAAATTTCTCATAATCCAAATCACTTTATTTGCCTACAAATATACGACATTATTACGAAAAACGCTGCTCTGTGACGAATTTTGTTCTCACGCGCATACGTGAGACGAAAAATTTTACTATCTTTGTCGAGTTATGGAGAATTTTGTAGTATCAGCACGTAAGTATCGCCCCGCGACCTTTGCATCGGTTGTGGGACAACGACATATTACATCGACACTTAAGAACGCTATCGAGCGTGGTCAGCTGGCTCACGCCTACCTCTTCTGTGGTCCGCGCGGCGTGGGTAAGACAACCTGCGCACGTATCTTCGCCAAGGCTATCAACTGCCTGAATCCTCAGGCTGGCGAGGCGTGCAACGAGTGTGAGTCGTGCCGCTCGTTCAACGAGGGTCGCTCGCTCAATGTCCACGAGCTCGATGCCGCGTCAAACAACTCGGTGGATGATATCCGCAACCTCATCGAGCAGGTGCGCATCATCCCTCAGCAGGGTCGCTACTCGGTATTCGTAATCGACGAGGTGCATATGCTCTCGTCTGCAGCGTTCAACGCCTTCCTCAAAACCTTGGAGGAGCCGCCGCAGCACGCCATCTTCATCCTCGCAACAACCGAGAAGCATAAGATTATCCCTACCATCTTGTCGCGTTGCCAGATCTACGACTTCAACCGTATAAAGGTGGAGGATGGTGTAGAGTATCTGCGCTATATCGCCGACAAGGAGGGTGTTACGGCAGATGACGAGGCACTAAACCTCATAGCACACAAGGCTGATGGCGGTATGCGTGATGCACTGTCGATGTTCGACAAGGCTGTGTCGTTCTGTGGTAACACACTCAATTACAAGGATGTGGCGGCTACGCTCAACGTCCTCGACTACGACACCTACTTCTCGGTTACGGAGCTGCTCCTTGCCGGCAACTATATCGACACACTCATCCGCTTCGACGAGGTGCTGTCGCGCGGATTCTCGCCACAGGTGTTTATCTCGGGCCTCAACGCACATATGCGCGACCTGCTGATGGCCAAAGGCCCTGCGATATCCCTCGTGGAGTTCACGGGAACTCTCGTCGAGCGTTACAAGGCTCAGGCAACAAAATGTGACGAGGCGTTCCTCTTCGGTGCTATATCGCTCCTTACGGAGGCGGACGGCAAGATACGCCAATCGTCAAATCAACGACTACTTGTAGAGCTGGGACTTATGAAAATTGCAGGTCTCAGCCAAAAAAAAAATGAAGAGGTAGGGTTTGAGAGTTTCGAGACCTCATTTTCGCTTCCCGACCTCATCGCAACGCCACAGCCAGCACCGCAACCCGCAGCTAAGAGCCCAGAGGTTGTAGTACCTGAGGCAGCTGCCGCGCCGACACAGAGCACCGCACCAATACCAGTCAGGGAGACTCCAATGGCGCAAGGAGTGACATCAGCGCAGGGACAAACCCCAGTGCAGGCGCAGCAGACACCGCAGCCTACGGAGGTGAGTGAGGTGAAGCGTCCTACGCCAACAACACGCCCAAGAACAGGAAGTGTATCGCTCAGCCAGTTGCTATGTGGTGGTGCCAAAACCGTATCGGAGGAGAGCGAGGAGGAGAGTGCCAAAGCGGAGCGTAACACCGTGACGGTAGACCCTCAGTGCGAGGAGAAGCTCAACCTCGCCAAGGAGCGTATCATAGAGACACTGCTATCGACACGACCACGTATCGGCTCGCGCTTCGAGGAGAGTATGAGCGTGGAGGGCAACACCGTGAAGGTGGAGGTGCAGTCGCAGGAGCTTTACAACGAGATTATGCAGCAGAAGAGCGACCTCCAGAAGCTCTTTAGCTCGCTGAGCAAGGCTGTGGGATATATCGAGTTGGAGGTCATAGTAAACGAGCAGATAAAGGTTTCGCGACCCATAACCCTCGAGGATAGATTGAAGCACCTCATATCACGCAACGAGCGTCTTATAGAGATGCTCGATGTTCTGGGTCTCGACGCAGAATAGTTTGAAATAATTGAAATAAAACATAAAAAACGTATAACAATGATTAAGGATTTTATTGAAGAATTGGAGTGGCGCGGTATGATACATACCATTATGCCAGGCGCTAAGGAGCAGTTGCAGAAGGAGATGACATCCGCATACTTGGGTATCGATCCTACTGCCGACTCACTACATATCGGTCACTTGGTGGGTGTTATGATCTTGAAGCATTTTCAGATGTGCGGACACCGCCCTATAGCCCTTATCGGAGGTGCTACAGGTATGATTGGCGACCCATCAGGTAAGTCACAGGAGCGTAACCTCCTCGACGAGGCTACACTTCGTCACAACCAGGAGGCTATCGGCCGTCAGCTTGCGAAGTTGATCGACTTCGACTCTACGGCTAACAACCACGCCATCTTGGTGAATAACTACGACTGGATGAAGGAGTTTTCGTTCCTCGACTTCGCGCGCGACATCGGTAAGTGCATCACCGTAAACTATATGATGGCCAAGGACTCGGTTAAGAAGCGCTTTAATGGCGAGGGTGACGGTATGTCATTCACCGAGTTTACCTACCAGCTCCTTCAGGGTTACGACTTTTTGCACCTCTACCAGGAGTATGGTTGCAAACTTCAGCTCGGTGGCGCGGATCAATGGGGTAACATCACCACAGGTACGGAGCTTATCCGCCGCAAGCTCGGCAGCGAGGCAGAGGCTTTCGCCATCACCTGCCCTCTTATCACCAAGGCTGATGGTACGAAGTTTGGTAAGACCGAGAGTGGTAACATCTGGCTCGACCCACGCTACACCTCACCATATAAGTTCTACCAGTTCTGGTTGAACGTCAGCGACGAGGATGCTAAGCGTTACATCAAGATCTTCACGCTCCTCGACCGCGAGACCATCGAGACCCTCATCAAGGAGCACGAGGAGGCACCACACCTCCGCGCATTGCAGAAGCGTCTTGCTGAGGAGATCACAACTATGATTCACTCTGCCGAGGAGCTGGAGAAGGCCAAGGCTGCTACAAACATCCTCTTCGGTAATGCTACCTCTGAGGCTTTGCGCTCGTTGGACGAGGATACACTCTTGCAGGTATTCGAGGGTGTGCCACAGTTCACAATCTCTCGCGCAGACCTCGAGAAGCCTTTTGTGGATATCGTAGCGGAGATCTGCAAGGTATTCCCATCAAAGGGTGAGTGCCGCAAGATGGTTCAGGGTGGCGGCGTGCAGCTCAACAAGGAGAAGGTTGCCGATGCACAGCGCGCTGTGGCGGAGGGTGACCTTATCGCTGGCAAGTACCTCCTTGTGCAGAAGGGTAAGAAGAACTACTACCTCATCACCGTAGAGTAACGTGGAAAAGTTATACACCATACGCCTTGACGGCATCTACGTTCGTGCGTTCCACGGCTGCTACGACCTTGAGCAGCAGGTGGGTAACCGCTTTCGCGTGGATTTAGCAATACGCACACCATTAGGCGACCTCCCCAAGACGGACGACGTCACCCAGGCGGTAAACTACCTCACGGTATTTGAGATCGTAGAGCGCACTATGCAGCGCACGCAGCGCACCATAGAGGCTGCAGCATCGAACATCATCGAGGCTATCCGCGAGGAGTTCCCTCAGGTTGTGGAGGTGGAGTGTACCGTGGCGAAGATAGCACCTCCGCTTGGTGGCAAAATCGACAAGGTAAGTGTAACACTTATAGGCTAATGCAGCTATAAAATTAAGAAAACATTATGGCTAATACAGAAAATCGTGGAGGCTTTGGCGGTAAGGTAGCCGCTATCCTCGCTGCTGCAGGCTCGGCAATCGGTCTGGGCAACATCTGGCGATTCCCATACATCACATCCGAAAACGGTGGCGGAGCCTTCATTCTTATCTATTTGGGATGTATCCTCTTCCTCGGTCTTCCGCTGCTTATTGCGGAGTTTGCCGTGGGCCACAACACCAAGAAGAACCCTATCGATGCCTTTGCAACGATTAAGAAGGGATGGGGATGGCTTGGTGCTATGGGTCTTATCTCTGTGACGCTCATTATGGGCTACTACTTTGTGATTTCAGGCTGGACACTCAACTACACCATCGCCTCGGCAGCAAACACCATCGGCGGTGACTTCGGAGCATTCTTCACCGACTTCACCACAGCAACGTGGAAGCCACTTCTCTACACCTATCTCTTTATCATCGCCAACCACGCCATCATCACTGGTGGTGTGCAGGGCGGTATCGAGAAGGCATCGAAAATTATGATGCCACTCCTCTTTGCTATCCTCATCGCGCTGGCAGTATACTCACTGTGGATGCCCGAGGGTCGCGAGGCGTTGACAAATGTCTTTACCCCTGATTTCTCGAAGGTTACAGGCAAGACATTCCTCGACGCTATGGGTCAGGCATTCTTCACCCTCTCGATTGGTATGGGTGCTATGCTCATCTACGGCTCGTACTTCAAGGATGGAACCAAGATTGCCGGCACGGCTATCAGCGTGGTGTCGCTCGATACCCTCGTGGCGCTTATGGCTGCGGTGATTATCTTCTCGGCAGGTGTTGAGAATGAGAGCGGTATGCAGTTGGCATTCGTGGCGATGCCTAAGGTCTTCTCGGCAATGCCTTTCGGCAACTTGTGGGCAGCACTGTTCTTCTTGTTGCTGGGTCTTGCGGCGCTGTCATCGACAATCTCTATGCACGAGGCCGTAACATCATACTTCGTTGAGAAGCGCGGTATGTCGCGTAAGCACGGTGCACGTCTTGTAACACTCTTCGCACTCATCCTCGCTACCGCAGCGTCGTTGTCGCTGGGTGACTGGAGCGAGTATACGATTGCAGGTATGAACTTCTTTGCACTGCTCGACAACTTCACAGCCATCGTGATGTTACCACTCTTGGGTATCTTGACTGCGATATTCGTAGGCTGGGTGTGGAAGAAGAAGGATATGGAGGCAGAGCTAACTGCCGAGGGCGGCGTGGACAAAGCCACCTACCCTGTTATCCGCTTCTTGTTGCGCTACGTGTGCCCTGTGTTGGTGAGCGTGGTATTCGTGTTCGGCATCGCATCGTTCATCCAGAGCCTCGGCACACCTGCGGAGGTGGAGACTGCGGAGGCTGAGACCCCAGAGTTTAAGCTCGAAGTTGTGGGTGGTACTGACCGTGAGGATATCGACGCAGAGGAGTTCGAGCGTGTGGAACTTAAAGTTGTAGAAACCAATAATAACTAAATAATCATTCATAATTCTCATAATTATGGCAGAGTTTATCTATCAGGAGCCGTTTCCTATCCAGGAGGATAAGACGGAGTATCGCCTTCTCACGAAGGATTATGTAAAGGTTGTCGAGTGTGATGGCCGCAAGATTTTGAAGGTAGACCCTAAGGGTCTTGAGCTTTTGGCTAAGGAGGCATACGCAGATGTATCGTTCTACCTTCGCGCTTCACACCTTCAGAAGTTGGCTAACATCCTCGAGGATTCTGAGGCTACCGACAACGATAAGTTCGTGGCATACACAATGCTTATGAACCAGTGCGTAGCTGCCGAGGGCGAGCTTCCTACTTGCCAGGATACAGGTACAGCTATCTGCATCGGCCACAAGGGCGAGGATGTATACACAGGCGCTAACGACGCTGAGTGCATCTCACGCGGTGTTTACGAGACATACAAGGAGCGTAACCTCCGTTACTCACAGGTTGTTCCTTTCACAATGACCGAGGAGAAGAACTCGGCAACCAACCTCCCAGCACAGATCGACATCTACGCTGGTCACCCAGGTATGGAGTATGAGTTCTTGTTCATCACCAAGGGTGGTGGCTCGGCAAACAAGACATTCCTCTATCAGCAGACTAAAGCGCTCCTTAACGAGGAGTCGCTCACAGCATTCATCAAGAAGCATATCCTCGACCTCGGCACATCAGCGTGCCCTCCATACCACCTCGCGCTCTGCATCGGTGGTACATCGGCAGAGATGTGTCTTTCGACTGTTAAGAAGGCTTCGGCAGGCTACCTCGATGAGCTTCCAACATCTGGTAATGAGGGTGGCCGCTGCTTCCGCGACTTGGAGTGGGAGGCTAAGGTACAGAAGATCTGCCAGGAGATTGGCCTCGGCGCACAGTTTGGCGGTAAGTACTATGTTCACGACGTTCGCGTTATCCGCGCTCCACGTCACGCTGCAAGCTGCCCTGTGGCTATCGGCGTAAGTTGCTCTGCAGACCGTAACATCAAGGCTAAGATCACCCCTGAGGGTATCTTCCTCGAGCAGTTGGAGAAGAACCCAGCACGTTTCCTCCCAGCTCAGGCACCTGCAATGTCTCCAGCCGTAGACATCGACCTCGACGAGGGTATGGACAAGGTACGCGAGATTTTGTCGCAGTATCCTATCAAGACTCGCCTCAACCTCAAGGGTACACTCGTTGTGGCTCGTGACATCGCTCACGCCCGCATCAAGCAGATGCTCGACGAGGGTAAGCCTATGCCAGAGTATTTCAAAAATCACCCTGTTTACTACGCAGGTCCTGCTAAGACTCCTGCAGGTATGGCTTCAGGTTCGTTCGGTCCTACAACAGCAGGTCGTATGGACTCTTACGTAGACCTCTTCCAGAAGGCTGGTGGCTCACTCGTTATGGTTGCTAAGGGTAACCGCTCACAGCAGGTAACCGACGCTTGTAAGGCTAACGGTGGCTTCTACCTCGGTTCTATTGGTGGTCCTGCTGCGATCCTCGCGAAGAACTCTATCAAGAAGGTGGAGGTTGTGGACTTCGAGGAGCTCGGTATGGAGGCAGTGCGTAAGATCTACGTCGAGAACTTCCCTGCATTCATCATCGTGGATGACAAGGGTAACGACTTCTTCGCAGATTTCGCTCACTAATAACTATTATGACGTGTGTGTGGCGCATAGCTTATGCGTCACACCGCGTTTTATTATCACAATAAAAACGCTCTCCGAGGCGTTATAGAAGCATCGGAAATAGTTGAACAACCACAAGATGAAACGACTAATAAAACTATCTCTTGTTTTGGTGATGCTTGTCACAGCGCTACCAGCGTGGGCACAGGTGTCATTTACTGCGGAGGCTCCAGCCCTTACGGCTATGGGGCAGCCCTTTCGTGTAGAGTTTACCATCGATGCCGAGCCAGACTCTAACTCTCTCGAAGCACCCGCTTTCGAGGGCTTCGATGTCATCGCCGGCCCTTCGGTATCCACAGGACACTCAATACAATTCATCAATGGCAAGCAGTCGACAAGCTATAGCTGCACCTACACCTATGTTCTTATGCCCTCGGAGGTTGGTAAGTATACCATAGGTGCAGCATCCATAAAGGTCGACGGCAAAAGATATAGCACCAAGCCTCTGCCTATAGAGGTTATTGCCGAGAAGAGCAGCGCAGCCGAGCGAAACAACGGCACGAGCCGCAACAAAAACCCTGAGTCGCACATCGGCAAGGATGACATCCTGCTACGACTTAAGGTCTCAGACACAGAACTTTATAAGGGTGAGTCGCTACGCGCCTCGCTGATACTATATACACGCGCAAACATCGACAACCTCGAGGACTTCAACCTCCCAGCATTTGATGGTTTCTGGTCTCAGGAGCTTTCGTTCGACAACACCCCTTCGCGAGAGGAGTATAACGGACGTATCTACGAGACCTACAAACTCTCGGAGTTTCTGCTCTCGCCACAGCAGGCGGGCAACATCACCATCCCCTCGGCAACGCTTACAGCACGCGCAAGGGTGGTGATACAGGACAACAGAAGCTTCGACCCATTCTTTGGCGGTGGTCAGGTATATCGCGTGCCACGACAGCTCAAGAGCGAGCCTGTTGTTGTGCACGTCAAGGATTTCCCTGGCGGCGCACCCTCGTCGTTCAATGGCGCAGTGGGTAGCTTCCGACTATCGAGCAAGATGCCAGCTGAGGAGATTATGAGCAACTCTGCCGACCAGATAGAGGTGACAATTTCGGGAAGCGGCAACCTGAAGTTTATAACCGCGCCCAAGATATCGCTCCCCGAGTCTTTCGAGCTTTATGACACAAAGATCGTGGATAACATCAAGGCTACGGCCACAGATACCTCGGGCAGCATCACCTACACCTTCCCATTTGTGGCACGCTCCGCAGGTGTATTTAACATCGATCCGCTACGATTCAGCTACTTCGACCCCACAACAGGCGAGTACAACACCCTTGCTACAGAGCCATTTACGATAACCGTCCTCGACGACGGCACATCGTCACAGGTGCAGAGCGTGGAGCGTCTGCATAACTACGGTTCGACAATGCGACAGCTCGACCGCGACATACGCTTCATACACCTCGGCGATATGCCTCGCAAAGCAACTTCGACCTTCGTTCTCACACCTCTCTACTGGCTTATCGTGGTGGCGATGGTAGCGATATTCGTCGTTGCATACGTGGTGCTTAACAAGCGCATCCGCGACAACCGCAACATCGTGGCACGACGTATGAAGCGCGCCGATAAGGTGGCTATACAGCGTCTCCGCGCCGCAGAGAGCTATATGAACCAGAATAACCGCCACGCATTCTACGAGGAGCTTCTCAGGGCGTTGTGGGGATATATAAGCGATAAGTTCAACATCCCGGTATCGAACCTCACCAAGGAGCGTATCCGCGAGGAGCTCTATCGCCGCGGTGTCTCGACATCCACTGCCGAGGAGTTCTGCGAGATCATCTCCCGCTCGGAGGAGGCTCAGTACTCCCCATCGTCGGAGGGTGAGATGAGCGAGGCCTACACACGCGCATTGGAGATTATGTCGAAAATCGAAGAAGCTATAAAACGTTAGTGAAGATGAGAGCAACATATAATTATATAATGATCGTTATGGCCGCTGTGATGGCTATCGTGACACCCGCCGCAGCCATTGCCGCAGATGCCACAACCACCGCTGCAGCACGCTGGAACGAGGGTATCACAGCCTATGAGAATCGCGAGTATGACAAGGCTGTGGAGGCTTTTGAGCAGATTGTGGCTGTGGGCGAGGCCTCGGCAGAGGTATACTACAACCTCGCAAATGCCTACTTCAAATTGGGACAGAGTGACGACACCACACCACGAGCCTTTGCCCGTGGCGAGTTGGGCAAGGCTATCCTCAACTACCACCGTGCACTGAAACTGGAGCCCTCGATGGCCGATGCACGCTACAACCTCGAGTTGGCGGTAGACCATACGAACGACACTCAGAGCATTCCGCAGAGCTTCATAGCCGCACTGTGGCAGGGTCTGCGCTCCGCAACGACATCCAACGGCTGGTGCGTAACCTCATTAGCAATGTTGGCCTCGACGCTTATCCTTGCTATGTTCTACCTGCTCTCGGCAAACATCCTGCTTCGAAAGATAGGCTTCTTTGTGGCTATAGTGCTGATTTTCGGCTATGTAATCACTACAACTCTCGCCATATCGAGCCGCAACACCCTCGAGAGTGACAACCGCGCCGTGGTGGTGTGCAACGACACAACGCCCGTACACGCATCGCCCGACAGTGCCTCGAAGATCGTCCGCCAGCCATCGCAGGGCGTTACGCTACGTATCTCACGCAGCCACGGCGACTGGACAGAGATTATCTTTGCGGATGGCGAGATGGGTTGGATTCGCAACACATCCATCGAGGTGATATAAGGTGAAGGGTATGGAATAATGTTTTTGTCATTCTGAACGCAGTGAAGAATCTCTCGGAGTGTAGGTTGTGTGACCTCGATGCTAACTGAGAGATCCTTCGTTTCACTCAGAATGACAGAGGATGAAAATTGATTTATGTCGAAACTTCTTGATAACGTATGCAGTGAGTTGCAGCGACTGCCGGGCATCGGTCGTCGTACGGCATTGCGTCTTGCGATGCACATCCTGAAGATGGAGCCAGATACGGTGGACTCACTATCGAAGAGCATCGCCAGTTTCCGCCACGACATACGCTACTGCCACAGCTGCAACAACCTATCGGACAATGACTTGTGTCCCATATGTAGCGACCACTCGCGCGACCACTCCACGATATGTATCGTCGAGCAGGTGCAGGATCTGATGTCAATCGAAAACACAGGGCAGTATCGCGGTATGTATCACGTCCTCGGCGGTGTTATATCTCCGATGATGGGCATAGGTCCTTCGGATTTGAAGATAGACCTCCTCTCGGATAAGCTCCTCACGGGCTCGGTAAAGGAGGTGATCATAGCAATATCGACATCTGTGGAGGGCGAGACGACACTCTTCTACCTCCTCAACCGCCTCAAGGCATTTCCCGATGTGAAGGTTACGACCATCGCACGTGGCATAGGCTTTGGAGATGAGTTGGAGTATGTCGATGAGCTTACCATCACCCACGCACTGATGAATCGCCGCGAGGTGAAGTAGTCGTTTCACCGATGAAAATATACTATTCACCCTGAATTTTGCCATAATCAAAACTTTTATTGCTAAGATTATTAAAAAAAACACTATATTTGCACAACATCGCTATAGCGATATAACAAATGTATGACTAACACTATGAGACATCTACTTCATACGATTGCTCTTGCCATCATCGCCCTGCACTTGGGAGGCTGCACCGCGATGATGAACACATCATTTGGCTCCAACGACCTCTATCGCAACGATAACCGCGCGGAGATTCAAGCTGCTGAGCAAGCAAGGATGCAGAGACGTACAGAGCCCGTAAAGCTGGATCGCTCGGCATACTACAACAGCGACTCCGAAGCATCGTCATCGTATAGCTCGATTGTAGCAGACGACTACCAAAGTGCCTACGCGCGCCGCCTTCAGGGCTTCAACTCGCCTACTTACAAACTCCCATCGAGCTACTACAGCTACGAGACTATGGATGCTATGCGCTATGCCACGGTATACGACCCAGCATACTACAACATTATGGTTTCGGGCGATCAGGTGTGGGTTGAGCCTAAGTATATCACCTCGATGTTTGGTGCGTGGGGCGCAACAAACGTGACATACGGCATCTACTCATCGCCGTGGATGTATGGCTGGAACATCTACGTAGACCCATTCTTCCACACCTGGTGGGGATATCCTCACTACTCGTGGTATGACTGGAACTGGAATATATGCTACAACCCATTCTTCTGGGGTCCGGGCTTCTATCCAGGTCTCTACCCATATTACCCAGGATACCCGGGATACTATCCACACCCTATCTACCCTCCACGTCCGCCACACCCTGGTCACGGCCCAAGCATACACCCTGGAGGCTCAGGAAATCGCCCAAATATGAATGGCGACCGTCGACACTCAGCATCGCGCTACACCTCTCCGACATCGAACAAGAACTACGGAGGTGGCACACACAATATGAATGGTGGCAGCGGCTCGGGCAGAGGAGCAGTCTCTACGGGTATCAACAACTCGAAGAGTAGAACAACGGTGACAAACCGAGGATATAACAGCAACAATGCGAACCACGGCAACGCCACTGTGAGACCTTCGCAGCAGCAGAGCCACGAGCGTAGCAACAGCAACTTCCGCCAGTCGACAACACGCGGCAACAACTACAACACCGGCAGTAGCTTCAGAGGAGGCAGCAGCAGCGGCGTAAGAGGTGGCGGTGGCGGCTTAAGCGGTGGCCGCACCGGAGGCGGAACATCATCACGCCGATAGCAAAGATTAGGGGGTGGGAGATAATTACCTCGTGGTAACTATGCTCCACTCCCTATGTTATAAACATATAAACTACAACACTATGAGAAAAATTTACTCTATAGCAGCGACGCTTGCGATGGCACTTATGACCATCAACACAAGCTATGCACAGATAGACTTTGGCGGCACAGCCATAAACAATGATATCGTAGGCTGGGGCGACCTCTACGAGATGTCGTTCACATCGCGAAACTACGGCACGGCGCGCTCTATGGCTATGGGTAACGCCTTCACAGCCCTGGGAGCAGATATGGTATCGGCGTCAATGAACCCCGCAGGTATTGGTATGTACGTATCGAGCGATGCGAGCATATCGCCTATTATGCAGTTCACCAAGAGCCCTACATCGGGAGCAGATAAGTTTGGCAACTTCAAGGATCACAGCGAGCGTTTCGGACTCTCGAGCGCCGGAGCGGTCTTTACGGTTTATAAAGGCTCGGGGACTGTTACGAACGTAAACGTCGGTTTTGCCTATAACCGCCTTGCAGACTTCAACCAGAACACCTCGCTTGCATCGTATGGCTACGACGCAAACAACAGCTTGGCAAACTTCTTCTGCACACTCGCCAATGCTGATGAGAATATGCCAACACCTATTGCTGAGGGCAAGGATGCAGGATCGCTATCCTTTGGCTACGACCCATTCTACTGGGGTCCTGTGCTTGCATACAAGAACGGCCTTATAAATAATGACGATCAAGGTTGGTTCGTAGATCGCATCGGCGAGAATGCCACCGTAGACCAGTTCTCGGCAGTTGAGACACGAGGCTCGCTGGGTGAGTATGCCCTCACAGCGGGTATGAACATCAAGGATTTTATATATATAGGTGCTACACTCGGCATCGAGAGCCTCAACTATATGCGCGAGGTGTACTATGGTGAGAACTACAGCTATGCTCCGGGCACAGAACCTGCGGGAGATGTAATGCCATACCAGCTCGAGTATATGAACTACAGCCAGAGGACACGCCTCACAGGTACGGGCATCAACTTTAAGATTGGTGTTACGGCACGCCCCGTGGAGTGGCTGCGCATAGGTGTGGCATACCACACCCCTACCCTCTACACTATGACACTCCGCTATGGCGGCGAGATGTGGAATGGCACAAAGAGTGTGGGCAGCAATCCAGAGAATTACGACATCAACAAAAATGGCTACGTTAGGGATATTCCTGTTGCCACACCTATATGGGAGGATGCTGGAAATTATACCTGGGAGTATCGCACTCCATCACGACTCCTCACAGGTGTTGCAGTTACGCTTGCCAAGCGCGTCATCCTCTCGGCTGACTACGAGCGCAGCTGGTATCAGTCTATCCGCCTGCAGTCATCACCTATCTATGGTCTGAGCTACACCGATACGATGAAGGAGTGCTTCAAGGGCAGCAACACCGTGCGTGTGGGTGCTGAGGGCTATGTCCTTCCATTCCTCTCTTTACGCGCGGGATATATCTGGAGCGGCTCGACACTTCGCGATGAGTATAAGGATGCCGTCTTTACACATCCGCTTCCTACCGAGCAGTGGTACGCAACGGCAGGTGTGGGACTCAAGTTCAACGAATATATTTATCTCGACGTGGCATACCAGTATGGCACAACCAAGTATTCACAATATCAGACCTTCTACGCCGTTGATAGCGAATATCCTGAGTATGACATCCAGAGCAATCTCTTCACCACCAAGACCAATCGTCACATAGCTGTAGTGACGCTCGGCGTGAGATTCTAATAAAATAGATAGGGTGTCCAAGAAATTTTATGGACACCCTATATTTTTACTAAGTCGTATAACAAGTGTTAGTTTTTGGCGCACACAGTACGAAAAACCTGCTTAATGCGCCTCTAACCAAGTTGCGCCACTATTAACCTCCGCAATGAGCGGCACACTCAACTGGGCAACACTCTCCATAGCCTCCTTCACGATGCGCTTCACGGTATCGAGTTCGCTATTGAGGGCATCGATAACAACCTCGTCGTGCACCTGCATAATCATCTGCGAGCGGATACCCTCGGCCTTGAAGCGGCGGCGTATCTCCGCCATTGCAAGCTTCATAATATCTGCTGCAGAGCCCTGAATAGGGGCGTTGATAGCATTTCGCTCCGCCACGCCACGCACGGTGCGGTTCGACGACTTGATGTCGTGAAGCACGCGGCGACGCGCAAACATAGTCTCGACATATCCATCCTCGGCAGCCTTCGCTATCGCACCATCCATATATGCCTTGACCCCAGGGTAGGATGCAAAGTAACTCTCAATGAGCTCCTTAGCCTCGCGGTTGGGGATATCGAGACGCTGCGCGAGACCGAATGCCGAGATGCCATATATAATACCGAAGTTGGCAGTCTTGGCCCTGCGACGCTCATCCGAGCTAACCTCATCGGCACTCTTACCATAGAGGCGCGCAGCGGTAGCAGAGTGGATATCCTCGCCTCCACGGAAGGCATCTATGAGTGACTCATCGCCACTTAGGTGCGCCATAATACGTAGCTCAATCTGCGAGTAATCGGCAGCAACAAGCGTATGCTCCGAATCGGAAGCTACGAATGCCGCACGGATAGGCTTACCCAGCTGGTCGCGGATAGGGATATTCTGCAAATTAGGATTCGTAGACGATAGACGTCCTGTGGCTGTAACAGCCTGATTATATGACGTATGTATCTTTCCCGATACTCTATTTACAAGCTGAGGCAGTGCCTCAACGTATGTAGAGAGCAGCTTCTTTACACCGCGATACTCTAAGATCTTCTCTACGATAGGGAACTCCTTGGCAAAGCCCTGAAGATACTCCTCCTCGGTTGAGAACTGCTTGGTCTTGGTCATCTTAGGCTTGTTGCTAATGCGCAACTTACCAAAGAGCACCTCGCCCAACTGGCGCGAAGAGTTGATGTTGAGCGCAGGCTCGTCGGCCATCTCACGCACCTCAGTCTCAAGGCGCGTAAGCAACGCACGTAGCTCAATGGCATAGTTGTTAAGAGCCTCACTATCAATGCGTACACCCGCAAGTTCCATATCGGCCAAGACATCAATCATAGGCTCCTCGATGCGGTTATAGAGGTCGAGCATACCCATCTTCTCAACCTCGGCATAGAGGATATTCTTTAGGCGCAGCGTGACATCGGCATCCTCAGCCGCATACTCCGCAACACGCTCCACACCCACCATATCCATCGTCAACTGCTTAGCTCCCTTGCCAATAAGGGTCTCGATGGCAATGGGCGAGTAGTTGAGATATCGCTCCGCAAGGAAATTCATATTATGGCGAGCCTCGGCGTCGAGGAGATAGTGCAGCAGCATAGTATCGATCTTGTGGCCACGAACCTCGATGCCCAGCTGACGCAGCACCATAATATCAAACTTTATATTTTGACCAATCTTCGTAATCGCCTCATTCTCAAACATCGGGCGCATAATCTCCACATACTCCGCAACAGGAGCGTTGTGGAAAGGCAGATACCACGCCTTATGCTCCTCCACCGCGAGCGACACTCCCACAACGCCGCTGGTCAGGGGATCGAGACCCGAAGTCTCGGTATCGAAGCAGAACTCTTTGTACTTGGCAATCGTGGTACACACCTCGCGAAGCATCGCAGCACTATCGATGATGGTATACTCGTGTGGCGTGTCGGCAATGGTGTGCATAGTGCCACCTAAGGTCTCCGATTCTGCAACAAAAACCTCCTCCTCCGCTGCGGATTCAGAAGCCGTGGTCGAATCAGTTGAAGATGTAGATGCCGGCGCACCCATCATAGCAAAGAGATCACCCTGACCCTCGAGTTTCGCCTTGCGCTTAGCCTCGGCCTTGGCACGCGACACCTCCTGCAGCTGAATCTGCTTCGCCTGTTGCGGTACATCGCTCACAGGCTCGTCGACTACAACATTCTCCAAATCGCGAAGGAACGACGAGAAGTTCAACTCGGCATACAACGCCTTAAGCTCCGTATAGTTTGGCTCCGATAGCGCCAACGCCTCGGCATCAAGTTCTATAGGAACATCGAGACGAATCGTGGTCAAATCCTTGGCCAACAGCAGTTTACCTCCCCACTCGGCGATATTCTTACCCGTCTTGCCACCAATCTTGTCGGCGTTGGCAAGGATGTTCTCCACCTCGCCCCACTCTCGGACAAGCTTTGTAGCACCCTTCTCACCGATGCCCGGAACACCAGGGATGTTATCAGACGAGTCGCCCCACAAAGCCAACATATCTCGCACCAGAACAGGGTTGGTAAAGCCATACTTATCCTCTATCGCGGCGCAATCTACGATCTCTATGTTGTCGCCCTTTTGGCGATATATCAC
The DNA here is from genome assembly GCA_017630455.1 of Alistipes sp. Lineage (GTDB taxonomy): Bacteria > Bacteroidota > Bacteroidia > Bacteroidales > Rikenellaceae > Alistipes. The sequence continues at coordinate 120,775 of JAGBVG010000074.1, read as the reverse complement.
ACAATTTTCGTCGACAAGCTGCCCATAATCCTTATCGGGCGAAACCATAAAGACCTTATGTCCCGCCTCGCCACCACGCTTCGCAAGCGTACCGATAACATCATCGGCCTCATATCCCGCAACCTCCAAAACTGGGATACGCATAGCCTCGAGAAGGCGCTTAACGTATGGCACTGAGAGTTTTATATCCTCGGGTGTTGGGGGGCGGTTAGCCTTATACTCCGCGAAAATATCACGACGGAAGCAGCCTCCAGGAGGATCGAACGCAACGCCAAGCATATCGGGCTTCTCACGCTTAAGGATGTCGCGCAGGAACTTCGTGAAGCCAAAGACAACAGAGGTGTTTACGCCATCACGGTTACGCATAGGGCGTCCCATAAAGGCGTAGTAGTACTTGAATATCAACGCATAAGCGTCGACTAAAAAGAGACGTTTCGACATTTACTCTCGTTTAGAAGTTATCCGATGCAAACCACTCGGCATACGACGTAGCAGTCTCGTGCAGACGCAGTGAGTGCAACTCAATCTCCTCGGGCAATGCACCCAAGAGTCGCTCGGCAAAGTCCACCAACATATTCTCGCACGTAGGCTGATAGTCCGTTAGCACAACCTTCTCGAGCCTGTAGCCCAAAGCCTCGGCAACCTCATCGGCCTGGGGCGTGCGGCGCATCATAAAGGCGTGGTCGAGACGTGAGACAATCTGCTCGTTGACAATGCGCTTGAGGATGCCAAAGTCCATAACCATACCCAACTTTGGAGAGCACTCGTCGCACTGTGGCTCACCCTTAACGGTTACGAAAAGTTTGTATGAATGGCCGTGAATCTCGCGACAAAGACCATCATAACCCTCAAGCATATGCGCTGCCTCGAAAGTAAACTCCTTGGTTAAACGTATTACTGACATATATCTATCGTATAAAATTTTACTACTCCAGCCCTACCCTCTGCTACAGAGCAGATCGCAGGGCAATTCACTACAAAGATACCTAATTATTTAGAATATCACAATAGAAACACCCTATTATCTACCACCGAGTCCTACACTCACAAAGTCACAGAAAACAGAAAGTGGCGACACAAAACAGAAAAAGGAGCGACAGCAAACAAAAAAAAGGAGCGACATAACAGTCACTCCTTTTTTGTGGACCCAGAGGGGCATGATCCCACGACCTTCGGATTATGAGTCCGCTGCTCTAACCAACTGAGCTATGGGTCCAACGTTGAAAAAACGTTTCGTGGGTGCAAAGATAGTAAAAAAATTATTATGCACAATCCCCAAATTAATATTTTTTTGAGGTTGAACTGTTTAGTTATATATTATAAGGAAGGTTAACTGGATGTATAATCTGATTTTTAGCAGAGAGAGGCTTCTCCTATACCATTCAAGAGTGAATATTCGCGGTAGCACGTGGTATTACCTTCGTTGACAATTTTTTGATTTTAGAGGAGCAGATTTGTTCTATAGCATAAGAATACCCCTCGGGATAGTACACTGACGTACAGCCCGAGGGGTATTACTTATTGCAATAGGACGAAGATGTCCTATATAAATCGAAAACTACTTGAGGACGCCAAGCTGCTTACCAACCTTAACGAACGCCTCAACGCAACGGTCAAGCTGCTCGGTAGTGTGACCTGCAGAGACCTGAACACGGATACGTGCCTGACCCTTTGGAACTACTGGGTAGTAGAAACCTGTTACAAATACGCCCTCCTTCTGAAGCTCTGCTGCGAAGTCCTGTGAAAGCTTTGCATCGTAGAGCATAACAGCGCAAATAGCAGATACTGTAGGCTTGATGTCGAAACCTGCAGCAACCATCTTTGAACGGAAGTGCTCAACGTTAGCAACGAGCTTATCGTGCAAAGCGTCGCTCTCCTCGAGCATCTTGAACATCTCAATTGAAGCACCTACTACTGCTGGTGGCAATGAGTTAGAGAACAAGTAAGGACGTGAACGCTGACGGAGCATATCGATGATCTCCTTGCGACCTGTTGTGAAGCCACCTACAGCACCACCAAATGCCTTACCAAGGGTACCTGTGAGGATATCAACCTTACCACGGAGGTCATACAACTCTGTGATACCGCGACCAGTCTTACCCAATACACCTGCAGAGTGGCACTCGTCAACCATTACAAGAGCGTCATACTTCTCCGCAAGCTCGCAAATCTTGTCAAGTGGAGCAGCGTTACCATCCATAGAGAACACACCGTCGGTTACGATGATGCGGAAACGCTGTGCCTGAGCCTGCTTCAAGCACTCCTCGAGCTCTGCCATATCGGCATTAGCATAGCGGTAGCGCTGAGCCTTGCAGAGACGTACACCGTCGATGATAGATGCGTGGTTCAAAGCGTCAGAGATGATAGCATCCTCAGCTGTGAAGAGTGGCTCGAAAACACCACCGTTAGCATCGAAGCACGCTGCGTAGAGGATAGTATCCTCAGTACCAAAGTAGTCAGCGATAGCCTTCTCAAGCTGCTTGTGGATATCCTGGCAACCACAGATGAAACGTACTGATGACATACCGAAGCCGCGCTCGTCCAACGCCTTCTTAGCTGCGTCGATAAGACGAGGGTTGTCCGAAAGGCCGAGGTAGTTGTTAGCGCAGAAGTTCAACACTGGGCGGTTAGCCACGTCGATCTCTGCACGCTGTGGAGACTCGATAATACGCTCGGTCTTGTACAAGCCGGCAGCCTTAATCTCTGCCAACTCATTCTGCAAATACTGCTGAAATTTTCCGTACATTGTCTTAATGTTTTAAGTTGTTTGTATGTGATTTGTATTGAAATAACAGGTCTGTTGTCGACACATATATATAATTTGTTACAAAGATATGATTTTTTCGCCCAAATAGCAACCGTTATAGGCAAAAAAATAACTATCAAATTGGTCTCATAGCAATAAACAGCCGATGATGCCACCCTCGTGACAAAGAGAATATATGGTCCGTGAGCGGGATAGAATGGGGCATAGAACAAAAGTAACCCACATAGGATGGTACCAAAGTACAACCTATGTGGGTTATCTTAAGTGATATGACGCCTTGGCGCCCTATCGTCACAAATTAAGCCTCAGGAGCGATAGCCTCAGAAGGACAAACACCTGCGCAAGTACCGCAATCGATACACTTGCTTGGGTCGATAACATAGATATCACCTGCTGAGATAGCCTCTACTGGGCACTCGTTGATGCATGTACCACATGCAACACAAGAATCTGAAATTTTGTAAGCCATATTACTTATAAGTTTTAATGAGTGTTAGCAAATTTCAAGCGCAAATATACAAATTATTTTATAAAATCAAAACCTGTGTAAGGAATTAATACCTCTGGGATACGAATTCCATCCTCAGTTTGATTGTTTTCGAGCAGTGCCGCTACGATACGTGGCAATGCAAGAGACGAGCCATTTAGCGTGTGAGCCAACTGCGTTTTGCGGTTATCATCGCGGTAGCGGAGCTTAAGACGGTTAGCCTGGAACGACTCGAAGTTCGAAACTGACGACACCTCCAACCAACGCTTCTGAGCCTCAGAGTATACCTCGAAGTCGAAGGTGAGAGCCGACGTAAACGACATATCGCCACCACAGAGGCGCAAGATGCGGTATGGCAATCCGAGCGATGCCACGATGCTCTCTACGTGAGCCACCATAGCCTCCAACGCCTCATACGAGTTGTCGGGGTGAGCCACCTGCACAATCTCCACCTTGTCGAACTGGTGCAAGCGGTTGAGACCACGCACATCCTTACCATACGAGCCAGCCTCACGACGGAAGCAAGGCGTGTATGCCGTCATCTTCACAGGCAACTCGCTCTGCTCGAGGATTACGTCGCGGAAGATATTTGTCACAGGGACCTCTGCCGTAGGCACAAGATAGAAGCCATCTGCCGTAGCGTGATACATCTGACCCTCCTTATCTGGCAACTGACCAGTACCGAAACCCGAAGCCTCGTTAACCATAATTGGAGGCTCAACCTCCTGATAACCAGCACGTGTATTGCAGTCGAGGAAGTAGTTGATCAAGGCACGCTGGAGACGAGCACCCTTGCCCTTGTAGACTGGGAATCCCGCACCTGTGAGCTTCACACCAAGGTCGAAGTCGATGATGTCGTACTTCTTCGCCAACTCCCAGTGTGGCAACGCCTCGCCAGGAATCTCGGTGTAGTTCTCCACGAGCTTCACCACCACGTTATCCTCAGCAGTGCGACCCTCAGGTACACTATCGTGAGGGAAGTTAGGGAGTTTTACGATCTCCGCCTGAAGCTCCTCAGCCACCTTATCAGACTCCTCCTTGAGCTGCTGCGAGCGGGTCTTGAGTGTTGCAACCTCAGTCTTCATAGCCTCAGCAGCCTCCTTCTCGCCCTTACCCATAAGCATACCAATCTGCTTGGCAGCCTGGTTCTGAGCCGCAAGAGTGCCATCAAGGTCATTCTGCAAGGCCTTACGTTTGTCGTCAAGCTCAATGATGCGAGCGATTATAGGTGCTGCATCGACACCCTTCTTAGCAAGGCGGCGCACAGCCTCCTCGGTATTGTCGCGTAATTGCTTTAGTGTAAGCATAATTTTTCGGTTTATTTCACTTTTGATTGACAAAGATACAACATTATTAATAAGGTTGTACGCCTAAATACAAAAAATTTCGGAATTATATTAAATCAGTGCAAAGCGCACACACTTTTCAGTTTTGACCTTACCATTAAAAAGCGTCGCGGAGACCACACTTTTCACCTTTCAGTTTTCACTTTTCACTTTTAATTCGTATCTTTGTGCGATATAGACTCATTAAGTATGAACATAGATATTCAAGAGATAATCGGCATTATAAAACAGGGTGCAGAGATTGCCACAGCACGAAACTTCTCCATAAGCAAAAAGGCTGGCGTAGAAAACATTGTGACCACCACAGACATAGCGGTTCAAGAGTTTCTATGTAATAAATTCCTGGCGCTAATACCCGATAGTGGCTTTATTTGCGAGGAGGGTGACATCGGCGATTGGAGCAATGCAGAATATGTGTGGGTTATCGACCCTATAGATGGAACAACCAACTATGCTCGAGGCATCTCGGAATACTGCATCTCGGTGGCTCTGATGTATCGCCACGAGGTGATTATGGGCGTTGTGTACAACCCTATAAAAGATGAGCTCTTCTATGCAACAAAGGGCAAAGGCGCATACCTCAATGGCAAGGCTATCAGCGTATCAAATCGCACTTTTGATGAAGGCATACTATGCACAGCTATGAGCCTATATCGCAAAGAGCACGCCAAGGTTTGCAGCGATATCATCTATGATACATACCTAAAATGCAATGATGTGCGCCGCTTTGGATCGTGCGCCCTCGAACTTTGCTATTTGGCGGCAGGACTTTGTGACCTCTATTTTGAGTACCGCGTTATGCCGTGGGACTATGCGGCGGGATACCTCATCGTGAGTGAGGCTGGAGGCACACTCTCGGGATATAACCACGAAACACTAAAAATGGACTTGCCTACGCTTCTTATTGGAGCCAATAGCGCAACAAACCACTCTAAATTGGCAGAGATTATCAACGTTCATATTGACCCAAAAACCTGCAACTATGACTGGAGAGAATGGTAAACTAAGATTTTCAGACCCAACGGCTGATATCTACAGTCACGAGCCAGCCTGCCCGAACTTAGAAAAACTATATGAACAGGCCTGTGCTGAATTGACACTGCAGCAGACAAAGAGAGATCATATTATCCATATCTACACCCTCATCTTCTCGTTCATTGTGCCGTTGCTCAGCTCACTTGAACAACTTTCCGCAGATATGAAGGGGTGCATCGTTCTTGCCTTGACAATCGTAGGACTTATCCTTGCCATTATCGTTGTACGATACAGGGTATACAAAGAGGTCTATTGGCTTACGTGTATATCCATCACACAACTTAAGAACCTTAAAAAAGAGGCTCTTACAAAGGATAACATACAATCGGTATTCTATCATTGTATGGTTAAGAAGTGGAGTAAGAATATTGTTTCGTTGGACGATAAACACAAGGCGTTTGATCATTGGCGCATCTTTAAAGGGAATATCTTTAGCGCAGAGACTCTCTATTACATCATTATCTCTTTGTTAACATCTATACTCTTTTGTGTCGCCATATATCTAATAGTCAAGCCTCTGACTATCACATATATCATACTTATAGGAGTGGCATTCCTACTAATGTTCGGATTACTATTGCACATATACTTCCGCAATCTTGAAAATGTGTACAAAGCATTAGTAGACGGACAAAGCAATTCGTTTAACTTTGCATTTGGCAAAGCTTGGTTCTTGCATTTCTACAGGGACGGCGTTATGTAGTTATGTAGTTGTGTAGATTATAAAATTGTAATAGACTGAAAAATATGATAAACCCGAAGCGTAAAATAGAGTTGCTATGTCCTGCACGTGATTACCGTGCTGCTATAGCTGCTGTGGATTGCGGTGCCGATGCTCTGTATATCGGTGCAGAGGGCTTTGGTGCGCGACGTGCTGCAACAAATAGCACAGCAGACATAGCGCGTGTGGTGGATTATGCCCACCTCTATGGCGTAAGAGTATATGTCACGCTGAACACCATCCTCTACGAGAGCGAGTTGAAGGAGGCCGAGGCCTTAGCACGCGAGCTTATAGCGGTGGGCGTGGATGCGCTCATAGTGCAGGATATGGCCTACAGGGAGATGAACCTGCCTGTGGAGCTGCACGCCTCTACGCAGGTGTGTAATATGACTCCCGAGGGAGCTAAGTTCCTGGAGGATAGCGGTTTTACGCGCGTGATTTTGGAGCGTGCGCTATCGTTGGATGAGATTAAGGCTATCCGCAATGCTACCACCGTCGACCTCGAATGCTTCGTGCACGGCGCTATATGCGTAGGTCACAGCGGCCGTTGCTACCTCTCGCGTTCACAGTCTACACGCTCGGGAAATCGCGGTGAGTGTTCGCAGCCCTGCCGCCTGACATACGACCTCGTAACGGAGCGCGGCGAGAGACTTATCTGCGGCAAGCACCTCCTCTCGGTAAAGGATTTCGACCTCTCGGCACGTATCGGCGAGATGATTGACGCTGGCGTTATGTCGTTCAAGATCGAGGGTCGCTTAAAGGATGATAACTACATCAAAAATATCGTAAGTTACTATCGCAAGGCTATTGACGAGGCACTCCGCAGCCGCCCCGACTGCGAGCGATTGTCGGTTGGTGAGTCGGAGGTGGAGTTTACGCCCGACCCCAAGAAGAGTTTTACGCGCGACGGCGGCGAGTATATGTACTCGGGGAAACGCCCAGGTGTAGCATCGTTCAACACCCCCAAGGCCGTGGGTGAGTATGTAGGCTCGGTGGCTGTGGTTGGCAAGCGCGACATAAAGGTCGTGACACGCGAGATACTGAACGCTGGCGACGGTCTATGCTTCATAGCAGGGGATGGCATCATAGGCACCAACATCAACCGTGTGGAGGGCAACAACGTAGAACCCAACCGTATGGAGGGCATCAAGGCGGGTATGGAGATATACCGCAACTACGACCACCGCTTCTCGCAGAGCGTGGAGCGCAGCCGCACACGACGTACCATAGCCGTGGAGTGTCGCCTCGATATCACACAGAGATCTATCACCGCCAAGTTTACAGATATCGAGGGCATAACCTCTGAGGTCACACGAAGCGTGGCTCTCGACCAGGCTAAGAACGTCGAGAAGATGGTTGCCGTAGCCCAGGAGCAGATGACAAAGTGTGGCGACACCATATTCCGCACCACGAAGGTGGAGGTTACGGGTGGCGAGTGGTTTGTAACGGCGAAGGCCCTTGCCGAGATACGCCGCGAGGCTCTTGCGCTATTGGCTTCGAAGCGCGCCGAGCAGAGCATACCTCACGACATACGCAGCGACGATGGCACAGCGCAATATCCCGAGCGCAGACTATCGCCACAGCACAACGTGGTAAACTCCCTGTCGCGTCTGTTCTACAAGCGTCACGGTGTGGAGCATATTGTCGAGGGCTTGGATAGTTGGGCTACGACACGTGGCCAGAGGGTTATGGAGTCGAGCTACTGCATCCGCCGAGAGATTGGCGAGTGCCTCAAGAATGGCACTAAAATCCGCGAGCGACTATTCCTCGAGCACGGCCGACATAAGTATCTCCTCGATTTCGACTGCAAAAACTGTCGTATGAACTTAATTGACTGTTCAGAACAAGAAAACCGATTTAAGAGATGATAAAGCAACTAACACCCAATATTCCTGATTATGAGCTTCTTGACACTGGCGATGGCGAGAAGTTGGAGCGTTTTGGCAAGTATGTAGTGCGCCGCCCAGAGCCTCAGGCTATCTGGCGTAAGAGCCTCAAGGATAGCGTGTGGCAGGGGGCTGATGCCTCGTTTCTCCGCGACTCGAAGTCTGAGGAGCGTGGCGAATGGCGTCTGAAGCCTACAATGCCGTCACGCTGGAGTGTGGCCTTCGACTACAAGGCTATGCACCTGCGTATGCGTCTGGCACTCACCTCATTCAAGCACGTAGGTATCTTCCCCGAGCAGGCGGCAAACTGGATGTTTATCTACGACACCATCGAGGAGCTTAAGGCTAAGGGCATCGAGCGTCCTAAGGTGTTGAACCTCTTTGCCTACACTGGCGGTGCTACGCTTGCGGCACGTGCCGCGGGAGCGGATGTCACACACGTAGACTCTGTGAAGCAGGTCGTAACGTGGTCGCGCGAGAATATGGAGGCCTCGGATCTCGACGGCGTGCGCTGGATTGTGGAGGATGCCACGAAATTTGTGGAGCGTGAGGTGCGTCGTGGCAATAAGTATAATGCCATAATCCTCGATCCTCCGGCATACGGTCGCGGTGCTAATGGTGAGAAGTGGGTGTTGGAGGATGACATCTGCAATATGCTGGAGTGCTGCGGAAAGTTGCTCGAGAGGGAGGATGCCTTTTTGGTCTTCAACCTCTACTCTATGGGACTCTCGGCGATGTTGGCACGCACAGCTGTGCATCAGGCATTTGGAGCGCCTAAGAGCGAGCAGATGGGCGAGCTATACTTCGAGGATAGGAGCAACAAACAGATACCATTCGGAACCTACTATCGTTTCAAGAGATAGTGAGCACTATGTCGCAGCTGTTTGAGATATTCTGGTCGTTCCTGAAGATTGGAGCCTTCACCTTTGGTGGCGGCTACGCTATGATACCCATCATCCAGCACGAGGTTATAAACCGCCGCGGATGGCTCACGGAGCAAGAGTTCATAGAGCTGCTCACCATAGCGCAGACCGCTCCAGGACCTATATCGCTCAACACTGCGGTGTTTGTGGGCTACAAATTTCGCCGATACAAGGGGGCGCTGGCTGCCGTAACGGGAGTTGTGATACCCTCGTTTGTTATCATCCTGCTTATTGCGATATTCTTCGCTGGCATCCGCAATAATGTGTGGGTAGACGCGGCGTTCAAGGGTATGCGTCCCGCAGTGGTGGCACTCATCGTAGCTCCTATAGTGGGCCTCACGAAGGGTATGCACTGGAGAGGCATTAGCATCGCCTTGGCAACTGCGGTTGTGGTGTGGCACTTCGGCTTCTCACCCATCTGGTTGCTTATCGCGGGTGCGATTGGCGGTGTGGCGTGGATAGCCGCAAAGGGAAAGGAGGCGGACAATGATTAACACGCTTATCAGCCTCTTTATCAGCTATTTGAAGATAGGCTTCTTCGGCTTTGGTGGTGGCTACGCTATGCTCTCGCTCATCCATAGCGAGGTTGTCGTACACCACGCCTGGCTCACCAATAGCGAGTTCACGGATATCGTTGCCATATCGCAGATGACACCAGGACCTATTGCCATCAACTCGGCCACATACATAGGCTACGAGGTGGCTGGCATAGCGGGTTCGGTTGTTGCGACGATTGCTGTGTGCCTCCCTGCGTTGACGCTGATGATGCTCATAACACACTTCTTCCTGAAATTACGCGACAATCGCTATATGCAGGGTGCGGTGAGGGGTATGCGCCCCGTGGTGGTGGGTATGATAGCCTCGGCGGCGCTGCTGCTTATGTTCCCCCACTCGGAGGATGGCAAGAGTTTCGTAGATGGCTGGAGCTGGGCGATATTTGTTGCTGTCCTCATAGGCTCGGCACGTAAGGTCAACCCTATAGCGCTAATCATCCTGTCGGGTGTTGCGGGAGCGTTGATTTATGGATTGTAAAAGATAACACTAACATTATGAATAACAATAATATAGATATATTAGTCGGATTAAACCCTGCGCAGCGCGAGGCCGTTACTAACTACAACGGTCCTTCGTTGATCATAGCTGGTGCAGGATCGGGCAAGACACGTGTGCTGACCACACGTATCGCCTATATGCTCGCTCAGGGTGTGGCGGCAAGTTCGATCCTCGCCCTGACGTTTACCAACAAAGCGGCACGTGAGATGCGCGAGCGTATCGAGAAACTCGTGGGCCCCGAGGCGAGGTATATTCGTATGGGTACGTTCCACTCGGTCTTTGCGCGTATCCTGAGGGAGAATGCCGCAAAATTAGGCTTCCCCGAGAGCTTCACCATCTACGAACCTAACGACGTTAAGAACCTTATAAAGACCATCGTAAAGGAGAAGAATCTTCCCGAGGAGAGATACAAACCACAGGCCGTTGCGGCACGTATCTCAATGGCCAAGAACTGCCTTATAACACCCGGAGCTTATAAGGCTAATGCTGTGTTGGCTGGCGAGGACCGTGAGGCAAAGATGCCCGAGGTAGGAGATATCTACATCGAGTATTGCAACCGCTGTAAGCGCAACGGAGCTATGGACTTCGACGACCTGCTCCTGCAGACCAACATCCTGCTTCGCGACTGCCCCGAGGTGCTGGAGCAGTATCAGGATAAGTTTAAGTATGTGTTGGTGGATGAGTATCAGGATACCAATATGGCGCAGTATATCATCGTGCGTCGCTTGGCGTTGAAGCACTCCAATGTCTGCGTTGTGGGAGATGATGCACAGAGTATCTACGCCTTCCGCGGTGCAAAGATCGAGAATATCCTCTCGTTTCAGCGCGACTACCCCACTACGAAGGTCTACAAATTGGAGCAGAACTACCGCTCTACGCAGACCATTGTTGAGGCTGCAAACTCACTCATAGCCCACAACTCTCGCCGTTTGGATAAGCGTTGCTTCTCGGCAGCCGACAAGGGCGAGAAGATACGCCTTGTGAGGTGCTTGGAGGATAGCTACGAGCCTGTGGAGGTGGCTATGGATATAAAGGATAGAGTGCGCGATGGTGCCGAGTGGCGCGACTTCGCGATTCTCTACCGCACCAACAAGCAGCACGGTCTCTTCGAGGCGGCATTTACACGCCGTGGCATTCCCTACCGCGTATACAAGGGAATGTCGCTCTTGGAGCATAAAGATGTGCGTAATATGTTGGCATATCTCTGTGTGATTCTTAACCCTAATGACGATGAGTCGTTCAAGCGAATCATCAACTACCCAGCACGAGGTATTGGCGATACCACCGTGGCACGTATCGCGGAGATAGCGGCGCAGCGTCAGACGTCGATGTGGCACACCGTAAATGCCCTCGTAGGCTCTACGGAGGCTATGGGACAGGTTGAGAAGGTTGTCGTAAGGAAGGTTGCCGACTTTGTGAAGATGATAAACGAACTCTCAGCTATGCGCGTGGAGATGGGTGTCTGCGACTTCGCCAAGGAGGTTATGATGCGCTCGGGAATCCTCCACGAACTCGAGAAGGAGAAGAAGCCCGAGAACGACACCGCAAAGGACTACCTCGACCAGTTGCTGGCAATGATGAGTTCGTATGAGGATGAGTGTGACAGAGAGATGGAGGAGGGTCTTCGCGAGGAGTCGCAGCGACCTACCATCGACGAGTGGATGCAGAATATTATGCTCCAAACCGACCAGGATAACGAGGATGACGGCAATAAGGTGACGCTTATGACCGTGCACTCAGCCAAGGGCTTGGAGTATGACTATATATATATTGTAGGTATGGAGGAGGGGTTGTTCCCATCCTCACGCTCCGTGGAGTCGGTGACCGATTTGGAGGAGGAGCGACGACTGATGTATGTGGCAATAACACGCGCCAAGAGAGCCGCGATGCTCTCATTCTCGGAGATGCGCCGCGTGTGGGGTAAGACCGAGAATACCAAGCCGAGCCGCTTCCTTGCTGAGATAGATGCCGAGTGGCTCGATGCGAACTTCGACATCGACGAGTTGAAGGGTCGCAACCGCTGGGAGCGCGCTACATCGGAGGAGGAGCGTCCACACTTCGAGTCGCTGAAGAGCCGCTACGGTGCGCAGAACACCTCGGGACAGCGTCCTGCGAATACACCTCCGCAGCGTCCGCGACCAGAGATTATCTCTACGCCAAAGCCTCTCGACCCTGAGCGTGCGGGAATGCGTAGAGTGGCACCCCAGAGCAGCAGCGCGCAGCCACTTGGTGCGTGTGAGTATGCCGTGGGAGACCGCGTGTCGCACCCAAAGTTCGGCGCGGGACGTGTGGAACGCATAGAGCCTCTGACAACAGACCACAAGGTTGTCATCGCCTTTGATAACTACGGCACCAAGACGCTGTTAGCGCAGTTCGCAAAACTCACAAAACTATAATACGTATGATGGAAGAGGTTATGCTTTCGGTCGTTATGACCACCTACAACCACGAGCGATATATCGCCCAAGCCATCGAGAGCGTGCTGCGCCAGCAGACCGACTTCCGCATCGAGATTGTCATAGGCGAGGATTGCAGCACCGACCGCACACGCGCTATAGCCGAGGATTACGCCACACAATATCCCGAGGCGATACGCATCATAACCTCTGCGGAGAATGTGGGATGGCGCAAGAACTACCGCCGCACCATAGCCGCCGCACGCGGTAAGTATATCGCCTTGCTCGATGGCGACGACTACTTCACCCATCGCAAGAAGCTGCAGATGCAGGTGGAGCTCCTCGAATCACGTCCCGAGGTGGGTATGTGCTACGGCCGTTCGGAGCGCATCGACGAGGCGGGAAACACAACCCTCTACCCCGAGGGCGAGTGTCTCACAACGTTTGAGGCTATGCTGCGCCGCAACCCTGCCGAGAACTGCACCACGGTGGCACGCCGCGAGCTTGTGGAGCAATATTACGCGGAGATTCGCCCTGAGGAGCATCCCGAGTGGCGCACCGACGACCTGCCAATGTGGCTATGGTTTGCCGCGCAAAGCCGATATGTGGGTATCGACTGCCCTATTGCCGTGCATCGCGTGCTACGCGAGAGCGTGAGCCACAACCCCGACTACCGCAAGAAGATAGAGTTTGTGGACTCGCTATACGACATAAGTATATGGTATGACGAGCGTTACAACGACAGCCGTATGCACGATGAGCTGCAACGCTCGAAGCACAACACTGCGCTGTGGGTGCTGTCGTACAACGGCAGTATAGGCGAGTATCTCCGCAGATGGTGGCGCGACACTCGCACATACCGACCGCTTATTAAGAACATCGCCTCATACGGCCTCTTCGTAAAGAAGATATGTTGGCGTATGTGGACTAAACAAGCTAAATAAATGACTACCAAAGAGCGATATACGAGAGTTATAGAGTACTTCTCGCAGACGATGCCTACGGCCGAGAGCGAGCTGAACTACCGCACGCCGTTTGAGCTGCTTGTGGCTGTGGTGCTCTCGGCACAATGCACCGATAAGAGGGTGAATATGACCACCCCCGCACTATTCGAGCGCTACCCCACTCCTTTCGAGATGGCCAAGGCAACAGAGGAGGATATCTTCCAATACATAAAGAGCATCTCCTACCCCAACAACAAAGCGAAACACCTTGCAACACTCTCTCGCCAACTTGTCGAAAAGTTCGGTGGCGAAGTGCCCTACGACCCAAAAGATTTGGAGTCGCTGCAGGGCGTGGGACGCAAGACGGCAAATGTTGTGGGTGCGGTGCTATGGGGCAGGGAGGTGATGCCTGTGGATACCCACGTATTTCGTGTGGCAGCACGCATAGGACTATCCACAAATGCCAAGACTCCCCTGGCCACAGAGCGACAACTCGAGAAGGGATTTCCCAAGGAGCTGCTCCCGATAGCCCACCACTGGCTGATACTCCACGGTCGTTATGTCTGCGTAGCACGTAACCCCAAGTGCAAAAACTGCGGACTCACAGAAGTGTGCAAGCATTACAACAAAAGCATAAAAACCATTGATAATGAATAAGTTTTGGAGATTGTCATATATCGCGGCGATGATTCTTGTTGCCTGCACCTCGCCAGGCTATCCAGGTATTGACAGACCTAACTACGGCGGCGGCGACTCTAATGACCGCTCGATAATCGACTACATCGACCAGCGTCTCGAGGAGGAGTATTACTGGCTGGACGAGGTGGCAGAGAAGAGCAACCGTTTCAACCGCAACCTCGAGTGGGAGAGCTACCTCGACAACTCGCTGAGGATGCTCACGACAAATGCCGATGATGGCTACTACAACAGCAAGGGACAGCGAATGTTCTACTCCTACATTCGTGAGACCTCATCCACCACACGCAGCGAGGTTACGGGCTTCGGCATAGGCCTGCACTACACCATTGCGGTAATTGACCCCGCGAACAACCACTACGGCTTTGTGGTAGAGATGGTATACCCAGAATCTCCAGCTGCAAAGTTGGGAGTAGTGCGCGGCGATGTCATAACTATGTTCGACAACTCCTACATCACTCCCGACAACTACTACGCCCGCTTCACAGCCATAGAGAATAACTCGGGAGCCGAGCTGAGGCTCACACTCCGCCGCCAAAGTAGCGACGAGACATACAGCGTGACGCTGCCAAAGGGTGCATACAGCCAAACGCCAGTGCCACATAGCGAGGTTATCGAGGTGGAGGAGACCAAGATCGGATATCTGGTATACACAGGCTTCGAGTCGGAGTACGACGACGAGTTGCTGGCTGCCATTGCCAAGATCGCAGCAGAGGGTGCCGAGGAGTTTATCCTCGACCTGCGATGCAACGGCGGTGGCTCTGTGGCCTCGGCAGTGAAACTATGCTCGGCACTTGTGCCTAAGAGCTACGACCAGAGGGTGCTGTGCCACATAGAGCGAAACGAAAAGAATAAAAAGATGGAGCAAACATCGCTATTCTCTCTCGAGAACACGGGTGAGATTCTAAGCCTCGGGCGTATCGCGGTGATCTGCTCGGGATACTCGGCATCAGCTTCGGAGCTGGTGGTGATGGGACTCCGCGGCTTGGACTTTCCAGTGAGACTCATAGGCTCTACGACCGAGGGTAAGAACTGCGGTATGGATGTCACACGTCGCACCATAGGCAATACGACATTGGAGTATGCACCGATAACCTTTATGTGCTTCAACGACAAGGGCTTCGGCGATTGGGGCGAGGGCATAACACCTGATATAGACCTCACATCGGAGAGCAACGGCACGGGGGTAAGCGATGCTAACTACCCACTGCCACGTGCCGACTGGGGAGATATGCAACACGACATAGCTCTCGCGGTGGCAATAGCAGATATCACGGGTAAGAGTATCTCTCAGAGAGAGACACGCGCCACAGAGTGCGCACCGCGATATAGCGATGTGAAGATGATACCTAAGGCTGCTGAGGGCATACGTATCTATCATCAGGAGTAGGAGTTATCAAATAAATTTCGTAACTTTGCATAATATGTATGCCATATTGGCGTTTCGAATAGAGAAAAGAATAAATTAGACTATAACAATGAACGAAGTAGTAAACATCAAGGAGCTGAATGCTCATATTCAGGAGGAGTCGGTATTTGTCGACACCTTGCGCAAGGAGATCTCGCGTGTCATCGTAGGTCAGCAGCACCTCATCGACACCCTTCTCATAGGTCTTCTCTCGGATGGTCATATATTGTTGGAGGGTGTTCCAGGCTTGGCTAAGACACTGGCCATTACAACACTCTCGAAGGCCGTGGATGCTAAGTTCTCGCGCATACAGTTTACGCCCGACCTGCTGCCTGCCGACCTTATCGGTACGCTCATCTACTCGCAGCGTAACGAGGATTTCAGCGTTAAGCGAGGTCCTATCTTTGCCAACTTCGTACTCGCGGATGAGATCAACCGCTCACCAGCAAAGGTGCAGTCGGCACTCCTCGAGGCTATGCAGGAGAAGCAGGTGACAATTGGCGACAACACCTACCCTCTCCCTAAGCCATTCCTCGTTCTTGCTACGCAGAACCCACTCGAGCAGGAGGGTACATACCCACTCCCCGAGGCTCAGGTGGATCGTTTTATGCTCAAGGCTAAGATCTCATATCCTAAGCGTGCCGAGGAGCTCGACATCATACGTATGAACCTCGCAGGCACAGGTATGCCAGAGGTAAAGCGCGTTATCACGCCTGAGGATATCCTCCGCGCACGAGAGGTTGTCAACAAGGTGTATATGGACGAGAAGATCGAGCGTTACATCATCGACATCATATTCGCTACCCGCGAGCCAGGAGAGTATCACCTCCAGAATCTCCAGCCACTTATCGCCTACGGAGGCTCACCACGTGCCAGCATCGCCCTTGCCAAGGCTGCTCGCGCCTACGCCTTCATCCAGCGCCGAGGCTATGTTATTCCCGAGGATGTACGCGCCGTATGTCACGACGTGCTGCGCCACCGTATAGGACTCACCTACGAGGCTGAGGCGGAGAATATCACTACAGAGCAGATCATAACCGACATCCTAAATAACGTTATCGTGCCATAATGCAATATAACGAAGAGGACATACTAAAGCGCGTTAGGCGCATAGAGATTAAGACACGCGGACTCTCGGACGAGATCTTCGCCGGAAAGTATCATACTGCATTTCGCGGTCGCGGTATGTCGTTCTCGGAGGTGAGAGAGTATCGCCCCGGAGACGATGTGCGCGACATAGACTGGAACGTGACGGCACGATCACATCGCGCCCACGTGAAGGTCTACGAGGAGGAGCGCGAGCTGACGATGATGCTTGTGGTGGATGTCTCGCCATCGCGAATGTTCGGTTCCGAGGAGCTTACAAAGAAGAACCTCATAACTGAGGTTGCCGCGACACTCGCATTCTCGGCTGCCAAGAACAACGACAAGGTGGGATGTATACTCTTCTCCGACCACGTCGAGAAGTTTATACCGCCGAAGAAGGGTCGCAGCCACATACTTATGATTATCCGCGAGTTGGTGAGCTACACCCCATCGGGCAGAGGCACCAACATCTCCGAAGCGTTGCGCTTCCTCGTGGGTGTGAATAAGAAGCGAGCTACGACATTCCTGCTCAGCGACCTCATCAACGCCCCTGCGGATATGCCAAAGCTGGAGGATGCACTAAAGATCGCATCGTCGAAGCACGACATTATGGCCATACGCATATACGACAAACGCGACAGGGAGCTGCCAGATGTGGGCATCATAGAGGTTGAGGATGCCGAGACGGGAGCGCGCAGTTGGTTAGACACCTCGTCGCGCCGCGTGAGAGAGTTCTGGAGTGAGGATTACAACGCCCGCAACGAGGCTATGGCATCACTGCTGCGCCACAACCGTGTGGATATGGCCGAGGTGGCTACAGACGGCGACTACGTAAAGGAACTTATAAAGATGTTTAAGAAACGATGATACGCCATATAAACATATCACTACTTTCGTCGTTGGCTATGATGCTGATGTGTCTCACCGCCGCGGAGGTACGTGGCGAGCAGCCCACCATTAGTGGACGCTTCTCGAGGGACAGCATCGAGGTTGGCGACCGCGTGGAGTATATCATTGATATCGAGACCGACAGAGCCGTGACCATCGGAGTGCCAGACTTTCGCAGCGCACGCACACTAAAGGAGCGCGCAGAGCTGACAAAGAAGAGGCGTTCGATGTCGACATACGAGGATTACAACGAGGATATCTTCGAGTATATCTCCGAGAGTGAGTTGGACACCGTAAGCATTGACGGCCGTAAGCTACACCTGCGCAAGAGCTACACCCTTGCAGCGATGGAGACTGGTGCGCTGCCGATGCTTCCGACACTTCTCTACTACGACAAGAATCGCGACAAGCCTGATACGCTATATAGTCGCGACACGCTCTACCTCAACGTATTGAGATACGAGGCATTAGACACTATGCTCTTCCTCAAGGCCGACCCGACATCGCAAAACGGCATAGGAATAGATAGCCAGAAGGCAGAGGAACAGCTGCAGGATGAGGGAATCTTTGCGCAGAAGCACCTGCCATTCAAGTTTGCCGAGATCAGAGACTACACCATCTACGGACTTATAGGTCTGATCGTTATAGCACTCGTGATATGGTTGGCGTTTACGCTTGGCGTAAATCAGAACAAGAGGAGCGTTGTGGCACCAAAGCCTAAGCTTCCGCCACACATCGTGGCTATCAAGGCTCTCGAGGAGCTGAAGAATCGCAAGCTATGGCAGAACAACAAGCACAAACTATACTACTCGTCGCTCACATCCATCCTCAAGGTATACATCGAGGAGAGGTGGCAGATAAGCGTACTGGACAAAACCTCAAACGAGGTGATGGCGGAGCTACGCGAGGTGGAGATACCGCGAGAGAGCCGCAGCGACCTTATGGAGATTCTCCACACTGCCGACTTTGTGAAGTTTGCAAAGGCCATCCCCGAGGCTGAGGAGAATGAGGCTGCCTACACCCGCGCATTCTACTTTGTGGAGAACACAAAGCGAGAGACCGAGCCTCACAACCACGATAAGCGCGAGATAACCATTGACACAAAGATTAACGAATGATGAGCAAAAGAGGATATATAGGCGTTGTGATGATGGTCGTGGCACTGCTTTGCTGCGTGACAACTGCCGAGGCTCAGTATCTGCGTGAGCGAGGCTTGGTACGCGAGGGTAATCGCAACTTCTCGAAGAACAACTACCACACGAGCTTCAATCGCTACAACACCGCCTTGGAACACGACTCGACAAACTACGAGGCTTTGTACAATCGTGCCAATGCCCACCACCACCTTCGTCGCACAAACCCCGAGGATTCGACACTCCTTGCCGAGCATACCTACCGTATGTATGAGGATATTGCTGCAGATACGCTTCTTACCACCGAGCAGCGTGCCGAGGTGCTGCGCAACCTTGGTGAGAGTCTCTTTGCCGATGAGAAGTATGAAGCGGCACTAAACTCATTCCGCGAGTCGCTGCGCCTGAATCCCGAGGATAGGGAGACAAAGTATAACTATGTGCTTACCAAGCGTATAGTAGACCAGAAGCGTAGCCAGCAGCAGCAGAATCAGGATAACCAGAACAACCAGAATAAGGATAACCAACAGCAGCAGAACGACAACAACCAACAAAATAACCAGCAGAACAATCCTAACGACCAGAATCAGGATCAGAACAAGGATAATCAGCAGCCAGAGCAGAATCCTAATGAGGATAACAAGCAGGGCGATGAGAAGCAGGATGACAATGGTGGTGAGGGAGATAACGAGCCGCAGGAGCAACCTCAGGGCGAGCAACCCCAGCAGCTAAATAGCGATAAAGAGCGAATGCTCGATGCCATACAGGCCGAGGAGGATAAGACTCAGGATAAGCTCAAGGATAAGAAGAAGGGGCTTATAATTCCAGGTAAAAAGAATTGGTAATATGGAGTTTCTAAATATCGAGATACTATACCTTTTGGTGCTGATACCGCTGCTTGCGATATATTATATCCTCGCGGGCAGACGTCGCGCAGCTATTGTGGTATCGACCACAGGCTCACGCAAGGCACCTCGCACCCTACGCTACTGGCTTCGTCACCTGCCCGCGGTGCTGCGTCTCGGGGCCATGGCTGTGGCAATCATAGCCCTAGCACGTCCAGTGGATGTGGAGCATCAGGAGGAGACCACAACAGAGGGTATCGACATAGTCATAGCGATGGATATCTCAAGCTCGATGCTTGCCCGCGACTTCACACCCGACCGTCTCTCGGCAGCCAAGCAGTTAGCAACAGAGTTTGTGGCGGAGCGCACCGGAGACCGCATCTCGGTGGTGGCATTCGCAGGTGAGGCCTTCACGCAGTGTCCCCTGACCTCCGACCAAGCCTCGGCAGGCACGATGCTCTCACGTCTGCGCAGCGGCGTGGTGGATGATGGTACGGCAATTGGCAACGGCCTTGCAACGGCGATAAACCGTCTCAGGGAGAGTGGAGCAAAATCGAAGGTGGTGATACTCCTCACAGATGGTGTCAACAACCGCGGACAGATATCGCCTATTATGGCTGCGGAGATAGCCCGCGACCTCGGCATCAAGGTGTATACCATCGGCGTGGGTAGCCGCGACAAAGCCCCTATGCCGGCGTATGATCCATTTGGCAACATCACCTACGTGATGGCAGATGTGGAGATAGACGAGGCTCTTCTGCGCGACATAGCATCAAAGACTGGCGGCCAGTACTTCCGTGCAGATGACAACGAGGCACTGAAGGCTATATACGAGCAGATCAACGAGTTGGAGAAGAGTAAAGTTGAGGTATCACACTACACATCCTACACTGAGTTGTATATGGGCTGGCTCATCATAGCCCTTCTGCTTCTTGCTGCGGAGTTTGTGGTGGCACGTGTGGTGCTCAACCGCCTGCCTATGTAACATAAAAAAGAGTAAAGAATGGTAAAGACCAACATATTCACCTTTGGCGCACCAGAGTGGCTGTGGCTGCTCGTAGTGGTCGCGGCACTGCCGATTGTCTATTGGCTTCTCAGGCTATATGCGCGCCATAAGCTCAGCCGATTCGGAAACGTAACAACACTACGCAGATTGATGCCCGACTACTCCTCGGCACGCGGATGGATAAAGATCGCGCTGCTAACGCTCGCAGCAGGGTTTATGGTCATAGCCTTGGCTCGACCCCAGACCGGCTCGAAGCTCCGCACCGTGGAGAGCCAGGGACGCGAAATTGTGCTGGTGGTGGATGTCTCAAACTCGATGCTTGCAGAGGATGTCACACCGAGCCGTATGGAGCGTACACGCTATGCCATAACGCGCCTTGTGGAGCGTATGAACAAAGATCGTATCGGCATCGTGGCATTTGCCGATGAGGCGGAGGTATTGCTACCTATTACGGGAGATTACAAGATGGCGGAGTCGGTGACGAAGCGTCTCTCGCCCGACCTTATCGCCGAGCAGGGTACGGATATCGGCAAGGCGTTGGAGGTGGCACTGCTCTCCTTCACACGCAGCACCCAGAATAGCAAGAGCCGCGTTATAATCCTCATCACCGATGGCGAGGCTCACGACAACAAGAGCGAGGCGGTTATAGAGCAGGCAAAGGCCGAGGGGGCTATAATCTGCGCCATAGGTATCGGAACTCCAGAGGGCACGCCGCTGAAGATAAACGGCGAGATTATGGAGGATAGCGAGGGTAAGATGGTTGTCACGAAGCTCGGCGAGCCACTTCTCGAGCACCTTGCCGAGGCTACGGGAGGCATCTACACCCGCTCGCGCAACGAGAGCTTCGGACTGGAGGAGATCGTTACACGCCTGGAGGAGATGGAGGCTACGGAGCTATCGCTTATGACCTTCGAGGAGTATGACGAGCAGTATCAGTGGTTCTTGGCCGCGGCACTTCTGCTGCTTATGGTGGAGATGCTTATCTTCGAGCGCCGCAACCCACTACTCAAGGGAGTGAAACTTTTTGAACGATAACAACAATACATAAACTACTAAAACACAAAATTATGACAATCAGAGATTTAGAACCAAAACTTATTTGGGAGCAGTTTGACGACATCACACGTGTACCACGCCCTTCAAAGAAGGAGGAGAAGATTATCGCGTGGCTCGTGGAGTTCGCTAAGAAGCATAATATCGAGTATCAGACCGACGAGACTGGCAACGTGGTGATGCGCAAGCCAGCAACAACAGGCTATGAGAACCGCCCAGCTGTGATTCTCCAGTCACATATGGATATGGTGTGCGAGAAGAACTCTAACGTGGAGTTCGACTTCGAGAACGACCCTATCGAGACTTGGATCGATGGTGAGTGGGTGAAGGCTAAGGGTACTACACTCGGTGCGGACTGCGGTATCGGTATGGCCGCAGCATTGGCAGTGCTTTTGGACGAGACTTTGGAGCACCCTGCAATTGAGGCTCTCTTCACCGTGGATGAGGAGACAGGTCTCACAGGTGCGTTCGGCCTCGGCGAGGGTATGCTTACAGGTAAGTATCTCGTAAACCTCGACTCGGAGGATGAGGGTGAGTTGTTCATCGGCTGCGCCGGCGGCGTTGACACCGTAGCAACTATGGACTACGAGGCTGAGGAGGTACCAGAGGGTTACACCTTCGTACGTCTTGAGATTGGTGACTTGCTCGGTGGTCACTCTGGTGACGATATCGACAAGGGTCGTGCAAACTCAAACAAGCTTTTGGCACGCTTCCTCTACAACGCTATCGACAAGTTCCAGGTGGTGTTGGCAGACTTCAACGGCGGTAACCTCCGCAATGCTATCCCACGTGAGGCATTCGCAATCGTGGGTGTTCCTGCTGCCGAGGTTGAGGATTTCGAGGAGCGTTACTTGGAGTTTGGCCAGATGATGATGGAGGAGTTCAAGCACACCGAGCCACGTATGCGCTTTGCCGTTACCGACGCTGAGACCCCTGCAAAGGTTATGTCAAACGACGACCTCTGCTACTTGTTGCTTGCACTCGTAGGTCTTCCTAACGGCGTACTTGCTATGTCGTTTGCTATGCCAGGCCTTGTTGAGACATCTTCGAACCTCGCATCTGTGAAGTTCGACACCGAGAATCAGGAGATCAAGGTTACAACATCGCAGCGTTCATCTGTGGAGAGCGCGAAGCTCTATGCTGCACAGACTATCGAGTCGACGTTCTACCTCGCAGGTTTCGACGTGGAGCACTCTGACGGCTACCCAGGTTGGGCACCTAACCCAGAGTCGAAGCTCCTCCAGGAGACCGTACAGTGCTATCGCGACCTCTTTGCTCAGGAGCCTAAGGTGCGTGCCATCCACGCAGGTTTGGAGTGCGGCTTGTTCCTCGAGAAGTACCCACACCTCGAGATGGTCTCATTCGGTCCTACACTCCGCGGCGTACACTCTCCAGACGAGCGTCTTGAGATCTCGACCGTGGATAAGTTCTGGAAGCTCCTCGTAGAGCTCTTGAAGCGTATCGCGTAGTGATGCTTACGGCGGTAGACATTATCAACGCCCTGCAACAACCTCTACTACATATTGATGGTATAGGAGGGATACGTATCTACCCCGAGAGTATCATTGCTGGAAGTATCAGTGTCGCCTCTCGATGTCGCATAGTCGGCATCGAGGGCGACTTTTTGCTTAAATGCTTCTACGATGCCTCATCCTGCCCGAGGCGCAGCACATCGCACAGCATTGCGAGCCTGAAGATCTATACCCTATCGGGCAGAGTATGTGATGTGAGATGCTTGGTACGCAGATGGCTGGAGGGGAGGAGTCTCGACCAAGTACTGAGGTGTGAGGATCGTGACCTAAAGTGCTTAAGTCGCGCCTTTGACACTATGGCGCTAAGGCATCTTCAGACGGGAGAGACCCACGGCGATATATCGCCCTACAACATCATCTGCAGCGACACAGAGATGACACTCATAGACAACGACACCTCCTATGCAGCAAACGGCATAGCGCGGTATGGCACACCTCCATTTAGCCATCCGCACCGCAGCCTCTACCTCGAGCCGACGAACGTCGACGACTATGCCATAGCTACCCTATCGACAATCTTAGCTGCCGTGAGCCACTACGCAAAAGCCAAGCAGGCTATACCGCAGATACTTCGCAACGAGATCACCAAACATACCCTATCGGAGGCAATACGTGTGGCAACGGATAAGCTGCGCGAGGTCGGGGATATGGCACACCTCGAAATGGCCCTTACGATAAAGGGCTCCACGATGCGCATAGAGAGGCTCAAGGGGTTAATAATACAAGCCCTTGCGACCGAAGATTGCGTAACCGAAGTTAAAGGTGAGATATAGGTTTTTGGAGTTATGAAGGTTATACTTCGTAAGTGCCAAGCTCACAGGGCCTATAGGCGTGTGGTAGATAAACGACAGGTCGGACATATAGTGCATAACCTTGCCATCGAATCTGTCACGTGCCATTGCATAGAGACTCAGGCGCGCGTATAGGTTCTTGTAGATGCGTGCCGTAGGCATAATGCCGACACCAACATATCTGTTAGCTCGGAACTCAGGCATATATATCATACGCGAGTGAAGCAGCGGTGCATAGAGCGGCGAGGAGAGCAACGTAGCCTCCTTGGTATCAAACTCTGGGTGTGTGGTATAGAGACCCTCAACGCTGTAGCCGAGCGTAAATGCCTCGTTTGACGTTACATCGAGATAGTGCTCCCAATGCACCTTAGCACCCCACCACTGACGTATCATATTGGATCTGTTAGGCGCAACAGCCTCGACATTGTCGTTTCGCACACGGCCATAGACATATATTGCCGAAGTTGCAAACATCGAACCTCGCGTAGGGAAGAGCTGCTTGTTAAGTGACGAACGCTCGAGGAACAGACCCGGAGCAATGTAGTGGAAATTGCTATATAGTCGCTTGGCTGATCCCTCCTGGGCATAGCTGAAACCATCGAGACCCGTATTTACTCGCAGCTCCGCGACACTCTTACGCTCGAAAGCATTACCCACAGCAACCGTGATGAAGTTCTCCACCATACGTATCGGCTCGGAGTCATCCACAGAAGTGAGGTTACCGAAGTTGCCGCTGAGGGTGTTGTGGATGTTGAAGTCGTAGCCATAGTCAAAGTAGATAGGTGCATCGTAGATAAGAGCTGTACGACCCTTCAGACGCGCCATAGTGTATACCGGACCCAGAAGAATGTCGAGGTTGAAGGTCTGCAGCACCTTGCCCACCTTGCCATAGTTAAGGCCTATGTACGCTTGGTTGAAGGCCGTAGAGGAGATATTACCACCGATGGCAATATCGAATTTCGGACGCATGCTAAGCGGCAACGACACGTCATATTTCTCGGTGGCGTAGTTGTAGGTGAAGATAGGGAACTCGCTGCGTATCGAACCATTGGCCAACATCGAAAGGTAGTTATCCGAGAAGGTCTGGGCGTGCATAGGAGTATTTTTCTTGACGCTACCCATCTTCATCATTCGTCGTGCTATGCTCTTCTGATCCTCGGTGATACCATCGATATTCACCTCGCCAATCATAGCCTTGGGGCACTTCTTGCGAAACTCCTCGCGACGCTTGGCACACTCCTCTGGAGTCATACGGCGCGACACCAGCTCGCGAATCTGAGGTATGGCACTCAAAGCGTCGTTGTAGCCCTGAGCCATAACCTCCGCAGCACTGGAGAAGTCGAGCATCGAGACATCGACAAGACGATTAATAAGCACCGAGCGACCCTCCGGGAGGTTGAAATCCGAAGGCATAGTGATCAACGACATCAGCTGCTCGACAACCGAAGCATCCTTGGCGAGTTTCGAGCCCATATTCGTGCAACTGACACCAATAAGGATGTCGGGATGGAACGTATCGTCGAGGCTCTTCCACGGGAAGTTGTCGTAGCAACCACCATCGCACATAAGCACCGAGTCGATTATCGTGGGAGGAAAGGCCACGGGGATGGCCATAGAGGCACGTATGGCACGTGCTAAATCGCCACTACGAAGCTCCACGGCACGATGGTTATAGATGTCGGTGGCAATACACCTAAATGGAATCATAAGGCTATCGAAATCGCCCTTTGCGGCCGTAGATGGCTGGGCAAAGAAGGAGTTGAGGGCGAGATCGATCTCGGCAGTGTTCATCATAGCATCGGGCAGAACAACACGTCGGCGATGAACTTCGCCACTGGCACCTATCGGCACACGTATCATACTCTTAATGCGGTCGTTATCAACAAAATAGTAGTTGTATTTATCGTTTATACGACCACTTACCCACAGCTCCAAATCACCCGACAGAGCTATCTCCTCCATCTCCTCGATGGTGTATCCCGCTGCGTAGAGACCTCCGATAATCGAACCCATCGACGTGCCAGAGATGTAGTCGATAGGGATGCCATTCTCCTCGAATGCACGTAACACTCCGATGTGATAAAGACCCTTTGCGCCACCGCCACTCATCACAACACCCACGCTCTGAGCCTTAACACCAAACGGCAAGAGCAGCAAAAAGCTAATTATTATAGCCGAAAGTCTTTTCATTTGTAAAAAAATTAGTAACTTTGTACGTTGAATATTATCTGTATGTTCTGAAACAAACACCAGACAAAGTTAATTAAATTAATTGACATAAACAATACGAACGATATATGATAAATAAAATCGAAGAACTATTAGCCGAGATAGAGGCTTTCGCACCACAAAGTGCTGCCGATGTTGAGGCATTCCGCATTAAGATTCTTGGCAAGAAGGGTGCGCTTGGTGCTCTTATGGAGGAGTTTAAGAGCGTGGCTCCAGAGCTTAAGCGCGAGCTCGGACAGAAGCTTAACCACCTCAAAAATGTGGCTACAGAGCGTATCAACACCCTCAAGGAGGAGATTGGCAACGCCGCAGCGATGAACGCCGCAAAGATAGACGATATGACACGTCCTGGCTCAGTGGAGTCGGTAGGTTCGCGCCACCCTATCTCTATCGTTAAGCAGGAGATCGAGAGCATCTTCTCACGCCTCGGATACACCATCGCTGATGGTCCAGAGATCGAGGACGACTGGCACGTCTTCTCGGCCCTCAACTTTCCACCCGAGCATCCAGCTCGCGATATGCAGGATACGTTCTTCATCGAGAGCAACCCTGACGTGGTGTTGCGTACCCACACCTCGTCGATTCAGGTGCGTACTATGGAGCGTCAGAAGCCTCCTATTCGCGTTATATGCCCAGGCCGTGTGTTCCGTAACGAGGCTATCTCATACCGCGCACACTGCATCTTCCACCAGATCGAGGGCTTGTATATCGACCGCAACGTCTCGTTTGCCGATATGAAGCAGTCGCTTCTCTACTTCGCCAAGGAGCTCTTCGGCGAGCAGGCACAGATTCGTATGCGTCCTTCGTACTTCCCATTTACTGAGCCTTCAGCCGAGGTAGACGTATCGTGCTCTATCTGTGGCGGTAAGGGCTGCGGCGTATGTAAGGGTACTGGTTGGTTGGAGATTATGGGTTGCGGTATGGTTGACCCTAACGTATTGAAGTACAACAATATCGACCCTAACGAGTTCTCAGGCTTCGCATTTGGTATGGGTATTGAGCGTATCGCAATGCTCAAGTATGGCGTGGGAGACCTCCGCCTCTACTTCGAGAATGATGTTCGCTTCCTGAACCAGTTTGAGAGCGCGCTATAGCATTTCGACAACAAGATTTAAGAGTGGCTAAAACTACATACTTTTTTAGCCACTCTTAACGTTAAATAGGGGTGAGTATGAAGGGCTTGGTGAAATATGCCGTCGCGATATTTATGGCGATGGCTTCGATTGTGGGCAACAAGGCTATGGCTGCCCACACCACACACATCCCTATGCCCGATACCACTCATAGAGTATATCGCCATACGGAGGCCATAAAGCGTCTGACGATATACCGCGACACCTTAGTGGCGCGAGAGCTGTGGCGCGAGATTGTGGAAGCAGACAGCACCTACAGCCCTGCTCTCTACTACCTGAGTATCACGGAGCGAGATCGCGGCGAGGCTCTGAGATATGCCTATAAGGCCTTTGCTGGCGACACCACAAATAAGTGGTACACAGAGAATTATGCCACAAAACTTATCGAAAATCGTCAGTACACACGCGCCATACCTATCTATCGCCGCCTGATGCGTCTCGATCCCAAGAACCTGCAGTCATATCACGCCTTGGCAGTGATATATGGCTCATCAGGAATGCCCTACTCCGCTATTGCGATCCTCGACAGCGCGGAGCTCCGCACGGGATATAACCACTACCTCGCAGAGATTAAGCAACATCTGCTTATCGACACTCGACAATTTGAGCGCGCCATAGAGGAGGGAGATCGTCGCACAAAGGAGCATCCCTACGACATTGACGCCCGCACTGTACTTGCAGCGACATACGAGGCTGCGGGCAAAGACTCCTTGGCACGTGTGACATACGAAGAGGCCTACCTCTTGGACACCACAAGGGTGGAGACGCTCGATGCCATAGCGCAATACTACTCGTCGAAAGGAGATGTGGAGCGTATGTTCGACTATGAGAATCGTCTGTTCCGCAGCGATGACCTCAGCATTGCCGATAAGCTTCACCGTCTCGAGCAGTACACCTCCAACAACACCTTCTACGGCAATAATTACATACGTCTGGGAGCAATAATCCAGCGTCTGGCAATTGATCACCCCAACAACCGCGAGGTGGTAAACACATACGCTCAGCACCTTATGGCAGGGGGTAACAGGGAGCAAGCCTTGGAGTTGCTGCGCCGCCATCGCACAAATAGCGACACTACAGCCGAGGATTACATCTACCTGCTACAATTCGAACACTACCTTGAGCGCGACAGCCTTGTCGATGCAGACCTCAAAGAGGCTCTGGAGCGTTTCCCAAAGGATGCGGCGATACGCACCTTTGCGGGATATATATCTATGGAGCGAGGCGATTACAAGGCCGCTATAGCGACATTTAAAGAGGCTCTCAAGAGTGCAACAACAGACCAGGAGCGCAGCACGCTGTGGGGCAATATAGGCGATGTGCGACACGAGATGAAGCAGGATAGAGCAGCATTCAAGGCCTACCGCAAGGCTCTGACGTATAATCCCGACAACATTCTCGTACTCAACAACTACGCCTACTTTATGAGTCTGCTCGGCAAGAACCTCGATCAGGCAATGGAGATGTCCTATCGCGCTATGATGGCAGAGCCCAACAATGCGGCATACGTCGACACATACGCCTGGATACTACACCTTCTGGGTCGCGATGCCGAGGCAAAGAGATATATGCGTCAGGCGCTCACGATAACCTCGCAGCGCGACGCCTCGCTGCTATGCCACTATGGCGATATCCTGTGGGCATTGGGTGAAGTATTTATGGCCGAGACATATTGGCAGAAGGCCGTGGAGCGCGGATATGACGCCAAGGAGATGGAGGCACACATCGAGGAACTGAAATCGAAAACTACAAAGTAGCGATATGGCAAGGTATATATTACATATTCTGCTTCTCATAGCTCTTATCACTACCCCACTCGCAGCTGAGGCACAGAACGATAAGGCTGAGGCACAGCGTCGCAGGATGGAGCAATATAAGAAGGAGCTTAACAAGACAAAGGCCGAGGTGGAGAGCCTCAAGCGCGAGAAAAAGAGCGCGAAAAAGGAGGTGGCGGCACTCGACAAAGAGGTACGTCTGCGAAGCAACTACATTGGTGAGTTGGACAGCGAGCGCACCACCCTATTAAAGACTATGGCGGGGTATGCAGCAACCATAGACTCGTTAGACAAAGTGCTTAAGAACAATCGCGAGATATATGCCGAGGCGATACGTGTGGCATACCGCAACTACGTGCAGAACAACAACACCAACTACATCCTCGCGTCGCAAAGCATAACCGAGGCTGCACATCGCAAGGCTGAGATAGAACATATAACTGCAAGCCGTAAAAGCTTAGCAGACACCATAATAGCTCAAACAGAGAAACTTATGGAGCAGCGTGCCATATTAGCGGCGCGTAACATAGAGTTAGACTCCATATCCAATGCTCTGAAGGCTGAGCGTCGTAAGTTGGAGGATAGTCGCACAGCGGCACAACGAGCCTTCAACCGCCTCACAAAGCGCGAAAAGGAGGCTATAAACGAGCAGCGCAAGCAGCAGAAGCAGTATGACCAGGCTGTAGCAGAGTTGCAGAAGCTGCTCAAGGGAAACAAGGTAGGTAGCGGATTCTCACGCAACACCCACGGCCTAAACCTCCCAGTAGAGGGCGGCGTACTCACGGAGCAGGGCTTCGGAGGCACCATAACAGGTAAGAAGGGTGCAGCAGTAAAGACCATATATGACGGCATAGTGCAGGAGGTACAGTACAAAAAGGTGACAAATAAATACACCGTGTTCCTCGGCTATAATGAGTATCTTGTGACCTACACAAACCTCAGTGCCGTGAATGTCAAGAAGGGCGATGTGGTTAAAAAGGATCAGAAGATCGGCACCATAGGTAGCGGCATCGACAGCGACGACCTGCCCTATGTGCGTATAGCCATCTACGACTGCGAGACCAAGAAGCCTCTGACGGTGTCGTCGTTCTTCAAAAAGAAATAAAAGTAACCCAAATAATTGATACACAGCGCAATGATACATTTCTACAACCAAGATTGCAACTATCTGCCTACCAAGCGTTTAGCGCTACGCAGATGGATTGAGGAGGTAATTCGTAGCGAGGGATACAAAGCAGGAGAGATAAACTATATTTTCTGCTCATCGGAGTATCATCGCCAGATGAACCGCGACTTCTTGGGTCACGACTACTTCACAGACGTAATAACATTCGAGGAGCGCGAAAGTAGGGTAGAGGAGAGCATAGTGGCTGGCGAGGTATATATCGACGTGGCTACCGTGACTGACAACGCCTCGCTATATAACTCATTGCCATTCAACGAGATGCGCCGCATAATAGTACACGGCGCGCTGCACCTCTGCGGACATAAGGATAAAACCGCGTGGGCAGAGAAGAATATGCGCCGTATGGAGAACAAATACCTCAAACTTCTACAGGAGAGATATCTATGAAACTGCAATACGATATAGTGGTCATAGGTGCTGGACACGCAGGATGTGAGGCCGCCTCGGCAGCAGCACGTCTCGGCTCGCGCACGCTGCTCATAACCATAGATATGGATAAGATTGCAGCGATGTCGTGTAACCCTGCTGTGGGAGGCGTGGCAAAGGGTCAGATAGTGCGCGAGATAGATGCTCTCGGTGGTAAGATGGGCCGCATCACCGACCTAAGTACCATTCAGTTCCGTATGCTCAACCGCTCGAAGGGAGCTGCGATGTGGAGTCCACGTGCGCAGTGCGACAAGGCAGAGTTCTCGCGACAGTGGCGACATACGCTCGAAAACACCCCAAACCTCTATCTGTGGCAAGATTCAGTGACGGAGATACTCATAGACCACACGGCGGAGAAACCGCGCGTAAGGGGCGTTAAAACGCGAATGGGGGTGGAGATAGAGTGTAGTAGGGTAGTGCTCACGGCGGGAACATTCCTTGAGGGCGTGATGCACTGCGGCGAGGCACAGGCTGAGGGCGGCAGAGCGGGCGACCAGGCGGCACACGGCATATCGGCACAGCTCAGGGCGCTCGGCTTTGAGATGGGTAGAATGAAGACTGGAACACCAGCACGCCTTGATGCACGCACCATAAACTTCGAGGCTCTGGAGATGCAGGAGGGTGATATGGAGCCAGGTAAATTCTCCTATGACACTGATACAGAGGTGGTTAAGGAGCAGCTGCCTTGCTTTATGGTATATACCTCGAAGCGCGTACACGACATACTACGTATGGGATTTGACCGTTCGCCACTCTTCAACGGCACGATATCGGGCATAGGACCACGCTACTGCCCAAGCATCGAGGATAAGCTACGTACCTTCGCCGAGAAGGAGCAACATCAGCTATTCTTGGAGCCTGAGGGTAGAGATACGAATGAGTATTACCTCAATGGCTTCTCATCGTCGCTGCCTTATGAGGTTCAGCTCGAGGCGCTACGTAACATCGTGGGTTTGGAGGATGTTCACGTATATCGCCCAGGATATGCTATCGAGTATGACTACTTCCCACCTACACAGCTGCACCATACCCTAGAGACGAAACTCGTCGAGGGCCTCTACTTCGCAGGTCAGGTAAATGGAACTACGGGATATGAGGAGGCTGCGGCACAGGGACTGATGGCAGGTATCAACGCGCATCGCTCACTTAAGGGCGAGGAGAGCGTGGTGCTTCAGCGCGATGAGGCATACATTGGTGTGCTGATTGACGACCTTGTGACTAAGGGTGTGGATGAGCCATACAGAATGTTCACATCGCGAGCGGAGTATCGTATTCTGCTTCGTCAGGATAATGCCGATGCGCGATTGACACCACTTGGCTACAAAATAGGTCTCGTGAGTGACGAAAAATATGAAAATCTGCTCAAAAAAAATTCGGCTGTAGAATCGCTTATTTCGATGCTTCGCAAGACTCCGGTAAGAATAGGCGAAATTGACGACTACTTAATTTCGATAGGGGAGGAGCCTCTGACACAAGGAAAAAAGCTTTACGACATAGTTTTGCGCAGCAATGTGAACATCGAGGGGCTGAAAAAGGTGTCGAAGAGACTCGAAAAGTACATCAACGAAAACGAGCTTTCGAAAGAGGTGATAGAGCAGGCGGAGATACAGATTAAATACAGAGGCTACATCGAGAGAGAGAGATACTACGCAGATAAGATGCATAGACTGGAGAGTATCGCCATTCCCGCGGAGTTTGACTACAATGCACTACAGAGCTTGACGATCGAGGCACGCCAGAAACTATCTCGCATTCGCCCCTCGACAATAGGTCAGGCGAGCAGAATTCCTGGCGTATCGCCCGCAGATATCAATGTACTGCTCATAAAATTTGGCAGATAGGGAGACGATAACAGAGTAATAAAAGAGGAGTGTTCCACGTGGAACGCTCTTTTTTTGTGGTAGAGCAGGGAGGATAAGGAGTTTAAGGAGGATAGGGAAGATAGGGAAAGGTCTTCGGGAGGGGTAGTGTTATTTAATGTTAGAAGTGGTTAGATTTGGCCTATCACAAAAGAAGATCCCCTCGGGAGCGAGAGGGTAATTTCTTGTCAGAGTGGTGTGGTAGTGGTGCATCACAAAAGAAATCACCCGGGGATAGTACAAGAAGTACAGCCCTGGGTGATTTACTTTTAGGGATGTGCCGCTAACGCGACACTATCACAAGAAATTAGAGAACCTCTACGTTCCAGTTGTGAATATCCTCAACACGACCGTACTGGATGCCCTGGAGGTGATCGTACATCTTCTTGCAAGTATCACCAACCTTCATACCGAAGTCGTAAGTTACACCATTGTCAAGGTCATACAACGCACCGATAGGCGAGATAACAGCTGCAGTACCGCAAGCACCTGCCTCCTCGAATGTAGCGAGCTCCTCAACAGGAATGTCGCGCTCCTCAACAGTAAGACCAAGGTCAGCAGCGATCTGACGGAGTGACTTATTTGTGATAGATGGGAGGATAGAAGTAGACTTAGGAGTTACGTATGTATTGTTCTTGATACCGAAGAAGTTAGCAGCACCAAACTCCTCAACCTTTGAGTGTGTTGCAGCATCGAGGTACAATACGTTAGAGAAGCCCTGCTTGTGAGCCTCCTCCAATGACCAGATAGATGAAGCGTAGTTACCACCTACCTTTACGTCACCTGTTCCACGTGGAGCAGCACGGTCCTGATCACGCATAATGAGAGCCTTGATAGCTGACATACCGCCCTTGAAGTATGGACCTACAGGAGCGCAGAAGATGATAAGGTCAGCCTCGTCTACGGCACGTACACCAAGACAAGTCTTAGTACCGAGAAGGGTAGGACGCAAGTAGAGTGACGCACCTGTCTCGTATGGTGGAACGAAGTCGAGGTTACGCTTTACACACTCAACACAACCCTCTACGAACTGCTCAACAGTAGGAGCTGGCAAGCAAAGGCGGTTAGCAGAGTTGATCATACGCTTAGCGTTCTCATCTGGACGGAACAAGCGCACCTTACCATCAACACCGCGGAAAGCCTTAAGACCCTCGAAGATCTCCAAGCCGTAGTGCAAGCAAGCTGCAGACATATGCATCTTGATGTACTCGTCATCGGTTACCTCCATCTGGCTCCACTGACCATTAGCGTAGTGATAGCGAACATTGAAAGCGGTCTTGTAGTATGCAAAACCAAGCTCTCCCCATTTAATGTTTTCCATAGTAAAAGTAAAAGTTTTTAATTGGTTATATTTTTAGGTTATAAGATGTTAACCCGTTAACTATCAATTGTTTATACTATCCAATCATCGCACCTGACATAGTCTTATCCTCAGGCTGCACGAGCACCAAACGACCCAAAGCATCCTCGGCCATAAGAATCATACCGCGTGACTCGATGCCCTTAATAGCGCGTGGCGCGAGGTTGGCAAGAACCAAAACCTGACGACCCACCAGCTCCTCAGGAGTGTAGTACTCCGCGATACCCGACACGATAGTGCGCTTGTCGATGCCAGTGTCGATAGTGAGCTTGAGGAGCTTCTTGGTCTTTGCGACCTTCTCTGCCTCGAGGATTGTTGAAACACGGATATCCATCTTCTGGAAGTCATCGAACGTAACCTCTGGCTTCTGCTCGGTTACATTCTGCGAGGCCTCCGCAGCAAGCTTCGCTTGACGTGCCGCAGCAAGCTTATCGAGCTGCTTCTGGATTACGTCGTCCTCAATCTTCTCGAAGAGAAGCTCCGCATCGCCAATAGCGTGGCCCGCAGAGAGCAACTCCATACTACCAAGCTCCTCCCAACCGAAACGCTCCACGTGGAGCATATTGAGAATCTTGGCTGCCGAGAATGGCATAAATGGCTCGATAGCGATAGCGGTGTTGGTGGTAATCTGAAGCACAATGTTAAGGATAGTCTTAACGCGCTCAGGGTCTGTCTTAACAACCTTCCAAGGCTCTGTATCAGCGAGATACTTGTTACCGATACGTGAGTAGGCCATAGCATCCTTCAACGCCTCACGGAAGTGATAGTGTTCGATATTACGCTCCAAAGAGGTCTTAATCTTTTGAAGCTCCTCGATAGTAGCCTCGTCGTAGTCGGTCAACGCACCACGCTCAGGGACGATGCCGTCGTAGTACTTCTTGGTAAGCACCAAGGCGCGGTTTACGAAGTTACCCAATACGGCTACCAACTCCGAGTTATTACGCGACTGGAAGTCCTTCCACGTGAAGTCGTTATCCTTCGTTTCTGGAGCGTTGGCGCACAACACATAGCGCAATACATCCTCCTTACCTGGGAACTCATCGAGGTATTCGTGGAGCCATACTGCCCAGTTCTGCGACGTAGAGATCTTGTCGCCCTCGAGGTTCAAGAACTCGTTAGCAGGGACATTCTCTGGAAGGATATAGTCGCCGTGGGCCTTCAACATCGAAGGGAAAACGATGCAGTGGAAAACGATGTTATCCTTACCGATGAAGTGTACCATCTTGGTATCCTCGCTCTTCCAATACTTCTCCCAGTCGGGTGTAAGATCCTTAGTAGCAGATATATAGCCAATAGGAGCATCGAACCATACATACAACACCTTGCCGTCAGCACCCTCAACAGGCACAGGGATACCCCAGTCCAAGTCGCGGCTTACGGCACGTGGCTGAAGACCGAGGTCGAGCCAGCTCTTGCACTGACCATAGACATTCGACTTCCACTCCTTATGTCCCTCCAAAATCCACTCACGAAGGAAACCCTCATACTTATCCAAAGGCAAGTACCAGTGCTTGGTCTCGCGCTTCACGGGTACGGCACCCGACACTGCGCTGCGAGGGTTGATAAGCTCGTTAGACGAGAGCGTCGAGCCACACTTCTCACACTGGTCGCCATAGGCCTTCTCATTGTGGCAATGTGGACACTCACCGATGATATAGCGGTCGGCAAGGAATGTCTGCGCCTCCTCGTCGTAGAACTGCTCTGTAGTCTGCTCGATGAACTTACCTTCGTCGTAGAGCTTGCGGAAGAACTCCGAAGCTGTGACGCGATGCGTAGGCGATGAGGTACGAGAGTAGATGTCGAACGACATACCAAGACGGCGGAATGACTTTTCGATAATCTCGTGATAACGGTCTACGACCTGCTGAGGGGTGATACCCTCCTTACGAGCCTTGATGGTGATAGGCACACCGTGCTCATCGCTACCACATACTGAAATAACGTCGTGACCCTTCAGGCGAAGGTAACGTGTATAGATATCCGAAGGCACATAAACACCCGCCAAGTGGCCGATATGCACAGGGCCATTGGCATAAGGAAGTGCCGAGGTGATAAGATAACGCTTATACTCTTTGCTCACAGCTTCTATATTTTAATGTAAGTTATATGCTTAATCAGTTGTCGCTCTGAGGGTAACGCACAGCACCATTCCTCGAAGCGCATAATACGAAACAAAGGTAATAAAAAAAAGTGAAAGGTGAAAGGCAATAACAGAAAAGTATAGAATTATTTTAACCCCAAAAGCGGGAATGAGATTTATACAAAGGGTAATAGCTCTTTTTAGGGCAAAACTTTATAATTTTTCAAAAATTTTATTATATCTTTGCAATATATTTGCTGCTTAAAGCCGCAGAAACGAAATCATTAACAACTAAACAATATACTACTATGATTAATTACAAGGATTTAGGTCTCGTTAATACACGCGAGATGTTCAAGAAGGCCGTTGATGGCGGCTACGCTATTCCTGCGTTCAACTTCAACAATATGGAGCAGTTGCAGGCTATCGTTATGGCTGCTGCAGAGACAAAGTCTCCAGTGATCCTCCAGGTATCGAAGGGTGCTCGCCAGTATGCAAACCAGACTCTTCTCCGCTATATGGCTGAGGGTGCTGTGGAGTATGCTAAGGAGCTTGGCTGGGAGAAGCCACAGATTGTCCTCCACCTCGACCACGGCGATAGCTTCGAGACTTGCAAAAGCTGTATCGATATGGGCTTCTCATCAGTGATGATTGATGGCTCGCATTTGCCTTATGATGAGAACGTTGCACTTACAAAGAAGGTTGTGGAGTATGCACACCAGTTCGACGTTACGGTAGAGGGTGAGCTTGGCGTATTGGCAGGTGTCGAGGATGAGGTTTCGGCTGCCGAGAGCCACTATACAAAGCCTGAGGAGGTTGTCGACTTCGTGACAAAGACTGGTTGCGACTCATTGGCTATCTCTATTGGTACGTCACACGGTGCGTTTAAGTTCACACCTGAGCAGTGTACCCTCGACCCACAGACAGGTCGCCTTGTGCCACCACCATTGGCATTCGACGTGTTGGCAGCTATCGAGGAGCAGCTTCCAGGCTTCCCTATCGTTCTCCACGGCTCTTCATCAGTGCCACAGGACGAGGTAGATACTATCAACAAGTATGGCGGTGCTTTGAAGGCTGCAGTAGGTATTCCAGAGGAGCAGTTGCGTAAGGCATCTGAGAGCGCAGTATGTAAGATCAACATCGACTCTGACTCACGTTTGGCTATGACAGCTGCTGTACGCGAGGTATTCGCTCAGAAGCCAGCAGAGTTCGATCCACGTAAGTACCTCGGTCCTGCTCGTGACAATATGAAGAAGCTCTACATCCACAAGATTAAGGAGGTTCTCGGCTCTGACAACAAGGCTTAATAGTCTATCGTAGGGGCGCAATGCCCGACATAACACAAGAGATATCCCACTTGGATCGTAGGTCAAAACCTCTCCAAGTGGGATACTCTTATTATAACTCCTAATCGGAGATAATGATGCAAAAAAAATAGCGGATGACACGTCACCCGCTATAATAATAAATGGTCTTGCACTACTCCTGGTACTCAGCGCAGCACTCAGCCTTAGGCTCACTCTGGCACTCTGCAGCGCACTCGCCCTGGCACTCAGCCTTCTTTGGGCAGTTCTCAGCCTTGTCGCACTCAGCGCAGCACTCACCCTTCTTTGGGCAGTTCTCAGCCTTGTCGCACTCAGCGCAGCACTCACCCTTCTTTGGGCAGTTCTCAGCCTTCTCACACTCAGCGCAGCACTCTGCAGTGCACTCACCCTGGCACTCTGCGTTCTCAGCGCAGCACTCTGTCTTCTCAGCGCAGCACTCACCCTCTGCACACTCAGCCTTCTTCTGGAAGCAACCGCAAGATACCATAGATACAGCAGCAAACAAAACTGCCAATGCAAAAATCTTCTTCATAGCTATAA
Source organism: Alistipes sp. (assembly GCA_017630455.1). Classification (GTDB taxonomy): domain Bacteria; phylum Bacteroidota; class Bacteroidia; order Bacteroidales; family Rikenellaceae; genus Alistipes. Next base: position 82,869 of record JAGBVG010000074.1, on the reverse strand, counting down.
ATTTTAAATTGTTAAATACTTTTCCAACCACAAATTTATAAAACCTATTTTAATTGTGGAAATTTTTTACTCAATAATTTCATTATTTTCTTCAAAAAATTGTGCTGCCTCACCCGCATTTCTCTCAATTACCACCTCGGGGCAACCAACAGCGAGGGTATCGCGAGCTTCGCGGCGTGCATCATAGAGCTCCTCGTAGCGGATGTTCTCACGCTTGGGGAAGGCCTTAGGGTAGTGGGGCGTAAGCTGTGCCATAAGTATCTGCGCCTCCTCCATCGAGAGGCAGTCACCCACCGATACCTTGAAGTATGGACTCTCGTAGACCATATAGGCGTTTATATGCGGAAACTTCTCGCGAAACGACGTAAGCTCCGTCTGCGCATTATCGCCCGCATACTGTCCATTATCCGAGTAGATGACGATGCGGAAGCCGCTAATAACCCTTGTACGGCGCTGCGCCTCGACAATACGTACTGCCTCGCGAGTAGCACCATCCTCCGAAACAAGAACGTGGCTGCCGCTTAGGTTACGCGATGCAAGGTTATGCACCACGCTATCAATCTTCTGTGCCATAGCCGCAGAACCTACAAAAAGCACCACGACTAAAAGTATCAATCGTCTCATAAAACTATGTTTCTATTCTCTAATCTTATCTAACTCTCGTTTAAAGCTCTGGAAATCCATACCTAAAAGCGTCGCCACATCCCTCAGCGTGATATCCTTCTGCGCTATAGTGCGGCGGAAAAGCAGCGTTCCACCACGAAGCTCGTAGGATATGGTGATACCCTCACCGCTGCCATCCAACGCCTTGCGCAACAGACGCAGAAAGGAGAGCGTCCTGCGGGACTCGAAGCGCAGAGGCACCAGGACATCCTCCGTCCTACGACCCCTGACAACGACCTTTTCACGTAGCGACAACTCCACCTGTGGCACGCCATCCACAGCCACCTCCACAACAGCGCGCTTGAGCACCACACGAGAGGCCCTATCGTTATGCACCCTGAGCCACAGGTTCGCACCCGAGGATGAGAGGTGCGTAACGCGCGTAACACCCTCAACCACAACATCACCTCCTTTAGCCTCAACCCCTGTAATAAGGAGCAGCATCGCAGCGATGACAAGAGATATAGACCTAAACATCGACCCTCAACTCAAGATTACCAGCTACTACTTTGTGGCATCATATATATATGCAATGCCGAAACTCTGCCTGCGGAGCTTGACACTCTTAAATCCCACACCGTGTAAAATCTCTGCAAAACGCTCCGGGGCTGGGAACTCCTCCACCGAGTCGGGGAGATAGGTATATGCTCGGCTATCCTTCGATATCATAGCACCGATGCGTGGCAGCAATCGGTGGGCATACTGGCTATACACCCAGCGAATAAACCTATTCTTGGGCATCGAGAACTCCAGCACCACCAACTTTCCCCCAGGGCGCAAGGTGCGGTATATCTCCGAGAGGCCTCGCCCCATATTCTCGAAATTGCGGACTCCGAAGGCTACCGTTGCAGCGTCGATGCTCTCCGATGCCACCATATCAAGATTCTCAGCATCACCCTTCTCGAGCATTATTCGCTCCTCGAGACCCTGCTTCTGGATCTTCTGGCGCGCCACGGCAAGCATCTCCTCCGAGAGGTCGACACCTAAGATCTGGGTGCGGTCGACACGCTTGGCCATAGCGATTGCCAAGTCGCCAGTACCCGTTGCCACATCCATAATGCGGTGCGCCTTGGCACGACGCACGATGCGCATAACACGTCTGCGCCACACCTTGTCGATGTTGAGCGACAGGATATGATTCAGGCGATCGTAGGTAGGGGCGATGTTATCGAACATCTCCTCCACCTGCTCCTTCTTTGACTGTTCCTCGTTATATGGTTTCATAATCTCAATATTTTTCGGTTTACTCATAGCGCATACTCTCAGCTGGCGATACACGCGCCGAAAGTGCCGCAGGAAGAAGCATAAAGACCATCGTAACACCTACCGTGACACATACGGCAAGGAGCCACAATCCCCAGCACATAGCAATAGGCACCGCATCGAGGAGATAGCCCTCCGAAGGTAGCGGGATGATGCGCCACAGATGCTGCACCACAACAACCACAATACCAACAGCAACACCCCACGCCACGCCACGCAAAATGATGAACAGCGAGCGATAGAGGAAGAGGCGCACAACACCCCATCTTCGCATCCCCAAAGCTCGCAACTGACCTATCATACGTTCACGCTCCAACACTATGATCAACAGCGCCGTAGCCATATTCATAAGTGCCACGACAATCATTATAACTATCACCAACAGCGCCGTAATGTCGTGCGTCGCCAACCACCCGAATATCTGCGGAAAGATATCCTCCATAGTATACGCCTCGGCCTGGATACCGTAGTCGAAGTAGAGCGTCAGCAGCTCCTCGTTCAGCCACTCCTTAACCTCGTATTTATCCTCGCCCTCGCGAAGCCACAGCTCATAACCCGTCACAACGCCATTATCGCCATCGTAGAGGCGCGCCACGTTGCGCATATCGGTGATAACGCTGCGATCATCGAGAACATCAACTCCCGTATGGTAGATTCCCGACACCAAGAACCTATCGCGCAAAACGCCATCGTCGAGATTTAGAAACAACATCTCGATGCGGTCGCCAACCTCGACATCCATCCTATCTGCCACGCGCTGCGAGATGAGGATATCCTTTGTTCGGGGCTCGAGACCCACGCGCGGAAACTCTCCCGCGACAATCTTCGAGCGATAGAAGTTACTATCGTAGAGCGTGTCGACACCCTTCAGCAGCACACCCACGATATTATCATCGCTCTTGAGAACACCCTCCTTGGAGGTAAATGGCGACATACGCTCCACACCCTCGCAGGCTAAAATTCGCTCCAGCTCCTCGTGACGCTCCAGACCTACCGACGACACCACACCACGACTTTGCGGCGCGGTGACAACGATATCGGACTGCACACCCGCAATTAGCGCGCCCAACTCCTGCTTGAAGCCGATAACCACCGAGAGGGTGATGATGATGACAGCGAGACCCACAGCGGTGGCTACGGTCGCCACACGCTCCATAATTCCCGCCTTTGCGCCACCACGTCTATCGGATAGGCGACGTGCTATGTCGAACTCTATATTTACCATTACGAATATTATAGGGCAAAGATAACGAAAAATTAATAAATGATATTACACATACCGATTTATACATCGTTTTGGATTAGAATAAATAGGCTACTACATCAACAAAGAACGCAAAAACAACCCTATATGAGGGCTTCAGCTATTTTATCAACACAACTTGTTCACAACTCTAAAACAACTATTTATAAATAGTTGGTGAGAAATAGTTGGCAATCTCCGAAAAATTCTTAATTTTGTGGATGTTTTAACCCTATCTCGATTCATATATGGCAAAACAATATAAAAAACATTCGGAGAATAACAGCGAGGCTTTTGCGCAACTGACTGGTATTGACGGCACTGTGCCACCTCAAGCCACCGAACTTGAGCAGGCGGTACTCGGTGCACTGATGTTGGAGAGGGATGCTATCATCGACGTGCAGGAGTATGTTAAGCCCGAGACCTTCTATCTCGAGGAGCATAGACTGATTTTCAAGGCTATACAGGAGCTCTCGTTCGAGATGAAGGCTATCGACCTCTACACCGTTACCGAGCGCCTAAAGGCTCAGAAAAATCTTCAGAAGGTGGGTGGTGCGGCATATCTCGCCGAGCTGACGCAGAAGGTGGCATCGGCAGCACACGTTGAGTTCCACGCAAAGATCATCGCACAGAAATATGTGCAGCGCGAGTTGATACGCTCGGCAACGGAGATCCAGCGTCGCTCCTACGACGAGGAGGTGGATGTCACGGAGCTTATAGGCTATGCCGAGCAGGAGATATTCAAGGTGTCGGAGGGTAATGTGAAACGCTCGGTGCAGTCTGCAGCCGACATCCTGCGTAAGTCGCTGGCACAGATCGAGGAGGCCTCGAAGACCGCAGGAGAGTATAACGGCGTGCGCTCAGGATTTACCGATATCGATAGCGTGACGCTCGGCTGGCAGCCTTCGGACCTTATCATCATCGCGGCACGACCATCTATGGGTAAGACCGCCTTTGTGCTTACTATGGCGCGTAATATGACCGTCGATTTCAAGACCCCTGTGGCGGTGTTCTCATTGGAGATGTCATCGGTGCAGCTTATGAATCGTCTTATCGTTGCCGAGACACAGCTAAGCTCCAAGGATCTGCGTACGGGTAACCTCACATCGCAGCAGTGGGCACACCTCGAGACCAACACCGTGGAGTTGGGACGCGCTCCACTCTTTATCGACGACACACCAGCCTTATCAGTATTTGAGTTCCGATCAAAGGCTCGCCGTCTGAAGACCCAGCACAACATACAACTTATCATCATCGACTACCTGCAGCTGATGACCGCATCGACACCTGATACACGTGGTAACCGCGAGCAGGAGGTGTCGCTCATCTCACGTACTCTGAAGGCTATTGCCAAGGAGCTTAACGTGCCTATCATAGCCCTCTCGCAGCTGAGCCGTAATGTGGAGAACCGCGGTGGTACGAAGCGTCCTCAGTTGTCGGATCTTCGTGAGTCGGGAGCCATCGAGCAGGATGCCGATGTTGTAGCATTTATCCATCGTCCTGAGTACTATGGCCTCACCACCGACGAGAATAATATGTCGACAGCGGGTATGGCCGAGATTATCATCGCCAAGCATCGTAATGGTGAGGTTACCGATGTGCCACTGCGCTTCATCAAGGAGCAGGCTAAGTTTGCCGATGCCGACTCGTCGGTTACGGCTACGGCGATGCAGGGCCGCGATAACTACCGCAAACAGGAGACCTACGACGACTTCTCGTCGAGTGGCAACCAGCCTATGGGCTTCAACCCCGACCCTATGTCGGGCTTCTCGAGCGGTATGATGTCGGGCGGCGGAGAGTTTGATATCCCCGCATCACCACGTAGCGACGAAGCACCATTCTAAACAAGGGGAAAAGTATGGTATGCCTTGCATAGGTTTAAAGGTGAAAGGTGAAAAGTAAGGTGTCGGCGACGCATATTAAATAGTGAGGTAATAATTTGCTAACTACGAAACGTTTAACTTATGTTCATTCAGGTAAATAGCGGAGCTATATCGGGAATCGAAGCTGTGGATGTTACGGCAGAGGTGAATGTTGCAGCGGGAGGTATAGGCCTCTATATCGTAGGTCTGCCCGACAACACCATCAAGGAGAGCCACGAGCGTATTCAAGCAGCCTTCGAAAACTCGGGGTATAGGCTTATTGCGAAGAAGACTGTGGTGAACCTCGCCCCTGCCGATTTGCGCAAGGAGGGTTCGCAGTATGACCTCGCCATAGCCGTAGGTATCCTATTGGCTACGGAGCAGATACACACTACGATGCTCGAGGATTCGATGTTTATCGGCGAGCTGTCGCTAAACGGCTATATACGACCAGTTAAGGGTGTACTACCACTTGTGGCTATGGCACGAAAAAAGGGTCTGAAGCGTGTGTTTATGCCCGAGGAGAATATCTCGGAGGGCGCCGTGGTGGAGGGTATAGAGTGTATAGGCATCACAACACTTATGGAGCTTTGCCAGATACTCGAGCAGAAGATTCCCTACACCCCTGCGGAGAATCTTATAAACCGTAGCGGCGAGGTTGAGGAGGATGAGTTTTATGAGGATTTTGCCGATGTCAAGGGTCAGGTATATGTCAAGCGAGCACTGGAGATAGCTGCAGCCGGAGGACACAACGTAATAATGATAGGCGCACCAGGATCTGGCAAGACGATGCTTGCGCGCCGCCTACCTACGATACTTCCGCCTATGACCCTCGAGGAGGCATTGGAAACCACCAAGATACACTCCGTGGCGGGTAAGATAGGGACAAATAAGGGTCTTATCACACAACGTCCGTTCCGAGCACCACACCACCTTACTTCACAGGTGGCACTGATAGGTGGAGGACAGTCGCCACAACCTGGTGAGGTGTCACTCGCTAACAACGGCGTGCTTTTCCTCGACGAGATGCCGGAGTTTGGACGTAACGTCCTGGAGGTGCTGCGCCAGCCTCTCGAGGATAGACACATTACCATATCGCGTGCTAAGTATAGTGTCGACTATCCAGCGCGCTTCACACTCATAGCATCTATGAACCCCTGCCCTTGCGGCTACTACAACCACCCTACGAAGGAGTGTAGTTGCTCGGCAGCGGCAGTACATCGCTATATGTCGCACATCTCAGGGCCACTAATGGATCGTATAGACATACATATAGAGGTTGTTCCTGTGGCGATATCGGAGATGACATCTACGGAAAAGGCCGAGTCGAGTGCGGAGATTCGTAAGCGTGTGATTGCTGCGCGCGAGATACAGCTGCGACGTTTCGAAGGCCTCGACATACACTGCAACGCTATGATGAACAGCGCAATGCTTCGCCGCTTCGCACCATTGGATAAGGTATGCTCTACGCTTCTGGAGAGCGCAATGAACCGCCTCAACCTCTCGGCACGTGCCTACGACAGAATCATCAAGGTGGCACGCACCATCGCCGACCTCGAGGGTAAGGAGAATATCGAACCAAGCCACATCACCGAGGCTATAGGCTTCCGCTCGTTGGATCGCGATACGTGGGGAGCAAGGTAGAGATAATTAGCAATAAGCATCACGAATAAGAGATAAAAAAGTATAAACTAACTAAAAACGTAAATTATGAATTTCTTAAAAATGTTTGGAGCCTCGATGCTTGCCTGGATAGTAGGTATCGTAGGTATATTCGTTTTTGCAATAGGCTCGTTGGTGGGTGCTTTGCTCGAAATGAATGCAGGAGAGAGTGGTGTAAAGAGTGAGTCTATCCTATATATTAATATAGGTGAGGATATCACCGACGCACCTACATCTTCACCACTTGGCGGCTTCGACCCTATGTCAATGTCGGTAACCGAGACTTTGCCACTTTTGAAGGTGTTGTCGGCAATTGAGCAGGCAGCGTCGGATGATAATATCAAGGGTATCTGCATCTATGCCGATGGTGCGGGTGTGGTATCTACGGCCAACATCGAGGAGTTGCGCTATGCCCTCAACAGATTCAAGCAGTCGGGAAAGTTCATCGTGGCATACAACTACTACTATACCCAGACAGACTACTACCTCGCATCGGTTGCCGATAAGATTGTCCTCAACCCTGAGGGATCTCTCGACTGGTACGGATGTGCCACATCTCTGATGTTCTACAAGGGTGTTTTTGATAAGTTGGGTATCGGTGTTGAGATCTTCCGCCCTTCTTCTTGTAAGTATAAGAGTGCCGTTGAGCCTTTCTTCCTCACAAAGATGTCGGATGCCAACCGCAAGCAGAATCAGGAGATGGTAGACTCTATCTGGCAGAGCATCTGCGAGGATATCGCTGTAAGCCGTAACCTTAGTGTTGAGACTTTGAAGAGTTATGCTGCGAACCTCGCTGTATCGTTCCCTGATGATGCTCTTGCTGCAGGTATGATCGACGCTGTGGAGCAGGAGGATTACCTCTTTACGCTCTATGATAATTATGGTGTTAAGCGCAACGAAAATGGTTTGTTCAACACCACAACACTTGCCGATTACGTATCTTCAATCAATACCTCACACCTCAGCACATCGGTAGGAAACTCTAACTCTTTGGAGTTTGAGACCGCACCTATCGTGGCTATTATCTATGCCGAGGGTCAGATTGTTGATGGTAATAACTACGAGGATGGCTCTGTATATGGCTCACGCCTGGCTCGTGAGTTGCGCGATGCACGCCTCAACGACGCTATTAAGTCGGTTGTTGTGCGTGTGAACTCTCCTGGTGGCTCGGCAATAGCATCAGAGTTGGCGTGGCGAGAGATGACACTCCTCCAGCAGGTGAAGCCTGTGGTGGTATCTATGGGTGATATGGCAGCCAGTGGTGGTTATTACATCTCTGCTCCTGCGGACTACATCTTCAGCGACAAGAGCACCCTCACAGGCTCTATCGGTGTGTTTGGTATGATCCCTAACATCAAGAACTTCCTTACCTACCGTTTGGGTGTTACACTGGATGGTGTGCAGACATCACCTGCAGCGGTTACCCCAAGCCTCTTCCAGCCTGTTACAGATATACAGCGTAAGAATCTTAACAAAAGCGTGGATAGAGTATATGAGACCTTTACTCAGCACGTTGCCGAGGGTCGTAACCTCGACATAAACAAGGTTTTCAACATCGCTGAGGGTAGAGTATGGAGCGGCACTATGGCAAAGGAGATAGGCTTGGTGGATGCCATAGGTGGTTTCAACGAGGCTGTTGGTAAGGCTGTAGAGTTGGCCGATATATCTTCGAACTATAAGATTTGCGAGTATGTAGCACCTCTTACACCTTTCGAGGAGTATTTGAACTCTATGACTATGGTCTACGCCAAGAACTGGGGTCTCAATTACAATATCTATGGCGATGAGATAGGTGATATCATCAAGGAGATTCCTGTGATTTTCACACACTCTGGTATTCAGACACGTGTAGTTGGAGATTTGAAGATTGAGTTTTAATTAATAGAATATTTCTAACAAACTATGAACGAACAGTTAGAGGCGCTACTACGCCAGATTATACACCCCGAGACGGAGCAGAACATCGTCGACAGCGGTTTTGTTGATCGCGCAGATATGGGTGAGGATGGCTCAGTGGCCATAACACTACGTTTCCAGAAGGCTCGCGACCCCTTTGCACAGAAGGTGAAGCGTCAGGTCGAGGAGCTTATGGCAAAATCATACCCAGATAATAAGGTTATGGTTATCATTCGCGAGGCAGCACCAAAGCCACGCCGTCAGGAGAATGTAACAACCACAACCGAAATTACACGCGTTATTGCCGTGGCATCGGGTAAAGGTGGTGTAGGAAAGTCTACAGTCACTGCAAACCTCGCCGTGGCACTGCGCCAGAGGGGTTACAACGTGGGTATCCTCGATGCCGATATCTATGGTCCGTCGCAGAATAAGATGTTTGGATGTGAGGGTTATATTCCCGATGCTGAGCGCGACGAGGAGGGTCATGACTTTATCATTCCTTGCCAGTCGTTGGGTATAAAGATTATGTCTATCGGCTTCTTCATCAAGCCTACTGATGCTCTTATGTGGCGCGGCGGTATGGCTGTGAATGCCCTGCATCAGCTTATCCACCAGACTCGCTGGGGTAAGTTGGACTATCTGTTGGTTGACCTTCCCCCAGGCACAGGTGATATCCACCTCTCGATTATCAACGAGCTAAAGATCTCGGGTGCTGTCATAGTCTCTACGCCTCAGCAGGTGGCTGTAGCGGATGTGGTGCGCGGTGTTGAGATGTTCCGCTACCCACAGGTTAACATTCCTGTATTGGGCGTTGTGGAGAATATGGCGTGGTTTACACCTGAGGAGCTGCCTAATAACCGCTACTATCTGTTTGGTAAGGGTGGCGCGGCACGTTATGCTCAGGAGATTGGCGTGGATGTTTTGGGTGAAGTGCCTATCATACAGTCAATTATGGAGGGTAGCGACGAGGGACGCCCTGCGGGAGGCTACGACCCACGTGTCGAGGAGTATTACGCTGCCATCGCTGCAAAGGTTGTTGAAAAGTTACCTGCGGAGTGTTAAAAAGAGTGTTGATAAATGTTAAGCAAATTTTGAAAAATAAATTTGGAATTTCGAAACGGCCGTTGCATATACGGCCGTTTATTTTTTGCAAGAGAAAAGAATAAATTTTGTTTCAACACACAATTTCTATTTTGGCGATATTTATCAATAAGCAATGTTAATAAAAAATCGTTGTTTATATGTTGATAACTATTTTCAACAATTGTTTATTATTTTTATATTTATTTGATTTTTAATAATTTGAATAAGAAAATAATTAAAAGAAAAAGTAATAATGTGTTAAGAAAAAGTGTTTTCAAAAGTTACTAACATAATCAACAGATATTATTATTTCTATTTTATTTTAATATTTAAATATAAGTATAAAAAAATAAAAAATTAGTGTTGATAAATCGGAATAGTGTGGTGTTTTCGAAAAATAGGTGCTAAATAGATCCCTGCCTTTTCGGCTCACAAAAGCTGCCAAATATGTCATATAGAGAGAAAAACAAGGATAAAAAAGGTGATACAATAAGATAAGAAGTGTTGAATAATAAATACATTTTTAGTATATTTGCAAAGTTTAAGGCATAACACTCTTAATTATGCAGATAGATAAATGTAAGATAGATGAGCTGCGTAGTATGCTTGCTACGCCACAGAGAGTATTGATTCTGGCTCATACAAATCCTGATGGTGATGCCATAGGTTCCTCTTTGGCTTGGGCTGAAGTGTTGAAAGCGGAGGGTCACGATGTAACGTGTGTGGTTCCCAACCGCTACCCCTACTACCTCGATTTTATGCCTCACGCCGAGGAGATGGTGATATATAAGAGTGACGAGCAGACGTCAGCCAAGGCTGTGCGTGGTGCTGATGTGATCTTCTGTCTCGATTTCCACACAATGTCGCGCCTCGATGGTCTTAGTGAACTCATCGATGAGAATCAGCACGCCAAACGTGTGCTTATCGATCACCACCTCGATCCGATGGAGGATTTCGACCTTATGTTCTCTTATCCTAAGGCTTCGAGCACCTGTTATCTTGTAGCTATCATCGTGGAGCAGATGTTTGGTGCGGAGCGCATATCGCGAGATATGGCCGAGAACCTATTTGTGGGTATGATGACCGATACCGGAAACTTTGCATTCTCGAGCGTCACACCTGACGTATTCCGTATGGTGAGCATCCTCGCCGAGAAGGGTATCTCGATACCAGATATCCACAACAATGTCTACAACTCATTCACCGAGGGCAGAGCTCGTCTCTTTGGTTATGTCATAAATCGCAAGATGAAGATATTTCACAATGGCACCGTGGCGCATATGTCTCTTACGGCCGAGGAGTTAAAACGCTTTTGGTTCCAGCAGGGCGACTCTGAGGGTTTTGTGAACTATCCTCTTACGATTAAGAAGATGAAGATGTCGGCAATATTCACCGAGCATAACGACTTTATACGTGTGTCACTACGCTCGCGAGGCGATATAGATGTAAACGTCTTTGCCCAGCGTTACTTCAATGGTGGTGGACATAAGAATGCCGCAGGAGGTAAGTCATTTATGACGATGGAGGAGACCCTGAAGTTCTATGAGGAGAAGGTTAAGGAGTATGCCGCAGAGGGTATGTTAAAGTAGAACGATTATGATAAAGACATATTTCCGACTTCTGAACTTTGCAAAGCCGCTTAGTAAGTATACCATTCCCTACTTCTTTTTTGCGGCTCTGCACGCGGTGTTCAACACCTTTAACTATGCTATGATCATCCCTATCCTGAACGCTATGTTCAACTCCGAGGGTGGTTTCAACTTTGTACCTATCTACACATTCCCAGCCATAGAGCTTAATCAGGAGGGTTTCAACGCTATATTATCGTGGGTATATACCATAACTTTCGGTGCGGAGTTCCAGACCATTAAGTTTATGGCTATGCTTGGCGGTGTGACTATATGTATGAACCTCCTAAGTAACCTCTTCCGCTATGCCTCGGCAATGACGGTGGAGAGCCTCCGTATCAACACCGTGCGCCGTATGCGAGACGAAATGTTCAGCCGTGTGTTGAATATGAACGTAGGCTTCTTCAGCGACCAGCGTAAGGGTGATATTATGTCGAAGATTACTCAGGATGTTATGGTAGTGCAGTTTTGTATCACCAACACCCTGCAGGTGGCGTTCCGCGATCCATTCTTGATTATAGGTTACTTGGTATTGATGATAGGTATCTCGTGGCAGCTGTCACTCTTTGCTGTTATCTTCCTTCCTATCGTGGGAGTTATCATAGGCGGTATTGTAAAGAGATTGCGTCATCCTGCTAAGCGTGGTCAGGAGCGTATGGCAGATCTTGTCTCGGTTCTCGATGAGTCGCTCTCGGGTATGAAGATTGTCAAGGGCTACAACGCAACAAGTTTTATCGTTGATAAGTTTAGGAGTATAAATGCGGATATGTCGCGCCTGCTTCTCTCTATGGCTCGTCGTCAGCAGTTGGCATCGCCTATGAGTGAGTTTTTGGGTATCACAGCCGTGGCTGTAATCCTTGTCTTCGGAGGAACGCTTGTCAATGAGGGTATGATCACGGGTGCAGGATTTATAGCCTTTATCGCAGCCTTCTCGCAGATCACACGTCCTTTGCGCTCATTTATCGACCAGTTTGCAAATATTAACCAGGGTGTTGCGGCGGGAGAGCGTATCTTCTCGCTTATCGACACCCAGAGTGAGGTGCAGGATCGAGTAGATGCTCGTAAGTTTGAGGGTATCAAGGAGGCTATCGAGTTCCGCAATGTACACTTCTCGTATGATGGCGATAGGGAGATTATCAACAACGTATCATTGCGCATAGGTAAGGGTGAGACTATAGCCTTGGTAGGTCCTTCGGGAGGTGGTAAGTCTACACTTTCGGAGCTTGTACCACGCTTCTATGATGTTACCAAGGGTGATATACTCTTCGATGGTGTGTCGATCAAGGAGTTTGCGCAGGAGTCGTTGCGCAGCAAGATGAGCATCGTATCGCAGGATACTGTGTTGTTTAACGACTCGATAGAGGGTAATATCCTTATGGGTCGCCCAGAGGCTACGCGTGACGAGCTTGTTGAGGCTTGTAAGGTTGCCAACGCTCATAGCTTCATTATGGCAAGCCCCGAGGGGTATGACACAAATATTGGTGACCGCGGTACCAAGCTTTCGGGAGGTCAGCGTCAGCGTCTGAGCATTGCGCGTGCAGTGCTTAAGAACCCCGAGATTCTTATTCTGGATGAAGCTACGTCGGCCCTCGATACCGAGAGCGAGAAGCTGGTGCAGGATGCTCTCACAAACCTTTTGAAGGGTCGTACATCCATAGTCATTGCTCATCGTCTCTCGACTATATATAATGCAGATAGGATTTACGTTATAGACCAGGGTCGTGTAGCCGAGGAGGGTACTCATAAGGAACTTTTGGAGAAGGGTGGAATATATGCCCATCTTATCGAAATGCAGAGCTTCAGTTAGAGGCTCTGTTTTTTTTGTTGGTAGGAAGAAAAAATAGTCTCTCTTAATATACGAAACAGATCAAAGCGTATACGTTTTATCATATATAGTCCAATATTATACCTATTTTTATATTGTAATAAATATTATCCAATATTTTTACTATATTTGTATTGTAAAAAAGCTCACGAAAGAGTTTTTTCAGCTAATAGAATATAGATATGGATGATATATTTATAGATACGGATATAGTAACGTCACCACACAACGAGCATATATTAAGCGAGCTGAGTACGGCAAACACGGAGATAGTTATACGTCTTGTGCCGCGTAGCGACGGAAGGTTTAAGAGTATTGATAGTCGCGAGGAGGAGCGGTTCTACACTACACTGCAGTATGGTATTATGAATAATGTGCCGATGAGTGAGCTTGCTGATCGTTGTTGCTTGTCTCTATCCACGTTCAAACGCCGCTTTAAGGATAGGTTTCGTTGTTCGCCCCACGAGTGGATTGTTACAAAGAGAATGGAGGTGGCTCACGATATCCTGTGTAAGGCAGATATAACCATATCATCCTTGGCAAAGTTGTGTTGCTATAATAATACTTCACACTTTATTGAGGTCTTTAAGAACCATTATGGCACTACACCATACACACTGCGAAAGAGTATAGCCGAGCAGAGGAGATCAGGAAATAGTGAAGCGGTGTTATAAGGCTTAATACCATATATCTTACATAAAAAGGGACTACACGACACATTTGTCAGGTAGTCCCTTTAAGTATATATCAACCTTGCAAACTATTCTGCAGGCTGCTCCAATGTAGCTTGCTGTCCCTCACGTTTAGCACGCGCCTCCTTACGAATCTTAAGAGGTGTCTTCTTAAGATACTTGCGGCAGAAGAGTGCGAAGTGGCCGTGGTTTGTGAAGCTGTACATCTTGATGATGCTTTTAAGCGGCACGTTGGTCTCGGTGAGGAGTCGCTCGATCTCCAAGATACGCTGCTTCTGCATCCAGCTGTAAGGGGTGTCGTGGAACTCCTGCTTGAACATATTGTTGAAGTGCTGAATACTGAATCCGCAGATATCGGCCAGCTCCTCAACAGTCTTGACACGCGGAGCGTTATTGCGCACGAGTGATACAAACGACTGGTTGCGATCGAAGAGATTGTAGAACGTGCGAAGCTGCACCTGCGGTGTGTAGAAGAACTTGAAGATGACAAACATCTCCTGAATCTTTGCACGATGCAAGTGGTTGCACCTCATAGAGTTGGCGAGATACATCTTCATAGACTGAAGCAAGCACATCATAGGATCGTTCATCGCCACCTGAGTAAACTTATAGTTAATCTTCTTGATCTTACCTACGATGCTGTTGAAAGGTATGATGTCGCACGCTGCACCTGCAGCAATGAAGTGCGCGCGGACAATTTCGATATCAGTGAGTGCGGTAAGTTCGTAGTGGTAGGCGCGGAAGCAGAATACGAAGTGACCTTCGCGCACAGTGTAATCGCGACGCTCCTCTGATGTAATCTCAAAGTTACCCTGAGTAAGGAATAGAATAGAGTTGAAGTCACCACGTTCGACAACCATCTTCTCACCTGCCTTAAGGTGTATTAGCGAGAAACCTGCTTCTGGCTCTAAGGTGTAGGAGTGGCAAGTAGCCGGACATTGATTAGACATATTTTATATCAGTTTAAAGTTATTTTTATAGTTTTTAATTATACAAATATACGCACAATTATTGAAAATCCAAGTTTTTTTATTGAAAAATATGAGAAAAATGTGCAAATAGTAAGGTTTTAGGGTCTTTTTTTTAGCTAAAAAGACCCTAAAATAACTATTTATGACTATTTGTTTTATGCTAAAAAATCTCTTACTAAGGTTCGAAATTACACCTTAGTGACACGGGAGCGGGTTGTTCGGATTTGATGCGCCCGATCATAATATCGAGATATTGTTGGATGTCGTCGCGCAGGCGTTTATATAACGGACACGAGGTGTAGTTCTCATTATCGAGAAGCACATCGCGGATGGAGCGCAGTGTGTTGGTGTAGTTTTGTAGCTCGTTTTTCAGTGCTATACCCTCAACCTTGGAGTTGCAGATCTTGGCAATGGAGAGCTGTCGCAGCTTGTCGCATACGGCTGTGAGAAGCGGCATCACCACGTTATCCATCAGCGTGTGACCGTGCATATAGAGGTAGCAGTTATCACTCTCCACACCCTTGTTTTTCAGCCTTATACCCAGCTCCTCAACCTCTTTGACCATATTGGGGTTGTCGTGCTCGAGGGCCATACGTCGTCGCTCGATGTTGCGTTCGAGCCACGCCAAGGTATTCTCACCATTGAGCCTTATATCGACATATCCCAAACGTACCGAGGCGCGAAACTCCGCGAGTGTAAATACGTGTTCATAAGATAGTTGCGCGGAGTGTACGTACCATAAGAATAGTGGGTAGATAATCCTCGAATATGCTGCCATAAAACGCTCGAAGTCGAAGATGCGGAGGTCGTTCTTCGTAGCCTTTACGCATACGTTCCTAAGTGACGGAGCATAGCACAGGTAGTTTTCAGTGGCGTAGGTATAGGTGTGAAACATATTGCTTGCCGCGAGAATCTTGCGCGACTGCTCGGTAGCACCATCGAAGAGGTAGTCGAAGTCGGAGTCTACGCACAGCAATACGTTCTCCATATTCGTGCGGTCGATCATTGACATCAGTACCTTCTTGCCTTTGGGTAGGTCGTCGCGATTAGGTACCGAGATCTCGAAACGCAGATAGGGGTTGCGGAAGTGGTCGAAAATAGCGCGCCAGAAGGCAACATCTTCGTACCCCTCCACATAAACATTCACCAGATGTCGATCATCCTCCGGAGGCAGGACATCGGGTAGTTTTTTAGGATTATACGCCGTGAGGTCGCGGCGATGGCTAAAGCGTTTCTTAGGTTTCATATTGTAAAGTTATAATTTTTTTTCGTAACTTTGTGGAACTTATAGCTAAATTATTGCAATAAAGATATGGCAGATTGGAAAGAGCGTCTGGGAGTGGTATTCTCCACCAACCCAGACTTTAACTATACTACCGACGCAGAGGCGGAGCAGACAACACTCGACCCCTCGAAGCAGAATCTCAAAATATGGCTCGACAGACTCAAGGGTGGTCGTGTGGCAACTGTGGTGCGCGGATTTGTAGGTAGCAGCGATGACCTCGCGGAGTTGGGCAAGGAGCTGAAGAGGAGTTGCGGCGTGGGAGGCACGGCAAAGGATGGTGAGATTATCATCCAGGGCGACCACCGCGACCGTGTTGTGGAGCTACTTACCAAGGCGGGATACCGATGCAAGAAGGCTGGAGGATAACATCTTATCTATTATGAACGTAGAACTTATTGTTGTAGGTAAGACCGATATGAAGGAGGTGGAGGCGTTGGTTACGATGTATACCAAGCGCATCAACCACTATGTGCGTTTTGCTATCACTACGATTGCCGATGTGCGTAATACGCGCAAACTCTCCGAGGCGGAGCAGAAGCGTCTCGAAGGTGAGGCGATACTTCGTCTTATAAACGACTCCGACCACGTGGCACTGCTCGATGAGCACGGTGCTGAGTTGCGCTCTATAGAATTTGCGGAGCTTATGCAGCGTCGTATGTCCTCGGGTGTGAAGCGTCTGGTATATATCATCGGAGGGCCGTATGGATTCTCGGATGCGGTGTATCAGAGGGCTAATAGCAAACTATCGCTCTCGAAGATGACATACTCTCATCAGCTGGTTCGTGCCATATTCACCGAGCAGCTATATCGCGCCTTTACGATTCTGAAGAACGAGCCTTATCACCACGAGTAGGGATATAGCTTCTTAAAAATAGAGGGTGCCCTGCGGGGCACCCTCGTTGTTTTATTCAATATCTGTATTCCACTCGCTGTCAGCTCCATCGTAGATAATGGCTCGCGAATCACCAAACGACTTCAACAGCTCGTAGGCCTTGTAGAGGTTGTAACCATTACCCGAAGGGTTGTTGGCAAGGCGGAAGGCGATGATGCAGACGTGGTTTTGCGCTCGGCGGTACATAGTCTCCACGCGCATAAGGTAATCCTCCAAGAGCCACGGAGCATTTGCCGAAGTACCCGACAGCGTGCGGTCCTCGGCTGTAGAGGGCGACGATATAGCAGCGCAGTCGATGACGTAGATACCCACCTTATCGCAGATATCGTAAAACCACTTAGGCTGCGGGTGGGTTGGCGATAGGCAGTTGATACCCTTAGCCTTGAGGGCGCGCACCTCCTTCTCGGTTGTTGCGCGGTCTGCCGCAGCATTATACTCCGACTCCTTGAGTGCGATAGTCTTTCCGAATGCTGTGATCTCGCCATTGTCGTTATATCCATACTCCGCGAAACCCACCTTGAAAGGCATATACTCCCAGAGGATGCCGTTACGTTTGGTGTAGAGCATCAGGTCATATAGTTTGGGATTGGATGGCGACCAGCGGTTGGGGTTAGAGTGGTATATCCACGGCGTGAATGACATCGTGTCACGCGTGAAGCCTGTCATAGCCAGGTCGTTGACGCTATACTCCATCAACTTGCCATCGGGAGCGTAGATGTCGTAACCCACCTCTATAATCTCATCCGTCGAGAATGAGTTATCTACAGCAACGTCGAGTCGCAACTGCGCGAATCTGTCGAGTGAGTCGGGGAGTAAGCGGATGTTAACATCGTAGATGCCCAACTTACGCTGCGCAAAGATGTAACAGTTGGTAAACTGCGCACGCTTAGCCGATGCGATATCCTCGGCGATGGTTGCCATATATGGCTCTGCGACAACGACAATGGCCAGCGTATTCTCACCCTGTGTGAGATATGGCGATATGAACAGCTCCGATGGGGTATACTTGTCTACAGGCTGCGATATCTGCGTGCCGTTGATGAAAACGGTGTAGTCGTCGCCAACGCTCTCCAAATGGAGATAGGCGTTGTAGTCGTTCCACGATGCAGGTATGGTGATGGTCTGCTCATAGACAGCACGCACGCCACCCTCCTCGGCCTGGAACTGCAGCGTAGGAGCTATGGCGATATATTTGTCGATCTGTGTACGGATGTCGCGTTTGGCATCCTCGCGCTTGTCGTAACAGATGAACTCGGTGCGTGCTATGCGTGCCTGGGCCATTGCAATATCGACCGAGGCAACCGCCATCATAACCATCAAAAAGGTTAAATATATATACTTTCTCATATCTCAAATAGCAATCTTATAATCACAAAGGTATAAAAAAGTGCCGAGACAGCAATCTTTTACGAAAAAATTAGTAATTTTGTAGCCTATTATGGCGTTATCCTACTAACGAAACGAATGAAATAAATAATATACACTTATGAAACTTGTTAGAATTGCCGAGATGCTCAAGATGGAGGGCGACGGCAGAGATATTACTGTCAAGGGATGGGTACGTACAAAGCGTGGTAATAAGAATGTTGCATTTATCGCGTTGAACGATGGCTCATCGGTTGCGAACATTCAGGTGGTTGTAGACCTCGCAAAGATCGACGAGGCAGAACTCAAGGGCGTTACCACAGGTGCTTGCCTCAGGGTGGATGGTAAGCTCGTGGCATCACTCGGTGCTGGTCAGGGCGTAGAGGTTCAGGCTGAGAAGATCGAGATCTACGGCACTGCAGATCCTGAGACATATCCACTCCAGAAGAAGGGTCACTCTTTGGAGTTCTTGCGCGACATCGCATACTTGCGTCCACGTACCAACACCTTTGGTGCTGTGCTCCGCATTCGTCACGCTATGGCGTTTGCTATCCATAAGTACTTCAACGACAAGGGCTTCTACTATCTCCACACTCCACTTATCACAGCTTCGGACTGCGAGGGTGCTGGTGCTATGTTCAACGTGTCGACTCTCGATATGAGCAACCCTCCACGCACCGAGGATGGCGCTGTAGACTATACTCAGGACTTCTTCGGCAAACACTGCAGCCTTACCGTATCAGGTCAGTTGGAGGGTGAGCTTGGTGCTTTGGCTCTCGGTCAGATCTACACCTTCGGCCCTACATTCCGTGCCGAGAACTCTAATACTCCACGCCACTTGGCTGAGTTCTGGATGATCGAGCCAGAGATGGCATTCTACGAGTTGCAGGATGATATGGACCTCGCAGAGGACTTCTTGAAGTACCTCATCCGCTACGCTATGGAGAACTGCCGCGAGGATCTCGAGTTTATGAACAAGATGTGGGATAAGGGGCTTTTGGAGCGTTTGCAGTTTGTTCTTGACAATGACTTTGTACGCCTCGACTACACAGAGGGTATCGAGATTTTGAAGGCTTCAGGCAAGAAGTTTGAGTTCCCTTGCGATTGGGGTTGCGACCTCCAGTCGGAGCACGAGCGTTACCTCGTGGAGGAGCACTTCAAGCGTCCTGTGATCCTTATCAACTATCCAAAGGAGATTAAGGCGTTCTATATGAAGCAGAACGAGGATGGTAAGACTGTACGCGCTATGGACGTGTTGTTCCCACAAATTGGAGAAATTATCGGTGGTTCGGAGCGTGAAGCAGACTTTGGCAAGCTTTGTGCAAGAGTTGACGAGTTAGGTATGAGCCGCAAGGAGTTGTGGTGGTATCTCGACACACGTCGTTGGGGTTCTGCGCCACACTCTGGTTTCGGTCTCGGCTTCGAGCGCTTGCTCTTGTTCGTGACAGGTATGGGTAATATCCGCGATGTGATCCCATTCCCACGTACGCCAAAGAACGCAGAGTTCTAAGCCACGCAGCCTAATAAACGGCCGACCACAAGGTCGACCGTTTATTGTTTAACAACAACTATTTATAATAATGGCAAACAGACTCCAACAGACGATATCGCTACAGACGAAGATATCTCCACAGCAAATCCAGATGATAAAACTTCTGGAACTCCCCACTATGCTCCTCGAGGAGCGTATAAAGCACGAGATCGAGGAGAATATCGTGCTGGAGGAGGATGCCGATGCCAAGAGCGAGGGTGAGGATAGCCCAGAGAAGATTTCCGTGGAGGAGTATATTGGCAAGGAGGATGATACACCGTCGTATAAGGCTCGTGTCAACAACTTCTCGAAGGACGATAAACAGCGCCCTGTGTATATCAGCGAGGGGTATTCTTTGAGTGAATATCTTGTTGAGCAGCTTCGTTTCCGCTCGCTCGGAGAGGTGGAGATGATTGTGGCGGTATATATCGTAGGTAGCATCGACGATGACGGATATTTGCGCCGCGACATAAACTCCCTCAGCGACGATTTCGCCTTCACACGCGGCTTGGATGTCGCACCCGAGGAGGTGGAGCGTATCCTCGGCATCGTACAGGAGTTAGAGCCTGCGGGTATCGGCGCACGCTCACTGCAGGAGTGTCTGCTGCTGCAGATGGAGAGGCAGCAGCTCGACACCCATCATAAGCAGATAGCATACACCATTATAAACTCCCATTTCGAGGCCTTTGCCAAGAAGCACTACGAGCGTCTTATGCAGCGTCTCGACATCGGCGAGGAGCTTTTTCGTGAGGCTATAGAGTACATCCGCAGCCTCTCGCCCAAGCCTGGAAATCTCCATAACGATGGCGGCATAGATACAACACCATACATAACCCCCGACTTCCTGCTCGACAATAGCGACGGTAAGATGCGTCTTATGATGAATACCTCGGGAATCCCCGAGGTGCGTATCTCGCGCCGCTACCGCGATATGATGCGAGATATGGTAGCCCCCGATGGTACTATAAAGGCCGAGGATAAGGAGGCTGTGCAGTTCGTTAAGTCTAAGATAGACTCGGCAAAGTGGTTTATCTCGGCCATCAAGCAGCGCCACGACACCCTGATGCGCACGATGCAGACCATCCTCGATTTCCAGCGCGAGTACTTTCAGGATGGCGATAAGAGCAAGCTGCGCCCTATGATCCTGAAGGATATAGCCGACCGCACCGACCTCGACGTGTCGACAATCTCGCGCGTGGTGAATAGTAAATACATCCAGACCCACTTTGGCATCATATTGCTGAAGTCGCTCTTCTCGGAGGGTATGCAGACCACATCGGGCGAGGAGGTGTCGAGTCACGAGATTAAGACTATCCTTGCGGAATGTATTGATAATGAGGATAAACGTCACCCTCTCACGGACGAGAACCTTATGGATATCCTCAACGACAAGGGTTATCGAATTGCCCGTCGCACGGTAGCAAAATACCGCGAGATGCTCGACATCCCCGTAGCACGAATGCGTAAGCAGATATAAATACCTCAATAACATAACAAAGGGTTGTCCGATATGCGGGCAACCCTTCGTTTTGCACTTTTCATTATGGCTTAGAAAGCCGTCTCAGCCTTCACATCCTCATAAAACTTTGCGAATACAGTCTGGTAGAATGGCACAAGCCACAACATTGGGATAAAGAGTAAGAGTGCCGACAATATTGCGAGACCTGCAAAGCCAAGAGTTATGAGGAAGAGGCGCATCTTATGACCCTGCATCATCTTCATACTGCGACATATAGCCTCCTCTGCCGACAACTCAGGATTGTCGAAGAGGATGAAAGGCGCCAAGAAGTAAGAGAAGCTCTTGATGATACCTGGCACGATGAGCAACAGTGTCCATAATACTGTATATATAGATACAAGCAGACCAAGAGTCACCGACTTAATGTAGTACCTATCATTGAACATACTAAAGATGTTTGCTACCTGGAGCGACCCCTCGCGGCAGAATCTCAAATAGGCATAGTAGATACCATAACTAATTGGAATACCGGCGAAGATGTAGGCTACACTATATAGGAGGTTTCCAACAACAGAGCCCTCACCAAACGCTCCCTGTAACACCGCGATAAGAGACATCAACAATCCTCCCACGAGGCTGACAGCAATACCCTCACCCCAATTGCCCGACATTGCCATCTTGGCATCTTGTCTCAATTCAGAATTTGTTTTCATAGTTTTAAAGTTTATGTTATACATTAGGTTTCAAGCCAGGCAGATAAGTAACCGTTGCCCTAAATGCCATCTATAAACACTGCGTATTGCGTAATGCTACTACGAATATACGAATAATTATTCTAAAAGCAAACGTATCCACGCTAAAATTCTAATAATCATATCACCCACCTTACCACGTTAATACCATTTTTTGCGGGTTAGAGCATATAATTTGTAAAAAACGTGCTAAATATTTTGCATATTGGAAAAATGTTTCTATCTTTGCACTCTGTAATGACGAAGCAATTTGTTCATTCA
The DNA here is from genome assembly GCA_017630455.1 of Alistipes sp. Taxonomy (GTDB): domain Bacteria; phylum Bacteroidota; class Bacteroidia; order Bacteroidales; family Rikenellaceae; genus Alistipes. Next base: position 60,536 of record JAGBVG010000074.1, on the reverse strand, counting down.
AAGGAATGGTCTGATGGGCGAGTGGCTTAACCAACGGTCTGCAAAACCGTCTACAGCGGTTCGAATCCGCTTCAGACCTCTAAAAAATGCCTCACAGTTATCTGTGGGGCATATTTTTTTACTCTTGCTAACAAACTTGCTAACAAAAATAGGAGTCTATGATAGCAAATGAGAGTCAAGTTAGCACACCTAATACAAAGCAAAAAGCACCCTTTGGAGGTGCTTTCCTTATTTAAGATAGTCTAATCTTTCTTGAATGTTGTTGCTTGTTATGTGTAGGTATCCTGCTCTTGCCTTTTTCTTTTTGGCACTCTGTAACATACACCTCATCCTCATATCCCATAAGAGTGGCAACTGTAATCATCACCAAATCTATTATCTCTGCTGTTGATAGGATAGCATATTGTTGTGGCAACCCCATTGTATCCCCATTTTCATAGCACTCTCTAACTGCCCTTTTGAGTTTATTATTACTTGCTCTCATACTTGTTTTTGTTTTATTTATACAAGTATTTGAAGTAAGGCGAGTAATCTGTTGTATAAATTTAGTTAAACTAATTAAAGGTCTATTTTATATATAAATAATCATAAAGGAATAATAAAATAGGCAACAAATCTCAAATAGAGAAATGTTGCCTATATTATTAAGTTATACAAAATTAATCATTAAGGCAAGAAAACCAATCAACAATGCCAGAACAACAAGCAATATTATAACTCCCTTTATCTCTGCCTTTTTGCTCTTCTTTTTCATTTCATCCCACTCATTAAGTTTGCCTTGCAACAAAGCAATATTAGGGTTGGTTGGGTCCATCATTTGGCACATTAGCAAACCTGATTCATATTTAGACCTTGCAAGTTCATACATATCAGTATCTTGTTGCTTATACCAGGTTTCAACCATTGGGATAAGTTTGAAAAGGAGTCTATAATTCTGTTGAATATCTGAATCACTAAATTCCAAATCTATAATCTCATCCTTTCTTGATAATTTATTTCTATGCTCCTCTACTTGTTGTGTGGCATATGCTTCTCTCACTGCATCTTTCTTCTCAACAACTACTTGTTGTTTGCCACCATCATTATTCACACTACCTCTTACATCAATTACTTGGTCTGCTGCCTTTTTTCCGAATACTGCATTACCAATTGCCTTTCCTGTTTTTTCTCCTGCTGCATCTGCAAGACTCCCCCAAAATCCCATAGTTAGAATGTTTGTCACTCCCAACCTCTATGAGTACTTAACAATAAGAAAGTGTGAGGTTGATTAGTTTATTCTTATAGAGGTTCTGGAATACCTATGCACAAATAAACAATACCCCACACCAGTATTGGATGTGAGATATGTTACCCCAACAGATATACCAATACAAGGTGAAGAGTGTAATTGCTTAACCCTGTGCATTGAAATTTTCCAGATTTCTATAAGGGGTAAATGCTAATACACTTTCATCAAAATATGTCCACCAAACAAACCTAATTGATTGGTATTGCAAATTTATAAAAAAATATCTTAAAATCAAAATTAGCACAATAAATTAAATACATTTCCATAGTTTAGTGTATCGATAGATGTTACCATATCTATTATAACTTAACATAAAATCTTATGTTAGGTCATTTTTATGTGACATATAATAGTGTTCCCAATGTTAAATTAGCACAATAGACATATTAGCACAACAACCCCTCTCCTTGCCAAAGCAAAAAGAGGGGTATTAAAGTATGATGAATATTAGGGAAGACCTAATCTTTGAATCCACCATCAAATATATCTTTGCAATTGTCTTGGACATAGAACATATAAACATTTGGGCATAAGTCATAAGCACCATCATATAGTCTGTCTCTTAACCCCTCCTCCAATATGTCTAATTCATCAAACAAATGTAAGTCATTATCCCAATCCAATTCACTTGAATCAGGATATTTCTCCTTGACTTTTTCAACTGCTATATCATCAAATGTTTGATATTCCTTATATATACTCTTGATGGCAATGGCAAATGGGTGGTCATTGCTTATTAGACTAATACCAAATGTCTCCTCAACCCTATCCCAACATAGTTTGCAACTATTGAACTTCTTATTACACCCACACTCATATAATTTGTTGAAGATGTTTTCAATTAGTGTTAGGATAAAGAATTTATATGATATTAGTGTATTGTCTATTGTTAATGCTATGTCTCCATCAGCATTTTGGTATTTGTATAAGAACAACACCTGTGGTAGAAAATCACTATCATCACTGTTATCCTCTTCATAATTTAGGGTAAGCATTTTTGCAAATTCCTCATCAACTATGTCTTCCTTGTAGATTGAATTAAGTTTATCTATTAGTGTGTAGTCATACTCACTATAAGCATCTACCTCCACTAAATGCAACTTCTCCACACACTCCCAATTTGGAGTAAATACTCCATTGTAAATCTTATTTCCAGCACATAGTGTGCAACCATAATTGCCATCCTGCAACACCTTAATATGGTCAAATGCAGGCAACTTTTTCACTTGATTATCTTCCATAATATCCATTCTTTTTATTTTATTTATCAGTGAGATATTGGTGTGATTTTCTTTGATTTTTTGGGTAGTTTTTTCTCAAAAAATCCTTAAAAACTTAAAGAAAACCTCAAAAAATAACCAGATTTACAGCAATTTGGCACAAAGATTCACCCAATAAAAGCAACAGGAATAGATGCTTGTCTTGCAAACACTACTGATAACCAACAACATATACAATGCTATTGTTTGGTAGATATGTTGTTTTATGCTTTGGAGGGTTTCACTACCCTCCAAAATGTGTGTAATAAAAAGAGGGTGGTAGACTTGATTAGTGTTATGCCCACCTTAAATAAATCTTAACATCAGGGAATGTTAGGTGGAAATCAATGACAGCACTTGCTAAATGTTTGCTCATATGCCTCATACAGTTGTTACTCACCCTTGAACAGAATGTTCTAATCCAATCACATTGTTTTTCAGTCAACATTGCTTCATAACTTCTAATCTTTACTACACTTACTACTATATTCCCATCCTCATCCAATGAGAATTGCCCACTTTTGTAGGTCTTATTCAAATTCTCTATATATTCAATCATAACTGTATAATTATTTTTTTGTTAACCAACCAATTTATATCCATTTGTGTATTGCATAATTTCCTCCTCCTTGTAATATGTATGCCCACCTATATATGTGGGGGTTATCAACCCAAATTTTTGCCACCTATATATGGTGCTCTTTCCTTTATTAAGTCTCTTACACACCTCTTTCATTGATAATAGTTTTGACTTCTTGCTACCATCATCAAACTCTTCCTTAACCTCCTTAATGATGTAATTTGCAAATTCAAACAAATCATCTAAGGTCATTTCTACTTTGGCATCCTTGCCATACTTCTTTAACATCTTCTCCAACTTCTTCATATAAAATATTTTTTAAAATTCAACTTATATTATCCCTTTTGAAAAATGCTCTTTATAATTATATGGTGTTATTTTAAAATTATTTTTGCCAACACACTATTTTGTAAAAAAAATAGCACAACTTGCTGGTGTGTCTCAAATTTATTCACTATATTAGCCTCATAATCCGCAAGTTACAAAAAAATACAAATAATATGGAAGTAGTTTTATTAGCAAGAGTTAGCACAAATCAGCAGGATTATGACAGGCAGATAAGTGAATTAACTGATATGGCGATTGAGAGGAACTGGCATATAAATAGAGTCTTTACAGGCATAATCAGTGGCAATAGTAAGAATGAAGATAGGCAAGAGATAATAGATATGCTTGCCTACATTGAGCAACACCAAATAGATAAGGTTTGTGTATTGGAAATATCAAGACTTGGCAGAAACACATTGGAGGCATTGAAAGTTATTGAGAAACTAAATGAGAAAGGTATATGCCTTTATATCAAAAACTACAACCTTGAAACAATAGTTGATGGCAAAATAAACCCTGTTGCCTCGTTAATCTGCACTATACTATTGGAAATAGCAAGTATGGAAAGGTTGACCATTAAGGAAAGAATGTCAAGTGGCAGAACACAATATATAGAGAAGTGTAGAAGAGAGGGCATAAAGATGGGTAGACCTGCTACATATAGGAAGTCTGATGACAAGATGAAAGAGCAATACAAAAAGGATATATCTCTGTTAAGACAAGGATTATCTCTAAGACAGATAAATGCCATAACTGGCACAAGTATAATGACTATAAGGAAGTTATATAAGTTTGTCCACAATTAGTTGAAAAAATAAAAATAATTCACCCTTTATGACATATAATTATAAAAAGTTATGTGTTATGAAGGGTGAAATCATATTAAAAAAACAAAAAGACAAGTATCAAGTTGTAGTATATCTAAATGACTATGTATATAATGCTGTTGAAGCATTAGGCAAGCAAAACTACAAAGATAAAAGAAGAGTAGATGGGATATTGAGAACATATGCACTTATTGTCCAAAGTGGAGTAGTTGGCAAAATAAACAATGGATGGACCCCCATTGAGTCTACACTTTTCAAAGGTGTAGTAAGCAAAAGACACTACAAAGAATATCTTGAAAAACTAAAAGAAGTTGGTTATATTGATATTAAGCATATGCCATTGCAAAAGACCACCAATAAGGATGGTAATGCATTTCTCACAAAAAACACTACTCAGTATAGAATAGGTATAATAGGATGCTTATTTGACAACCAACAATCAACACCTGTGATATTAAACTTTGATGAGGATATGTGGATTAGCATAAAGAAAAAATATGCTTGTATAGAATTAGAAAGTCTGGATTCAAAGAAAGAATCAATAATGAATAAGTCCTATATAGATATTGCCACTACAACAAGGATATGTGAATTAGTTACCAAGATTAAGAATGGCAAAATCAAAAAAAACAAAACAATCTCAACCAATATAGAATATGTTTCTAATAAGTATAAGTATGATTATAAAGAAATAGAGCATATTGTTTATGGATTATTAAAAGTAATAAAGAGTAAAGAAATAAATGAACAATATATTGGGAACAATCTCAATAAATGTATTGATAATGTGAGTCTTGTGCAAGGGCACTGCTTAAAATTTGACTACTACAAAGATATAAAAGTTGACATAGGGATATTTGATAGGTGCTACTGCATCAAAGACCTTAAACACATTATTAGACTTACTGATATCCCCAAGTATCATTATGATGGCAAACTATATAGTGCCTATACCAATATGAGAAGACCATTGAGAGAGTATGTGTGCTACAATGGTAACTATTTAGAAGAAGCAATGGATATATCTTGTGCACATTTTGCAATGTTACCAAAGATATTTGAAAAGGTGGGTATTTCTATCCCTTTTGAGGAGATGTATGAATGGAAAAAACTTACTCAATATGGTGATTTGTATGGTGAAGTTACCAAGTATGGTGGCACTACAAGAACCCTCATTAAACCCACATTTCAACCATTTTTAAGCATTAAAAATGAAAAGTCATTCATCTATACTGCCAAAGAAAATGATAGGCAAAATAGGGTTATAATATGTAATTTCTTTAAGAATAGTTTTCCAAACATATACAATGCTTTGTTAGATTGGCACAAAACAATAAATGGCACATCTATAAAGAGTGTTGCCAATATGGTGGAAAGTGAGATAATCAATCCCATCTGTGATAGGTTGAGGTCTGCTGGTCTACACCCATTTAGAGTAAATGATGCAATATATCTACCAAGTAATGAAATTAGTATGGTGTCTTTTGATATAAGACAAGAGGTATTTAATTATATAAATAGATAGGAATCAACAAAGCACATTGCTTAAAGGCAAAAAACAAAAAATAGTGTGTTCCAAAAAATAATTTTCAAGGTTTGTAATATAAATAATAAAGGCCTTTTTGAAATTAGTTATTAATCAAAATTTAAGTAAAATGAATATTAAAGTAATCATAAGAAGTAAAAAGAAAGTAGAGAGAGCAAGCATCTCATTGGTGCTTACTGCAACTTGTCAGACAAGCACAACAACAAAGAGAATCACCCAGTATGCTGTTATCCCAGAACAGGCATATGTAGAATATTGGGATAATAACAAAGGGTGTCACAACACATCCAAAAAAATGTGCCCTCCCAAGGTTAATATTGATGCAACATCCATAGATTCAAGAATTATGGATTTAACATCATATGTCAAGACTTGTTATGAGCATACACATAAAGGTTGGATTAAGGATGGTTGGTTGAAGAAGACTATTGAGCAATACTATAAACCACAAAAAGAGAAACAAGTGAAGGATGAGAAACCCACTCATCTAATGGAGTATTGCAACAAGTTTCTTGGGAAGGCAAATTTGAGAAAGGATAGGAAAACAAATGAGTATATTGATGACTCATCTATTGTGAAATACAAGAAGTGCTTGTCATTGCTTAAAGAGTTTTTGACTTCTAAAAGGTTGAGGGATATATCTTTTATAGATATAGATATGACATTCTACAATGAGTTTGTAGACTTTATGTATAAGAGATATAACTTTGCCCTAAACACAGCAGGTAGTCACATAAAGGAATTTAAGGCAATGCTTAGTGCAGCAGAGGAGGATGGTTGTGTTGTGCCACAGGTATATCACAAATTTAAGGTAATGACAGAGGAAAAAGATGCAACATACCTTACTGAGGAAGAGCAAGATTTTCTCTATAAGATGGATTTTAGTATATATGACAAGGAGGGAATAAAGACCAAACTAATGGAGTATAAAGAAAAGTATCCTGATATGAATATTGAAAGTTATCTAAACACCAAAATAGATAGGTTAAAGTTGGAGAAACTCCCACTATATAGAGATGCATTGCTTGTGTTGTGCAGGTCTGGTCAAAGAATTTCTGACTTAAAAAAGATTAGACCAACAAAGAGTAGCAAGACAATATCTTTCCATCAAGAGAAAACAAGGAAGAAGATAATTTTGCCTATTCACTCCATCATCCACCAAATTTTTCAAAGACACAATTATGATTTAGAGTTTAAATTTAGTGACCAAGAATTTAATAACTATATCAAGATTGTATGTATGCTTGGAGGCATTGATAGTTGTTTTGAGCAAAAAATGACCATTGGAGGTAAAAAAGTAATCCATAGTATGCCCAAATTTATGCACATAACTTCCCATTGTGGTAGAAGAAGTTTCTGCACTAATGAGTATATGAAAAAAGGAGAACAAAGTTTGCCTATATCCTTAATAATGTCAGTTAGTGGTCATACAACTGAAAGTTCATTTAGGAAGTATATCAAAGCAACAAATGAAGATTTTGCACAAAGAGTCATTGAAACTTGGGAGAAGCACTATGGTGAAATAGACTCAATATCATTGTTTTAGATTGCCAATAAACCCTACATTCATATGTGTAGGGTTTTGTTATTAGCACACTTATAACAACAAATTTCTTGCTTACAATTTGCTAACAAATAAGGAGTCATTATGTAGTTTATGAGAGCAAATGAGACTGTTATTTGGAACATAACTCATTGAAGCACAGTGCAATTGATTCATTATCAACCATATATAAAAAATGCATCATTCATCGCTTCAGACCTCCAAAATCCCTTCTACACAGCAGTGTGGAGGGGATTTACTTTTTTTACGCCTAAATTTACGCCTAATGTGGCACGCATTTCAGACCGTAATAATAGTGGTAATGATGCAAGAAGCGCCACTTTGTGCATCGTTACCTATAGTCTAAAACACAAAAAAAGCACCTCAACGGGTGCTTTTAATTTTTGACTATTAAGCCTAATTTTTAGTTGAGCATTGCGATTGCTTTGGGAAATGGAGCAGGGGAGTCCTGGGGTGTGATGTGCTGCGCGGGGTGTGTGTCGCGGATCACGAGTGACTCCGGAAGCTGCAGCATTGGGGCGTTGCTGCGGGTGTTGTTCAGTGCATCGGTGATCTCCTTGAGTATCGCAATGTCGCTCTTGGACTCTGCGGTTGGGCAGGTGTAGAGGCGGCTTATAGCACTTAGTTGGCCATTGTTGTCCGTTGCATAGCAGAGTGCTGTCTGTGCCGTGTTCCAGTCGGTGAGGTAGAAACTGTATGGGGTGTTGAGGCCGCATTTCTCCCAATATCCCGATGTGAGCTGCCACAGTTCGCCATCTGACACCGCTGCGGCGTTGCTGCAGTCGCCATCGACCATTGTTGTGAAGAGTGTACGTACCTCGTCGAGGTTGAGGTATTTCACAACCGTAATGGCGCGACCATTTGTTGCCGCGGCGTCGTTGAAGATTGTACCATTCTCGTCATCGCCCGAGAAGTAGCCGACAAGCTCTATCTGTGGCGTTATGGTTGAGAATGTGGATGTGTGCGCAAAGGCGGGGAATGTGAAGCACTTTACAACCTCTCCGCTATGTACATCGAGGGCATAGATATAGCCGAGGTACTCGCTATCGGGTTGTAGTCCCGATATCTGCAGTGTGGCGTTGCCGTTGTAGTAGTATTGGTCGAGCAGCTCGGCAACGGTGATGGCAGGGTTAAACTTCTTATACTCCTCAAAGTAGTATTCAAATGCCTGATTCTCATACTCTACGAATGTAGTCTCGTCATACTCCTCTGTGGCGCAAAGGCCTGGTATGTAGTATATTGTCTCGTCCGATGACTTAACGTTCATAGTAAAGCCATAGGGTGTAATGTTAGATGCCGTAATCTCAAACTGCACCTCCTCCACCGAGCCTCCTGGAAGGGTACGGAATGTTGCCATAGTAGCCTCGGTTGTGATACCGCCGTCGTAGCCAAAGGCTATGATGTAGTAGTCGGTATCGGCAGCAGGGAGCTTCATCGCCGTACTTCCGCTATGCTCCACAGGGCCGCGGTCGTTGGCCATATTCTCCATCCAGCCTCCCCACTGATCTACGATCTTGTGCATCATATCCTGCGCCTCGGTAACGCCATCCCACGGTGCCACAAGAGCGCAATATTTGTCGTTGTTATTCGAGGGTGTGATGCTGAACGACGCCACCATCTCTCCTACATCCCACACCTTGATCTCGAAACTCATAGACGACTGTGCCGCACGCTCGGTGCGATAGTCGCCGCGCTGTGTGTCGGTGCATATCACAATGCCCTCCTCGTCCATCATAAGGCCAGCGATGAGGTAGCAGTAGTCGGTGTTCTCCTGCAGACCCTTGGCTTCCAACTCGATATCGCCGCTGTGGATGAGTGTCTCTACTATCTGCTCTGCGGTGTAGCCCTGCTGGAGACGGGTGTTTATCTCCTGCTGGAAGTAGTACTGGTAGAAGTAATCCTGCGACATATTGTAGCCATCCTCGTCGGTGACGTAGTAGTTGTACTGCTCGGCGGGCATAGTGCATAGATACCAGCTTATGGTGGTGTCGGATGGTGATACTGCGAGGGTCACGGTGTTATCCTTAACGGTTGTCACAACCTCGAAATAGCACTCTACCTGCTCTATGTCGGATGTTCTGAACGCTACCTTTGTCACGGCTGTAGATGCCTCGTAACCCATTGCCGCATCCACGCCAAAGATTATGATGTAGTATTCTGTGTCGATCTCCAGGCCCGAGAATCGTATGTCGGTCACGTCGCCGCGCTCTGTAACCTTAGGCATATACTCCTCGAAGGTGTAGCCGCTATTCGAGGCCTCGGATGCAATATCCTGGAGGATGGCGTCGACCAAAAACTCATCGCGGCTATACTCCTCGGCCTTGCTGCACTCCATTATGCTGCAGATATACTCCTGATCTTGGTTCGCAGGCGCGATGTCGAAAGTCACGGTGCTGCGTGTTGCGACAACGTTCTCCACCACGAAGTTGGCTCTCTTTTCGGGTGTCGTTGTTGAAGTGATAGTCTCCGATTTGCATCCCACAAAGGTGAGTAGTGTGGCAATGGTGGAGAGTGTAATTAGTAGTCTCATAACTATAGTTTTGTATGTTGTTTCGGCAAAGATACAACTATTATATAATAATACGTGCGCGTGGCGTTATAAATGTGATGCACTACCCCAAAGAGTAACCGTGATTTTTAATATCGTTGGAATAATTATTGCCATTTTTTATAAAGATATTTGCATATTACATAATTTTTGCTTAATTTCGCTTTATTAAATGTGAAACCGCACTAAAGTTCACGATTATGGCAGAGGAGAAGACACGTTATAACGACGCCGAACTCGAGGAGTTCCGTCTACTTATAGAGCAGAAATTGGCTTCGGCACGTGCCGATTATGATATGTTGCGCTCAGCAACAAGCAACGAGAATGATACCGAGGACTCATCACCAACTTTCAAGGTTATGGAGGAGGGTGCCACAACGCTCTCGCGCGAGGAGTATGGCTCTTTGGCGCAGCGTCAGGCCAAGTTTATCCGCAATCTCGAGATGGCTCTCATACGTATCAAGAACAAAACCTATGGTATCTGCAAGACCACTGGTAGGCTGATACCTCGCGAGCGTCTGTTGCGTGTTCCTCACGCTACGGAGTGTATCGAGGCCAAGACCGCGCGCAAGTAACCTGTCGAGGGGTGGCACTCTCGGGGGGGGCTTCAGAGGAGTGGCTTTTCAGAGGGATGGCACTTCAATGGGGCGCTTTTTAAGATGGTTGCCTTGGCGGAGGGATTGTGTTTTGAGCGCAGGCGTAAGACTGAGACTGACCGAAATTTTGTTTCGGTCGGTCTTTTTTTGTATTTCGGACATATATAGCACTTTTAGCAGCTCGAAACCAGCGATTGTACTGGTGTGCGTAAAGCGTTGTAAATCAGTGAAAAACAAAATGCAATTAAAATTATTGAAAAAATTATTGAAAATTTTTAATAAAATATTTGGCAGTTTGAAACTTTGTCCTTACCTTTGCAGCGAAGTTTTAAGGTTCATTTAGGTTAGTAGTTTTAGGTTGGAGAGGCAATCGAAAGGTGGTAGCAAAAGTCGCATAGTCGAAAAGAGATGCGAGTTTTGTTACTAAGACGCTGAAAATTAGTGTCTAATACCTTTCGGGTGCCTCGTTTTTTTATTCTCCATGCCCCTTGTTGCTGCGCTATTGTCGCCAATGATCTATTCTCTTTCTGGTTCGGGATACCTATTATTATACAAAAAGCGAAAAAAATATTTCGCGGTGTAGAATTTTTTTCTTAACTTTGACAAGATAACTATGTGCATAAACGTTTGTATGTGTTATCAAACAGAAAAATTGTATAATTTCAAACCTAAAACTATAACGATATGAGAAAACTACTTCTCGGTGACGAGGCTATTGCTCAGGCCGCTATCGACTCAGGTCTATCAGGCGTCTATGCCTATCCAGGTACTCCGTCTACCGAAATCACAGAATTTATCCAGCTTCGCGAAGAGAAGCGTGGCGATGCTCAGAACCCTATCTTCTGTCGCTGGGCTACCAACGAGAAGACAGCTATGGAGGGTGCGCTCGGTATGTCTTATATGGGCAAGCGTGCGTTGGTGTGTATGAAGCACGTAGGTATGAACGTGGCTGCCGATCCATTTGTAAACTCTGCTATGACAGGTGTTAACGGTGGTTTGGTTGTTGTTGCTGCCGACGATCCATCTATGCACTCATCGCAGAACGAGCAGGACTCACGTTTCTATGGTAAGTTTGCGTTGATGCCTATCTTCGAGCCATCGAATCAGCAGGAGGCTTACGAGATGACACGTGCTGCATTTGAGTTGTCGGAGGCTTTCAAGCTCCCAGTATTGATGCGCGTAACAACACGTATGGCTCACTCACGTGCTGTTGTGGAGGTTGCCGATGAGCCACGCAAGCAGAATGAGATCAGCCGTCCAGAGGATGTACGTAGCTGGATTTTGTTGCCAGCATTCGCCAAGAAGCGTTACGTGCAGCTTCTCGCACAGCAGGATGACCTCCAGAAGGCAGCTGTGGAGTCGAAGTTTAACTGGTACAAGAAAGGTGAGAATCCTGCTAAGGGTGTTATCACAACAGGTATCGCATACAACTACTATATGGAGAACTGCGCAGGTTGCAACGAGCGCAGTGTGCTCAAGGTTTCGCAGTATCCACTCCCTGTAGCTCTCATCGAGAAGATGGTTGAGGATGGCGCAAAGGAGATCCTCGTTATGGAGGAGGGTCAGCCAGTTGTTGAGGAGATGGTTCGCGCTATCGTTCCTTCGACTGTAGAGGTTAAGGGTCGTTTGACAGGCGATCTTCCACGTGTTGGTGAGCTCACTCCAGACTCTGTACGTAAGTCATTGGGTATGGCAGCTTTGGAGAACCTCGAGGCTGACGATATCGTTGTAGCACGTCCACCAGCATTGTGCCAGGGCTGTGGCCACCGCGATATGTATAAGGCGTTGAACGAGGTTGCTGCGGAGTATGAGAACCCACGTATCTTCGGTGATATCGGTTGCTACACCTTGGGTGCGTTGCCTCCATTCCAGGCGTTGCACGCTTGTGTGGAGATGGGTGCTTCAATCACTATGGCAAAGGGTGCTTCGGATGCAGGTCAGTTCCCATCGTTTGCCGTTATCGGTGACTCTACATTCACCCACTCTGGTATGACAGGTCTTTTGGACTGCGTGAACTCGAATGCTAATGTTGTTGTAGTTATCTCGGATAACCTCACAACAGGTATGACCGGTGGTCAGAACTCTGCAGGTACAGGTAAGATCGAGGATATCTGCCGCGGTGTAGGTGTTCACCCAGATCACGTACACGTTGTTGTGCCGCTTCCAAAGAATATGGAGGAGATCAAGAGCGTCTTGCGTCAGGAGATCGAGTATAAGGGTGTATCTGTTATTATCCCACGCCGCGAGTGTATCCAGACCGCTAAGCGTCACGCTAAGGCTCGCGCAGCAGCAAAGCAGGAGTAACACATAGTCCGCTAACAATAAAAAACTGTTAAAAACGAAACTATTATGAAGAAAGATATTATTTTGGCAGGCGTCGGCGGACAGGGTATTCTGTCGATTGCTACGGTTATCGGTGAGGCAGCTTTGGCCGAGGGATGGCATATCAAGCAGGCTGAGGTTCACGGTATGAGCCAGCGTGGTGGCGATGTGCAGAGTAACCTTCGTCTCTCAACCGAGCCTATCGCTTCGGATCTTATTGCTAAGGGTGGTGCAGATATCATCATCTCGTTGGAGCCTATGGAGGCTTTGCGCTACCTCTCATACCTCAAGAAGGATGGTTGGGTTGTTACCTCTACCGTACCTTTCGTAAATATCCCTAACTACCCTGCAGAGGAGGAGCTTAACGCCCATCTCGCAGCATTGCCTAACTGCGTATCGCTCAACGTTGAGCAGTTGGCTAAGGATGCTGGAGCACCACTTCAGGCTGCCAATATGGTGTTGTTGGGTGCTGCAATACCTATGCTCGATATCGAATTTGAAAAGATTGAGGCGGGTATTCGTCGTATCTTTGCTCGTAAGGGTGAGGAGGTTATCGAGAAGAACCTTGCCGCAGTACGCGCAGGTTATGAAAACTCAATTAAAAAATAGCAGAACAATGGATAGACCATTAGATAAGCAAACGGTAGATAACATCTGTATTGCCAACGGCCTTCGTAATGCCAAGGAGCTTGGAGCTGCCTCTATTCGCCAGTTCGTGAGCGTGGTGAAGGATATCGAGGCAAAGATGGGTGTTGAGTATATCCGTATGGAGATTGGTGAGCCAGGCTTGCCAGCCGAGATGATTGGTATCGAGGCGGAGCACGAGGCGTTGTTGTCGGGCGTAGGTTCAAAGTACCCACTTATCACAGGTATCGAGCCTCTTACGAAGGAGGCATCACGCTTCATCAAGGCCTTCATCAACCTCGACATTCCTCCTGTATGTATCGTGCCTACGGTAGGCTCTATGCAGGGTGCTTTCGCTACGTTTATGGCCCTCAGCCAGATGCGTAAGGATCGCGACACCATCCTCTTCATCGACCCAGGCTTCCCAGTGCAGAAGGCACAGTGTAAGGTTCAGGGCATCCGCTTCGAGTCGTTCGACGTTATCGACTACCGTGGCGAGAAGCTCGAGCAGAAATTGGAGGAGATTCTCTCTCAGGGCCGTGTTAGTGGTATTGTCTACTCTAACCCTAACAACCCTACGTGGATGTGTCTTAACGAGGAGGAGTTGGAGATTATCGGACGTATGGCTACCAAGTACGATGTTATCGTAGTTGAGGACTTGGCATACCTCAATATGGACTTCCGCGAGGACCGCTCGAAGCCATTCGAGGCACCATATCAGCCATCTGTAGCTCGCTATACCAACAACTGCTTGCACCTTCTCTCAGGCTCAAAGATGTTCTCTTACGCAGGTCAGCGTATCGCCATTGTGGCTATGAACCCTGCGCTTGCGGAGCGTTGCTACGAGGCTCTTGCCGAGAAGTATGGCAACGATGGTGAGTTCCGTCGTAACTTCATCTTTAACATTCTCTACGTACTCTCATCGGGTGTTCCACACTCTGCGCAGTACGCCTTGGCAGCTATGTTCCGTGCGGCATCGGATGGTCGTCTTGACTTCGTTGGCCACACTCGCGAGTATGCTCGCCGTGCGCAGCGTGTTAAGGAGATTATGGTCAAAAACGGCTTCCATATCGTCTACGACAAGGATTGCGAGCAGGAGGTTAGCGATGGCTTCTTCTTCACCTTCGGTTACAAGGATATGACAGGCGAGCAGCTTATCAACAAGCTTATCTACTACGGTATCTCGGCTATTACGCTTGCTCCTACGGGTAGCTCACGTGAGGGTTTGCGTGGTTGTGTGTCGATGATTTCGGACTATCAGTACGATGAGTTGGATAAGCGCTTGAGAATGTTCTCACAGGACTATTAATATTAGAAACCATATAACAAGGCTACCTAAAATTAGCTCTTGTTATAAAGTTTCTCTAACACACGAGGGACTGCTCGATGTAAAAGTCGGGCAGCCCTTCTTAAACCAAATAACGTATGAATTTAGTTAGTGCGGCAGAGGCCGTAAAACTTATTAAGTCGGGCGACTCGGTATATATCCAGGGTTCTACATCTGTTCCCGAGGTGTTGGTGCAGGCTATGACCGACCGTGCTGCGGAGCTGCGTGGCGTGAAGGTCTATACCGCATTTGCCATTGGCCGCTGCGATGCTCCATACGCTAAGGCAGAGCTTCGCGATTCGTTCGAGCCACTCAGCTTCTTCGTTGCCAACAACCTCCGCAAGGCTATCAACGAGGGTGTTGCGCAGACCATCCCTGCATTCTTGGGCGAGATTCCATTCTTGTTCCGCTCGGGTCAGATTCCTTTGGATGTAACGCTTCTTAATGTCTCGGAGCCTGACGAGGATGGCTACTGCTCGTATGGTGTGTCGGCCGACCTCGCATTCTCGGCTGTGGAGTGCTCGAAGGTTATCATCGCGCAGGTGAATAAGTATATGCCACGCACCTTTGGTGACCCTGTTATCCACGTCTCGAAGATTGATGCTATGGTACGTGGTGACGAGCCACTTGTTGAGGTTCCTACGGTTATCCCTAATGATGTGGAGCGCCGTATCGGTAACTTCATCGCTTCGGAGATACCTGATGGTGCTACACTCCAGATTGGCGTGGGTGGTATTCCTAACGCTGTTCTCGACGCGTTGCACGACCATAAGCACCTCGGTCTCCACACCGAGGCTATGACCGATGGCGTGGTGCCTCTTATCCAAAAGGGTATCATCGACAACTCGTTGAAGAAGATCTATCCTGGTCAGTCTGTGGCGTGCTTGTGCTTGGGAAGCCAGCGTCTGTACGACTACTTGGATGGCAACCGCGACGTTGTTATTCGTGACGTAGCGTGGACCAACGACCCACAGAACATCCGTCAGAACCCTAAGGTTATGGCTGTGAACTCAGCTATTGAGGTAGATCTCACAGGTCAGATTTGCGCCGATAGTATCGGTGAGCGTATCTTCTCGGGCGTAGGTGGTCAGCACGACTTTATGTATGGTGGTGCGTTGTCGGAGGGTGGTAAGTGCTTCATCGCATTGCCATCTATCACCACTAAGGGTATCTCGAAGATTGTACCTACCCTCACTAAGGGCGCGGGTGTCGTAACCACACGCTTCCAGGCGCAGTATATCGCTACGGAGCACGGTATTGTCTACCTTCGTAACAAGTCTCTCGCAGAGCGTGCGAAGTTGCTTATCTCTATCGCCGACCCATCGGTTCGTGAGGAGTTGGAGCGTGCTGCTGTAGAGCGTTTCGGAATAGGCTTCTTGCGCTTGTCATAGTCCTCGGAGGTATATTCATAAAATAGATAGGGTGTCCACGAACTTGTTGGACACCCTATCTATTATGTTATAACACCGTTTGTTACGCCTTGAAGAGCTCAACGTCCGATGTCTCCGAGTTGTCGATGTATGTCACCGCCTCGGCAATCTTGCGTGTTGCATACTTTACGAAGATTGTGGTTGGAGCAACGTACTCCTCAACCTCCGCTGCCTGACGAAGCATAATGTGCGACATAATGATGTAGCCAGCAATCTCCACCAAACGGCGTGAGTGGAAATCCTTGTAGCCCTGAGCCTCCTTGTCGAGAGTCTCAACACGCTCCACAGCCTTCTCGTAGCTCTTGCGCAACTCCACGAGCTGTGCGCCAAGTGCTGCTGTAGCCTCGTTGCGCTCAAGCTCCTCGTAGCGAAGAATCTGCTCGAGGTATGTGCCCTTAGTCACGTGGTTGATAGCTGCAACAACCTGAAGCTGTGTAGTACCCTCGTAGATATTCAAGATTCGGGCATCGCGGTAGAGACGCTCGCAGGCGTAGTCCTTCATATATCCCGAGCCACCGTGAATCTGGATAGAGTCGTAGGCAACCTCGTTTGCAAACTCCGAGCCGAACATCTTGGCAAGTGGTGTGAAGCCATCGGCAAGGCGGTTGTAGAACTTCATCTCCTGGCGCTCCTCACCCTCCAACGAACGCTCGTGAGAGATGTGGTTAAGCTGCTTGTAGATATCCACGAAACGCGCTGTCTCATAGAGCAATGCACGTGATGCGAGAACCTTAGCCTCCATATTCTTAAGCATCTCCGCAACGGCAGCAAACTGTATGATAGGCTTGCCAAACTGCTCACGCTCCTGGGCATACTTCAAAGCCTCGCGGTATGCAGCCTCGGCCAAACCTGTAGACTGCGCAGAGATACCCAAACGTGCAGCGTTCATAAGCGACATTACATACTTGATAAGACCCATCTTACGGTCGCCAACCAACGTAGCAGGGGCGTTGTTGAAGACCAACTCGCAGGTTGGAGAACCCTTGATACCGAGCTTATTCTCAATGCGGCGAACAATAACACCGCCATCACGCTTGTCGTAGATGAGCATCGAGAGGCCGCGTGCATCCTTAGTGCCATCCTCGGTACGTGCGAGTACGAGTGAGATGTCGCCATCACCATTGGTAATGAAGCGCTTACAGCCGTTAAGACGCCATACGCCAGCCGCCTCATCCCACGATGCCTTGAGCATCACAGCACCAAGATCCGAGCCAGCATCAGGCTCTGTGAGGTCCATAGCACAGGTCTCGCCAGCCGATACACGAGGCAAGAACTTCTCCTTGATCTCCTCGGTTGCGAACTCGTTGATAGTCTCAGCGCAATCCTGCAAGCCCCAGATATTCTCGAAGCCTGCATCGGCACGTGCAACCATCTCGTTAGCCATAGCAAAGCAAGTAACAGGCATATTCAAACCATCGAAGCGGCGTGGGAGGGTCATACCGCCCAAGCCTGCCTCGTTCAACGCCTCTATATTACGTACTGTGCCCGAAGCATACTCCACGTGGTCGTTGACAACGCGAGGACCCTCGTGGTCTACGCTCTCGGCATTTGCTGCGATAACCTCGCCGCATACGTCACCTACGATCTCCAACACGCGGCGGTATGAGTCCATAGCATCCTCCACATCCTGTGGTGCATAGTCGTATACCGAAGCATCGGCGAAGTTACGCTCCTTAAGCTCGATAATTCTCTTCATCAGCGGATGAGAGAGGTGATACTGTAAATCCTTATTATCTAAATAGAAGTTTGCCATAGCTCGCCTTATTTTGAGTTCTGTTTGTAATACTTAATCATCTTAGGGATCACCTCCTCGACGCTGCCTGTGATGGCATAGTCGGCAATCTTATTGATAGGAGCCTGGGGGTCGGTGTTGATAGATATGATCATCGCCGACTGATCCATACCTGCGGTGTGCTGGATCTGTCCCGAGATACCGCAAGCGATATAGAGCTTAGGGCGCACGGTAACACCTGTCTGGCCAATCTGACGCTCGTGCTCCGTGAAGCCTGCATCGACAGCAGCACGTGATGCTCCTACCTCGCCACCCAAGAGGTTTGCCAACTCGTGAACCAACTGGAAGCCCTCCTTAGAGCCTACGCCATAGCCACCAGCAACGATAACCGAAGCTCCCTTGATATCTATCTTGCGCTTCTCGATGTGACGCTCTACGATGCGAACTGCGAGGTCGGTATCCTTGACCATCTGCTGCCAAGCGATCTCTCGAAGCTCTCCCGCTGCAGGGGTTGCCAAGGCCTCCTTACGCATAACGCCCTCGCGAACGGTGGCCATCTGTGGACGGCACTCAGGGTTTACGATAGTGGCGATGATGTTACCGCCAAACGCTGGGCGAATCTGATAGAGGAGTGAGTCATACTCTTTGCCACTCTTGGCATCCTTATGCTCACCGATAACAAGCTCTGTGCAGTCGGCTGTAAGACCGCTGTGGAGAGCCGATGACACACGTGGTGCGAAGTCGCGACCTACGGGTGTTGCACCGAAGAGTGCAATCTGTGGCTTCTCCTGCTCGATAAGACCCACCATAACGGCGGTGTGAGGAAGGGTGCGGAATGGTGCAAATATCTCATCATCAGCAACCCATACGGTGTCAGCACCATACTTTGCCAACTCCGAAGCAAGAGTCTTGATGTTGTTGCCAATAACAACAGCCTCGAGCTTTACGCCAAGGGTGTTGGCAAGCTCGCGACCCTTAGTAAGAAGCTCCAACGACACATCGGCAATCTGCTGCCCCTCTGTCTCGATATATACAAATACGTTATTCATACTCTATATAGATTAACCGAGCGTGTGGCTCGCGATGAGTTCCTGCATAAGTGCCTCGATATCCTTATCGTCGGCAGTGAGGCTCTTAGCCTCCTTAGCCTGGAACACTACATTTTCAATCTTCTTAACCTTCGTAGGAGAGCCGCTTAGTCCGAGCTGCTCTGGGTCAGGATTTACATCCGCTGCCGAGAACTCTACGATGTGGAGGTAAGGACGCTCCTCGATAAACTTAGCGCACTTCTCATCTGCAGCAGCCATCTCTGATGTCGCAAGGGCATACTTGAACTTCATAACACGCTTGGCGTTGCGAGGACGACACTCCTTAGCCGATGAGTTGACGGTGATAACCGCAGGAAGTGGCGATACAACAACCTCGGTACCACGCTCCAAGCGGCGCTTAATAGTTATCTCACCATCCTTGATATCGACAAGCTCCTCGGCATAGGTAATCTGTGGCAGGGCGAGCTTCTCAGCTACCTGAGGGCCTACCTGTGCGGTATCGCCATCGATAGCCTGACGACCTGCAACGATGATGTCGGGATTGATTTTACGAAGTGCGCACGCGAGTGCGTAAGATGTTGCCAGAGTATCAGAACCTGCAAACTCCTTGCCTGAGAGCAAGTAGCCACCGTCAGCGCCACGGAACATAGCCTCGCGGATGACATCGGCAGCACGCTGCGGGCCCATTGTAAGAACCTCAACACGTGCATTGCCGATACGCTCCTTCATCTGGAGCGCCATCTCCAAGGCATTGAGGTCCTCGGGGTTGAAGATTGCAGCCAGAGCGGCACGGTTTACCGTACCCTCTGCAGTCATAGCATCCTTGCCCACATTACGTGTGTCGGGCACCTGCTTTGCCATAACTACGATTTTCGTTACTTTATCCATAATTTTATTTTATGTAAATTGTATTCACAAAAATTTCGTGACAAAGATACTCAATTTTGTCAAAATGACCATCGTTTTCTCTTTGTATTTTCTGTATTATTATACAATGCGCTTATAATCAATGTGTTATAAGTATTGTAAATTTTTCTATTTTGCTAATATGCTACTCGTTTATATCTATGCCTATGCGTTTGTAGCAGTTCATTATATTATATGCCACAACCTCGGGACGGAAACGTGAGACATAGCTCTTGCCCTCGCTAATCATCCTCTCGCGAAGTTCCTGGTCTCTGAGCACGCTATTGATGGCGCTCGACCACGCCTCGTGGCTTGTGCCCTCGACGTAGATCGAACCTGGACCTCCAGCCTCCTCCATACTCGAGCCTTTGGTGGCGATCACGGGGATGCCAATCGAGAGGGCCTCGATGATTGTCGGAGGAAATCCCTCGTAGAGCGATGGCATAAGATAGAGCGTGGCGAGGTGATATATCGCTGGCATATCCTCGTCGGCAACGCCGTGGAGCATACGCACTCTATCCTCCAGTCCAAGCGACTTTATGCGGGTCTTGAGGTGTTCGGTATATGTCGTTGCGCGACCTACTATAACTAACTCTGTATCAGCGTCTACGTTAGGCATAGCCTCAATAAGTGTCTTGAGGTTTTTGCGTGTGAGATGAGTGCCCACAAAGAGCATATAACGCTTCGGAAGGTGGTAACGCTCCTCCGCCTCGCGTAGCTGCTCCGCGCTTATGGGTTTGCTGAAACGGGGGTGGCAGCCACGGTAGATGACATCTATCTTGTCGCTGTCGATATGGAGGTAGTGCACAAGGTCGTGCTTTATGTTATCGCTGATGGCTATGATGCGGTCGGCGCGATGTAGCGATGAGAGAAGCGTGAATCTTCGCCATAGGTTATGCAGCGGGCTGAAGAATCTTCTAAGGCGCAGAAACTCGAGGTTATGAACCGTGACAATCGTTGGTATGCCGCGACGTTGCAAGCCGTATGGCACAAACTCCGTGAGACTGTGAAAGAGATCCACATCGCCACGTTTCAGGTCGCGAACAATAGGGTAGAGACGCCAGAACCACGAGGCCTTGCGCCATACGAAACCGTCGGGCCTCATCGACTCGATGTTGTGCTTCGAGGCTATACGCTCATACTCCGCAGTAGTCTCATCATCAGGGATATACATACGAAAGTAGCTGCGGCGCGGGCAAGCATCGGCCATCGCCTCGACGATAAATCTGGCATAGCTGCTCAGTGTTGCATCGCCAGTTGCGGCATACTTCGCATCGAAGCCTATGGTGCTGTTTCTTTTCATACTCAAAAAGCAAAAGTAATAATTTTTCGTTAAGAAACAAAATTTTGTTTCTATTTATGGTGATTGTGAACCATCTGCAAAGTGGAAATAGCATCCAGTATATGGAGCGCAGGGGAATCGCATTTCAGAAAATTGCGATTTTGCAGCTCTATAGAGGATAATTCCACAAAAAATAGCCCTCGCGATTTATATATTTCACCTTTTTTTACTATCTTTGCGCGATTGTGTATATACATAGGAGTAAAAATTCTAAAAATATAAATTTACATTACTATTATGGGAAGAGCATTTGAGTATCGCAAAGCGAGAAAGATGAAGCGCTGGGGACATATGGCGCGTGTATTTACAAAGATCGGTAAGGAGATTGAGATGGCTGTTAAGGCTTCAGGTCCAGATCCATCATCAAACCTCCGTCTTCGTCTTCTTATCCAGAATGCGAAGGCTGAGAATATGCCAAAGGAGAACGTGGAGCGTGCTATCAAGCGTGCAACAGATAAGGATGCTGCAGACTACAAGGAGATGATCTACGAGGGTTACGGTCCTCACGGTATCGCGGTTCTTGTTGAGACCGCTACCGACAACACAAACCGTACCGTTGCATCTGTACGTATGTACTTCAACAAGTATGGCGGCACACTCGGTACATCAGGCTCTGTAGGCTTTATGTTTGAGCATAAGTGTGTCTTTAAGTTCAAGCCTACCGAGGGCATTGACCTTGAGGAGATGGAGTTGGAGATGATCGACTTCGGTGTTGATGAGTTCTACGCTGAGGAGGGTGAGGTAACTGTATACGCTGCCTATGAGTCATTCGGTCAGATTCAGACTTGGATCGAGGAGAAGGGCTTTGAGCTTGTATCTGGTGAGGCAGTACGCATCCCTACCGACACCAAGGAGCTTACTCCAGAGCAGCGTGAGGCTGTAAATAAGCTTATCGAGCACCTCGAGGAGGATGATGACGTTACCAACGTCTACACAACAATGGCCGAGTCTGAGGAGGACGACGAGGAGTAATATGAACTCAAAAGTGAAAGGTGAAAAGTGTGGTGTCTGCGACGCATTTAAAACCCGTGCGAAGCACCCCTTACTTTTCAGTTTTCACTTCTCCCTTTTTACTTTAAAATTTTTGAAGAATGAAAAAATTTACCGAATATAAGGGTCTCGACTTGGCTGGCGTTGCAGAGGAGGTTCTGGAGCGCTGGACTAAGGATGACACCTTTCACAAGAGCATAACAACACGCGAGGGTCATCCAACCTTCGTGTTCTATGAGGGACCACCATCAGCAAACGGTACACCAGGTATCCACCACGTTATGGCGCGTACCATCAAGGATGTATTCTGCCGCTTCAAGACCCAGCAGGGCTATCTCGTACACCGCAAGGCGGGTTGGGATACTCACGGCCTTCCTGTGGAGTTGGGCGTAGAGAAGAAGATGGGTATCACGAAGGAGGATATCGGCAAGACTATCTCTATCGAGGACTACAACAAGGCGTGCCGCGAGGCGGTTATGGAGTTCACCGACATCTGGGAGGACCTCACACATAAGATGGGTTACTGGGTGAATATGGACGATCCATACATCACCTACGACAATAAGTTTATCGAGACATTGTGGTGGTTGTTGAAGCAGCTCTACAACAAGGGCTTGCTCTACAAGGGTTACACCATCCAGCCATACTCGCCAGCTGCGGGTACTGGTCTCTCAACCCACGAGCTTAACCAGCCTGGTTGCTACCGCGACGTTAAGGACACTACTTGTACGGCACAGTTCCGCATCTTGGAGCCTAAAGAAGCGATGGAGGGCTGGGGTACACCAGTGTTCCTCGCGTGGACAACAACACCTTGGACACTCCCATCAAACACTGCGCTTTGCGTAGGTCCAAAGTATGACTACGTTGCAGTACGCACCTATAACCCTTACGATGGCGAGAAGATCACGGCTATCGTTGCTGAGCCACTTTTGTACTCTATCTTCAACAAGAAGGGCGAGGAGTTGGCGTTGGACGCATATAAGGCTGGCGATAAGGTTATCCCATTCGAGGTTGTTGGCAAGTGGAAGGGTACCGAGTTGGAGGGTATGCGCTACGAGCAGCTTATCCCTTGGGTTAAGCCTGTTGAGTGCGACGAGAATGGCAACTGGGTTGAGGCATCTGCAAAGGGCTTCCGCGTAATCCTTGGCGACTATGTTACTGTTGAGGATGGTACGGGTATCGTACACATCGCACCTACGTTTGGTGCTGATGATGCCTTTGTAGCGCGTCAGGCTGGCATCCCATCGCTCTTTATGATTAACAAGCGTGGTGAGACTCGCCCTATGGTCGACTTTACAGGTAAGTTCTACCTCATCGAGGAGCTTGACGAGAAGTTCGCCGCAGAGTGTGTTTCGGAGGCGTATAAGGAGTATGAGGGCCGCTGGGTTAAGAATGCTTACGACCCACAGTTTACCGTTGATGGTCGCTACGATGAGAAGGCTGCCGCCGCTGCCGAGACTCTCGACGTATATATCGCTATCAAGCTCAAGGAGAGTGGCCGCGTATTCAAGATTGAGAAGCATACGCACAACTATCCACACTGCTGGCGTACCGATAAGCCAGTGTTGTACTACCCATTGGACTCTTGGTTTATCCGCACTACGGCGCTCCGCGAGCGTATGATGGAGCTTAACCAGACCATCTACTGGAAGCCTGAGTCTACAGGTACAGGCCGTTTCGGTAAGTGGCTCGAGAATATCAACGACTGGAACTTGTCGCGTTCACGTTTCTGGGGTACTCCACTCCCTATCTGGGCTACTGAGGATCGCACAGAGATGAAGTGCATCGGCTCTGTTGAGGAGCTTATCGCAGAGATCGAGAAGGCTGTCGCAGCAGGCGTGATGAGCGAGAATCCGTATAAGAATTTCGTAGTGGGCGATATGTCGAAGGAGAACTACTCTACCGAGAATATCGACCTTCACCGCCCTTATGTCGACAACATCGTGTTGGTATCATCGAAGGGTGAGCCTATGCGCCGCGAGCCAGATTTGATTGACGTATGGTTCGACTCTGGTGCTATGCCTTACGCACAGGTACACTACCCATTCGAGAATAAGGAGGGCTTCGACCAGATTTACCCTGCCGACTTCATCGCCGAGGGTGTCGACCAGACTCGTGGTTGGTTCTACACGTTGCACGCCATCGCTACAATGTTGTTCGACTCTGTAGCCTTCAAAAATATCATCTCTAACGGCTTGGTATTGGATAAGAATGGTAACAAGATGTCGAAGCGTCTTGGCAATGCCGTAGACCCATTCGAGGTACTCAAAAAATACGGTGCCGATGCCACTCGCTGGTATATGATTTCGAACTCACAGCCTTGGGATAACCTCAAGTTCGACGTTGATGGCGTTGACGAGTGTCGCCGTAAGTTCTTCGGCACGTTGTATAACACCTACTCATTCTTCGCCCTCTACGCCAATATCGATGGCTTCACAGGCCAGGAGGCCGAGGTTGCTGTTGAGCGTCGCCCAGAGATTGACCGCTGGATTTTGTCGGAGTTGAACACCCTCATAAAGGATGTTACCAAGTACCTCGAGGATTACGACCCAACACCTGCGGCACGTCGCATCGACCAGTTTGTTAACGAGAACCTCTCTAACTGGTACGTACGCTTGAACCGTAAGCGTTTCTGGGGTGGCTCTATGAGTGAGGACAAACTTGCCGCTTATCAAACTCTATATACTTGCTTGGAGACTGTAGTTATGCTTGCCGCGCCTATCGCACCATTCATCTCTGATCGTATCTTCTGTGACTTGAATGCTGTTAGCGGTCGCCACAGCGAGTCTTCAGTGCACCTTGCAGAGTATCCTAAGTGCAACGAGGCTCTTATCAATGCCGAGTTGGAGGATATGATGTCTTTGGCGCAGCGCGCTTCATCTATGGTGTTGGCACTCCGTCGTAAGGTGAACATTAAGGTTCGCCAGCCACTTCAGAAGATTATTATCCCTGTGCTCGACAAGGGTATGGCAGAGCATATTGAGGCTGTTCGCGCACTTATTATGAACGAGGTGAATGTGAAGGATATCGAGCTTATCACAGACACCACAGGCATCATCACCAAGCGTATCAAGCCAAACTTCAAGACTCTTGGTGCCAAGTGTGGCAAATATATGAAGCAGGTGGCTGCTCTCGTAGCATCATTCTCTCAGGAGCAGATTGCTGCCGTGGAGGCTAATGCCGAGACTATCCTCAAGGTCGAGGATCAGGAGTTCGTTACCACAGCCGCCGACTTCGACATCACCTCGGAGGATATGCCAGGATGGTTGGTAGCCTCGGAGGGTAAACTCACCGTGGCCCTCGATATCACCATCACCGAGGAGCTTCGCCGTGAGGGTGTAGCCCGTGAGTTGGTCAACCGCATCCAGAACATCCGTAAGGAGTCTGGCTTCGAGGTAACCGACAAGATTCGCGTAGAGGTAGAGGCTAACGAGCTTACCGAGAGTGCTATCGCATCGTTTGCGGAGTATATCGCACAGCAGACCTTGGCCCTCGATGTCAAGGTGTCAGCCGCTCCTGCGGGTGATTTCGTTGTCGACTCCGACCTCGATGAGTCACCACTCAAGATTGCAGTTACCAAGGCCTAAGCCTTGCGTTGCAGAATAATTCGAGAAGGGAGTGTTCGATATCTTTTCGGACACTCCCATCTTTTATACCTATATATAATATATAAGCCGCAAAGGATAGCTCCCTTGCGGCTTTGTGTCTTCTACGTAGTGCGCGATTACTTAATAGCAATAGCGTCGATCTCTACGCGTGCACCCATAGGCAATGCTGCTACCTGATAGCAGATACGAGCTGGCTTGTCGCCTGTGAAGAACTCTGCATAGATAGCGTTCATAGCTGCGAAATCTGCGATGTCAGCCAAAAGAACGGTAGTCTTAGCAACGTCGTTGAAAGAGTAACCAGCCTCCTCGAGGATGTATCCGAGGTTTGTAAGAGCCTGACGTGTCTGAGCCTCTACGCCCTCAGCCATAACGCCTGTTGCGCCGTCGATAGGAAGCTGACCAGAGATGTAGAGTGTAGCGTCGTGTGCGATAGCCTGTGAGTATGGACCTACAGCCTTAGGTGCCAATGGTGATGCGATAACTTTTTTCATTTTTCTATTTGTTTTAGTTGATTTGTATTATCTTTGTGTCACAAAGATACAAATTTGTCTTGGATTACAACACTTATATTGATAGATTTTGTGATTTCCAGCCTGTAGTAGGCGCATCTTATGATGCCAAAGATACGAAATTTAGCGTATCTGCCGTTATTTATTACGTACTATCTACATTAATTATTTACCTGCACCCCAGCGGCGCACCAAACCGAAGAGATATTATGAAACGCATTTTCCTCTCCTTTGCAATAGTTATTACCGCTATGACTCTCGTTGTTGGCTGTTGCGATTGCAGCAAACGCTCGAAACTCGAGAAGCCGTTGGTCGGCACGGAGTGGCAGATTGTGCAACTTATGGGCAAGGATATCACAGCCGTGGAGGATAGCTATACCATTCTCTTTCACGACAATGGCACGGCAACTGGCGTTGGCGATTGCAACCGTATCACCGCCACGTATAGCATCTCGCAGAAGCGTGATATGAAGATCTCAAACCTCGGCTCTACTCGCCGTCTATGCCCCAATTTCGAGCAGGAGAATCTCTATTACGAGGTGCTGGAGTCGGTGACGCACTATGAGATGGATGCCGAGAATATGCTCCTTCTGAGTAATGGTACTCTGGTGGCCATTATGCACCCTCGAGCGTTGTAGTTCGGCCTATGCCTTGCGTGTTGGGATGATGGTATTTAGCGATGTTACAAGTGTCTCGTAGTAGCTCTTCGACACCGGGATGCGCTTGATGCTCTCGTCGCTGAGCGATAGGTAGTGCATACGGTGATCATCCTCCATAACGCTTATCTTGTTGATATTCACTATAAACGAGCGGTGGCAACGTACCATACACGTGCCCTTCAGGCTCTCCTCAATGCTGCGTGTGCGGCAGCGAAGCATATACGACACAATCTTGTCGTTGTGCTTGTAGAACACCTTTATATAGTTATCCTCCGACTCGAGATAGTATAGCGAGTCGATGTTGAGTGTCAGGCGCAGCGTGCCGTTGTTGTCGTAGAGATTGATCATACGCGGCGTGCTATCCTGCGGTTGCGGCTGCTGTATGATCGCCGCACGCAGCTGATGCTCCCTGCTATTTTCAAGCAGACGATAATCCTCCGAAAGACGCTGCAGGCGATATTGCGTTGCTTGCAGCTCCTCGCACTTTGCCCTATATGCTGCATAGAACGATACGAGAGCGTTGGGAATGGCGAGAATGAGCGTCACGCACATAAGCGCTCGCGTGGCAATTGTGGGTGTCGAGATGCCCTCCACCGGGAAAAACTGTATGGTAAAGAGGGTGTAGAGCAGCGATATTGCGAGGTTCTCGCCCATAATCCACCACAGATATGTTATGGTTGTAAGCTCCACTCTATCCTGCATATAGTACATTACCATACGGCTGATGACAAGTATGATGATAGATAGGATGTAGAAGAGTAGCGACAGACTGAAGCTGAGCGAGTCCGAGGAGCTGAACCAGACTGCCAAGGAGAATGGTTGGTAGATGAATAGGAAGAGTCCCGAGAAGAGAACAATGAACGCGATGACCACAGAGATGTACCTTCGCGAGACCAAAAATTTTGGAATCTCTCTCTCCTTTATTGCCATATAACTATTCTTCGTTGCAGACATAATATTGTCGGTTTTGCCTACAAAAGTACATAAAATGCTGTTTTTTGCAAAATTTTCACCACATATATAACATTTTTACCACTATATTTAATTTTTCACCACATATCGTATGCGCGTATGAATACAAGTGGCTATCTTTGCAGTGTTTTGAGAATTGGATTCTATTTCCTTGTGTGAGATCGAATCGAGATCCAGCGAATAAGTTTGGTTGTTTCTCAAAAGTTTGCCGTAAGGATTGTAGGTTTGCGACCCTCCCTGCGCGGCAGACTGCAATGTTAAACTAATACAATATTTCTTAATGAAAATTATTGGAACAGGTTCGGCACATCCCTCTTGCTCAGTAACCAACAATATGCTTGAGCAGTTTCTTGAGACTACCGATGAGTGGATTACCGAACGAACAGGTATTAAAGAGCGATGTGTGATATCATCGGAGAAGCTCGAAGACCTCGCTACCATAGCTGCAAACAAGGCTCTTGAGGATGCCGGACTCACAGCAAAGGATATCGACTTTATTATTTGCTCGAATGTAGTAAATGAGTATGTAACACCTGCGCTCAGCTGTATCATCCAGGGTAAGATTGGCGCAACGTGTCCTACGTTGGATATCAACGCAGCGTGTGCAGGTTTCATCTTCGCTCTCGATATGGCGCAGGATAAAATCGCGTGCAAAAAGGCTAAGAACATCCTTATCGTTTGTGCCGAGGAGCCATCGCGTATGGTGAGCTGGCAGAATCGTAGCACCTGTGTACTCTTTGGTGATGGTGCTGGTGCGGCGGTTGTTACCGAGGGTGAGGAGATGAAGGCTATACGACTTACTACGTCGTGCCTGCCAGAGGTTCTCTACTATCAGCGAGCTTTGGAGCCTACGCCTTACATCTCGAAGGAGGAGAACTTCGAGCCGCTTGTTATGCGTGGCCGCGAGGTGTTCAAGCACGCCGTGACAAGCTCGTGTCGCGATATCCGTAAGCTCCTCAACGAGACTGGTTTGGAGCCAAACGATATCAAGTATTATGTTTTGCACCAGGCTAATCGTCGTATCATCGACTCTATCCGCAACTTCCTCGGCGTCGAGGAGGAGCGCGTGCCACACAACGTTGAGCGATATGGTAACATCTCCTCTGCTGCGCTGCCAGCACTTCTCGATGAGTTGAACCGCGGCGGTAAGCTCCAGAGTGGCGATAAGTTGGTATTCAGTGCCTTTGGTGCAGGCTTCACAACTGGTGCGTGCATCATCGAGTGGGCAAAATAGAAAATAGAAAATAGAATAATTAGAGTAATTTAGGATGCGGCCCTGAAAAAATATGTAGGTGCGCTCCGAAAAATTTAAAAGTATAAAAATGGAACAGAGAGTAGTTATCACAGGTATCGGTGCTATTACCCCAGTGGGCAACCATATAGATGAGACCTGGAAGAACCTCGTGGAGGGCAACTGCGGCATCGACTTTATCAAGGGTTACGATGAGTATAACCTTCCAGTAAAGGTTGCTGGACAGATTAAGAACTTCGACCAGTCGGAGTATGAGCTTAACGCAGGTCTTGCACGTCGTAGCGATAAGTTCTGTGTATATGCTATGGCAGCTGCATCTGACGCTATGAAGGATGCGGGCTTGGTAAGCGGCGAGAATATCGATCCTGAGCGTCTTGGTGTTTACATCGGCTCGGGTATCGGCGGTATGGATACATTCGTAAACCAGACAAAGGTGATGCTCGAGGAGGGTGTAGGTCGTATCTCACCATTCTTCGTGCCTATGATGATCTCGAATATCGCATCGGGTAACGTAGCTATCTCGCACAACGCACAGGGTGTATGTCTTCCTGTGGTTACTGCGTGCGCTACTGGTACTCACGCTGCGGGTGAGGCGTTCCGCGCTATCAAGCACGGCTATGCTGATGCTATCATCTGCGGTGGTGCTGAGGCTTCGGTACACCCACTTGCTATCGGTGGTTTCGCAAACAGCAAGGCTCTCTCTCGCTCGGAAGATCCTCTTCAGGCATCACTTCCATTCTCGGCTGACCGTCACGGCTTCGTTATCGCCGAGGGTGCTGGTATGATGATTTTCGAGTCGTTGGATAACGCCCTTAAGCGTGGTGCAAAGATCTATGCCGAGGTTGTGGGTTATGGCAACAACTGCGATGCTCACCACTTCACAGCTCCACGTCCTGATGGTATCCCTGCTTCACGTGCTATCAAGCAGGCTTTGGATGAGGCTCAGTTCGACATCGAGAAGGACCTCCTCTACATCAACGCTCACGGTACAGGTACTCCGCTCAACGATGCTGCCGAGACCAAGGCTATCAAGCTCGCTATGGGTGAGGAGAACGCTAAGAAGGCGATGATCACCTCTACAAAGTCTATCACAGGTCATATGCTCGGCGCTACAGGTGCTGTGGAGCTTATCGCTTCGGCACTCTCGCTTCACCACGGTATTGTAACACCTACAATTGGTCTTACCAACCCTGACCCAGAGTGTGACCTCGACTACACACCACTCAAGGCTCGCAAGGCCGACCTCACAGTTGCCATCTCAAACTCTTTGGGCTTCGGTGGTCACAACGCCTGCGTGGCACTCCGCAAGTGGGAGAACAAATAGTTTAGAAACGATTTAACGAAATAGAAGATATTATGAAACTTCTCGAAGGAAAGGTGGCACTCGTAACAGGTGCTGGTCGTGGCATTGGCAAGGCTATCGCTTTGCGCTATGCTGAGGAGGGTGCTAATGTAGCATTCACCGATTTGGTTATCAACGAGGCTGTTGAGGAGACTGTAAAGGAGATTGAGGCTCTCGGCGTGAAGGCTAAGGCCTACGCTTCGAACGCTGCAAACTTCGACGAGACTCACGAGGTTGTCAAGCAGATTGTTGAGGATTTCGGACGTATCGACGTTCTTGTCAACAATGCTGGTATCACCAAGGATGGCCTTATGATGCGTATGTCGGAGGCTCAGTGGGATGCTGTTATCAACGTAAACCTCAAGTCTGCGTTCAACTTCATCCACGCCGTAACACCTGTTATGGCTAAGCAGCGCTCTGGCTCTATCATCAATATGTCGTCTGTAGTAGGCGTTAGCGGCAACGCTGGCCAGTGCAACTACTCTGCATCTAAGGCGGGTATGATCGGCCTTGCAAAGTCTATCGCTAAGGAGATGGGTCCTCGTGGCATCCGCGCTAACTGCATCGCCCCAGGCTTCATCATCACCGAGATGACCAACCAGCTCTCACAGGAGATCAAGGATCAGTGGGCACAGCAGATCCCTATGCGTCGCGGTGGTACTCCAGAGGATGTTGCAAACGTAGCAGTATTCCTCGGTTCTGACCTTTCGTCATACGTGAGTGGTCAGGTTATTCACTGCTGTGGTGCAATGAACTGCTAAAATTTCGATTATAAGGCGGATATCTACTGCACCTCAATCATTAGGCTGAATGAGAAATACGTCAAGTATGTCTCATCCAGCCTAATTTCTTTATCGGCACAGTATCTACCGCCTTCTAATCAAAATTTCTCTTTATCGAGGTCATATCTGCACCCTTCTATCAATATATTTATCGGGAGAGGGGCAAATAAAAGGACGTGTTCGAAAAATTTATCGGACACGTCCTTTTGTGCAACTACTCAAAGTAGGTCTCCTGCGAGCCGCTGTGGCGACCATCTACATAGATATCGACCTTGTAGGTGCCACTCTCAAACGAGCTGCCGTCGTAGAAGATGCTTACAGGCACCGACTGATTCTCGTAGTCGACCTTACGCATTGCCGAGGCCATCATCTCCGAGCCCTCGAAATTGAACGGTATAACCTCGTTCGACGAGAGCACATAGCCATCAGGGGGCGTGATGCAGATGTAGATGCTCTTCTCGCCTGGCTCAGCA
The DNA here is from genome assembly GCA_017630455.1 of Alistipes sp. Lineage (GTDB taxonomy): Bacteria > Bacteroidota > Bacteroidia > Bacteroidales > Rikenellaceae > Alistipes. Next base: position 28,682 of record JAGBVG010000074.1, on the reverse strand, counting down.
AGCTCGTTTGCCGTAAGCTCGAAGTCTACCCTGAGGCGGCGAGCCTGACGAATGCGGCGCACCTCCTTCGACTTATCGCTGAGGGCAACCATACGTATGCCGCTCGAGCGGATTACAGCGCCGATACGCACCTTGCTATGCAGCTCGTCGGCCTTCTCCTCTGCCACGTCGGCACGAAGCTGTGCAGAGGTGATCTCCTTCTTATATGCTACGTTCTGAGCCTGGAGGTTGGTGTTGATGGTATTGAGCGAGTCGATCTGTCGGAGGTAGCCCTTCATCACACCGCGCAGAGTCTCCACCTCGCGCTTATACTTCGCAAGCTGGTTGTAGTTGTAGGTCTTCTCCTTCTGCAGCTGCTCGAGCATCACAACAGCCTCCTGGTACTTAACCATCATTGTGTCGTTCTGATCCTTGAGGTTCTCAAGCTCCTGCACAAGGCTCTCGGCATCGCGCTGGAGCATACTATTCTGCTCCTCGAAGAGCTGTCGCGCCGACTCCACGATGGCATAATCACCCTCGATGGTGCGATACTTCAGGCCGTAGCTGATGCCGAAGTATGCCGCAGGGAGCAACAATACAAGAAGCACGAGGGCTATCATTTTGTATCCCTTCAGCGAGCGGTTGTTGCGCTCAAGCTCTGCGGCGAGGTCATCCATCTTGGTATGGTCGTAGTGCGAGTGGCTCTCCGTTGTTGGCTCGTAGTAGTCGTTGCGTGGTGTCACAGGTGCTGCCTCGCGGCTGTCAAGCTCCGTAATCGAAGCTTGTGGTGCAGGCTTCTCCGCAACGTGAATCTCGTTTATTGTGCGCTGCTGGTTGCGCTCGGCGATAATATCGTTCAATGTCTTTGAACCACTCTCCGCAGCCTTGTCGGCTATTGTCGCGACGCTCTCCACGGCGACGCTCTCGCCACACACAGGGCAGACCTTCGATTTGCTTGATACGGGGTTTCCACACCCCTTACATCTTATAAGTGCCATTCTTTATGGGGTTGTATGTTAATGGTGAAACAATAACGTTTATTATAGATTATTTATTATAAAACTTATGATATATCGGAAAAATCAATAGCCTCGCGTTTGCGGTGCTTGTCGCGTAACGCTCTGAGGAGTCTATTCTCGGGGTGTTGCAATTCGGCATCGGTGGCGAGTACTCGCAGTGCCTCCTCGCGCGTGATCTCCATAATCTGGGTATCTGTGGCGAGGTTTGCGATACTGAGCGAGAAGGCGTCGCCACTCTGCTGCGTGCCGTGGATGTCGCCCGCGCCGCGAAGCTTGAGGTCGAGTTCCGAGAGCTGGAAGCCGTCGTTTGTGGCGCACATAGCATCCAGACGCGCACGACCCTCCTTCGAGAGCTTCTCGCCCGACATAAGGATGCAGTAGGACTGATTACCACCACGTCCCACACGACCACGAAGCTGGTGTAGCTGCGAGAGTCCGAAGCGCTCGGCAGACTCTATGACCATCACCGTGGCATTCGGAACATCCACACCCACCTCTATAACTGAGGTTGCGATAAGGATATCGGCCTCGCCGCGCTTGAACTGTGCCATTGCGGCATCCTTATCTTCGGGCTTCATCTTACCGTGACATACAGTGATGTGATACTCGGGCAGCGGGAAGTCGCGCGACATAGACTCGAAACCGTCGTAGAGATCCTTGTAGTCCATCTTCTCCGACTCCTTGATGAGCGGGTAGACGATATATACCTGGCGGCCTTTGGCTATCTCCTGACGCAGGAAGCCAAACATCCTAAGACGCATCGAGTCGAAGTAGTGGTAGGTGCGTATGGGTTGTCGTCCTGGTGGCAACTCGTCGATAACCGACACCTCCAGGTCACCATAGAGCGTCATTGCCAATGTTCGCGGTATCGGCGTGGCGGTCATAACGAGGATGTGTGGTGGCTGCTGGTTCTTGGTCCAGAGCTTTGCGCGCTGCTCAACACCGAAGCGGTGCTGCTCGTCGATTACCACATATCCGAGGTTGGCAAACTGAACCCTATCCTCGAGGAGTGCGTGAGTGCCGACAAGGATATCTACCTCGCCCGAGGCTATACCCTCGAGGGCTGCGCGACGCTCCCTCACTTTCGACGATCCAGTAAGTATGGCAATCCTGATATTTAGCCCCTCGGCAAAGCGCGACATCGAGGCGTAGTGCTGGCGGGCGAGGATCTCCGTAGGTGCCATAATGCAGGCCTGGAAGCCATTGTCCACAGCCAGCAGCATCGACATAAAGGCCACCATAGTCTTGCCACTACCCACATCGCCCTGCAGCAGGCGGTTCATCTGTTTGCCCGATATCATATCGGCGCGAATCTCCTTTATTACACGTTGCTGCGCCTTGGTAAGAGCAAAGGGCAGCTTCTCGTGATAGAAGGTGTTGAACGCCGCGCCCACACGCGGGAATATGAAGCCTCCGCCACGTTGGTGACGCGATGTGCGGCGTGCCTGGATGGTGAGCTGAACGCCTAACAGTTCGTCGAACTTCAGGCGATACTGCGCCTGCTTGAGGCGCTCGGCAGATTGCGGAAAGTGGATGTTATAGAGTGCCTCCTTGAGAGGTATAAGTCCCAATCTGCGACGCATCTCCTCGGGCAGAGGGTCTTGAAACGATGAGGCATCTGTGGCGATAAGTTGCCAAGCGTTGTAGACCAACGTGTGCATCATCTTCACAGATATCATCTGCGACAGCTTCTCCGTCGAGGAGTAGATACCCTGAAAGCTGCTCTCCACCTTGCGTGACAGCGCCACCTCCACTGGCTCTATCTCGGGATGCACAAGGCTCACGCGACCCTTGAATATCGAGGGGCGACCGAAGATGAGGTACTCCCTCTGCATCTCCACGCGCTTCTCAATCCACTTCACGCCGTGGAACCACAGCAGCTCGGCCTGTCCTGTGGCGTCGCTAACCTCCACAACGAAGCGTTTTTTAGCCCCCTCGCCGATATACGACTTGCCCACTACGCGGCAGCGCAGCTGAACGTAGGTAGACTCCATTGTCTCGTCGAGATCACAGATGCGGAACACCCTCGAGCGGTCGATATAACGGTATGGAAAGCGAAGCAGGAGGTCTTCGATAGTTCGCACCCCCACCTCGCGTTCTAGTAGACGCGCACGCGCCTCACCGACCCCCGTCAGGTATTTCACCTCCCGCTTAAGAAGCTCCGCCATTGGCTCTCCGAGATATGGTTAGATCACTGTGATAGAGCGTACTGGAGCTATCTTCTCGAGACGCGCCTTGCCACCAAGCTCGGCAATCTCCACGATGAAGACAAACTCCTTAACCTTAACGCTATACTCCTTGCCGTCGACCAAGATCTTCTGTGCCTCCAACGACTGTGCAAGACCCTCGGCAGTGCCTCCCGTAGCCAACACGTCGTCGAGGATGGTCACCTCGAAGGTGTTGCCACTTGCCTTGCCCGCAGCGATGTCGCTCAGGCGGTAGTAGAGCTTGTCGAAGCCATACTCCTTCTGGATAAGCACCTCGTGGATGTCGCCCTCAGCGAATGGGAGTTTGCCACTCTTACGCACAGGGATGATATTCTCGATATGCTCTGCCTCGGTGAGAAGTGGTGCTGCGAAGAGAAAGCCTCGTGCCTCGGGAGCGATGATGTTGGGTGCTGTGCAGGCCTCGGCAACCTTTGCCGTTAGCTCCTTGAACACAGCCTTATTCTGGAGAAATGGGATGATATCCACAAATACGATACCCTCCTTTGGAAAATCCTTATAATATTTTAGTATCTCTTTCATAGTCAACTATTTGCGATATGTGTATTTGCCATCTGTGAGCGCCTCGATGTCGAAACACTCATAAACAATGGTGTAGCCTCCGTAGGCCAATGTCGAGGCGCCGTGGGTCTCCTCCTCGTAGAGGAAGCCGAGACGGTTATCCCTCTGCCAAGCCATTGTGGAGTATGCCGAGTTGAGCGACGTAATCTGCTTCACGCCGTCCCAGTCGCGTGCAAACTCAATAGGCGAGAGGTAGTCCTCAAACTCATCGCAAAGCTCCTTGTAGTAGATGCCAACATTCTTGCGCTGAGGACCGAGAGGAACAGACTGTAGCGCGAGGAGCATAGCCTTATTATCCTCGGTGCGTGTTACGGGGATGATCATAATCTCGCCGTTGGTGGTGTTGTCCTTAGACTCCACGCCCTTGTTTGCAGCACCCGAGAATGTAGCCTCGTTCCAGTTGCCCGAACCTGAATTTACATCCGTATAGATGAAATAGTTGTAGTAGCGGCCACCACTATAGCGCGAGCTGATGATGATTGTGCCATCGGGAAGCTCCTCCACCTTTGGCTCGTCGGCTGTGTTGTAGACCGCAGGCTCGTTGATGTCGCCAAGTACCTTCCACGTACCACCAAAGTCATCCGAGAAGAGGACATAATTCATATGCTTGGCACTCTTGTCGCGCACCAACACGGCACAGTAGAGGCGGTAGTAGCTGCCAATCTTTGTGATGCGGCTCTGCATAATACGTCCCGAAGCCACAAACATAGAGCGCACAGGGCCATACTTCGAGGCGTCGAACTGCGAGTAGATGCTCTCGGCGATATCCTCGGGCTTGCTCCAAGTTTTGCCCCCATCCTCGGAGTAGAAACGTGCTATGTTCTGGTGGTTCTGGCGTGTGCCGTTCTGGAACGATACGTTGCCGGCGCACGACAACAAAAGTACACGATCTGACTCTCTGTCGGCCACGATGCAGGGGTCGCCAAAGCCAACATTCATAAAGTCGGGAGACTCGGCACCCTTACCCTCGATAAGTGGCATAACCTCGCTCCAGGTGTTGCCATTGTCGTAAGAGAGACGGTAGTGGAGGTCGATGCGACCCTTATCCGTAACACCGATATCCGTGCCGCTGTGACGATAGTCTGCCACGGCGATAAGTGTGCCATTCTTCGTTACTGCCAAGGCTGGGATGCGATATGGGATATCCGAGGGGTTCAATAGCTGAAACACCTCGAAACGCTCTGCAGCGGGCTTCTGTGGCTCGGGCTGCTCGGTGCTTCCACCCTCAGGCTTTGTGCATCCGCACGCCATAACTGCCACGCCGAGAAATGCGGTGATGAGTAGGCTGATATTCTTTATCATAGCTGTGATTATTTGCGGTAGGTGTAGTATGCGCCAGCCTGACACGTAGGCATAAGTACGATGTCGTTGACGTTCATATGTGCTGGGAGGTTGAGCATCCAGTGGATAGCCTCGGCGATATCCTCGCCCTGCAACGCCTCCACGCCGCGATATACGCCCTCGGCACGCTCCTTGTCGCCGTGGAAACGCACCTCCGAGAACTCGGTCTCGACCATTCCTGGACGTACCTCGCCAACCTTGATACCTGCCGAGAGAAGGTCGGCACGCATAGCCTGTGAGATGGCGTGTACCGCGTGCTTCGAGGCACAATATACCGCACCATTCTCGTATGGCTCGGTACCAGCAATAGAGCCGATGTTGATGATGTGGCCACCCTGACCAGCCTCGACCATAGCGCCGCTGATGATCTTCGTTACGTAGAGGAGACCCTTGACGTTGGTGTCGATCATAGCATCCCAGTCGCGAGAGTCGCCCTTGTCGATATGCTCAAGACCTGCTGCGAGACCTGCGTTGTTGATAAGGATGTCGACACGACCCAGTGGCTTCAGATGCTCGATACACTCAGCCTCCGAGCGCACGTCGAAGTTCAGGACTACGCACTTTGCACCCTTAGCCTCCACCTCGGCGCGCAACGCCTCGAGGCGCTCCTTGCGGCGACCGGTGATGATGATTTCGGTGTTAGGCTCTGCAAGGCGCAATGCTGTGGCGCGGCCGATGCCTGATGTTGCTCCAGTAACAAGAATTCGTTTCATAGTGTTTATGTGTTTAAATTTATTTTCTGTCTCACCTCTTGGAATTATATTCCAAACACGCAAATTTAACAAAATTTATTCAACATTCAAGCACATTGCAACAAAAAATGAGGCAGACACCTCGGGCCTGCCCCATTTGGGATCATTATAGGAGTGAATCTATGAAGAGTTGCCAGCCCGCCTCTACATCCGACGTTATGGCCTTTGTGCCGTTTTCGATTTCGGACATTGCCGCCACGACGGGGATCATATCCCTTGCCGCGCGGGTGTCGAGAGTCTCATCGGGTCGGATTCCCGTAGTGCGCGATATGAAGCGTATGTAGCCCTCGGTGAAGTTCTCGGATGGCGGGGCGTAGCGGTTGATCATCTGGCGAATGGTCGAAAGGTTGTATCTTCGGCGATAGGTGTCCAGGAGTGTGAACATCGCGCGGTAGCCATAGGCCATACTCTCAAACTCCTTAAACTCGGCATCGCGACTCGGGGTCACTTCGCCATCGTAGTGCACCCTCGAGCGGCGGATATTCCCAGGGTTGTTGTTGCGAAGGCCTCTACTCATCGCCCACCTCCCTCTCCACGCGGCGCTTCACCCAGCGACTCATCCACCCGAATAGGGGTGAGTGGCTTATTGAGGAGGCATTCTCCAAGAACGACCACATCTCCACACCACATACGAAGCCCGTGAAGAGCTTGGCAATATTGAGGTGCATAAACTCCAAAATGTGGTGATCGAGCACCCACATCATAACAATGGCAATGGCTACAAAGCCCGCCTTGATGACGGTACGCCACGCCTTGCGGCTCTCAAACCACCACTCTCTACCCTCGCGGTGTGCCACAGTGCGCGAGGCGATGACGCCGGTAATGAAGTCTATCGTGATGAATAGCGTGGTGGCGGTGATGAGTGGGGCTATGGGGCACAGAAGTCCGCATAATGAAGCTATCACAGCATTAAAATATTTGAACAATACCTCCATCTATAGTGCAGTGGTTTAAAGGGTTATTGGCAGGGTCGTACTCCGCGAACTCCGCGCTGTGGCTATTCAGGTAATCGCTCAGGCGGCGGGATAGTGCGGAGGCGTTACGGCGCAGACGCACGAGGATGGCATAGCGAGCGTCGTTGTCTGCCTGGTTATAGTCATTGTCGTAGCCCGCGCCGAGACGTTCCGCCATAAGAGGCTCGGCGATGTAGCGTGTCCACGCCGCAACCATAGGGGTGACATAGTTGTCGCGAAGCTCCGTATACCGATTCGCAAGCAGGGTGTCATAGAGCTCCTGACCAAGAATCGGTATCAGATATCTGCTCTCGGCAATGGTTATGTCCATAGCGGTTATCTTCGTGGCGGTCATCACACCCTCGGGAACAAAGGCGAGGTCGATGACCTGCTGTGGTGTTACTAACGTACTCATAATCTATCTGTTTTAGTTATCTCTGCTAAGAAGCGCTGCTGCTCGGGGCTCTCCTCGTCATAGTCGAGACCATCGGCCTTACGCGCCTCCCATACCTTCATATAGCCTGGCTTGGAGCGTGATGGCGGGCGGTTGACAATCTCCAGCGATGAGGCGTCGACGCCCAAGACTCGCTTGATGATAGCTCGTAGCGGCTCCATAATCTCAGCCTGTTGTGGCAGGATCACAGTATTCAGGGCCACCTCATACTCGTTGAGGATGCGCTCTGTGGAGAATCCCGAGGCGTAGTCCAAGCCACTGAGGGATCGGAACCAGGAGTGCGCCACCACAAGATCTGACTCGGCCTGAGTATGAAGCCTCTGCCAGTCGCCGTCCGACGAGGTGTTTATAGGTATGAAGCGCGAGTTGTCGTTCTGGCTCTCGCCGCGAAGCACAAAGAGTACCTGACCGGGGTTGCCGGCAAATTTCTCCTCTGCAATGCGCACTATGCGGTCGGCCTCCTCCTCGTTATCCACGGCATTGTCGAGCATCATCACACCCGAGAGCTGAAAGGCATTGTCGATGCGCGAGATGTTCCAGTGGTCTGTCTTGTAGACAATCGCTGCGGCATCAAGACCTGCGATGTATGGCGCTACGCCGTAGTGCGAGAACATAGGTTCGTAGCTCTTGTAGTGTACCACAGCGCGAAGTGTGTCGTCGCCCGCAGCCTCAAAGTCGGGATAGAGGGCTATTGTGGTCGCCTCGGAGGGGCGATATGCCGCCCAGTTGTGGTGTATGATGACGCTCTTCGAATCCTCCGCAAGGCGACATTTAGAGGCATCAATGTGGTAGAACGAGAGGAAGGAGTGGCTCTTATCTGTCACAACCTCCATAAAGGCGTTGCCAAACATCGCCATATCCATCGCCAGGCGCGATATGACACCACGTAGTGACTCTCCATTGCCATTGGCGTGGTTTGCGAGGTGGCGCAGCTGGGGTATGGCATCGTCGAATGTTACACCCTTACCCGCTATGTAGTCGGCCTTGTCGTTGATGATTCTGCGGTGTGCTACGGAGCGACGTGCCAGCAGCGACAGAGCGTTCGGGAGCAGGTTATCGCTGCCCCAGCGCCACACCTTGTCGGCGCGTTGTCCTCCGCCGCCCGAGCCCAAAAGAGGCTCGGAGCGGTTCGATGCAATGGCTACACGTGTAGCAATTTTGTCAGTCATAAAATTTTAATCTTAAGAGTTTTACATTTCGGATGTTAGATGGCTGCCCACACCATAAGTGTCTCGTCGAGGATCTCTGTTCCGGCGAGGAACGTCGCGCGCTGGCGATTCTCCATAGCATCGGGATTGTACCACATACGTACCTCCGAGCCTGGATAGTCCGAGGTGTTTACGGCAAGCACAAGGTTGCGGCGATCTGTGAGTAGACAGTATGATGGAGGAGTCGCACCACTCTCGGTGATATACTGTGTGATACCCATATCGATAAGCTTGATACCGTGGTACGAAAGCTCGCGGCGACCCGATACGAGGTCTACGTATGCACCATCTGCGGAGTGGTTGTCGAGATACTCCTCGTAGGCATCGTAGATATCTGTGGTTACAAAGTATGTGAGGTTACCCTCGCCGCGTAACGCCTTCAACTCGGGGCGTGCTGCGTTCCACATACCCTTGAGCAGATCGGCTACGTTATCTGCTGTGATAGGCTTGTCCGAAGCTCTGTATGTAGTTACGGTTGGCGACTCGCTGTAGTTCTGTGCGCGGGTGATGAAGCCATCCATCATATTGTACTTCTCGCTCTCCGAATTGCCGATCCACATCAGCACGCGAAGGCTCTCGGCGATTGCTGCGCGGAACATCTCGGTCTCGGCCTGCTCCAACTCCGAGCCTGTGAGGTCGTCGAGGCTCACATCCGAGCGACCTACGATAATCTCGTATACGCTCTGGAAGTAGTCAGACGCTGTGAATCCCACCTCGGCCTTGAGCTTGCTCATATCGATGCGCTTCTGCATACGTGTTGCCGAGCTTCCACCGCTCCAGCCCATACTGTACTTCTTGAGTACGTCGGAGTTGGGGCTCCACATCTGGATGGTTGTCGGCATAGGCATATTGTACATCACGCGGATGCCGAGCTGCTCGGCGTTCTGGCCCACGAACATAGGGCGGAAGAAGATAGTCTCAAGATCACGACCGGTGTAGGTCTTTGAATTTTCGATAAGTCCCATAATTTTAAAATGTTTAAAGTGTTGATAATAAGGTTTGTAATGTTGTTTTGCTATCGGAAGCGGATGTTACGGGCATCCTCCTCGTAGGCCATAGTGCGGGGGTTGTGCTTCGAATCCAATGGATCGGGATCCTGGATGCTCTGCACCTGTGTTTGCGACACGCTGCCCTGACGCTCGATCATATTTCGAAGCGAGGTGTGGATAACATCGCTCGACGATGTGTGGTTGGCAGAAATCTGTGGTCTGCCATCATCCTTGCTTAGTCCCTTGATAAGGGCCATCACGCCGCGCTTAGTGCGCTCCACGAGTGATTGCGATGTCTCCTCCTCGATGATTTTGTCGACAAGGCCTGCTGCCACAGCCTCCTCGGGTGAGAGCCAACGACCGCGTCCGCCATTTTCGGCCATCAACGCAGCTATCTCCTTGGTGCTGCGTCGCGAGCGCGAGGCGTAAATCTCGGCAATGCGGCGGTCGGTCTGTTGCAACATATCCACCTCCGACTGCAGCTCTTCGGCATTTCCCTCCGTCGCGCAGATGGAGTTGTGGATTAGGTAGAGTGATGTTGGGGCTATGAGGCGGCAGCCCTCGCTTGCCGCTTGTGCCACGATTGTCGCTGCCGAGGCGGTGTAGCCGTAGCAACAGGTTACGACCTTTGCCCCTGTAGCCTTCAGGGCCTCGTAGATGAGTATTGCATCGTTCACATCGCCACCCGTGGAGCGGATGTTCACGCGAATCTCGCTGTTGCGGATATCGGCAATGCGCGATACACACTCCCTGAAGCGCTCGTATGTCGCTACACGGCAATCGGGATTCTCGAACTGCCACTGCTCGTCGATGCCGATTGTTCCCTCGATGTCGATGGTGGTGCGGCCCACTTCGTTCTTGATATTAATTTTCTGATTCATCTTTATATAACTTTAAAACTTAATACTATAATTGACTGATATAAAGTCTGTTGTGGCGGGCTGCGGATGTTGTGGTGTCTCATACTAATCGACGATCATTCGTTGAAACCTGCATCTCGCCACGCCTCGCTCTGCGTCGTAGCTCAATATCTCGTCAAGGCGGAATAGCGAGCTGTTACCTCCGATTCCGAGCCTAAAGCGCGAGCGTATCGTGGCGCTGTGACTATCTGGGTCGAAGAGGGCGATATACTCCGTTGGCGATAGGACGATATCGAGGGTTATTCGCTGTCGGTTGTGCTCCTCGGATATCTGGTTGTCGTAGTAGCGGTGCAACCCTGTGCAGCCATCTCTATCCTCGAAGCATAGCGTCGTCCCCGATTCTGGGGCGTGGAATGCCACAAGAGGGTAGCTCTGCAGCGTGTAGACCGTAGGCCAGTACTCGCCTGCAGGAAGGGGCTTCATACCGTTGTAGAGAGCTATGCGCGGTTCGATGTAGTCGCTATTCTCCACCAAGTCGCGATTACCCACGGTCATTACCGCTGCTGAGGGTGCACTACCGATAGCTCCCTGCATCGATGCCGTGGCCATAAGTAGTGGGTTGAGTCTCGAGGCTACGCTCTGTTTTGTGGCGTAGCTGCTGCTGACGTGGCTCCACGTGCCAAATTCCGAGTCTCCATCCGTGAGGCGTTTTGTCGCTCCGTCCGAGGGTTGATAACCCAGGCGGGTAACTGCGAAGCTCTCCGCGGCACACTCCTCGATTACGATGTCGTCGCCTATCTCTCTGTCGCGCCAATCGACCTCCCCGCCCTCGAAGAAGCTGTCATACGGCTCTATGTATATCCGTTTCGAGGGGCGGTGGGTGTAGATACATAGGTTGAAGAGGTGTGCTATAGCCTCGAGAATATCCGCTTGTGATATCTCGTGGTTGGCAATATCCGCGAACCCTATCCTCTCGTCATAGCCCACCGTGCCGCCGAATATCGGAGTTATGCTACATCCCGCGTGCAGCGTAAGTTGCATACCCTCCTTTGCGCCGTAGAAGTATATCTGATTGAATACCTTTGGCGATGAGGGAGATAGCTGCTCAAACGGGGTGCGAATTGTCACCTCCACCTCGCGCGTTCCCGTCTCCTCCACATAGCCGTCGTATATCGCCCAGTCGCCATCGTAGAGGGCGTATGAGTTCTCTGTTGAGTTCTTGGTGTAGAGCTGTGGTGCGGTGCTCGATCCCGACTTAAACTGTATGGGTGTTACGGCCTTTGTTATGGTGCCGACACCCGAGAGCATATAGTTTTTCGCAGGGTCGTAGTCGAAGATGAAGAGCTTGTATCTCGAACCCGTGGTAATCTCATTGCGGCAGTCGTGATACGGGTTCTGTAGTCCCACATCCACGTAACACTCATTGCCGAGGTATATCACATCGAAGCCTTGCAGCTTCGTCGAGGATACTATTTTGTAGTCGGTTGTGTAGTGCAGGTGGATGTCGAACGCTGTGCTTATCTCGCGCTTGGGGCGGAATGTCGGAGCACCGTTTTCCAGCACGAAGCACCCTCCGTTGTTGTACGCACCTGTGCAGGGCTCTCCATTCTCATATTGCGAGTTGGGGTTTGCGCTATCTGCCACAGGACCGACATTCGAATCTCCAATCGGTTTCCACGCATCCACACGTCCTATGGGCGATGCTGTTGCGGTGTTTGTCGTGGTGCGCAGAGCCTTGAAGCCCATCGTGGCGTATGCCTGCTCCGTCTCCACACGCTTATATGCTCCGCTTATCATCAGCCTTTGTGCGAGCGTGGAGTTTAGGAAGTTGCTGCATATCTCATATCCGCTGCTTTGGGCTATGCTCTCGATAATCGCTATAATGGATATGAAGGGGTGGTAATCCTGTGGTAGAAGCGTTTGCTGGGGACGTAGTACTCCTGTTGCAGCCTCCTCGGCGTAGCTGTCGCGATTCAGTGGAAGCATCCTCACGGGTGTCTCCTCGCTCCACGAGGCCTCTACGTCGGCCATATTCATTCGGCGGTCTATCTCGATTGCCGTATCCTTCAGCTGCGTTGTTGCAGCAAGATCTGCCCACTCGGCACCTCCCTTGCCAATACGAATGCGGTATGTCACACCCGATGCAGTTCGCTCCGTGGCTATCAGTGTCGCGCTACCCGAGAATATCTCTACACCATCAGCCTCAATACGTGCGCTGTGGAGACTGTCGTTGAACTGCTCCGTGCGGTGCATCTCCTCGCTTGCACCAAAGATATCTTGCCCCTGCTCTGTCGCCTTTACCTCCATCACAACCTCTGCGCCTCTGCGCCAACCCTCGATGTCGCGCAGCGTCGAGAATCTATAGCCCGGGAGAGTTATGCCACTCTCTTCAATGCCAAACTCTATATCATCTATATAAACCCTCATAGCCCTTCTCCTTTCATTTCGTTTTGTCTGATTGTAATCTGCAGATTCTTAGCACTATGTAGCAACTTTCGTGTGAGTAACTCCACCCTTTGATACGCTCCGTTGTTTGATACGTAGATGTTGTCGGCAAAGAGCATCTCCTCCACGCGCGCCATCTCCTTGGGTGATTCGTATGCCGATGTGAGTTGCCAGGTTGTGGATCTGCCTACGACGTTGTCGCCCTTCAGTATTGCCTCGTAGCAGCTCCTCTCCACCTTGGGAAAGGTATAGCTCTCCACGCCGCCGCGGCTGTTGTACCATACGACCTGTTGTGACGGATTTTCTCGCGAGACATACTTATAGCTCCAAGTGTCGACTCTGCGTCCGTCGATTACAATATCTACATTTATGGCGGTTAGGCCATTGTCGGCGGCGTTTAGCGGATATGCAAACTCCACGGGGAGGCCGTTGGTGGCGATGCTGTAGTTGCGTATGTGGCTCTTTGTGGCGATGTGCTGTATGCTGATGCTGACGTTCGATAAGCCGTAAAGAGTTATGTGTATGCTCTCGCCCAACGATATTCGAGGGTTGTCGGGAGTGGTGCTGAGGACTCCTGGTCGCGTGTTTTCCAACGATGCGGCGTAGAATACGGCACTTGCCGAGGAGACTCCGTTTACGATCACGGCACTCTTTACTGCGGCTTTGGAGATGCTCACACCCTTGGTGTTCGAAACACTCTCCTTTGTCACATATTTTCTGATGTAGGGGGCGATGTCGATCTCGGCGGATGTCACGCCATAGAGATTGAACGAAGCTATTTGGGAGTTGCTCCCTGTGTCAACGATCTCGACGTGAGCCACCTCGCTACTCTCTCCCTCGAGGTCTATCACATAGATCAGCGGATCGCGCCACGATGCTCCGCTATTAGGCGTAGATAAGAATTTCATAAGTTAAATAATTTATATTTGTAAAAATTGCGTTATGATTCCCCTTCAGCACTCTCCGATTCGTTGTCTCAGGCTCGGAGGGTGATGTTTATAAACTTGTTGATTCTATGTTAATATATGTTTATTGTCAACTATATAATATTAATATATAGTTATATAGCTATGTTGATAACTTAATTATATTGTGAACAGATCCTGATAAAGCTGCTTGTTGATTGTTATTGTTATCATTGGTTTTACGGTGCAAATATACAACGCCAAAAAGCCTTTGTCAAGAGTTTTGGTTAAATAATTTTACGTTATTTTTCGGTCAAAGATCAAATCATTTAATATACAACTCTTTAGCAGATTTATTTTTTTAAAAAATAAATGATATTTTTGGAATAATCTCATAATCCGCTAAGAACAAAAAGTTTATGCGAAAAGTTCAAGAACGAGGTAATGAGTTGGCAACTGTTCTGATTTCTATATACTTGCATGATTTGCATTGATGTACAACTCATCTTGGAACAAAGATATAACTTTTTTATGAACGAGCAAAAGCACTGTGAAAAATTTCATGGTATAGGTTGATTAGTTGAAATTCAGGATTAAAGGAAATAGAGTTTTACCAGTAAAATAAATCCAAGCAATCAATAGAATTTTCATGACAATTAATATTGGTTGCATATATTTTTGTAATTTTGCATTACATTTGGTATAAAACTATTATAATGGAACTATGATAATGTTTTAAAATATGATAAAAATAAATCCCCAGTTTCTATCAATACTAAAACATCGTTTTGATGAGCAGGTTTCTGAATCTGATATAATTGCATGGTTATATAATTTTGAGGAGAGGGACTGGGAAACTGCTCTTATTCTATTAAGCAATGTTAGTTATTATTCAGATAACAGATGTTGTAATATCCTTGAATCAGGTCTTAATAGAATTTTGAACGAATGTGAGAATCTGCCTATTGTCTTTTTCCCGATAGGAGGTATAGGTAAAAGTGGTGGAGTCATAGCCTATTACATCAAAAAAATAATGGATAGTCTTAAGCATAAAGATTGGGAATTTGCTACAAGTGATAAGTATGATTATAAAAATACTCCGCATATAGTTGTTTTATTGGATGACTTTATAGGTTCTGGTAAAAGTGCCGTAACTCTTTACGATGGAGTCTCAGGCAATATCCCTAATGGGAGCAAAGTGTTTTGCCTTTGTATAGCATGTATGCAAAAAGGATATGAAAAGTTGAGAACAAAAAGTATAAAAACATATGGCGATATACATTTGCCTGCTTTTATAAGACGTAAATCTATTTTTGGATATCCTTCTAGGATGAAACCTATTAAGGAATTTGCAATGAAATATGGAGAGTTGCTATATAGAAGGAGAAGATACACTCCTCAAATGGACTTATATATAGGTCCATTAGGCTATGCCAATTGTCAATCCTTGGTCTGTTTTGATCATACAACACCAAATAATACTTTACCCATTTTATGGGGAAGTAAAAAAAGAGCAGACAATGATGTACGATGGACACCTATATTTCCTAGAAAACTTTTTGATAGAACAAGACGAGATGAAGCGTTTTATCGAAGAAAATATCATTGGGCTAGTATTGCACAGAAAATAAGTGGAGGAAAAATTGACAGAATATTTAATAACTATAGTAAAGAGACATTGTCATTTTTAGGCTTATTGCACTGCAAATATTATCATCGTTCTAATGCTTACACTTGTATTTTATTGGAGATAACATTTGATGAGTTGGGAATTCTAGAACAAAAGGCAGAAGACGAAGGATTATTGACAGACAAAAAAGAATTAACACAATACGGTGCTAACGTTTATAAGAAAATTAGAGAGCAGGAATTCAAGAAAATTTCATTAGTAGATTTTCAAATAAATACTCAAAAAAACGTATATTTGCCAAAAGAATTTCTTGGGTTATCTAGAAATTAATTTATTAGCTAAATCTGAGGCTATGACTGACCAAAGATTTTTACAGTCCCTTGACTGTGAGTGCAAAATTAAGTATCATGATACTGATAATAATGACAGCCGACGGCCGCCATTATTACCAGCCGATTGGCTGGTGTTCCAGTAAGAGTAATAAATTAAAAGTATGGATTTCCCAAGAGATTCTTTCATAAAAGAAATAAATTCTGCACGACCAGAATATAAAAAAGCAGTCCTTGATTACGCTGATAACCTATTAAGCAAAAATCTTCCAGTTATCTTCTCTCTGAATCATTTTGCCGAATTATTTGGTATTGATATTAATGAGTTAAGGTTCATGCTTAATAATATAGATGAATTTTATGCTTATTATCTTATAAAAAAGAAACATGGAGGAAAGAGAAGGATCGTATCCCCATACAGAAACTTGAAACGAATACAAGAATGGATTCTACATGAGATTCTTGATAAGATTCAAGTACATCCACAATGCAAGGGATTTGTACGAGGAAGCAGTACTCTTCAAAATGCAAAACCCCATATCGGACAACAATATATACGAAAGTTTGATTTAAAAGATTTTTTTGAAAGTATCACCATAGATAGAATATATGGCATATTTCACTCTATAGGATACTCTCCTGCTGTAAGCTATGATTTAGCAACCATTTGCACACTAAAACTTTCTGATTATAAGTATGTCAGTATGTCTCGTTTACAAAAGAATTGGTTTGGCTATCTTTATAGCAAAGAAAAACCTGTTTTAGCACAAGGTGCACCTACGAGTCCAGCTTTAGCAAATATAGCTTGTCGTAGATTGGATGCAAGATTCTGGAAATATGCATTATCCAATAATGTACAATATACAAGATATGCAGACGATTTGACATTTTCTAGTGAGCAGATAAGATCTCTTCCTAATACAGCTTTTGTAAATAAAGTTATTCAAGAAGAAGGCTTGACTTTGAATTATTCAAAAACAGGTACATATGGAAGATGTAGTAGGCAAATGGTCACTGGTATATTAATAGATGGAGAAAAGCCTAGAGTTCCTCAGAAATTTAAACGGCAGATATATAGGCATCTTCATTTTTGTAAGAAATTTGGAGCTAAAAATCATTTTGAACATATTATGCCACAACACACCAATGCACGACAATGGCTATATGGGAAAATAATGTATGTATATTCAATTGAACCAGAAGAAGCAAAAAAAATGCTCAAATTAGCAGAATCATTAGAATGGGGAATAATGTAATATAATTAACATTCTGATTCCGTCATTCGCCCATCTCCTTTGCTCGTCTGCAAAGGTAGTACATCAGCCCTTGAAAGTTGAAAGGTCGGGCGGCAAGCCGTTTCGGACTGAATCTTCCTCCTACGGAGAGTATTCAGCCCGAAAACCTTTCCCCTTTCAATGTCTGTACTCAGAAATGCAGACGGCAACGGAAATGAGCGACTGACGAAAATGTAGATAAAGATAAACAGACAGCATACAAAAGGATTCTTACATTGATAACCCATTTGTATGCTGTTCTTGTTTCTATCCATAGGAGCACTATTATTTTACATCATAGATATATAGGGCAAGCGGTAAATTTCACTCCCTCCAAAAATATAGAGAGGTTTATCCACTGCCATTCATCAGGTGCTTGCCGTTATATTCCCGTTTCAACGCCTGCTCAATCTCACTTCGCTTGTATAGAACTTTGCCACCGAGGACATAATATGGCAATGTGCCATTGCTTCGGTATTCGCTCAATGTCCTTCGACTGACTTTAAGCATATACGCAACTTCTTTGTCGCATAGATATTCATCATCGTTTGGTAAGGCTGCACCATCTTTGGGCATACTATCGAGAATTTCCGATAGTTGATCGATACTCTCGTGAATGGACTGCATCCACGCATCGTCTTTTGTTCTCATCTCTTGATACATAATTCAAATGGTTTTAATGTTATACATTGATTAGATTTCTCGCCCTTTCCACTTAGCTTCTTTTCGTCTGTCCTCTACCTTTGTTACAATGCTCTCTACATCTTCGGGCAGGTAGTAGGTGCGGTTGCCTATTTTGGTGTAGGCAAGCGTACCATTATCTCTCAAGGTCTGCAATGTACGCTTGCTTATCTTCAACCTCTGACAAACATCCTGATGGTCGAGCCAATTGTTTGTCTTTTTCTTCCCGTTCTTGATAACGGGTGAGTTTGATACTCGCAGAATGAACTGCTCAATCTTCGTGGCAAATTCCTCGAATGCCTTTCGCTCAAAAATGATTAAATCCATACGCTTTTGTTTTATATTATTTCACTTGTTTTCTTGTTTCGCCCTGCTAAATAATGAAGAGATTTTCATACTTCAATGGCACTAACAATAGGTGTCATTCCTTGTCATATCGTTTCATCACAAACACAATCTTCAGCCATTGAAATAGGCTCTATTCTCATACGCAGTTCCGTTTTCTGAGGACAAAGAAATAGATAAGTAATCACACCTCAATCATACGGTGAGCCTGTTGCAGTATGTGGCACAGTTCGTGGCACTTTTAGATGTTTACAACGATATATTTTTAAGCATACATCACATTGTAACCAATATTATATAAGAATATCCCCAAGCGACTGCCAGTCTCGGATCTTGTCCGTAGCATTGTCGTTTGTTAGACCGATGTCTATCCGTCTGCCAAACTTTTGACCGAACAGCCGAAACAGATAGTCGCTGATTCTATGATAGCAGTATAGCGGATAGACCAACTTCCGACACTTCGGCAGTCCGTCTATCCGCTATCAGATTTAAGTCCTTAATTTCTTCAATTAAGCATTTTGCCCCAATTCATAATTACCCATTCAACTTGAGAAGAATCGTGCAGTCTGCACTGCCTACGAATCACCCCTAAATGCAATATAATTCATAATTGCCTACATAGGCCTAATTAGTTGTAGCAGAATTGTATGCACATTTTCTTTGCAGCAGATAATCGGTCAAAATTGTGCACAAAGACCATAGTATTAACTTTCAAAGCCATTCAAAAAATGAGTAAAAAACAGACTTTAAGTAAAACAGAGTTGCAGGAAATGACTGGTTTGGATTTCTCCGAGCAGAACTCGCAAATAGAAGAGAGTCGAAAGAAGAGTATTGATGCCGCATTGGAGGATTTCTCTATTGAAAACATCAAGCCACTTCTTCTACCATCAGTAGCAAAACAAGCCCAAACGGAAGCAGTGCTTTCCGTTACAGAGGTGACAGATGAAGCTCCACCTACCAATGTGGTAGAGCAACAGCCACCTACACCACCCATCCAACGCCGAGTGAGCAGCAAACAACGCAAGCTCTCGTTAGAGGAGTACCGCAACACCTTTATGCGACCTTACAAGATTGAAGACCGCAAGCCGGTATTCATCAGTGGCAAGTTGCGAAAAATGCTTGACAAGTTCGCCTGCAAAATCGGTGAGGATAGAATGAGTATGTCGGGACTATTGGAGAACATCGTTCACCACCACATCGAGCTATATTCAGAAGATTTTGAGCATTGGAAAGGGATGTAACCTATTAATTCAATCAGATTAAGAACAATTCCAACGGTATTTCATTTTGAGGCACTCAAAACTGATTGACCTTCGGTTAGTGGGGAAGCAAGTTTATGTTTTGGGCAGACCAAAACCACTTGCTTCCACTCCCGAAGGTTGCAGAAGAAGACATCCCGTTGGTCTATCAAGTAAACAATGTATGTATCATTTCAAAAAGAGTAATCGTATGAAACGAAGTATCAATAACAAGACACCCAACAAAGGAGGACGACCCACTAAGAGGTTGTCCGAGAAACGCAAGTATCGCATAACGGTAAAGATGGCTACCGAAGAGTACTACGCTATGAAACTCAAAGCCAAGAACGCAGGGGTATCGGCAAGTGAGATTGTAAGAATGGCTATCCGTGATTGCCATATCAAGGCACGCCTTACCACCGAACAAGCGGACTATATCCGCAAGCTATGCGGCATGGCAAACAACCTCAATCAGCTTACACGCAAGGCTCATCGCGAAGGCGTAAGGCTGCACTACGGGCAATGCCAACACCTGCTGCTTTCATTGGAAAACATTATAGACCATATCAGCCTATGATGGCAAAGATTGTAAAAGGCTCTGGAGCCAGAGGAATTGTTGATTATATCCTCGATAAGAAGAAACAAGCCACGCTCATAGATTGTCAAGGGGTACTATTCAATGATAATAGCACGATAGCAAAAAGTTTTATTGCTCAATCAAGGCTTAATCCACGAGTGGATAAGTTTATCGGACATATCTCACTCAGCTTCTCGAAGCAGGATTTGCCACGCTTAACGGATGAACTTATGATACAGATAAGCCGAGAATATATGGAGAAAATGGGTATTCGTGATACGCAATACATCATCGGACGGCACTATGACAAGGAGCATCCACACGTTCATATTGCCTTTAATCGAGTAGATAATAACGGCAGAACCATCAGCGACAGGAATGATCGTTACCGCAGTGAACGCATCTGCAAAGAGCTGACACGCAAATACGGGCTGTACTTCGCAAATGGCAAGGAACAAGTAAAAACGCACCGACTGAAAGAGCCTGACAAAACCCGTTACGAGATATACCAAGTCCTCAAACGGGAGGTTGCGCGATGTTCCGATTGGACTACACTGCTGAAGCGCTTGAAAGCCGAAGGCATTGATGTACGCTTCAAATATAAGGGCGACACCAATGAAGTGCAGGGCATAATCTTTACCAAGAATGGCTACCACTTCAACGGCTCGAAGATAGACCGCAGTTTCAGTTATTCGAAGATTGACAGGGCTCTGAATGGCAACAATCAAGCGGAATATCAGCGAGAATATGAACTGCATCATATGCAGATAAGCCATTTCGCAAACAAGGAAGCGGAGCTTATCAGCGGTTCATTAGGTTTGTTGGACTTCACATCTTCGCCCGATGCAGATAGCCAGGAAGAGGCAGATTTCCGCCGTTTGATGCAGCAGAAGCCTAAGAAAAAGAGAACAAGAGGATTCAAACTTTAATCATTAACCACTTAAAAACAGAATAGTATGCAGGAAAATAATTCTATCATCATCGCAATGTTGGAAGAGTTGCTGACCATCAGCAAGAGCCAACGAACAGAACAAACAGTAAATGCCAATGTGGATTTGACACCCGTTAAGGAGCTAATCGAGAATGGCAATCGGGAAAACAAAGAGTATTATGATGCTAAAACCAACAAGCTTGCAGGCTTCGTTGTCAATGAATTTAGCAAGATAAACAAGCGAATGGATGGCATCAGTGAGCAGGAGCATCCCGACTTTGAGGGCGTAAAACAACAGCTTGCAGAGGCTATCGACAAGATGGATGAAATAAAGGTAAAGCACAACATTGACGAGAAACGACACTCGTTTGCTCTTTACACAAAGGAATCTTGGATTCTTTTGTCAATGATTGTCATGCTATTGGCATCAGGAGCATCAGCAATATACCATTTGTCAAGACCAAATGTTCAAAGGGATGATGATGCCCTCAAATACCGCTACATCAAGATGAAAGGCGATGCTTCGGCTGAGCAGATAGCTACATTGGAGGATATCTTTGAGCTCAACCGCAACAACGAAGCAATCGAGCAGATGCGTGAGGATGTGGAGACCTATGAAGAGGCCGTTCGCAAACAAGCCGCCCTTACCGAGCAAGCACGATTGAAAGAGCAAGCAGCAAAGGAACAAGAGAGCAAAGCCAAGTCTATCAAGAACAAGCAAGAGCAGGCAAAGGATAACCCAAACAAAAAATCAAAACCATGAGCCTATGGCAAGTATCAAGGTAAAGTTTCGACCCTCAACAAGCGAAAATAAGGAGGGAACAATCTATTATCAAATCATTCAGAATCGTGTAATCCGTCAGTTAAAGACGGATTACCGACTCTTTATGCACGAATGGAGTGAGGATAACAATGCAATAATCATAACCAACAACAGCCGACAAAACTATCTTACATCCATTGAAGAGCGTATTGATTGGGATATTAAACGACTGCAAAGTATCATTACCCATTTGGAGAACAAGCAAGTAAAATACACTGCCGATGATATTATTGCTACATTCCAGAAGCAAGCCAATGGGCAATCGCTGTTCAACTTTATGCAGGGTGTTATAGCCCAACTACAACAGATGGGCAAGCAGCGTACTTCGGAAACCTATCGCTGTACGCTTAAAAGTTTTATGCAATTTAGAGAGGATAAAGATGTGCTATTGGAAGATATTGACTCTGATTTAATGCTGATGTATGAAGCCTATTTACGAGGTAGAGGATTGACCAAGAACAGCACCTCATTCTATATGCGAATACTCCGAGCAGTCTATAATCGTGCAGTTGAAAAGGATTTAACCACCAATAGAAATCCATTCAAACATGTTTATACTGGTATTGATAAGACCGTTAAGCGAGCAATTCCATTAAAGGCAATCAAGCAGATTAAGAACCTCGACCTGTCATTGCAACCATCATTGGACTTTGCAAGAGATATGTTTCTCTTCTCATTTTACACTCGTGGAATGTCGTTTATTGATATGGCATATCTCAAAAAGAAAGACCTTGCGAATGGCATACTATCATACCGCAGACGCAAGACAGGGCAACGACTGTTTATCCGTTGGGAGAAATGTATGCAGGAGATTGTGGAGAAGTACGATATAAATTATTGTAGTCCGTATCTATTGCCTATTCACAAATATCCATACGATAGGAGTCAATATAAGAATATGCTTTACCGTACCAATAAATCGCTTAAAGAGATTGCAAAAATGGTCGGGCTATCCATTCCTCTAACCCTATATGTTGCTCGTCATTCTTGGGCGAGCATTGCTAAGAGTAAGAATATCCCAATATCTGTTATCAGTGAAGGAATGGGACACGACTCGGAAATGACTACACAAATCTATCTGGCATCATTGGATAATGCTGTAGTGGATAGAGCAAATGCTCAGATATTAAAGGATTTGTAGAGAGTGAGGATGTTTAGCAAAATGATTGCTCTCTATGTAAGAGATACTTAATTTACTGCAAAATTACGCAAAATAAAGCAACTATCACCATTTTAGAGCCAATAAAAAGCCTGACAACCATATAATTTTGTGTGATTGTTTAGCAAAAATAGATTAGCAAAACGAAATATAACCTAATAATCAGCAAGTTCCGTCTTCTATAGTATCTCTTACATAGAGAAGAAAGGAAGATGGAATATGAGTCAAATAAAATCTAAAGAGCGTGTAGCCGAACGAGGCGAGGTCTTCACTGCCGAGCGTGAGGTAAACGCTATGTGTGACCTTGTTGCAAATGAATGTCTGCGGCCGGACTCCCGTTTCTTGGAACCGGCTTGCGGTGATGGCAATTTCTTGGCTGTTATTCTCAAACGCAAACTTGCCGAACTCCGCAGGAAATACAAGAAAAGCCCACGCGACTACGAAAAACAAGCCATTGTCGCTATTGGAAGCCTTTACGGTGTGGATATAATGAACGACAATGTATTTGTTTGTCGTGAGCGTCTTTATAAAATTTGGAACGAGGAATATACCGACCATTGCAAATCCGAGAGCTCGGATGAGGCTCGTGATGCAGCTAAGTTCATCATCAGCCGAAATATTATCAACGGTAATGCACTTACATTAATGTGTGTCGATGCAGATGGTAAAGATACCTCTGCACCAATAGTCTTTTCCGAGTGGACACTCATCGGGGCTACGCAAATGCAGCGTTCCGACTATACGATGTCCGATCTTCTTCTCTATAACGACAATAGCGAAGGTAATCTTTTTGCTCTTACCGAGGAACAAAAAGAGGAAGGCGGCATATTCCTGAGAAGATATATTACTCACTACAAAAAGGTTCAGGATTATGGAGAATAGTTTGTTCAAAAGCGTCTATAATCCCGACGTGCTTTCGTGTATTGCCAATCTTAGTAATGATGAGGTATTTACTCCTCCTGAATTGGCAAACAAGATTATTGATATGCTCCCACAGGAGTTGTTCAAGAACCCCGATACCACTTTCCTCGATCCTTGTTGCAAGAGTGGAGTTTTCTTGCGTGAGATTGCCAAACGACTTATCAAAGGACTTGAACAGCAGATACCCGACCTTGAAAAGCGTATAGAGCATATCTTCTCAAAGCAGTTGTTTGGTATTGCCATTACCGAACTCACAAGCCTGCTTTCTCGCCGCAGTGTCTATTGCAGCAAGTTCCCAAGCAGTGAGTTTTCTGCCTATCAGTTTCCCGAAGACAAACCGCAAGGAAATATCATTTACCAACGCATCAAGCATACTTGGAAAGATGGAAAATGTATCCATTGCGGTGCTTCGCAGAGTGAGTACGACCGTGGGGCTGAACTTGAAACCCACGCTTATCAGTTTATCCACAATTTAGATGTAAAGAAAGTATTCAATATGAAATTCGATGTGATTATAGGCAACCCACCGTATCAAATGAGTGATGGAGGAGGAACAGGTAGTAGTGCGATGCCAATATATCATAAGTTTATCCAACAAGCAAAGAAACTAAATCCTCGCTATCTGACTATGATTGTGCCATCAAGGTGGTTCACAGGTGGTAAAGGTCTAGATGATTTTCGTGATGAAATGCTCCATGATGAACATATTAGAGAGATTCACGATTTCGGAAATGCAAACGACTGTTTCCCTGGTGTTGCGATTGAAGGAGGTGTATGTTACTTCTTATGGAATCGAGACCAAAAAGGACTATGCAAAGTTTTTTCTCATTCGCAAAACAAGATTACAGCAATATCAGAGCGACCTCTCTTGGAAAAAGGTGCAGATGTCTTTATTAGATATAATGAGGTAATCTCAATTATTCGCAAGGTAGCATCTTTCAATGAAGAAAGTTTTTCCACATTGGTCAGCCCAAGAAATCCATATTATTTCAGAGCTTCTTTTGTTGAAAGTAAAAATACAATCAATACATGTAAGGTCTTTGGTGTGGAGAGTGGAAAACGAGTTTATAAAAACATTGATAAATCGTATATAGAGAGAAATATTGAAGAATTATCAAGACATAAGATATTTATCTCTAAGGCTGACGGTGCAGCTGGGCAAATAGGTTATCCTGTCCCTGCCCGAATATTAGGAAAGTCTGAAATTGCAGGTGTAAACACTGCTTGTACAGAAACTTTTTTAAGAATAGGTCCATTTGATAGTGAACAGGAATGTAAAAATGTAAAGTCATACATTGAAACGAAGTTCTTTAGATGCCTTGTTGGTGCAAGAAAGAATAAGAATATGACGCAAAGTACATATTCCTTTGTTCCCATTCAAGATTTCTCAAAACCTTGGACAGACAAGGAACTGTATGAGAAATACAATTTGGCCCAAGAAGAGATAGAATTTATTGAATCAATGATAACTTCAATGGAGTAATGCTATGGAACACAATTATTTCCCACAACGACCAAACGTTACTCCAACGATATATGCCTATCGTTTAATAGGAGTTGATTCTCACAAAGGTTACTTGAAAGTAGGCTACACCGACCGTACAGCCAAAGAACGCATTGATGAGCAGCTGCACACAAGCAAAGTGCGGTATGAAATTGTATTGGTAGAGTCGGCCATGAGCAACGATGGCTCTTGCTTTACCGACAAGGATGTGCACCGCCTACTTGAACGCAAAGGTTGCAAACGTCTTAACCCGCTCGACAAAACTGATGAATGGTTCCGCTGCTCGGTTGCGGATATTATGGCTGCAATCTTGTCGCTCCGCACAGGTGTTGCAAACGAAGAGAACAGAACGCAAAACTTTACCATGCGCCCCGAGCAGTTCCGTGCAGTGGAGCAGACAAAAACTTATTTTGAACAAGCCCTGAGAGAAGAGCCTAACCGCATACCAAAATTCCTTTGGAACGCAAAAATGCGTTTCGGAAAGACCTTTGCTTCATATCAACTGGCAAAGAAGATGGGCTTGTCGCGTATATTGATTTTGACATTCAAACCCGCAGTTGAATCGGCTTGGCGCGAAGACCTTGTTTCACACATCGACTTTGAGGGGTGGCAATATATCTCCAACAAAGATGCTCGTAACAACAATCTGAATATTGACCAAGAGTTTCATAGAGCAGACAAATCAAAACCTATAGTTGTGTTCGGTTCGTTCCAAGATTTGCTGGGCACAAACGAGAGTGGCGGTATTAAAACCAAAAATGAGTTTATCCACGCCACTAATTGGGATTTGGTAATTTTTGATGAATACCACTTCGGTGCTTGGAAAGAGCGTGCAAAAGAACTGTTTGAAAAGGAGGACGAAGAAAGTGCTGTAGATTTTGATGCCGAGAAGTATAAGAACGACGAGGCTAACAATGCCATCAACGAATCGTGGTTGCCAATCTCAACAAGGTATTATCTCTTCTTGTCGGGAACTCCATTCAGAGCCATAAACAATGGTGAGTTTATAGAGGAGCAGATTTTCAACTGGACTTACAGCGATGAGCAACGAGCAAAGGCAGAATGGAAAGGCAGTGACAATCCTTATCTCGCTTTGCCCCGAATGGTAATGCTTACCTACCGTATGCCTGATGAGATACAAGAGGTTGCCAAGCAGGGAGAGTTTGACGAGTTCGACCTCAATCTGTTCTTTGCAGCAGAGGGCAAAGGCGAGAATGCCCGCTTCAAATATGAGAATGAGGTGCAGAAATGGTTAGACCTTATTCGTGGCGGTTATTTGCCTGCAAGCGTTGATGACCTCAAACTCGGACAAGACAAGCGACCGCCAATGCCATTCAGCGATACACGACTGCTTAATGTGCTTTCGCATACTCTGTGGTTCTTGCCTAATGTTGCATCGTGCTTTGCAATGGCTAACTTGCTGAAGCAACGACAAAACAAATTTTACCACGATTACAAAGTGATAGTTTGTGCAGGAACAGCAGCAGGTATCGGACTTGATGCTCTGCACCCTGTTCAAGCTAATATGGGTGATCCTTTGGAGACAAAGATCATTACACTTACTTGCGGTAAACTGACGACAGGCGTTACCGTAAAACCTTGGACGGGTATATTTATGCTCCGTAACTTGAAGAGCCCAGAAACTTATTTCCAAGCAGCATTCCGCGTGCAGAGTCCTTGGGAGGTAAAGAATGAAGAGGGAAGCAAAACCATCATGAAAAATGAGTGCTATGTATTCGATTTTGCACTCGACAGAGCCTTGCGACAAATTTCGGACTACAGTTGCCGCTTGGATATAAACGAAAGCAATCCCGAAGCAAAAGTAGGCGAATTTATTAAGTTCTTGCCTGTGTTGGCTTACGATGGTAGTAGTATGAAAGAGGTTGATGCACAAGATATTCTTGATATTGCACTTGCAGGAACATCGGCTACACTACTCGCAAAGCGTTGGGAATCGGCTCTGCTTGTCAATGTGGATAACGATACGCTTAAACGCTTGCTTGCAAGTCCCGAAGCAATGAAAGCCTTGATGAACATCGAAGGCTTCCGCAACCTCAACAGCGACCTTACTACCATTATCAATAAATCAGAAGCTGTAAAGAAGGCGAAGAAAGAGAACCCCGACCCGACACCAAAAGAGAAAAAAGAAATCTCTGCCGAGGAAAAGGAGATGAAGAGCAAACGCAAACAGATTCAGGAGAAACTGATAAAGTTTGCTACCCGAATCCCTGTATTTATGTACCTGACCGACTACCGCGAGCGTTGCCTGAAAGATGTTATCACGCAGTTAGAGCCGGGCTTGTTCAAAAAAGTTACAGGCTTAAGCGTTGAGGATTTCAATATGCTTTGTTCATTGGGAGTGTTCAACGCACCGTTGATGAACGACGCCATCTTCAAATTCAAACGATACGAAGATGCAAGCCTCACCTATACCGGCATTGACAAACATACCAACGATGAGGTCGGCGGCTGGGATACCACAATCCGCAAAACTCAGTATGAGAAGCTATTCTATAACCAACAATCCTCAATGAGTGAGATTGATTATAGTGCATATTCAGGAAGTAGCGAAACTACTGAGGATAAGCGTGCAGAACAGCAAAGAACGGCTATAAAGGTAGAGAGGCCTAAATCAACGTCCATTGTTCAACCTGAGCCAGCGAGGCCGGTTGCACCTTCTACTCCAACATCTTCTGCCGCTCCCAACAAAGCCGAAATAGACCTTAAAGCCCAATTAGAGGCATTGGCTGTGGATAGCACCGTACTTCACAAGAAATTCGGCAAGGGAACGGTTGTAAAAATCAACAAGAACGAAAAGTTTATCCACATCAAATTCACCCTCGGCGAAAAGAAATTCATCTTCCCCGATGCCTTCCTAATGGGTTTCTTAGAGGTAGAGTAATATTTTTAGAGCCTTTATAACGGAATAGCTTGCGAAGTCGCAGGCTATTCCGTTATATGTTTTTATTGACTATAAAATAATCTCTTCCTAATTTACATTCAGATGGGATATTTATTGTGAAATCTATAGGTGTGTATGTCTTTTTTGAAGATGACAACTTATTGAATGACCAATCAAAGCCGTTATACCATGATTGTATCATTTCTTGGAAAGTTGCATACTTATTTGATGTGGTAAATCTAAATTTATCTTTTGAAGTATATGGAACAATAAATGCGAATGCAATGTTTGCAATAGCAAATAAAGCAAAACAATACGGATATCTATAGTTGTTGGTTTTACGGACTGATAATATCAAATATGGTGCATTGATTTTTACTTGTGCATTTCCAATAGCGACGAATGGTAACTTATTATATTTAGTCGTAGAATTTATCCAATCAATAGTCCCTTTAAAATCAGGCAAGTATTGTTTGTTGATAACGCTGACAACGTATTTACACAGACATTTATACACATTTTGTGGAATATATTTCAAAGAACTTGTGTTAAGTTGTAACTGCTCTTTAAAGAAGTCTTCAATATCTGTAGGTAGATCTTGATTTAATTGTATCTTTATTGTACCAACACTTGAATCACCTTTTGTTGATTCATCGAGAGATATTTTAAAATTTTCG
>JAGBVG010000073.1 GCA_017630455.1 Alistipes sp. | reverse complement strand
GCCATCTGCCTCGAGGTCGATCCATACTGAGTTGTCCTCCTTGCGGAAGAATACGCCCTTCTTAAGGCCATCCTCAACGAGGCTCTTGCCCAAAAGATATGTCTCAGACTCGTAATATACCTTGTCGAAGTCGACGCCGAGAGCCTTGTACGTTACGTCGAAGCCCTCATATACCCAGCCATTCATTGTCTGCCAGAGCGAGTAGACCTCCTCATCTTTTGCCTCCCACTTACGCAACATCTCCTGCGCAGCAAGCATGATAGGTGCCTTCTTCTTTGCCTCGTCCTCAGCCATGCCCTCGGCCATGAGCTCCTTAATCTGCTGTTTGTAGTGCTTGTCGAACTCGACATAGTACTTACCCACCAAGTGGTCGCCCTTCATGCCTGATGACTCGGGAGTCTCGCCACCGCCATAGAGCTGCCATGCGAGCATCGACTTGCAGATGTGGATGCCTCGGTCGTTGACCAAGTTTACCTTGATGACGTTGTGACCGTTAGCCTTCAAGATTGTTGCCACAGAGTAGCCGAGGAGGTTGTTGCGGATGTGGCCGAGGTGGAGTGGCTTGTTGGTGTTTGGCGACGAGTACTCGATCATGATTGTGCGGCCCGATGGCTCGGCCATGCCGAAGTTCTCAGCCTCTGCAATCTCGCCAAAGCGTGCTGCCCAGAACGATGAGTCTACGACGAGGTTGAGAAAGCCCTTGATGACGTTGAAACTCTTAATCTCTGGGGTTGTAGCCACAATCTTCTCGCCAAGCTCTGTTGCTGTGGCCTCGGGTGACTTCTTCGATGCACGCAACAATGGGAAGACAACAACTGTGTAGTCGCCCTCGAACTCCTTGCGGGTTTTCTGTATCTGGATGTTGTCGCTTGTGCCGTAAAGCTCCTGTGCTGCACGACCTACGACGCTTGAAATAAACTCTTCGATGTTAATCATTTTTACCTATATTTATATATCCAAAGCGCAAAGGTACGTTTTCTTTGCGAGAAAAAAGAAAAATACTCCAAAAAAATTCATACCTTTGTGCTCAAATTATTACGATTATGAAGATTGCAGACATAGAGCTTGGTTCTCAGCCCCTCTTTCTTGCACCGATGGAGGATGTCACAGACCCCTCGTTTCGCTATATGTGCAAGAGGTTTGGCGCCGATGTCGTATATACCGAGTTTATCTCCTCGGATGGACTTATTCGTGATGCGTGGAAGTCACGTGCAAAGCTCAATATAGCTGACTATGAGCGCCCTGTGGGCATTCAGATTTATGGCCACCTCATAGAGCCTATGGTGGAGGCTGCACGTATTGCCGAGAGTGCCAACCCCGACATCATAGACATCAACTTCGGCTGCCCCGTGAAGAAGATTGCGGCACGTGGTGCTGGATCGGGAATGATGCGTGATCCCGACCTCATGGTGGAGATGACACGCCAGATTGTGCGTGCTGTGAACAAGCCCGTAACGGTGAAGACACGCCTCGGCTGGAGCGACGAACAGAAGAATATCGAGGAGATAGCCCTGCGCCTTCAAGATGTGGGCATCGCAGCCCTTACTATTCATGGTCGCACACGCTCGCAGATGTATCGTGGCGAGGCCGACTGGACGCTTATCGGCAAGATTAAGAACGATCCCCGCATAACAATACCTATCATCGGAAATGGCGATGTCGACTCGGCTGTTAAGTGCAAGGAGATGTTCGATAGGTATGGCGTCGATGGCGTGATGATTGG
>JAGBVG010000072.1 GCA_017630455.1 Alistipes sp. | reverse complement strand
GTGAGGCATATACATCTATATGGATTGAGCCTGCCGCCTCTACTTCGGGGCAAGAGGCAACAAGGTTATCGGGGTATTGTCTATTCCAAGTATGCTCCCAACGACCTGAGCCCGCCTCATTTGGATATTCAAGGCGATAGATGCGCTCCGAGTTCTTGATGACACGGTTGTAGGATAGGTCGAACTTTACCTGCACGGCAATAAGATATACCGCTGCAAAGGCTACCGCCATACCCACAATGTTCAGCACCGACGATGTGGTGTAACGGCGAAGCAGGGTTAGAAAATTTCTGATATACATAGTTCT
This sequence comes from Alistipes sp., assembly GCA_017630455.1. Taxonomy (GTDB): domain Bacteria; phylum Bacteroidota; class Bacteroidia; order Bacteroidales; family Rikenellaceae; genus Alistipes. The sequence goes on along the minus strand of JAGBVG010000072.1, from coordinate 2,263 downwards.
AAGTTGTTTTAATAGTGAGTTTAGTGAAATTAGGGAGTTTAATGAGTTTAGAGAGAAGAAGCACTAACTTCCCTAAGTTCCTTAAATTCCTTAAGTTCTCTATCTGTTCAAAATCAACACTTCATTCTCTCCAAAATTATCGTAGGACGAAGTTATAACTTTTTCGCCGGGTTGCAAGCCCTCGACAACCTCATAATACTGCGGATTCTGGCGACCGATACGAATATCGCGGCGGTAGGCCTTCTCGCCCGTTTCGTCCACAACATATATCCACTTGCCGCCCGTCGCCTGATAGAACGAGCCACGAGGTATTAGGATTGCCTCGGCAGCCTCGCCCAACTGCAAGTTGAGGTAGTAGGTCTGTCCGCTACGGATATTCTCGGGCGCAGCACCTGTAAAGCGGAAGTCAGCCTTGAACTGACCATTTCGCACCTCGGGATATACCTTGCGGAGCTGCATCTCGTACTCGGCACCTTGACGCTCGAACGATGCTACAAGACCCGTTGTTACGCGGTCGATATAGTGCTCATCGACCTGCGCCTGCACCTTGTAGGTCGTTAGGTCGTTCACCTGACCGATGTTTGCGCCCTGCTGCAACGACTGACCGAGCACAACTTCCAACATACCCACCTCGCCATCAATAGGAGCCTTCACTTTGAGGTTATCTACACGCTGGCGGATAAGCTCCATATTGAGTTGCATCGAGCGGAGGCTCTCCTCCATTTGATCCACCTGCGAGGTGCGGTAGAGCGAGTCCTGCTTCTGTCGCTCCAGGACCAAATCGCGCTTACGCACCGCCAACTCGTAATCCTCCTTAGAGCGCAGATACTCCTCACGCGCCAAGAGGTTGTCGTTGTAGAGGTTTTCGTTCTGCTGATAGGTGCGCTTAAGGCGGCTAACCTCCAAGTCGAGTTGTAGTTTCTCTTGACGGAGGGCAAGACGCTCCTGCTCCATCGAAATCATCGTGTTACGCAAGATATTCTGCTTCTCGGCAAGGTCGGCCTCCGACTGCAAAATCTGCATAGAAAGAGAGTTGTTCGACATCTCAAGAATTACATCGCCACGCTTAACCTGTGTACCCTCCTCGGCAACGATACGCTCCACCACGCCCGACTCAAGAGGGGACAACTGGACGGTTGTCATCGGCTGCACCGAGCCCGTAAGGCGTACATAGTCGTTAAACTCGCCCTGCTCAACGGTAGCGACATTCAGCAACTGTGCATCTACACGCAAGGTCGATGAGTTGTCACGAAACACCAGCCAGCCGATAAAGAGTACAAGGGCTGCAACACCAACCCACACAAGGTTCTTCTTCTGAAAGATGGCGCGCCATCCTTTTTTCTTTTCAAGTTTGATATCCATAATATGATTTTTTATTTGTTATCTGATTAGGGGTTGTCCATTGTAGTAATCGACCATTCGGGTCTTGATGATATATTGCAGGCGGGCACGGAGCTTGTCTGACTTAGCCTGTAAGAGGGTGTTGGCTGCGGTTTGGAGGTCGAGAGCCGAGATAAGGCCATTCTCAAACTTGCGCTCCGCACCATCGTAGGCGAGTTGTGCTGCCGAAACCTTCTTCTGGCCCTGCACATACTGCTTGCCAAAGCCCTGCATCTCCTGCCAAGCTTGGCTCACCTCGCTCTCCACAGCACGCTGCACGGCTATCTCCTCCAGCTGTGCCGAGCGGTATGCGTTCTGCGCTCTGCGCTTCGACGAGCGAGCCGAGAGACCATTGAAGATAGGAATAGAGAGTGCCACCTGAATATAACCACCTCGGTTGTTGCGGAACTGCGTGCCGAATGGGTCATACAACGCCTTGTTATCGAAGTCGATATAGTACGAGGTGTTGTATCCGCCATAGAGGTAGAGCGAGGGCGAGTATGCGCCCTTTGCACGGGCGAGGTTCAGACGGCTCTGCTCGGTGGCGTGGCGGCTGGCGATAATCTTGAGGTTGTTCGCCAAAGCGTAGTCCAAGAGTGCCTGCTCTGATGTGGCACTTGGCAACGCCTCCAAGTCGATGTCGGTTACAATCTCCAACTTCTCGCCCTGCGGATAGTTCATCACCTCGCGCAACTTGATGTAGGCAAGGGCGAGGTTATTCTCCTCTGTGGTGAGTAGGTAATCGTAGTTTGCCTCCTGCGACTCTATCTCCGCTACATCGGCGGCGCTCTTGGTGCCGAGGTCGAATTGACGGCGTACAAGCTCCAAGGTGCGGCGTGATGCCTCCAACTGCTCACGGGCAATCTTTACCGCCTCGGTATAG
>JAGBVG010000009.1 GCA_017630455.1 Alistipes sp. | reverse complement strand
TTGAGCGCCTGTGAGCCAGAGTAGTCAAACTCACCAGCCTCACCGATCTTCAGTGCACCTGAACCCAAGAGCAATACTTTATTGAATTTCTTTTCCATAATATTTCTTTTTAGGAGTGTAGTAGTTTAGGAGTGTAGGAGTGTAGACAATAGTCTGTTCGCTGCTTTCCTTCGTCCTGTTCTTTTGTTTTAGTCGTTCAGTTTTTGTCAGTCAATACATTCGTCTTCACTCCTATACTCCTGACTCCTGAACTCCTAGATTATATTAGATAAGTTTCACGAAATCGTCCATCAGGTTATCCTTCTGGTAGCCACGGCTGCAAGCCTCGGGGGCAAACTGTGTGCCGAGCCAGGGCTTCTCCTCGTGACGGATACCGTCGACAGCCTCGTCGTTGAGGTTGGTGAACATTACGTTCCATCCTGCGGGAAGTGTGCTTGCCACTACGGCGTAGCCTACATTCTGGTTGGTGATGTAGCAGCTGTTGGTACCTGCGAGGCGTGAGGGCTGGTTGGCACCACGGTGACCGAACTTCAGCTTCTCCACCTGTGCACCTGCTGCCAAACCGAGCAACTGGTTGCCAAGGCCGATGCCGAGGATGGGCTTACCTGTATCCATAGCCTTGCGGATGTTAGCGACAGTAGCACCATAGAGGTTGGGGTTACCGGGACCTGTGGTCACTACCACTGCATCGTATGCCAGTGCTGAGAAGTCGTAGTCATAAGGTACGCGCACTACCTCGAAGCCACGAGCCACGAGGTTGCGGATAAGGCTGTACTTTACACCGCAGTCAACGACTACCACCTTCTTCTCGCCTTCGCCGTATGTAACGGGCTCGGTGCAAGTAACGGTAGCAGCGAGGTTGATGGTGTCATAAGCCTCACCTTTGGGCTGCTCGGCAGCATCGCCGATGATGATCTGTCCACCCATCACACCGCCATCGCGGAGTGCCTTGGTGATGGCACGGGTGTCAACGCCAGTGATACCGGGCACACCTTCGCGCTTCATCCAAGCGTCGAGGGTCTCGGCAGCGTTCCAGTGGCTGTACTCCTCGCTATAGTCGGTCACGATGAGTCCGCTCACCTGTATCTTGTTGCTCTCGAAGAATTTCTCCAAGCCCAGTTCCTTCACTTCGTGTGAGGGCACACCATAGTTGCCCACCAACGGATAGGTCAGCACCAAGAGCTGACCAGCATACGCGGCATCCGTCAAACTCTCGGGATAGCCCGTCATAGCCGTGCAGAACACTACTTCGCCCACTGCAGGCTTCTCGCAGCCGAATGCAGTACCTTCGAAGCGCATTCCATTGTCCAATACTAACGTCGCTTTCATGTTATACCTTTATATTATTATATGTTAATGTTCTCTTTTTATAAAAAAATATCCCTTACAGCGACAACAACGCTTGCAAAGGGATAACACTCGATAATAAAAAAAGCAAAGATTTCAAAGATACCGACTGTCTGTCGTCGATAGCATCACATCCCAGAGGATACTTCTTCGTGGCCTCCGTTGGAGTCCCTTTCGACAGCCAATGTTCGAATAGATGCATCTTCATAAACTCTACCTCTCTATGTTCGTGCAAAGTTAGGGATAATTTTTCATTTT
>JAGBVG010000071.1 GCA_017630455.1 Alistipes sp. | reverse complement strand
GGCTCGTAACCAGTTCGACCCTGGTACAGGTTCTGAGCTTCAGGGCAAGACTTTGGCTATCCACGCTTACGGTAACGTAGGTCGCTTGGTAGGCTTGAAGGGTAAGGCTCTCGGTATGAACGTTATCGCTTACGATCCATTCATCACTGACGAGGCTGTATTCGAGCGTGACGGCGTTAAGAAGATGAACTCTATCGCAGAGCTTTACGCTGCTGCTGACTACCTCTCATTGCACATTCCTGCAACTGCAGAGACTAAGGGTTCTATCGGTTATGACCTCGCTATGTCAATGCCTAAGGGTGCAACTATCGTAAACACTGCTCGTAAGGAGGTTATCAACGAGGAGGGTCTTGCACAGGCTATGACTGAGCGTGAGGACCTCAAGTACATCACAGATATCGCTCCAGATGCTAAGGATGCTTACGCTGAGAAGTTTGGCAAGCGTTACTTCGGTACTCCTAAGAAGCAGGGTGCTGAGACTGCAGAGGCTAACGTAAACGCTGGTCTTGCTGCTGCACGTCAGATCGTTGATTTCTTCGTTAACGGTAACGTACGCTTCCAGGTTAACAAATAGTCTAATTGGATATTTCGACGCCTGCCTCGATTGAAAAATGCTCATTTACCTAAGTAAACTCCGCTTTTTCAATCTTCGAGCAGTCGCCAAACTATCTCAATTATACTTTTGTTATGTAGAAACAATCATAGGGTGTCAAGCAATTGGCACCCTTGTATAGAAAATAAATAACCAAGCTAAAACTATAATTTATATATGGTAAGAATTAAACCTTTCAAGGGTATTCGTCCTCCAAAGGAGTTGGCATCTGAGGTTGCATCACGTCCATACGACGTTCTTAACTCTGTAGAGGCTAAGGCTGAGGCTGGTGAGCGCTCTTTGCTCCACATCATCAAGCCTGAGATCGACTTCGATCCTATCGTTGATGAGCACTCTCAGGAGGCTTACGACAAGGCTATGGAGAACTTCCGCGTATGGAAGGAGAAGGGTTGGTTGGCACAGGATGGCGAGGAGTACTACTACATCTACGCTCAGACTATGAACGGCCGTACTCAGTATGGTATTGCTATGTGCTGCCACTATGAGGATTACCTCTCTGGTGCTATCAAGAAGCACGAGCTTACACGTGTTGACAAGGAGGAGGATCGTATGATCCACGTTCGCAACCAGAAGGCTAATATCGAGCCAGTATTCTTCGCATACCCTGACGAGGCAGAGATCGACGCTATCGTTTCTAAGTGGGTTGCTGAGCACGAGGCTGACTACGATTTCGTTGCAGAGGATGGCTTTGGCCACCATATGTGGGTTATCCGCGAGAAGGCTATCAACGACCGCATCACTGAGATCTTCGCAGGTATTCCAGCTTTGTATGTTGCTGATGGTCACCACCGTACAGCTGCTGCTGCACGCGTAGGTCAGGAGTGCGCTTCAAAGAACGCTAACCACACTGGCAACGAGGAGTACTGCTTCTTCTTGGCAGTTACTTTCCCAGCGTCACACCTCCGCATCATCGACTACAACCGCGTAGTTAAGGACCTCAACGGTCTTTCAAAGGAGGAGTTCTTGGCAGCTGTAGGCGAGTCATTCGTAGTTGAGAAGAAGGGCACAGAGATCTACACTCCTAACGCACTTCACAACTTCGCAATGTACATCGACGGCGAGTGGTACTCTATGACTGCTAAGGAGGGTACTTACGACGATAACGATCCTATCGGTGTTCTCGACGTATCAGTTCTCTCTAACCTCGTTTTGGATAAGGTTCTCGGCATTGCTGACCTCCGTACCTCTAAGCGTATCGACTTCGTAGGCGGTATCCGTGGTTTGGGCGAGTTGCAGAAGCGTGTTGACAGCGGCGAGATGAAGGTTGCATTTGCATTGTACCCAGTATCAATGCAGCAGCTCTTCGACATCGCAGACACTGGCAACATTATGCCTCCAAAGACTACTTGGTTTGAGCCTAAGTTGCGTTCGGGTGTTGTTATCCACTCATTCGAGTAATTTAGCGTGATAAGGCAGCATCTGCGGCCTATCCCAAAAAGTAAGACCCCTCGGGCTGTACTTCGGTACTATCCCGAGGGGATCTTCTTTTGCGATAGACCGCATCTCCAGCCTTCTAACGCTAAATTATAATGTGTAGAGGACTGTACGCAAAGTACTATCCTGTAATTATATACACTATTTAGTGATAACCAACTTATAACCCACGCCACGTATAGCGCGGATATCTATGCTCTTATCCTTGGAGAGATAGGAGCGCAGTTTTGATATAAACACATTCATCGAGCGGAGGTTATAGTAGCTGTCGTCGCCCCAAATCTCCATCAGCAGACTCCTCGAACTTACAACGCTATCAGCATTTTGCGCCAATGTGGCAAGTATCGCCGACTCCTTGGTCGAGAGGTGGCGAGTCTCGGCGTCTATAGTCAGTGTCTGCGCCTTGGTGTCAAGAGTGTAGCGGCCGATAGTGTATATTTCGCTATCTGCATCATCGCCTAAGCGCATTAGCAACGCCTCCACGCGCGCCATAAGCTCGTTTATTGCGAAGGGCTTGCGGAGATAGTCGTTGCCGCCCACGCGAAATCCCTCCACCACATCCTCGGCGGTGCTACGTGCCGAGAGAAAGAGATATTGGGTGTTGCCGCCCTCCTCGCGCATCGCGCGTACCATCTCGAAGCCGTCGAGTTTCGGAAGCATAATGTCGGCAATCACGAGGTGTGGCTGCTCTGCACGGAACAAGCGAAGTGCCTCCTCGCCATCCTCCGCCGTGGTGACATAGTGCCCTGCCGACTCCACAGCATCCCTCACAATGCGGCGCAGCATAGCCTCATCCTCAACTATCAATATTCGTCGTTTTGCCATATATCGGGAGTGTTATTTCAAATTCGGATCCTTTACCCAATGTAGAGCGCAAACGTATCTTTCCGCCGTGGCGCTCAACAATGTTTTTAACGTAATATAGTCCAAGCCCATAGCCCTTGGTATCGTGGCGGTTGCCCTGCGAAATGCGGTAGAACTTATCGAAAATTCTCGACTGTTCACGCTGTGCGATGCCTACGGCGTTGTCCGTAATACGAATGATTGAATTGTTGTTAACTGTTGCTACTGAGATAGTTATAATAGGCCTACTCGTGCAATACTTTATGGCATTATCCGCGAGTGCGCTAAGCATTGAGTGCAGGCTCAGACGGTCCGCCATAACCTCCGTGTCGGCCGCAATATCAATCCTCCACTCCACCTCGCGAGCCTTATATTTAAGGTCGAGAGTAGAGCGGAGATCTGCAACGACATCCTCTATTCGACAACGCTCAATCCTCAACGCTTGGTGATTAAACTCCTCGGTAGAGCTGCGAAGTATCTCCTCTACCATATCGCCAAGTCGTCTGAGTGACGATAGCGACATATCGAGATATTCGTTGCGCTTAGTCTCATCCTCAGCAATTGTAGAGGAGGTGCGTAGCGCATCCGTAGCTGCGTATGCCGCGGCAATAGGAGTCTTGAGTTCGTGCGTAATGTTGTGAGTAAGGTCGCGACGTATCTGCTCGAGGCTCTTTGCACGAAAGAGCGTGTGAAGCAGGTAGACGAATGATGCCGTAAGCACCACAATGGAGAGCAGCTGCAGTATAAGCATCCAGCGCATACTCGCCATAATTGTCGAGTGGGGGTCGTCCACAGCGAGGCGTAGCGTAAGTGGTGTGAGGCTCTTGTCGAATGTAATATGTCTCTCGGAGATATCGTCACTCTTCACCATCCATATCGGCTCAGAGGTGGGATCGGTGGCTACGAGCACCGAAACTACAAAGCGATACTCTATGCCCGAGGTGCGCATCTCCTCCTGAAGTATGGTTTGTAGGCGCGAGATGTCGGGTAGGGTGTAGTTGCCGTTGCTGTGACGCGACACATATTGCCACGTAGCCTCCTCGAAGATGCTCTCTATCTGGTTGCGATATGTGTCGCGCATATTTCTATAGGTATCCACCGCCCAGATAATCTCCACCACGGCGAGAAACACCAACGAGAATATGCAACTTAATAGCACTATTGTAAAACTTCGCTTTTTCATATTGCAAAGTTAGGAAAAAAAGAGTAGGGTGGGCATCTCCGTCGGAAAGTTTAACACTATTTAACATTCGCCTTAACACTCTTTAACATAAAAGATTTGGCAGCAAAAGCGATCCATACTACCTTTGCACTAACAAAAAGCAGCTGCCGTACGTAACATTTAAAACCTAAAAACTATGAAACGACTATTATCAATGTTTGCATTTGCCATAGTGGCAATGACAACAACAGCATCGGCACAAGAGCCTCTGTTTATCATAGATGGCGCGATATCTTCGCTTGAGATGGTGAAGCAGAGTGCCCAGGATATCATAAGCATCGAGGTTGTCAACGACAGTGAGACTTTAAGAAGCTACGAGCAGGGTATGAAGATGATCCCTAACTCCCTTACCAGCGTGGTAGTTATCACAACAAAGGCCTATGAGGGGCAAGATGATGAGTGGCTCGCAGTGGAGGAGATGCCAATGTTTATGGGTGGCAACCTTAGCACCTTTCGCGACTGGGTGATGCAGAATATTCGCTATCCCGAGGAGGCTACAAAAAAGGGCATTGAGGGTGATGTGGTTGTAAACTTCTGCGTAGGCAAGGATGGATATATCAAGGAGAGTCGCATAACCGTATTGAGTACCCCCGATAAACTGCTCTCTGATGAGGTGATTCGTGTGTTGAAGTCATCACCACAGTGGACTCCAGGCAAGCAGAAGGGGCAGCCTGTAGTGGTGCAGTTCACACTCCCTGTTGGCTTTAAGGTTGTCAAGAATGTGGAGGTTGTGACGTTCCAATAATATACATCCACTAATCCATAAGCAAATAGGCGACCTTGTGTGGGTCGCCTATCTTGTTATCTCTGTACGTGCTTTACTTCACAATCGTACCCTCGAATTTTACGGGATATGTGCCGCAGAGGAAGCTAAGTGTCATTGTCTCAGTGTTGAACTCGCCGCTGAGATCGCCGATTGGGAATCTGTCGAATGGTCCGCCCATTGCCGTAGGGATGATGTTGTCGCCGCTGAGGGTATAGGTGTCGCCAGCAACGCTGTAGCTCACACCCTCAACGCCCATATCTATTGTCATAGGCATATTCTCAGCAAACCTTACGCCGTTCATCACAAAGTCGAGCGTGGTGTCGTGGATGGCTGTGATAACAACGGTTATATCCTCCTTTACAAAGTAGTCGCTCGCACCCTCCTCAGAGACCACCACCGAGCCTACGAAACTGGTATTTGTCTCCACTGGAGTTTCTGGGGTCTCAGGGGTATTGTCGGTATCCTTCTGACAGCTTGTGAGCGTAGCAACTGTGAGTAAAAGAGTGAATAGAGTAGTAAGTTTTTTCATAAGTTATTGTTTTAAAGTTATTTAATTAGATATTTACTGAAATTCGTATTCCAAGTTGTGTTGGTGTTCCCTTTGAGAAGAACTCCTCGCCTACGGACTTGAAGTAGAAGACGTTGTAGTCGGTATTTGTAAGGTTTCTACCCCATAGCGTCAGCGTGCAGCGCTGCATACGTAGCATTAACTGCGCACCGAGTAGCGAGTAGAAATCCTGATGAAGTGTGTTCGCCTCGTTCCAATATATCGCTCCAATGCCTCGCCAATCTGCCGAAAGAGTTACCTGCTTGAGGTATTTGTTATCGACCAACCACGTATATCCTGCCATAACCGCAGCGGTGTTTTGTGGCGCGTAGGGGAGGTAGTTGCCAGCATAATCGGCCGTGCCATCGTTGTACTCGCGGAAGCGGGCATTGGTATAGCCATAGTCGGCGCGAATGTTGAATCCTCGGTAGGTGTAGTCGGCAGATAGCTCAATGCCGTAGCTGCGTGCGCGTGCTGCGTTGGACATCATACGGCCTGTGTTGTTACCCTCGGGGAGTACGGTCACCTGCTGGTCGAAGCACTCGATCCAGAATATCGAGGCGTCGAGGTGCAGATCGTTTATAGGCAATAGGTGTGTGCCGATCTCGAAGTTCCAGCTTGTCTCAGGCTTGTAGCGCGTTGCCGATGCCGAGTCGTATGTTGCTCTACCAACACTATCGAGATGTACGCCCAGGGCATCCATCATATCATTCATCATCTGCATCTGCAGGATGTCGGAAAATATCTGAGTGTTGTAGCCGCCACTCTTATATCCGCGCGTTACGGTGGCGTAGAGGTTACCAATAGAGGTGTTGTACTCCACAGCTATCTTTGGCAAAATCTCGAAGAAGAGCTGCTGCTCATTGCCTTTGAATGAGGAGTGCACAGGGGTGTAAGGGTGGCTACTGCTACCATCGAGCTTGCTAAAACGTACCGCGATATCTCCCCACGAATTATAATCCATCGAGGTGTATTCGAGGTCAGCTCTTATGCCCGCCGTAAGACGCCAGTTGCCGAGTTTGATATCCGACTGGTGATATAAAGCTGCACCGTAGGTAGGGATGGTAAACTCGCTGTGAATGATGAAACTATCGTTTGGGATCTCTAAACAGTAGCCAGGGAATGCGTTGCCAATTTTTGAGTTGGTGTTGTGGAGAATAAGCCCCTCGATGCCATCGCGCTTGAATGTTACGGGCGACGACATATCGAGCCACTTGCCAAAGAGAAATGCGCCCGATAGCCACTGCCAACGCTGCTTAGGATCGGTGTTGCGGATGACAATCTCCTCGGTTAGGGTATGCTCGCGCTGCATCTGCTGCATCGTGAACATCGACTTTGGCGAGAAGTCTTGGTCGAGGGTCATACAGTCGTCGAGATACTGATAGCTTGTGATGCTCGATATGCTGATGCGGTCGTTGTGGTAGCGCGCCACGAAGCCCTCGTTAATCGTCAGTCGCTCATAGCGCGACGGGTCGTTGTAGTTTACCGCCTCGGTAGTTTTGCTGTCGGGGAGATAGTGGTGATAGGCGTAGCCGCCCTCGTTGGTGTAGCCTACCGATAGGCTGTTGTCGAAATCCCACAATCCCTTATGTCCGAGCATCCTCACACGCACCGATCCGCTATCGCCGCGGTCACACATCTCATCGGTGTACTCATTAATGAAGTGTCCGCCGTTGTGGCTGTAACCCGCTGTAACAGAGATGCCAAAATTTTGAGAAGGACGAGCATAATAGCCCACCGAAGCACGTGCCGAGGTCATCGTTGAGTACTCAGCCATAGCGCGCACACCCTGCCACGCCATAGGCGATAGGGTGGTTATGTTCATCACGCCGCCCGAGGTATTTCGGCCATAGAGCGTACCCTGAGGTCCTCGAAGCAGCTCCACACGGCGGATATCGTAGAAGTCGAAGTCAAACGAATTCTTATTCATCAGCGGCACGTTGTCGAGCGTAACGCCTAATACTGGCTGGTCGATGCGTGATCCGAAGCCACGAACGTAGATAGATGATGTTATGGACGAGCCGTAGTCGGGCTGGTAAAAGTTTGGGGCTATAGCCGTTAGCTCCTTCACGGATGAGACGCCGCGCTCCTCGAGACGCTGCATCGTGAGCGAGGTGGTCGAGATAGGCGTACTACGCTGATTATCACCCTTTAGCGATGCGGTGATCTCGACGGTTCCTATGTTGCGATATAGGATGCTGTCGAGCTCCTGTGCCAATGTTTGCGATGCCGTAAGGGCGAAAAATATAGTTAATATGTAAATAAATCTTTTCACGAGTGCAAAGATACACTCTGCCGATAAAATCTACAACTATCATTTATAATAGTATTTTATCCAAAAACAATATTTTTATCCCCAAAATTGATGACTGCGATCGCAAAAAAAAGAGCCGTAATGGATTACGACTCTTTGTGCCTATGATTTATAGGTAGATTACTTCTGGAGTGGCATCTTATCCAAACGACGCTGGTGACGGCCACCCTCGAACTCTGTCTCGAGCCAGATGTTAAGCATCTCCAAAGCCTCGTCGTTAGTGATGAAGCGAGCAGGCATACACAATACGTTAGAGTTATTATGCTGACGTGAAAGCTTAGCAATCTCAGGAATCCAGCAGAGAGCTGCACGAACACTCTGGTGCTTGTTCAAGGTCATAGAGATACCCTCGCCAGAGCCGCAGAGAGCAACGCCGCGCTCCAACTCGCCATTGTCGATAGCCTCGCCAAGAGCGTGTGCGAAATCTGGGTAGTCGCACGACTCCTCAGAGTGTGTGCCGAAATCCTTAACCTCGAAACCCTTGGTTGAGAGGTAGCCTACCAAAAACTCCTTAAGATCGTATGCCGCGTGGTCGCAAGCAATACCAATTTTCTTGTCCATTTCTTTTATTGTTTTAAGGTTGTAAATTGTCTTAATATGCTGTCATTCTGAACGTAGTGAAGAATCTCTCCTTTACTCCTTTGATGCGCGCTTGCGATCCACCTCCGAGAGGAGAATCTTGCGTAGTCGCATAGACTTTGGAGTAATCTCCACGTACTCATCCTCGCGGATATACTCCAATGCCTCCTCCAACGAGAAGATTACTGGAGGTGCGATAGAGGTCTTCTCATCCGAGCCCGATGCACGCATATTTGTAAGCTGCTTAGCCTTCGTTACGTTAACGGTGATGTCGTTTGAGCGAGTGTGCTCACCAATCACCTGGCCGCAGTATACCTGCTCCATAGGTGAGATGAAGAACTTACCTCTATCCTGCAACTTGTCGATCGAGTAGGCGTATGCAGTGCCTGTCTCCGAGGCGATGATAGCACCCACAGAGCGGTTCTCGATATCGCCCATCCAAGGTTCGAAATCCTTGAGGCGGTGGGTCATAATAGCTTCACCTGCTGTGGCGGTAATCATTGTGGAACGAAGACCTATGATGCCTCGCGATGGAATGAGGAACTCGAGGCGTGTACGCTCGTTCTGAGACTCCATATTCACAAGCTGACCCTTGCGGCGTGTGGTAAGTTCGATAACAGTACCTGCGTGCTCGTCAGGGCAATCTACTGTCATCTCCTCCACAGGCTCGCACTTAACGCCGTCGATAACCTTTGTGATAACCTTTGGCTGTCCGACCTGAAGCTCGTAGCCCTCGCGGCGCATAGTCTCGATAAGTACCGATAGGTGCAACACACCACGGCCATATACCGCAAACGAATCGGCATTCTCGCCTGGCTCGACACGTAGTGCAAGGTTCTTCTCCAACTCACGGTCGAGACGCTCCTTGATGTGGCGCGATGTGACAAACTTACCATCCTTACCGAAGAATGGCGAGTTGTTGATCGTAAAGAGCATCGACATCGTTGGCTCGTCAATAGCAATAGGTGGCAGTGGCTCAGGGTTAGTGAAGTCACAGATTGTATCGCCAATCTCGAAGCCCTCGATACCCACAAGAGCGCAAATCTCACCGCACTCCACCTTCTCGGTTTTAGCCTTGCCAAGACCCTCAAATACCATCAAGTCCTTGATCTTGGTCTTTACAAGCGTGCCATCGCGCTTCGCAAGTGTCACGTTCTGACCAGCACTCAACGAGCCGCGAGTAACCTTACCCACTGCAATACGACCTACGTATGGCGAGTACTCGAGAGATGTCACGAGCATCTGCACTGTACCCTCTACGGTCTCTGGCTCTGGAATCTCGTCGATGATTGTATCGAGAAGCGGAGTGATGGAGTTGGTAGGCTCGGTGGCTACGTGCGACATCCAGCCCTGCTTTGCTGAACCATAGATGGTCTTATAGTCGAGCTGTTCCTCTGTAGCGCCGAGGGTAAACATAAGGTCGAATACCTGCTCGTTTACGACATCAGGGCGACAGTTCTCCTTGTCCACCTTGTTGATAACTACGATTGGTTTCTTGCCCAACGACAGTGCTTTCTGTAGTACGAAGCGAGTCTGTGGCATAGTACCCTCGAAGGCATCAACCAGAAGAATAACGCCGTCGCACATATTCAATACTCGCTCAACCTCGCCACCAAAGTCGGCGTGACCAGGGGTATCGATGATGTTGATCTTGTAGTCTTGATAGATTACCGAAACGTTCTTCGAGAGGATGGTGATTCCTCGCTCGCGCTCGATATCGTTGTTGTCCATAATGAGGTCGCCTCCCGTATGCTCGTTGTCACGCAGGAGGTTACCCTGCATAATCATCTTGTCAACGAGTGTCGTCTTACCGTGGTCTACGTGGGCGATAATTGCAATATTGCGTAGTTTTCGCATACTTATAATATATTTTAGACGCGACAAAGATACAAAATCTTCCTTAAAATAAAGAATTAAAAAGGCGAAAAGTAACCCTTTCGCCTTAATGATTTTCTATGCCTATTACTGATGCTCCGGACGCAGCAAGTCTTGTACAACCTTCACAGGCGAGAATGTCGAGATTGGCACCTCCACGAAGAGGGTGTTCCAATTGGCCATTGCGCCGTTCCACAATCCTGGAAGCTCCTGAGCGCGAAGGTCACGACCGCCAGCCGACTTCTGTGATATGAAGCCTGTCTTAGGGTCGGTATACTTCGTGAGGTCATATTTAGTACCGTCGTAACGCTGCACGCCGCAAACCAAGTCGACAGGGTTGAAGTGTGTAGCCTCCTTCATAAGGTGCATATCCTCCTTGGCAATCTGGCTCGACTCGGCAATCTGCAATTGCTCGCGACCCTTCTCGTCACGCACCCAGAATGGACCACCACCAGGCTCACCCTCGTTTTTAACCATACCGCAAACACGGATAGGACGATCGAGGCTCTCGATAATAAGCTCGCGCGATGCGTTCTCTGGGAGATGGCAGCAAAGCTCATCGCGGAGGAATGTTAGAGCCTCTGCGCTCTTATCCTCACCCGCCTCAAAGCCCTTTAAGAGCTCGAATGAGCGCGCCTGAAGACGGAGCAACTCGCCAGCCAATACCTTCTTAAATGTCACAGTATCAGGCTTACGCTCGTCTGTGGTTACGTTGTCGATATTCTTCACGAAGATGATGTCAGCGTCGAGTTTGTCGAGATTTGTTATGAGCGCGCCGTGACCTGCTGGGCGGAACAAGAGCTTGCCATCATCGGTGCGGAATGGAGTGTTGTCGAGGTTTACGGCAATGGTATCTGTTGCAGGACTCTGCTCCGAGAACGAAACGTCGTACTTGATGCCGAACTTCTGCTCGTAGTAGCTCTGACGCTCCTCGAGAAGAGCGAGGAAGCCCTCCTTATGCTCTGGAGATACGGTGAAGTGGATCGCCGCGCGCTCGCCATTTGAAGCGTAGAGTGCCGCCTCTACAAGGTGCTCCTCAACAGGCTTGCGCACACCCTCCTTATAGGCGTGGAACGTAACGAGACCCTTAGGCTTCGCGCCGTAGCACAAACCCTCGACTATGATATTGCGAACCACATTCTTATCGTCGATCTGAGGGTTCAGATACTTTGCCAACTCAGCGAAGAAGGCAAACTTCTCGAGGTTGGTGATAAGCTTGTCGATGCCTGCGGTGCGCTTATCGTCGTTTACATACTCAAACAACTCCTTAAACATACGCGTTGCAGCACCCGAGGCTGGCACAAACTTCACGCAGCGTAGCTTTGAGCTCTCTGCGTCGTAGCGCTGCAAAATCTCTGCTATCTCATCATCGTTGAATCTGCGTATGCCATCGCCGCACGACGCCGCACGAACGATAGGAAGTGATGGAAAACCTGCACGGAAGTTCTCTATCTGCTGTTCTACCTGCGCAACAGTCAGACCGTGAGCTTCAATCTGTCTAATCTCTTCTTGTGTAAACATAGTAGCGTATATTTAATTGGTTATTTCGAAATCTATTATTGTGGTTGATGTGTAATATTGTCACAAATAGTTCCCAAATATAGCAAAAATTTTTTAACTTTGCACTATGAAACGTATATATAATGATATAAATTTAGCTTCGCGCAATAGTTTTGGTGTCTCGGAGAGTGCTCGCTCGGTTGTAGAGTTCGACTCAGCGGAGGATTTGAGGGAGATATTCGGTGCGGAGCGTCCCGATAAATGGTATGTCTTAGGTGCAGGAAATAACACCCTTTTTACCCAATATTACGACGGCGTGATCTTTACGCCCACCTGCTCGTCGCTCACTATTCTAAGCGATGATGCGGAGGGTGTCGATGTGCGTGTGGAGGCTGCATACGATTGGGATACCCTTGTTGCGTGGAGTGTCGGCGAGGGGCTGTGGGGAATAGAAAATCTCTCGGCTATTCCAAGCTCTGTGGGTGCTGCGCCGGTACAGAATATCGGAGCATATGGAGCTGAAGTAAAGGATGTGATAACCACTGTGGAGTACTTCGATGTCAACACGTTGGAGGTGGTGAGATTGTCGAATAAGGAGTGCCATTTTGCCTACCGCGAGAGTATCTTTAAGCAGGAGCTGCGTGGTCGGGCGATAATCCTCGCTGTGGAGATGCACCTCAGTCGTCTGCCACGTCCTAATCTCGGTTATGGCGATGTCGTCAATGAGGTGGAGGCTCGTGGCGGAGCTACCCTCGAGAATATCCGCGAGGCTATATGTGCCATTCGTGGCCGTAAGCTCCCCGATCCAAAGGTGTTGGGCAATGCTGGTAGCTTCTTCAAGAATCCGATCGTGGAGCGTAGTGTCGCCGAGCGCCTATTGTCCGAGTACCCCGATATGCCATCGTATGCGGTGCCAAATGATGATAACCACGTGAAACTTGCGGCGGGGTGGCTAATCGACAAGGCGGGATTAAAGGGCTATCGTGATGGTCGTGTTGGTGTTCACGAGAATCAGGCATTGGTACTGGTGAATTATGGCGGTGCTACGGGTGGCGAGGTTATAGCTTTGGCAAAGTATGTGTCGCAGTGTGTAAACAATAAATTTGGTGTGGAGATCTCTCCCGAGGTAAATCTGTTATAGATATGTTGCTGCTCGACGGATTTGAAAAATATATTGAGGAAAACGAGCTGTTTACTCACGATGACAAGATATTGTTGACCGTATCTGGCGGTGTCGACTCTATGGTTATGATGTCGCTTACGGCGGCTGCGGGTTATAGGTTTGGTGTCGCGCACTGCAACTTCCAGCTGCGTGGCCAGGAGAGTGATGATGACGAGAAGTTGGTGGAGCAGGAGTCTCGCCGCTATGGTGCGGAGTTCTTCAACAAGCGTTTCGACACCGTAGGCGAGATGGAGCGCACGGGGGAGTCTATGGAGATGGCAGCACGCCGATTGCGTTATCAGTGGTTTAGGAAGCTATGCGATGAGTATGGCTACACGGCTATAGCCATTGCACACCACAGCAACGACTCGATAGAGACATTTTTCATTAATATGCTACGTGGCACTGGTCTGCGCGGCCTTACAGGAATCTCCACTCAGCTGGGACGCATTGTGCGACCTATGATGTTTGCCACACGTAAGGATATCCACGACTATGCTATGGCGCACCACATCCCGTTCCGCGAGGATTCATCGAACCGCACGACTAAGTACTTGAGAAACAAGGTGCGTCTGGGTCTTATTCCTATGCTCAAGGAGATAAATCCGCGCTTCACACCTATTATGCGACGCAATATCGCACGCCTCAGCCAGGCTCAGGATTTTATCAATTCTGCAATCGACATCGTAAAGGGCGAGGTGCTGGAGCAGAGTGGCGATATCTACCGTTTGAAGGTCCCTGCAATTCGTCCTACACTACCACGCAACTATGTTATTTATGAGATACTTAGCGCGGAGTTTGGATTCAAGGGCGATGTTGTCGATTCGCTATGCCACGCGCTCGATTGCGGAGCTACGGGACGTAGGTTCTATGCTCGTGAGTGGGTAGCTGTGATCGATAGAGGTGATGTTGTCGTGGCGCGCATCACGGATGATGATAGCTGCGAGACGCTGATTGAGAAGGGTGCAGTACGCTCCTATGCCGGAGGCTCGGTACTCTTCTACGAGTATTGCGATATCGACTTTATCGATGACCTCAATCAGGGAGATAACGTTGCGCTGCTGGATGCCGATAAGTTGAAGTTTCCACTCAGGGTGCGACGTTGGCAGGATGGCGACTGGTTTGTGCCATTTGGAATGTCGGGACGTAAGAAGTTGAGCGACTATCTCATAGATAAGAAGGTCTCCGTGGCGGAGAAGAGTCGCCAGTTTGTGCTTTTGTCGGGCGATGATATTGTGTGGGTTATAGGTCGAAGACTCGATGACCGATATGCCATAACACGCAAGACCGAAAATGTGCTAAAGGTAGTTAGAGAATCGTTATAATTATGGCAAAGTCATTGAAATTCAGCGATGCTATTGCGGAGTATGGCACGATAATGAAGGATATCGATGCCCGCCGCTTTGCACCCATATATCTCCTAACGGGTGATGAGGGGTATTTTATTGATGCCATTGCAGAGCGACTGGCAAATACGATTCTCAACGAGGCGGAGCGCAGTTTCAACCAAGTGACTGTATATGGTCAGGATAGCGATACGGGAAAGATTGTGATGCTCTGCCGCCAGATGCCTATGATGGGTTCGTATCAGGTGGTCATAGTGCGTGAGGCTCAGCAGCTCAATAAGATAGATAACCTCGTGCATTACACTTCCAATCCGCAGCAATCCACGATTCTGATCATCTGCTATAAGAATAAGGAGCAGGGTAGAGGTGTCGATAAGCGTACGGCGTTCTATAAGAGTTGCCAGAAGAGCGGCGTTATCTTCGAGTCGGTGCGACCTCGTGATTATGAGATAGATGGATGGCTCGAGGGTTATATAGGTTCTGTCGGATTGCGTGTCGAGCCGAAGGCCTTGGCGATGCTCAAGGAGTATGTCGGTATGGATATCGGCCGTATGGTGCGAGAGATTGAGAAGTTGCGAGTGTCAATGCGCGAGGATGAACGTGTAGTTACCGATGCACACATCGAGGAGTTTATTGGTCTCTCGAAGGAGTTTAATAGCTTCGAGCTTAACGATGCGGTTATGAAGCGTGACGTAGGGCGTGCTATGCGTATTGCGGAGCACTTCTCGCACAACCCCAAGAGCTATCCTATTACGCAGACAATCACTATACTGTTCGGAATGTTTCAGCAGTTGTTTCTGCTCAACTATCATATTTGGCAGTCACGCCGCAAGGGTATTCCTATGCCTCAGGATATGGCGCTTATGCGTGCTGTAAGAGCAAATAACACCTTTGCGTTGCGCGAGCTAAAAGCAAATATCGGCCGCTGGAATGGCCCTCAGCTATTTAAGGTTTTGGGGCTTTTGCGCGAGTATGATGCCAAGAGCAAGGGTGTTAATAGTGGCGGCTTAGACAATGGTGAGTTGCTCAAGGAGTTGCTCTTGAAGATATTTATGTAATACGGTTTAAATCGCTGTATATGAATCTGATGGTGTGGAATGATGGAAAGCTCGTGGAGGCATCGCAATTTCGTTGCCCGCGCAGCTATGTCCTACAGCGAATCCATACTATCGGCTATCGGGCGAGCAACCTTGGTCGCCATATAATGCTGCTGCGTGAGAGTTCGGCGGAGTTGTTTGGCTTTATGTCGCTTTGTGGAGTAGATGATGCCTCGAAGATCATCACAAAACTTCTCGAGTTGTCGCGCGTCTCGCCAAACTTTAGTTGTGCCGTGGCGATGCGTCTCGATGCCGAGGGACACCTCTCGTTCGAGGTTGAGACTCCAACTTATTATGAGGGTGCTTCGCTTCGTGCCAAGCGTCTTCGCGGTGCTCTGTATCGCGCTGTGCCACCTATGGCATTATGCCAGAACTCCATAACCGTAGCTGTGGATGCTATGGCCGATAGTCGCGTCGCGGGTTATGGCGATATGCCTCTTTGGGTCAATGATAAGGATGAGCTGATCAGCCGTCCGTGGCGTCCTGTTTTTACGGTCTACGGCAATAGGGTCTATACCCCAGAGATGTTTGATAGCGTAGAGTTTGTTGTGGCTCATGAGGCTATAGTTGCCGCAGGTTTCGAGCTTGTTATCCACCCTCTTCCAGTCAAGTCACTTAAGCGTATGGAGGAGATTTTTGAAGTCGATATAATGGGTATAACGTCGCTATATGCCTTCGAGGAGCATCGACTACTCTTTATGGCCACAACGCAGATAGCCACCCGAATGCAACCAAAACCGTAAGAAAAAGGAGTGTCAGATAAATGTTTGACACTCCTTCTTTTTTTGTTATATGTTGTTTATCGCATAGAGATAAGCGCCAAGCGATACGGCATTGCTGGCGCCGATGTCTGAGATGGTTACACCCACGCGTTTCACGGGGTCGTAGATAACCTCGCGGTCGCTGCCGTATACCTTAATTTTAGTTGATTTGCCGCGTGCAAACTCCTCAAAATCACGCTCGTTATCCAAGTCGTACACCTCCATCTGAACACGGTTGAGAGTGTCACCCGACATAGTCTTAATCTTCGAGCGCATCTCCTCGATAAGTGCAGGCATAAAGTATCTCTTAGCACCTGTCAATCCTCCGCCGATAACGATGATGCCATCCATTAGTGTTACGGCTGTAGCCATAGCGTCACCAGCTACGCGACCAAGAGTTGCGAAGGCCTCCTTTGCTGCCTCTGAATTACCCTCCATAGTTCCGTCTGCAATGTTGCAGATGTCGCGTGGCTCAAGCGCACGGTCGTCGCCAGAAAGCTCCTTGTAAACGCGCTTTACGGCACGGATGGCAACGCCATCCTCGACGATAAACTCTGGGTGGTCGCGGTGCTTGAGGCAGAAGGTCTCGACGCACGAATTATCGCCGCGGTTGAGTACACCATCCATCACAAAGCCAAAGCCAAAGCCTGTACCAAAGGTGAAGCCGAGAAGGTTGCGGTAGCGTTTAGCAGAGCCAGCCTCCTCGAGCATACGGTTGATGCGAGGTAGTGCGCCTCCTGCAGCCTCGCCGTATGCAAAGAGGTCAGCATCGTTGTTGATAAAGACCGGGATTCCGAAGTGCTCCTCGAGCATAGGGCCGAGAGCTACGCCATCGCGGAACGATGGGAAGTTAGGGAGATAGCCTCCGATGATGCCGTTGCGGTAGTCGGCAGGGCCAGGAAAGGCAAAGCTGATGGCAATAGGCTTCTGCTCCAATTTCGCAATGATAATCTCAAATCCTTTAATCAAGGTGCTGAGGCAGAGGTCGAGGTCGTGAGCCTGAGATGGCATAGTTATGCTTTCGGTGCAGGACTTGCCGTCTTGCATCGCATTAAAAACGAAATTTGTGCCACCGGCATCAAGCGTGACGACGATAGGCTGTGTAGTCTTAGTTGTCTGCATAATAGGCAAAGGTATATATAAATTTTATAAAAAGCAACATCATAGGATATTTAAGATATAGATGCTTGTGTGTTTTACAAAAAAAACTCTTATATTTGTTTTGCCGTTTGAAATCACTAAATAATTTAGATATATGAGACAAATATTTTGGACTCTTTTGACGCTTATATTCATTAGTTGCGATAATGAGCCTAATCCTGTTAAACCTGTTGATAAGGTAGTAGATTTTGGAGTTCCGCATAACGAATTGTGGTACACTACATCTGATAGAAGGACAATTAATCCAATGTGGGCGCCAAGCCTTGAACACGATATTGTGAGCAATATCTACTCTGGAAATAAGGGAATTATTCAATTTTCTGGGGATATAACTACTATAGGTAATAATCTCTTCTCACATACTTATAATCTAATCACTATAACTCTGCCAAGCAGTGTAACGACAATTGGTAATAACGCTTTCGAGAATTGCAACAAACTATATCGTGTCGACTTGCCTTCAACCATTTCTGAAATTGGTGATGCGGCGTTTGCATCATGCAATCTTAAAGAGATTAATATTCCTAAAGATGTTACGGTGCTTAACTATAGGGCATTTGCTCAAAATAGTCTCCTCAGTGATATTAATCTGCCTAATGGCCTAAAAAAGATATCGGAAAGTGCCTTTACTGCGTGCAAAAGCCTTCGTATGGTAGATATACCAGATGGCGTAGAGGAGATTGAACGATGTGCTTTTACGGGATGTTGTTTACTTGAAAAATTTAGCGGAGCACATGCCACAGAAGATGGACGCGCTCTGATTATAGAGAATAAGTTGGTGGCATTTGCACCGCAAGGTATCACATCGTATGAGATACCCGACAATGTCACGACTATTGGAGATACAGCATTTGGAGAGTGTGGTGAGTTGGAAAATGTTATAATCCCTGAAGGTGTAACTCGCATCGAATATTTGGCATTTGGATTTTGTGGAAAACTACAGAGTGTCACCATTCCAGAGAGCGTTACTGAAATGGGAGGTGAATGCTTTGCTACTTATGGCGTTAATCTTGAGGTATATTGCAAACCCGCAACACCTCCTACAGCAATTGTTGATAACAAAAATAGATGGAATGCATTCTTGTCGAATACCCTGACAATCTATGTGCCTACATCATCGGTTGACACATACAAAGCGGATGAGTATTGGGGTAATTATAAAGATTATATTGTAGGTTACGACTTTTAGCCACAGCTACACCCTAAGTGATAAACAAAAGCCAATCTAATTATTTGTTTAGATTGGCTTTTGTTTTTGATTTCTCATAATAGTTGAAGATAGAAATCTATTTCGAATTGTGCAATTATTTCTAAATATTGATAAATTGTGCATAAATTACCAATAAAAAGTGGGTGTAAAATGATTGTGTTTCGAAAAATATAATATATATTTGTGAGATTTTTAGCGAAGATGATATTATCGCTAAGATGCAAACTGACAAAAAGTATAAAATTATATAAAACTTAAAACGTATAAACTATGGAGAACAACAAACTTCAGGAGCTTACACAAAAGCTCTACAACGATGGCTTGGAGCGTGGCCGTGCTGAGGCTGAGCGTCTTGTTGCTGAGGCTAAGGAGTGTGCTGCAAAGATTATTGCAGATGCTAAGGCTGAGGCTGAGGCTATTGCTAAGGCTGCCGAGGATCGTGCCGAGGATGTGGCTAAGAATGCTATGACCGAGATTACGCTTGCTGGCCGTCAGGCAGTGACTAAGATTAAGGCTGAGCTTGCAGAGGCAGTGATTATGAAGACCACAGGTGCTGCAGTTAAGGCTGTTACCGTTGATGCGGCTTTCGTTAAGGATATGTTGTTGGCTATGGCAAACAACTGGACATCATCGACTGTGGATGTATCGCTCAAGGCGTTGCTTCCAGAGGAGAAGCGTGCAGAGTTGGATTCGGTGATGCAGGCGAGCGCTCAGGAGTTGGCAAAGGCTGGTATCGAGGTTGGCTATACTAAGGATATTAAGACAGGCTTTAAGCTCGGCGAGAAGAATGGTGGTTACTACATCTCATTCACCGACGAGAGCTTCGATGCTTTGTTGAAGGAGTACTTGCGCGAGAAGGTGTCTAATCTACTCTTTAAGTAGTCTATGTTCTCTACTGAGTATTACTGTTTGGTGGCGAGTCTGCGTGAGTGGACGCTCGACTCTGATACCAAGGGCTTCGATGTTCGTGAGATACTCGATGAGATTCTTGGTGAGCTTACAGAGAAGGACGCTAAGGCTGTCAGATTGCTGTATGCTTACTACGATTGCGAGAATGTAATCGCTATGCGCAACAATCGTAATCGTCACAATGGTCTTGGAAATCTCACAGTCGAGGAGCTGAAGGATGTACTCGAAAACCGCAACTATGCACTACTTCCTCAGAATGTAGCTGCAGTTGTGAAACTCTACAACGAGGCTGATGACGAGGAGCGTGACGAGGATGCTATGGTTGACGATAGCTTCGAGCACGCAATCTTCGAGGCCTATTATAAGGATCTTGCCGCATCGAAGTCAAAATTCCTCAACAAGTGGGGAGAGTTCGATCGCACGCTTCGCAATATCTCGGCTGCTGTGGCAGCTCGTGAGGCTGGACGTTCGATCAAGGATGTTACTGTTGGCGGCGGAGAGATCGTGGCTCAGTTGGCGCAATCTTCGGCTGCGGATTTTGGCCTTCGCGGCGAGTTGCAGTATATTGATGCTGTGATCTCGGCTATTACCGACGAAACCAATATTGTTGAGAAGGAGCGTAAGATCGATGCGGTGCGCTGGGCTGAGGCCGAGGATATCGCTGTTTACGACTATTTCAATATCAACTACATACTCTCATACCTTGTCAAGGCGAACATCGTGGCACGCTGGACACTCCTCTCACCAGAGGTAGGTCGCGAGATGCTCGATAAGCTTATTGCAAGCCTCGATGCCTCGGCATTGGTTGAAAAACAAGCAAAACAATAAAACTACATAAACGAATGAAAACATTAGGACGTGTAAACGGTATTATCTCGAATATCGTGATCGCCAAGGTTGACGGTCCGGTAGGTCAGAACGAGATATGCCACGTATATTGCGGTGATATCCGTATGATGGCTGAGGTCATTAAGGTCGTAGGCGACGAGGCCTATGTACAGGTTTACGATAGTACACGTGGTCTTAAGATTGGTGATAAGGTGGAGTTCGAGGGTCATATGCTCGAGGCTACACTTGCTCCAGGTCTTTTGTCGCGTAACTACGATGGTTTGCAGAACGACCTCGAGAAGATGGACGGCTTGTTCATCAACCGTGGTTCTATCACCGACCCAATCGACTTCGATGCAAAGTGGGATTTCTCTCCTTTGGCTAAGGCTGGCGATAAGGTTACAGCGGGTGACTGGCTCGGTGAGGTTAAGGAGCAGTGGGTTATGCACAAGATTATGGTACCTTTCGTGATGCAGGGCAACTACACCGTAAAGAGCGTTGTGGCTAAGGGTACATATAAGGTAACTGATACCATCGCTGTAGTTGTTGACTCGGATAACAACGAGTACAATATTACTATGGTGCAGAAGTGGCCAGTGAAGCAGGCTATCCGTTGCTTTACTGAGAAGCCACGTCCATCACGTGTTATGGAGACTGGTGTTCGCGCTATCGATACATTCAACCCACTTGCTGAGGGTGGTACAGGCTTTATCCCTGGTCCTTTCGGTGCGGGTAAGACCGTGCTTCAGCACGCCATCTCTAAGCAGGCTGAGGCGGATGTCATCATCATCGTAGCGTGCGGTGAGCGTGCGAACGAGGTTGTGGAGATCTTTGCAGAGTTCCCAGAGTTGGTTGACCCACGTACCGGCCACAAACTTATGGAGCGTACTATCATCATTTGTAACACCTCGAATATGCCTGTTGCGGCGCGTGAGGCTTCGGTATACACTGGTATGACCATCGGTGAGTACTACCGCTCTATGGGTTTGAAGGTGTTGGTAATGGCTGACTCTACATCACGTTGGGCTCAGGCGTTGCGTGAGATGTCAAACCGTTTGGAGGAGCTTCCTGGTCAGGATGCGTTCCCTATGGACCTCTCGGCTGTTATCTCAAACTTCTATGCTCGCGCAGGTCTCGTGAAGTTGAACAATGGCGCTACAGGATCTGTAACATTCCTCGGTACTGTATCTCCTGCGGGTGGTAACTTGAAGGAGCCTGTAACCGAGTCTACAAAGAAGGCTGCACGATGCTTCTACGCTTTGTCACAGAGCCGTGCCGACTCTAAGCGTTATCCAGCTATCGACCCACTCGACTCTTACTCTAAGTATTTGGAGTATCCAGAGGTTGAGCAGTACCTCGATGAGCATATCGAGAAGAACTGGGTTCGCTCAGTAACCGAGGGTAAGGCTATTATGCAGCGTGGTAAGGAGGCTAATGACCAGATTAACATCCTTGGTGATGATGGTGTACCTGTAGACTACCACGAGCGTTTCTGGAAGAGCGAGTTGCTCGACGCGGTAATCCTTCAGCAGGATGCTTTTGATGATATCGACGCCAACTGTCCTATCGAGCGTCAGCAGGTTATGTACAATATGGTACTCAACATCTGCCGCAAGGATTTGGACTTTGCTGATTTCGAGGAGTGTACTAAGTTCTTCAAGGATCTTATTTACCTCTTCCGTCAGATGAACTATTCAGTATGGAAATCAGAGCAGTTTGAGAATTTCCGTTCTCAGATTGAGACTTTGGTAAATAGCAAACTTGCATAATCAAGGAGGATAAGTTATGACATCAAGAGCTTTTCAGAAAGTATATACAAAGATTGATAATATCACTAAGGCTACCATCACCTTGCGTGCTACGGGTGTTGGTAACGACGAGCTTGCTACCGTAGGTGGTCGCTTGGCTCAGGTGGTAAAGATTATGGGCGATAAGGTTACGCTCCAGGTGTTTGCAGGTACCGAAGGTCTTGCTACAAACTCTGAGGTTGTATTCCACGGCGCACCTCCACAGTTGCGCGTTTCAGACGCATTGGCAGGTCGCTTCTTCAACGCCTATGGTGAGCCACTCGAGGGTGGCGAGCCTATCGAGGGTGAGGCCCGCGAGATCGGTGGCCCTACCGTAAACCCATTCCGTCGTATCCAGCCATCGGAGCTTATCGCTACCGGTATTGCAGGTATCGACCTTAACAACACCATCGTATCAGGTCAGAAGATTCCATTCTTCGCCGATCCTGATCAGCCTTACAACGCCGTTATGGCGAATGTGGCACTTCGTGCTAAGGCTGACAAGATTATCCTCGGTGGTATGGGTCTTACAAACGATGACTTCTTGTACTTTAAGCAGGTCTTCGAGAATGCAGGTGCATTGGATCGTATCGTATCGTTCGTAAATACAACCGACAACCCTCCAGTGGAGCGACTCCTCGTTCCAGATATGGCACTTACTGCTGCGGAGTATTTCGCAGTGGATAAGGGCGAGAAGGTGTTGGTGCTTTTGACCGATATGACCCTTTATGCCGATGCTTTGGCTATCGTGTCAAACCGTATGGATCAGATCCCTTCGAAGGACTCTATGCCGGGTTCGTTGTACTCAGATTTGGCGAAGATCTACGAGAAGGCCGTTCAGTTGCCTAATGGTGGTTCTATCACCATCATCGCTGTTACAACGCTCTCTGGTGGCGATATCACCCACGCTATTCCTGATAACACCGGTTATATCACCGAGGGTCAGTTGTTCTTGCGTGCAGATACCGACACTGCGAAGGTTATCGTCGACCCATTCCGTTCGTTGTCACGTTTGAAGCAGCTCGTAATCGGTAAGAAGACCCGCGAGGATCACCCGCAGGTTATGAATGCCTGCGTACGTCTGTATGCCGATGCTGCCAACGC
The DNA here is from genome assembly GCA_017630455.1 of Alistipes sp. Taxonomy (GTDB): domain Bacteria; phylum Bacteroidota; class Bacteroidia; order Bacteroidales; family Rikenellaceae; genus Alistipes. The sequence continues at coordinate 44,349 of JAGBVG010000071.1, read as the reverse complement.
TAAGACTAAGTTGGAGAATGGTTTTGACCTTTCGGACTACGATAAGCGTACCTTGGACTTCGCTCACGACTACTCGGAGAAGTTGTTGGCTATCGACGTAAACATCGAGATCGAGCAGATGCTCGACATCGCGTGGTCGTTGTTTGCTAAGCATTTCCGCAAGGGTGAGGTAAGTATCAAGCAGGAGCTTGTTGACAAATATTGGAAATAGTAATTATCTATGGCAATCAAATTTCAGTATAACAAGACCTCGCTCGGTGAGCTGAATAAACAGCTCAAAATCCGAAAGAATGCGCTGCCTACAATCAAGAGTAAGGAGAGTGCATTGCGTTCGGAGGTTAAACGTGCGAAGGACTCTGCATTAGCCTACCGTGAGGAGCTGGACGCGCTTATCGCCCAGTACGACTATATGGTACAGCTATGGGGAGAGTTTGATTGTGATCTTATCCGCATCGTCGACGTTACTTTGGCGTCACAGAAGATTGCGGGCGTGCGCATACCTGTATTGGAGAATATCTCATACGAGGAGAAGAGCTACGATCTGTTCTCGGCTCCGGTATGGTTTGCCGAGGGTATCAGGGTGTTGAAGAGAATGTCTCGTCTCGGTATCGAGTTCGAGGTCTACAACCAAAAGATGCAGCTCCTCGACTATGCGCGACGCAAAACTACTCAAAAGGTAAACCTCTACGAAAAGGTGCAGATACCTGGGTATGAGGATGCTATACGTAAGATTAAGCGATTTATGGAGGATGAGGAGAACCTCAGTAAGTCTGCTCAGAAGATTGTGAAAACTCGTCAGGCGCAAGCCGCGGCTATGGAGGAGCCTAACGTATGATAAGTAAAATGATTCGCTACGACATCGTGCTTCACGCTGCAGAGCAGGAGCGCTTTGTCAACGAGTTGCGCGAACTCGGTTTGGTCGATATTACCACAACGGGTTGGGAGCCTTCGGAGGGTGATAGAGCTTTGCTCTCGAATATCGATGCCTATAACAAGGCTTTGGAGCATCTGTCATCATTTGCTTCTACTCCCGAGTGTAATAGCTCGGCTATGGTCTATGCTTCGGGCGCGGAGGCTTATGAGTGCTACGATGCTGCTCGTGCGGAGCGTCAGCGTATCCTGCAAGAGGTTGCGCGTCTCGAGAAGCAGGCTGATGAGGTTGCACCGTGGGGACGATTCTCTATAGAGGATATAGAGCGTCTTGCTGCGCAGGGTGTCAATATCCGATTCTTTACTGCTCAACCAGCAGTGTATGAGAGACTTATGACAGAGTCTATCGAGGGTGTTACATTCTCGGAGGTGGGTCGCACGCAGTCACTCGTATACTTTGTGGCTGTTGCAACAGAGGCTCTAACCTTTACTGTTGATGGTCAGGAGGTTCGCCTTCCAGCTATGGACAGTGTGGCTATGGGCGAGGAGATTAAGCTTCTTGAGGTTAAGAATTTGGCTCTCAACGAGGTCTTCTCACGTGCTGCAGCGTCGCGCGATATGATCGCTGCTGAGTGTGGTAAGCTTAAGGAGCAGCTTCAGGGTCTCAAGGTGGGTGCTACAGCTCAGCGCGAGGCTGAGGGTCATCTGTTGATTCTCGAGGGCTGGGCAGAGGCTGAGACAGCAAATAAGGTGGATGCCTTGCTTGCTGAGTATCCAAACCTTGTCTATGATCGTCGTGATGCTACCATCGACGATGAGGCTCCTGTGAAACTTAAGAACAACAAATTTGCACGTCTCTTTGAGTTGATTGGTGCTATGTACGCACTGCCAAAGTATGGTACGTTGGACCTCACTGCGATATTTGGACCATTCTATATGCTCTTTTTCGCCATCTGTTTGTGCGATGCGGGTTATGGTCTTGTATTGTTGTTGGTGGGTCTAACACTTCTGAAGAAAGGTGGTGAGTCGTTGCGTCAGGCGGCGTGGCTCTCTATCGTCTGTGCTTCGGCAACCGTGGCGTTCGGATTCTATGCCAACTCATTCTTCGGCGTGGCAATTTCGGATTACGCACCAGTTATCAAGTTCCTCGATTTCCAGCAGGATTTCTTCTCTATCTCGTTGGCTATCGGTGTGTTCCAGATTTTGGTGGGTATGGCTATCAACATCTGGATGAAGGCTAAGCTCTTTGGCTTTACCTCTACATTTGGACTCCTCGGATGGTTTATCATCCTTCTTGCGGGTTCGTTGGCTGTAGGTTTGCCAATGTTTGGCCTCGGTATCCCAGGTTTCGATGCCTCATCGCCAGTGTTCTATGGTCTTGTAGGCGTAGGTGCATTGTTGATGTTGGTGTTGAACGACGTCAAGCGCAATCCGCTTATTAACATCGGAGCAGGTTTGTGGGATGCCTACAACAACATCACAGGCTTGTTGAGCGACGTGCTCAGCTACATACGACTCTTCGCCATCGGTCTCTCGGGTGGTGTGTTGGCGCAGGTATTCAACTCGCTTGCTATGGGACTCTCGGGTATGGGTGATATGGCGCCAGGTACTCCGTGGTACGGTTATATTGTGCCTGTGATTGCTGCATCGATCATCCTGCTCATAGGTCACGGCATCAACCTCTTTATGTCAACAATCTCGTCATTCGTTCATCCTATGCGATTGACCTTTGTTGAGTTTTATAAAAATGCGGGCTTCGAGATGGGACAGCGCTCATTCGATCCTGTACGAAAAATGAATAAGTAAACAAAATAATAATAATTAACAATTTAAAACTTTAAACAATTATGAATTCAGCATTAATTTTGGCTTATTTGGGCGTTGTCCTTATGGTCGGTGTATCAGGTTTGGCATCAGCAGTTGCAACATCACGTTGCGGTATGGCTTCAGTAGGTGCTTTGAAGAAGAACAGTGGCGCTTTCGGTAGCTATATGATCCTCTCTGCGCTTCCAGGTTCACAGGGTCTTTACGGTTTCGTAGGTTACTTTATGGTTAGCGGTCTTATCTCTGCTGATATGTCTATGCTTACTGCTGTTGGTATCTTCGGTGCTGGTCTCTTGATGGCTATCGTATGTCTCTCATCAGCACTCTTCCAGTCAAAGGTTTGTGCTAACGGTATCACAGCTATCGGTAACGGTAACGACGTTATGGGTAAGACTCTTATCCTCGCAGCGTTCCCAGAGTTGTATGCTATCTTGGGTGTGGCAGCGACATTCCTTATCTCTACAGCCATCGCATAATTTTAGCGTGATTAAGGGGATATCTACTGCCCCTAACAAAAATTGCCACCAATGGGACGTACGCCAAGTACTACCCATCGGTGGCATTTTTGTTGAGTGTTGTATCTACCCCTTACTGACGCTAAAATACAGCCCATCCGAGGCTTTTTCATTTCATCGCCACTACTGCATCGCTCTGACAATAAATTGGCGTGAGTCGGTGGCAATTTCTCGTTGTACGATGATAAAAAAGGAGTTTAAGATTTATATTTCTTAAACTCCTTAATTTATATGTGTATCAATGCCTTAGAAGAGCGTTTGCTCGTCGTTGCGGCTATAGGTGTAACCGAGGTGCTTGTATGCCAATTCAGTGGTCTCACGACCGCGCGGAGTGCGCTTGAGGAAACCCTCCTTGATGAGGAATGGCTCGTAGACCTCCTCGACAGTTCCCGCCTCCTCGCCAACGGCTGTGGCGATGGTGTTCAGACCCACAGGGCCGCCGTTGAACTTCTCGATAATAGTAGCCAAAATCTTATTATCCATCTGGTCGAGACCGCGAGCATCAATGTTCAAAGCCGTGAGGGCAATGCGTGTGATACCCACGTCGATATGTCCCTCGCCCTCGACCATCGCAAAGTCGCGCACGCGGCGCAGCAGAGCGTTGGCAATACGTGGCGTTCCGCGCGAGCGCAGGGCAATCTCCAGCGCTGCATCGTCATCTATGGATATGTCAAGTATTGAAGCAGAGCGCTTTACGATGCCAGCCAACACAGGAGCATCGTAATACTCGAGATGGCACGTGATGCCGAAACGAGCACGCAACGGAGAGGTCAGCAGACCGCTACGTGTTGTTGCGCCAACGAGCGTAAACGGAGCTAACTCAATCTGTATCGAACGCGCCGCAGGACCTTTGTCCAGAACGATGTCAATTTTGTAATCCTCCATAGCCGAGTAGAGATACTCCTCGACAATAGGGCTGAGGCGGTGTATCTCGTCGATGAAGAGCACATCGCCAGGGTTGAGATTCGTAAGCAGACCCGCCAAGTCGCCAGGCTTGTCCAACACAGGACCCGAAGTGACCTTCAGCTGTGCGCCCATCTCATTGGCGATGATATTTGCCAGAGTGGTCTTACCCAAACCCGGAGGGCCGTGGAGAAGCACGTGGTCGAGGGAGTCGCCACGCATAAGTGCGGCCTTGATAAATATCTTGAGGTTAGCGACAATCTTATCCTGACCTGCGAAGTTTGTCAGTGCTTGGGGGCGTATGCGTCCCTCAAACTCCTTGTCGCTCTCGATATTTCGTAAATTTCTATCTACACCCATAATTAGCGGTTATCGTTATATCCCACAAAGATACTATTTCGTACTGAGAATTGCAACTAAATAGGAGCTTCATATTTGCAGTTTCAGGAAAATTGGTGATTTGTCGCTGTTTTTATTTAAAATATTTTAATATTCGCGAAATAAGTTATAACTTTGTAGGTCCCATACTATCTCTAAAGAGATATTATGGAGAGCTAAATAAGAAACAACAATTTTCTTAATTTTTAACTAATAATTTAACTTATGGCAAACAAACTTTTTAAGTCAATCTTTGCTGTTGCGATGGTCTTGGGATCGGCTCTAGGCTTTGTAGCGTGCGAGGATAAGGGTGAGGAGGTTGTTAGCAACCCTACGGTGGCGTTGTCTACAACAACTTTGAACTTTGCACAGGAGGAGGGTAGCCAGACAGTCGACGTTACAGCCAACTCGGAGTGGAAGGTTGAGAACGATACAGACTGGGTGACTGTAACCCCTGAGCACGGTAAGAAGAATGGCGTTATCACTGTGGCTGTGTCGATGAATGACAGCGGCGCTGTGCGTACTGCGGTAATCAAGGTTATCTCTCTTCACAAGGAGTATGGTAACTGGGAGACAAAGAAGCTCACTGTAAACCAGTCTGGCGATAGCAATGTTACTGTAGAGGAGGTATTGCTCTATAGCGACAACTTCGACGGTAAGGAGGCTACAAAGACCTATGGTAGCTCAGGTGGTTCATGGCCATACATCGACCAGTTCCCAGAGTTCGCAAACCCTGAGGGTGATGCTGCAGCAAATGTAACTTACACTGGTTCTAAGGTGTCGGTACGTGCCAATCAGCAATCTAATCAGTCAAACTACTCTAACTACGCTGGTTCAGGTTCTAACAACATCTTCTTTGGTGACGGTGGCTATTTCGTAGTTAACAACATCGCTCCATTGAGCGCAGATGTGAAGAACTATAAGATGTCTTTTGGTTTGCAGAAGTATGCTGGTAACGACGGCGACAGCTCATTCAAGTACACAGATTTCCTTCTTTATATCTCTAAGGATGGCGAGAAGTGGGCTCCTGTTGAGTATGCAATCGCTGATTTGGTAGAGGGTAAGTATAACGTTGCAACTGCCGACTTTACTCTTGCTGCTGCTACAGATAAGCTATACATTAAGTTTGTTGCAAAGGTTGCTTCAGTATTGCGTATTGACGACGTTAAGTTCTTCATTGGTAACGGTGGTCAGACTATTGACCTTGACAATATTCAGACAGTTGAGCCAGAGTTGCCAGAGATGGTAGAGGCTACTGCTGCAGAGTTCTTGGCTGCTGCTGAGGATTCAACAGTTTATAAGCTTACTGGTGAGATCACTCGTGTTGTTAATACATCATACGGTAACTTCGATATCACTGATGCTACTGGTACTGTTTACGTTTACGGTCTTCTTACTCCTGATGGTGAGCCGCAGAAGCAGTTTGCAGCAGCTGGTTTGAAGCAGGGCGATACAATCACTGTTTATGGTACACGCACATCATACAATGGCTCTCCTCAGATGAAGAATGCAACATACATCTCACATGTTGCAGGCGAGGGTGGCAACGGTGGCGGTGGTAACGAGGGTCCTAACACTCCTGCTACTGGCGAGTACGAGTCTGACTCAGCTTTCGTAGTGTCAGAGTATGATCAGGTAAATGCTGCAGATACTCTTGGCGCAACAACAATCAACGGCGAGAAGGTTTCTGGTTTCAAACTCGGTACAGGTAAGTTGACTGGTTACTTCAAGTCGGGTGCTGTAGGCGTAGAGGGCGGTAAGTATTTGAATTTCTACGCTGTGGCTTGGAAGGGTAAGTCTGCTACTCTTTGTGTGCGTGTTGATGGTGAGAAGGTTCTTATATTCGAGTTGAATGCAAATGTTGGTGCGTCAAATAATGCTCCATTTAACAACCTCGCGCCTACAGAGGAGGATCACTACTCTGTATTGCTTGATGGCTTGACAGCATCGTCTACAATTGAGTTCTCTACAGATTCATCTTTTGCTGCTGTTTCAAATGATGCAAGCGGTCGTGCTCTTGTGTTTGGTGTTAAGCTTACTGACGAGGCAGTTACTCCAGGCGAGGGTGGTGGCGATGAGCCTGTAAACCCAGAGCCAGAGCCAGACCCAACCCCTGGTGACACAATGACTATCGCTGAGGCTTTGGCAAAGGGTCAGGATGCAACTATCGGTGGTACTATCGAGGCTGTTGTAGTTTCTAACTACGAGCTTAACAACCTCACTTCAAAGAAGGGTATGTATGTTCAGGATGAGACTGGTGCTTTGCAGTTGCGTCTTAGCGCTGATCACACTATCGCTTTCGGTACTAAGGTGCGTGTAGACCTTACATCTGCAACTCTTGGTGCATATGGTGGTGCTGTACAGGTTACTGTTGATTCAAGCAAGGTTACAGAGGTATCTACTGGTAACGCTGTTACTCCTAAGACCGTTTCTATGGCTGACTTCCTCGCTAACAAGTACGAGGGTCAGTACGTAGCTTTGGAGGGTGTTCAGGTTGCTGATGCAGACCTCTCTAAGACTTGGGTGATGGGCGGTGCTCACACATCTATCAACATGGAGGATGCTGCTGGCAACAACTTTGTTGTATTCTCATCTAAGTATGCTTCTTACGGTGCTGAGACTGTAGCTCAGGGTTCAGGCGTTATCAAGGGTATCTCTTCTATCAACAACGGCACTATTCAGATTATCTTCGCTCAGTCATCAGACTTCGCTGGCTTGACTGGCGAGCGTTTTGGTGATGAGGGTGGCCAGGAGCCTACTCCAGATCCAGAGCCAACACCAGATCCAGAGCCAACACCAGGTGATGTAAAGTCAATCACTTTCTCATTTGCAGATATTGTTGCTCAGAATAGCGATTTGACAGAAAATGCTTATGGAAGCCAGAATACAACAACAGAGTCAACTTGGATTAATTGGACTATAGGTGATATATTATTCAAGGGCGCTAAAGTATGTAAGGCAAATCAGGACAATGCTGGTTATATGCAGATGCAGGGTAATGCCTCTGATAACGCAAAGCAGGGCTTTATTGTCAACTCTTCTGCAATTCCAGGTAAGATTACAAAGATTGTTGTAAAGACTTTTAATACTAAGTATGTGCCTAACTTCAATCTATATCTTGGCACTTCTGTAAATCCTTCAAGCAATGAGATGCAGGCTGGTACATACAGCGATGCAGGTGTAGCAACAGGTGCTGGTAAGCTCTATACAACTACATTTGAGGTGGCTGGTGATTATAACTTCTTCAAGATGCATAATAATACTACCGGCGCATGCTATTTTGATTCATTGACCGTATATTACGAGTAATTACTTAACTCTTTCGCCAACGATCGGGTGGGGCGACTCACCCGAGCGGGCGAGAGATAAACTTCGAAAAAACTTAAACTAAATTTATGCTAAAGGTAGCAAATAGAATTGTTGTTGCGATGTGCTGCGTGTTTGCAGCGATGCTGTGTGGTTGCGAGGATGTTGTTGTAGAGGTTATTAAGAGCAATGCCTATCTTAGAACCGAGGTGGTAAAGGGCGATAGTAAGAATTGCGCTGTGGTGCTCGAGGCACAACAGGGTACCTCTTATAGTGTATCAATTGCGTCGGAGGGTGATTGGGCAAAGTTCTCAACAGAAAACACCGTGACAGAGGGTGTGATGGAGAGCAAAACAAAGGTTGTCTACATCTACTTCTCGAAGAACGCATCGGGCGAGAGCCGTGTGGCAAATGTCGATGTAGTGTTGGGTGGCGAGACGTTCTTGTTGTCATTCAAGCAGGAGAGTTACGACAGTACCATAGCCTTTGTGCGTGACTGGGCGGAGTTGCCTGTGTGCAAGGAGGAGAATAACTATATCTACAACACTCATTATGGCGAGATGGGCTCAAAGACCAATGCCCGTAACTACACCTATTGTTTCGACCCTAAGGTGCGAGCATCATTGTGGGTGGCATATCCGCTGCATAAGTGCTATACCTCGGGTAGTGGCAACCGTAACAACAGCTCGTTTGGTTTCGACCCAAAGGTGGATGACGAGCTTCAGGCAAACCTCGGACGTGGCTCGTATAATGGTTGGTATGATCGTGGACATCAGCTTCCTGCGGCGGACCGCAAGTGCTCGCAGCAGATGATGGATCAGACATTCTACGCTACGAATATGACGCCTCAGCAGTATAACTTTAATCAGAATAAGTGGGGCGCATTGGAGGGTAGAGTGCGTAATATGATCTGCTCGGATACGCTTTACGTGGTAACTGGAGCATACTTCGAGGGTGAGCACGACTCGTCGATAGACTCAAAGACTACAGACAAGTCGGGTAATAACTGCCCAACGCCTACATATTATTACAAGGCGCTTCTCCGCACCAAGAAGGGTAATACGGGAAAGAGCATCAGCGAGATTGATGATGCTGCGCAGCTGCGCGCCATAGTATTCTGGATGGAGCATACGAATACGGGCGAAGATACCAACATCACAGCATCGGATTGTATCTCGGTAGCGGAACTCGAGGCTAAGATAGGATTTACACTCTTCCCTATGCTTAATGATGCTATTGAGCAGGAGGTTAAGGCCGCGGCAGTACCTTCGGAGTGGGGTGTGAACTAAGGAAATAAACAAATTCAAACTATAAAAAGATGAAAAGAAAAGTCTTAATGCTGTGTATGGCGCTATTTGCTGTGGCTACGTTGTGGGCACAGGAGAAGCCATACAAGGTTGTTTTCTACAACTTGGAAAACTTATTCGACATCTACGACGATCCAGAGACTCACGACGAGGAGTTTACTCCCGAGGGCGCGAAGCAGTGGAACGAGATTAAGTATCAGAAGAAGCTGTCGAATATGGAGCGTGTGTTGTTCGACATCGCAGCCATTAATAGGGACTATCCTGTGGTAATCGGCGTATCGGAGATCGAGAATCGCACTGTGCTTGAGGATCTTATCTCGCAGCCAAAGCTCAAGGGTGCGAACTACCGCATCTGTCACTTCGACTCACCTGATGCTCGTGGCGTGGATGTGGCGTTCTTGTATCGTGCCGATGTATTTAAGCTCCAGGGCTCGGATAACATCAAGCTTAACGTCCCAGAGTTGCCAAACTTCCGCACTCGTGACTTGGTGGTGATGTGGGGAACTGTCGAGGATGAGCCGTTCTACTTCCTCGTGTCGCACTGGCCATCGCGTCTTGGTGGTAAGGAGGCATCACAGTTTAAGCGCGATGCTTGTGCTAAGCAGATTCGCGAGATTAAGGATTCGCTCCTGAAGGAGAATCCTGCTACGAAGGTTATCGTTATGGGTGACTTCAACGACGATGCCACAGATGCAAGCCTCGTGAAGGTTATGGGAGCAAAGGGCAAGGTTAAGGATCTGCAGAATGGCGACTTCTTTAATCCATATTTCCATATGTTGCGTGCTGGTTATGGTACATTGGCATATCAGGATGCGTGGAATCTCTTTGATAACATCTGTGTTACGGAGAATTTGGTAAATGCCGAGGAGGGTAAGCTCCGCATTGTCAAGGGCGATAAGTTCTATGGCAATATCTTTACTCGTCCATATATGCTTCAGCAGGAGGGTCAGTATAAGGGATATCCATTGCGCACGTTTGTGTCCAACAATTTCCAGAATGGATTTAGCGACCACTTCCCCGTATATATATACATAGGTAAGTAAAATATAAACTACATACTATGAGGAAATTTTTATTAACAATCTTTGCTGTTACCCTGGCTATAAGTGCTTTTGCACAGGCTGGAGGTATGAAGGGTGTGGTAGTGTCGCGTGACGATCGCGAGCCTATCACAGGTGTGGCAATATTCATCGATGATGTTGCCGTGAACACCACAACCAACCAAAATGGTGAGTTCATCATCGAGGGTCTCGCACCTGGTGAGTACTTGCTGCGTTTCGAGGCCTCAGAGTTTGAGGATTTGGAGGTTATGGTGCGTGTCAAGGAGCTTGTACACGATATGCAGGCTGTGGTTATGGTGCCGTCCGTGATGGTTAGTGTCGATGACTCGGCTTTCTCGGAGCTTGACACAGATGTTGAGAGCGCAGGTGACTCGCAGTCTATGCCAGGAACGCTCTCTGCGTCGAAGGATATCTTCAACAATATCGCTTCGTATCGCTTCTCGGAGATGCGCTTCAATGTTCGAGGCTATGACTCTCAGTATCAGGATGTATACCTCAATGGTATCCGCTTCAATGATGCCCTCACAAGCTACGGTCCTTGGTCGTTGTGGAGCGGCCTGAACGATGCTACACGTAACCAGGAGATTACATCAGGTTTGCAGATGTCGGATTTCGGCTTGGGTGGTGTTGCAGGTACAACAAATATCAACGCTCGCGCCTCGCAGCTTCGCAAGGGATTCCGCTCAAGTGTTGTTAACTCTACACAGCTCTACCGTTTCCGTGTTATGTTGAGCTACGCATCAGGTCAGCTGGATAACGGATGGTCGTATGGCTTCTCGGTATCTACACGTCAGGGTGGTGCTGGCTATGTTAATGGCGTCTACTACAATGCTTATGGCTACTTTGCATCGGCAGAGAAGGTCTTTAACTCTCGCCACCGCCTCTCAGCAACGATCCTCGGTGCTCCTACAACACGTGGTGCGCAGCAGGCTTCGACACAGGAGGCGTATGACTTGTGGGGCGATAACTACTACAACCCTAATGTTGGTCTTCAGGCGGGTGATGAGCGTAACTCACGTGTGCGCCGTATGCACGAGCCTATTGCGATGTTGAACTACAACTGGCAGATCTCGGAGCAGACATCGCTCTCTGTTGCCACTTCGGTTCGTTTTGGTTACAATGGCTACTCGGCTCTTACGTGGTACAAGGGCGAGGATCCACGTCCAGATTACTACCGCCGAATGCCATCATACTATGGCGACCGCTTGGAGCGTCGTATGATGCTCAACAACTTTGCGGAGGCAAATGACGAGACACCTCCGTTTACAGATGTCGACCTCGAGACCGACAAGATGAAGTATATCGAGTATACTCAGAATTGGGATGGTTATATCGACTTCGATGCCCTTATCAAGGATAATAAGATGGGTGATAAGGATGAGCGATTTGGCGATGGTCACCGCTCTGTGGCTATGATCGAGGAGCGTCATACCGACCAGATAGACTATAACTTCGCGGCACAGCTTGCGCACTATTTCCGTGGTGGCTCGAAGCTTACGGTAGGTCTCCGCGCACGTGTAAACCGTACGGAGTACTACAGCGAGGTTAAGGATCTTCTGGGTGGTGATTACTGGCTTGATGTCGATAAGTTTGCTGAGCGCGACTTCGGTAGCGATCCTGTTATCTATCAGAACAATATGGCATACTATAATGCTCACGGCCACGCTCAGGCAGCTAAGGAGGGCGATAAGTATAGCTACGACTACTATGCTCACGTTCGTCAGGGACAGGTTTGGGCTATGTATGAGATCTCGGCTGGCGGCTTCACAGCAAACATCGGTGGCGAGGTAGGTATGTCATCTATGTGGCGTCAGGGCCTTTGGGAGAAGGGTCTCTTCCAGAATGCCAATGCGGGTGATAATCGCGGTTTAACATCGTTTGGTAACTCCGATAAGATCAACCACCTCACTTACAAGGCTAAGGTTAACCTCGCATACCAATTCTCGGGTGCGCACTCTTTGGAGCTCAATGCCACTGCAATGCAGAATGCTCCGATGTTTAACAACGCCTTTGTTTCGGCACGTACTCGTAACCAGATCACACCAGGCTTGTCGGCTGAGAAGATCTATGGTGTCGATTTGACCTATAACCTCCGTTTGCCTTGGTTGCGTGCGCGCCTCTCGGCTTACTACACTCAGATGATGGATCAGTCGAAGGTGATCTCATTCTACGACGATACCCAGAACTCATTTACCAACTTCGCGATGTCGGGCATCAACAAGCGATATATGGGTATTGAGTTTGGTTACAGCATTCCTATCGCGTGGGGATTGTCGTTGCAGGGTGCTATCAGCTATGGTGACTATATCTACAACTCCGACCCACAATTCACACAGATGATTGACAACTCGGCAACCGATGTCGTTAACAGCGTGGTGAAGTGGAACGGTATGAAGGTGGAGAGCACTCCGCAGACCGCTATCAACGTAGGTCTTAACTTCCGTGGCCCTAACAACTGGTTTGCATCGGTGGACTTCAACTATTACGACCGCCTCTATCTCTCGATGAACCCTATGTATCGTACCCAGTATCTCGAGAATGAGATTAAGCGTATCTACGACTGGAACAACCTCGAGTCGGGTCGTCAGAAGGCCTATGTTGTGGAGGTTATTGATGGCTTCCGCAAGCAGGAGGAGTTGGGTAGAGCCTACACCCTCAGCGCAAGCATCGGTAAGAACTGGCGTATTGCTTACAAGTATACCCTCGGCTTCAGCCTTCAGGTTAATAACATCCTCAATGCGCAGACCGTGCGTACGGGTGGTTACGAGCAGATGCGTCTGAACAAGCTCTCAGATCCTGTTATCTTCCCTAACTCAGAAGGTGAGATGAAGATTACGAAGTTCCCAACCACATACTCGCGTTTTGATTCCAAGTATTTCTATATGAATGGTATTAACTACTATCTCAATGTATACTTTAGATTCTAACAGCTAAAACGATGAATATTATGAATTTGAAGAAGTTGATTTTGTTGATTGCCGTGGCAGTATCGGCAGTTGGCTGTTATGAGAGTTTACAGGATGTGGCGCCACGTGTGCCATATACCGATAAGTCGTTTGAGGAGATGTTCCCCGAGGCTGAGTATATCACCATTGCTGAGTTGAAGTATGCCTATAACGATAAGTTTGGCTCAATAAGCAATACAGGTGTCAACAGCGGTTGGAACAACACCAAGTATGCTATCGTGGGCGAGGATATCTTCGTGGGTCACGACGTATATATCAAGGGTAAGGTTACCTCTAACGATGAGCAGGGTAATGTCTACAAGTCGCTCTATATTCAGGATGAGACCTCGGGTATCGAGCTTAAGCTCAACAACAACGTTGGCGTGAGATATAAGTATGGCTCGTGGGTATATGTGCGCCTTACGGGTCTCTACTTGGGTAACTATCGTATGATGCTCTCACTCGGTGGTGCGCCATCGGAGTCGTGGAACAAGGCTGGTGAGCATAAGTTCTACGCTAACTCTAACATCGAGCTTCAGGAGGTTATCGACCGCTATGTCTTTGCTGGCGAGAGGTCGGAGTTGAAGGTGGGTGAGTATGAGGAGTGGTTGCGCTATGCTCCAAATGTCGATATCATCACCGTAACACCTGAGAATTACGAGGAGGTCTTTGACCCTGTAATGGTAGAGAAGGATGGTAAGTTCTACGGTACTGAGAAGACAGACTCTAACGGTATCACTCGCAAGGTGTTCGAGATTTCGCAGCGCGAGTTGATGTTCGGTCGCTTGATGCGCTTCGAGGATTTGCAGTGCCGTTATGCCGGAGTACCTAATCAGGATGGTGTTACAAACCCAGCTATGAAGAGTGGCTCGTATGACAATATCTACCCAAGCTGGTTGTACACCGATCCTCGTCCTACTGTAACCAAGGGTTGGTATCACTGGGCTTATAAGGAGGAGATTACTGGTCGCAGCTTGTATGGCTCGGTGTTGTTTACATACGACCCTGAGGCTACAATCTGTTCTGCAAATGGCGTTTACGCATTACGCTCGAGTGGTTACTCACGTTTTGCGCGCCGCAACGTCTGCAAGGATGGCGAGAAGGCTACAATTACAGCTATCTACGGCATCTATGCGCAGAAGTCGGACTACAAGGCAAACTCTGATGACTGGGCCTCTTATCAGCTTACAATCAGCTCGTTCTCAGATTTGGAGTTTGAGAATGGTGAGGCTGCATTGCTCACAGACGAGCAGGTGGCGGAGATGACAACTGAGGATATGAAGACCGTGCCTTGGATTGACGAGGAGGGCGAGTCGGAGTATTTGTAATCACATACGTCCACATATATATTAAAGCCTCTCGAAATCTCGGGAGGCTTTAATATTTTATATCAGACTATTTTATTCCTGACTTGGAAAGTGGTCGATCGGCGTATAGCTATGCTCGTCGCGTCGGTAGCAGAATGTCTTTAATCCATTGGTGATCACTATATATCGGCATCCGATTATGGAGTTGTAGCGCACTACTTGGCGTAGTACCTCGTCGTCAATCTTTACCCCCGTCTCCTTGCACTCCACAACGATGTAGGGCTTGGCATTGGTGTCGTAGGCTACGATATCGGCACGTTGCGGCATACCGTTGATATTCACTGGATACTCCGCGACGATCTGCTGTGGGAGAAATCCGCAATGCGTGAGCATAAAGCATACGACGTGCTGGCGCACCCACTCCTCGGGAGTCAAAACAAGCCACTTGGCACGCAGCTTATCATAGATCTCGGTGCGGCCTCCCGTGCCACGGCGAGCACGAAGTTGTATGGGTGGGTAGTTCAGAGTAGGGTAGTCCATTGTTATTCTTCTAAAAAAACGTATCTTTGGAGTGCAAATATAAAAACATTATGGAGAAAAAAGAAATTATCATTGATGTTCAGGAGCGCGTGGAGCGTGCTTGTGGCTATTTCAAGTCGGGATATAACTGCGCACAGGCTGTGGTGATGGCCTTTGACGATGTTATGGAGCAGAGCCCCGAGATATTGGCGCGTCTCACAGCCCCATTTGGTGGAGGTATGGGACGTATGCGTGAGGTGTGTGGCACGGTGAGTGGTATGGCGTTTCTTGCGGGCGCGATATCTCCTGCTGTTGATCCGAGTAACCTCGAGGAGCGTAAGGCGAACTACGCCCTTGTGCAGCACTTTGCCGATGCTTTCCGCCAGGAGAATGGCGATATCGTATGTCGCAGGTTGCTGGGCTTGGAGCCTATGGTTGAGCGTGCCGAGACGGCTATGCCATCAGCCCGCACCGAGGAGTATTACAAGAAGCGCCCCTGTGTGGAGTATGTGGGATGTGCGGCACGTATCGTTGCGGAGTATCTAAAAAGTAGGCTTTGCGGCATCGCGGGTGATAGAATTTAACAGAAATGTAACTCTTTATAAGCTCATAAGATATTATCTTTGCCAGTGATAAATAACTTAACGAGGATGTATAAGAAGAGTAATAACAGTTTTGCAGATATTTGCCATATCATCAACGATCGTGCGGTGGCTGAGGGTAAGGGTGGAAATATTATCCCGCCGCCAGAACGAGAGTCGCTGTGGTGGGCATATCTCCAGAAGTTTAAAGACCCGATCATCATAGTGTTGATGGTGGCATTTGTGTTGTCCCTCTCTCTGTCGTTGTACGAGGTATTGGTTATGGGCGATGCTCTCTCGGTGCTGTTTGAGCCTGTGGGAGTGTTGTTAGCACTGCTACTTGCCACTGGCGTAGGTTTTGTGTTCGAGGTTAAGGCGGGTAAGGAGTTCGATATTCTGAATAAGGTGAAGGATTCGCGCCCTGTGAAGGTGCTGCGCAGGGATGAGAGTGGGCGAGTGAAGATGTACCTCGTGGAGAAGCAGGATGTTACAGTGGGTGATGTGGTGCGTCTCGAGCCTGGTGATGAGGTTCCTGCCGATGGAACGCTCTTAGAGGCGTTGGGGCTGCGTGTCGATGAGTCGAACTTTACGGGCGAGCCGTATGTAAACAAGTATACCGATACCGAGGAGTTTGATGCCGAGGCTACCTATCCTTCAGATTTTGCACTGCGTGGCTCGACGATTATCGAGGGTAGCGGTGTTATGCAGGTTACGGCAGTTGGTATGGCTACCGAGGAGGGTAAGGGCGTGGCGCGCGCTTCGGAGGGGAGTGATGTCGAGACTCCGCTGAATCAGCAACTTGAGCAGCTCGGAGGATGGATTTCGCGTGTGAGTTTCATCATTGCAACACTCATCATCGTGGGGCGTATGCTCATCTTATGGCTTTCGGGAGGCTTAGAGGGGGAGCTAGGTTGGGTAGAGCTGCTGCAGTTTATCCTCGCCTCGGTGATGATTGCCGTTACGCTTATTGTGGTTGCCGTGCCAGAGGGTCTGCCTATGAGTGTTACGGTGAGCCTCGCTATGAGTATGCGCCGTATGCTCAAGGAGAATAGCCTTGTGCGCAAGCTCCACGCGTGTGAGACGATGGGTGCTGCGACGGTGATATGCACCGATAAGACAGGTACGCTCACCAAGAACCGTATGACGGTGATGGAGATAGAGATGAGCAATGCGGCGGATTTGAGCGATATAGTAGATTGTATGGCTGTGAACTCCACGGCGGAGCTTACGATGGAGGATGGAAGGCTTACGCCAATTGGCAACCCTACGGAGGGTGCGTTGCTGATGTGGTTGCAAGCGCAGGGCAGGGAGTATGCCGAGATTCGCGACAGATATAACATCCTCTCGCAAGTGCCATTCTCGACCGAGACCAAGATGATGGTTACGGAGGTGCAGGAGTCTGCATCGGGACGTCGCGTACGCTTCATCAAGGGTGCTCCCGAGGTGTTGATGTCGATGTGTGTGGGGTGTGATGTGGCTCGCTACGAGGCTACACTTCGCGGTTATCAGTCGCGAGCTATGCGCACGTTGGGCTTTGCTGCGGAGGAGAATGGTAATATGCGTTTCCTCGGCGTGGTGGGAATCTCCGACCCTATACGCGATGACGTTGCCGAGGCTATAGATACGTGTATGAACTCCGCGGCTGTGAGAGTGATAATTGTCACGGGAGATACTCCAGGAACGGCAATGGAGATTGGTCGCCAGATAGGCCTCATAACATCGTCGGAGGAGGGGCAGATAATTTCGGGTCCCGAGTTTGCTGCTCTTGCGGAGGAGGAGGCGCGTGAGTTGCTAAGGGACGATAGGTTGAAGATTATCTCTCGAGCACGTCCCGACGACAAGGCGCGTCTTGTGATGCTGCTGCAGTCAAATGGCGAAGTTGTGGCGGTGACGGGAGATGGAACTAACGACGCCCCAGCACTCAGCAAGGCTCAGGTGGGATTGTCGATGGGTGATGGCACGTCGCGTGCTAAGGAGGCGAGCGACATTACGATTATCGACAATTCGTTCGCAAGTATCAACAAGGCGATAATGTGGGGTAGATCGCTCTATCTCAACATTCGCCGCTTTATCATCTTCCAGATGACCATTAACCTATGTGCTTGTCTAATAGTGCTTTTTGGAGCGTTTATAGGCTACGACTCGCCACTTACGGTTACGCAGATGCTGTGGGTGAACCTTATTATGGATACCTTTGCCGCTATGGCGTTGTCGTCGTTGCCACCCGACAAGGAGGTGCTTTGCGAGAAGCCGCGTGATCCTAAGAGTCATATCATCGACCGTAGGATGTTGTGGCGTATCGTGCTTACAGGATTGACATTTTTTATCTTCCTTGCGGCATTGTGGCAGTATATGTTCCACGTTGAGATAACCTCGGTGGCAGATATGATAGCTGCAGAGAACATAGGCATATTCTTTACCGAGGTGTTCAGCCTCGAGAAGGTGACAGAGCACCTCACGGGTGAGGAGATGGGTATCTACTTCTCGATATTTGTGCTTATGCAGTTCTGGAATTTGTTTAATGTCAAGTACTTCCGCACGAATCGTAGCTTGATAGGCGATATAGTCGACCTCTTCCGTAACCCTCAGCGTGTAAAGGAATCGTACAATAAGTATTTCCTGCTTATCGCTGCGGTTATCCTTGTGGGTCAGATAGTTATAGTGTCGTTTGCCGGCGATATTTTCAATGTGAAGCCTATCACGGCAGAGGACTGGATGCTCATAATGGCGATAACATCTCCTGTGTTGCTCATCCCCGATGTGGTACGCTTCGTGTCGGCAGCGGTGAGGGGATAGCTACTCCTTGCAGTGCGGGCAGTTGTGATGCTCGCCAAGGATGGTGTGGGGAATGTTGCCGTGCGAGATAAGTTGGATGGGGCAGTTGTAATTACGCAACTGCTCCTCTGTTATTATATTCGAGTCGTGGCGATGCACGTGGCGATTCACGCACATAATGCTGCGCACCACACTCGAAATAGTGCCTATGTCGTGCGAAACCATTATGATGGCCATCTCATCTGCCAGGTGGTGCAGGAGGTTGTATAGCTCGTTCTCGAACTTGTTGTCTACGAAGTTGGTAGGCTCGTCGAGGATTAGCACCTTGGGGTTGGAGATGATGGCGCGACAGAGCATCACACGCTGCATCTGACCTCCAGATAGAGTGCCAATAGGTCTATCTGCCAAGTGTGTGAGGTGCGCCTTCTCGAGGGTCTCCATAGCCTTTGCGCGCTCCCTCTTGCCGTAGCCTCCGAAGAGCTTGCGCTCCGATTGCAGACCCGACATCACCACCTCCATAACCGAGATGGGAAACTCCTTGTCGAAATTGGAGATTTGGGGTAGGTAGCCGATATGTGGCTTGCCACCACGCATAATAGATGGCGCGTACTCGACCTTGCCGCTATGCTCCACAATGCCCATAATGCTCTTTATAAGAGTGCTCTTGCCGCCGCCATTAGGACCTATGATGCCTATGAAGTCGTCGCTGTAGATGTCGATATTGGTGTGCTCCAATGCAACTACATTATCGTAACGCACACCGACGTCGCGGAGTGTGATGATGGCCTCTCTACTCTGCATAGCTGCCACATATTATATCTGTTACACGCTCTATCTCCGCTAAAATATCATTAGCAAGCGGATCGGTGATGATTATCTCCGCGTCGCACTCCTCGGCCAGCGGCTTAACCTTGTCTATGCTATATTGTGGCTGTATGAAGATATTACGAATGTTATTTTTGCGAGCCTGCTCCACAAGGGTAGTAAGCTGGCGTGGCGTAGGCTCCTTGCCCTCCTGCTCTATGGCTATCTGGTTGATGCCGTAGTCGTTGGCATAGTAGGTGAAGGCAGGGTGGTAGATCATTATAGCCTTAGCTCCCGCCTCTGTGATCTTCTGCTTACACTCTTGGTCCAAGGTCTCGATGCGCTCTATAAGCAGCTGCGCGGCATCGCTGTACTTCGTGGAGTCGGGATAACGCTCCATAACCTCGCGATGGATGGTCGATACCGCTCTCTTAAGTGCGCGCGGCGATGTCCAGATGTGGGGATCTATGCCGTGGCTGTGTGAGCAGTGGTTGTGTGTGCAGCTGCCGCGAAGCAGTGTGATGCCCTCCGAGAGGTCGACAATGTTTTGGTGGTTAGAGATGCGGATTACGAGGTTCTGCTCAAAAGCTATGAGTCCTGTGGAGAGGAGTAGCTGTGCATCCTCAGCCTCGGTAAGCTGGCGCGCTGTGGGGTCGTAGGTCTCGGGAGATGCCCCTTCGGGTACAAGAACCTCGACTGGAAAGTCTCCGCAGGTGATCTCCTCGGCTAACATTCTAAGGGGTGTGATAGTTACGAATATCGTTTCGTTGCCGTTGCTTTTTAGGGCGTTGTCGCATCCGACCATCATTGATGCAAGTAGTACGAATATTGCTATTTTGCGAATCATAGTGAGTTCAA
This sequence comes from Alistipes sp., assembly GCA_017630455.1. Lineage (GTDB taxonomy): Bacteria > Bacteroidota > Bacteroidia > Bacteroidales > Rikenellaceae > Alistipes. The sequence continues at coordinate 24,396 of JAGBVG010000071.1, read as the reverse complement.
TCGATTTTATGAATAGTGTTATAGATGCAAAGGTATAAAAAAAGTATTCGTATAGTTTGTTTTTATCTGTAAAAATTAAGATATTTGTACCACGAAAACAAAACTTGTGCAAAATGATTAAGAATATAACCAAAAGTGTAGTTTATATCGGCGTTGACGATACCGATATCGATCTCTTTGAGAGCCAGTATGTAGTGCCAAATGGCGTGTCGTATAACTCATATATTATCTTCGACGAGAAGATTGCGGTGATGGATACCGTAGATCGTCGTAAGTGTGACGAGTGGTTGCAGAATTTGGAGGCAGCTCTCGATGGTCGTACACCTGATTATCTCGTTGTTCAGCACCTCGAGCCTGATCACGCGGGCTCTATTGCTAAGGTGTTGGAGAAGTATCCAAATATGCAGGTCGTAGCATCGGATAAGGCGGTGAAGATGATGCCTCAGTTCTTCTTTGATGTTGAGCTTGAGGGTCGCACTATGGGTGTTAAGGAGGGTGGTACACTCTCGCTCGGTGGTCGTACACTCCACTTTGCTATGGCCCCTATGGTTCACTGGCCAGAGGTTATGGTGACATACGATAGCTTGGAGAAGATTCTGTTCTCGGCTGATGGTTTTGGTAAGTTTGGTGCTCTTGCTCACGACGAGGAGTGGGCTGGTGAGGCACGTCGCTACTACTTTAATATCTGCGGTAAGTATGGCGCACCTGTGCAGGCTCTCTTGAAGAAGGCTGCAGCGCTCGACATCGCTATCATCTGTCCTTTGCACGGTCCTGTGCTTACGGAGAATCTCGGCTACTACATTGGTTTGTATGATAAGTGGAGTAGATATGAGGCTGAGGATGAGGGCGTTGTTGTTGCATACGCCTCTATTCACGGCAATACTGCTGAGGTGGCGAATAAGTTTGCCGACATCCTGCGTGCCAAGGGTGCAAAGAATGTTGTGGTTCACGACTTGTCGCGTGCTGATATGGCGTTGGCTGTGGAGGATGCTTTCCACTATAGCCGTTTGGTTGTAGCAGCGGCATCGTACGACTCTGACGTATTCCCTCCTATGCACGATTTCTTGCACCATCTCGCTATCAAGGGCTACTGCAAGCGTCGTATCGGTATGATTGAGAATGGCTCGTGGGCACCATCCGCAGGACGTGCGATGCGTAATATCATCGACCGCTTCAAGGATGTGTGCGTTGTGGAGGATGTTGTTACAATTATGTCGCGTTTGAAGCCATCGGATATCCCTGCGTTGGAGCATCTTGCGGATGAGATTTTGGCAGTAAAGTGTGAGCGTTGCTCATAGCCAATGTCGCAATATGGTTTAAACAGAAGCCTGTCAGATTCTTCCCGACAGGCTTTTGTTGTAATCAGCTATGATGCGATATGTTTTTAGTTTTTATGATATTCTGATACTATGAAAGAGATATATTTTGCTGGTGGATGCTTCTGGGGTACAGAGCACTATTTCAAGCAGGTACGTGGTGTTATCTCAACCGATGTTGGATATGCAAATGGCAATACTACTGACCCTACGTATGAGCAGGTATACACCGACCTTACGGGCTATGCCGAGACGGTGCATATAGTCTATGATCCCGAGGTTGTGAGTCTTATGCTGCTCTTGGAGCTCTTCTTCCAATCTATCGACCCAACATCGCTCAATTGCCAGGGTAACGACTGCGGAACACGTTACCGCACAGGTATCTACTACACTGCAGATGAGGATGTTGAGACGATAAAAGAGGCTTATAGCGACATAGAGCTCATCATTGGCGAGCCACTGATGGTGGAGATGGAGCCGTTACGCAACTTCTACGCTGCCGAGGAGTATCATCAGGATTACCTCGACAAGAATTCTCGTGGCTACTGTCACATCCCTTTCGAGTTGATGATTATGGCTCGCGAGGCAAATAAGGAGTAGTCTATGCAGCAGGTTGAGCAACAGTCATCGTCGCGTGTCTATCCCTCTTGTACTTGAGAAGAAGGCGGTATACTACGCCACGATGCTCCGCGAGGAGGGTTTGCTATAGTAGCGGATAGATGGTAGGAGGCTGTATAGAGACCCACTCCGCACCATTGCCACGCGATGTGCAGACCATTCGCACAGCCTTTATAGCGCGCACGGGATACTCTATTGTATACTTTCCGCAGTCGAGAGCGCCCGCGCGCTCAAAACTCTCGCCGTTGTAACTAATCTCTACGTATCCATTCTCGAAGATATAGCGCGGTAGCTGGAAGTTTCCAGTTGCCACGACCATACGGCGACACTTCACAGGCGTTTCAAAGGTAAACATTACCCAGTCGCCAACATCCGCAGCACGCGAAGTGCGCGCAAGACGTCCATAGCCCTCAGCCTTATCGAACGAAAAACGCTCGCTGTCGTCCATTGAGGATGTGATGTCGAACTTTGGCGTGATGGTTTTGAAGTGTGCTGCCACCGCTGCACGTGGTGACTCTGCCTTTCCGCGGCGCGATATAAAGCTATATTTAGTTGGTTTGGATGTAGATATAGGTTCGATATACTCTTGTTCAATATTCTCTGAATCAATGATGTAATATAGCTTACTTTCATCATTGGTTGAAGCTGTAAGAATGTCATCCTTATACTCTACAGTTGGCGGCATCAGGCGATATGCAACGCCCATTGCATCCAATCTATCGTAGTGCGAAACTATACGTTTATAGAACTCCGCCTTATCGCGATTATCGTTATTCACCCACGCAATTTCGGCAAATGCGACCATACGTGGGAAGGTCTGATAGTGCAAGAAATCGAGGGTTTCGGGTCTGTTAGAGGCATACAACTCACTAAAGAACGATGCCTCGAAGCCGAGGATATTTTGCTGCTCGACAGCGGTAAAACCAACACTCTCGGGTGTGAAACTGTAGACTTTTGTCCAGTCGAATATAGCTGCCCAGTCGTGGCCTGTCTCGCGCGTAGACTGCTTCATATCGAAGTAGAAATAGTCGCCTGGCATAACAACCGTCGAGTAACCCTCAGCAGCAGACGCGCGACACTCCTTAACACTCTCCCAGCCATACACACGTGTCTCAGCAGAGAGCTTTCCGCCCTCCGTAGCTTCGTTCCACACTGCAGGGCGTTTGTCGTAGCGCGCTATGATCTCCGCCAGGCGCGACATAAAATATTGCTGCAGCTCGGCGGTGGAGGTCATTCCTCGCGCCTGCATCAGAGCATTGCAATCGGGGCAGCGTCGCCACTGCGACATATCGACCTCATCGCCACCGATGTGTATATATCGCGATGGAAATAGCTCGCACACCTCGCGAAGAATATCATCGAGAAGTTGGTAATTTTCCTCATTCGCAGCGCAGAAAGCTGAACGTGTGTCATAGCCAATGGCACGAGAGGTATCTGGTTGATAATCACATAATATCTCGGGGTGAAGTGTAGCGATACATAAGCTATGTCCTGGGAGGTCAATCTCGGGTATCACCTCAATGTTTCTCACCGCGGCGTACTCTATAATTTCGCGCATATCGGCCTTGGTGTAGTAGCCTCCCCAGCGCTCGTTCCACTTACCATAGCGTGGCCATATCTTGGCATCGCCACCGCGAAAACCTCCCTCTTTGGCAAGCTCGGGGTGCGACTCTATCTCCATACGCCACGCCTCATCATCCGTAAGATGCAGGCGTAGAGTGTTGATCTTATGAAAGGCAAGGAGATCGACATACTCCATTACCGCATCCTTGGGCATCCACGTGCGACAAACATCGAGCATAAAACCACGGTATTCATAGCGCGGAGCATCGACCACCTCGCACAATGGCAACTCAACGGGGAAACTTAGAGACTTGGCATAAACACTCTCGGGCAACAACTGAAACAGGGTGGTAATGCCGTTTACAACACCACCATAGCCGCCGCCAGAGATGCGAATACCCTGCGCATCCTCCACCAAGCGATACTCCTCGATATCGAGTTTTGGGTCGAGTGCAAGATGAATCACGCCATCGTTACCATCCTTGACCGACAGCGAAATGAATGATGCGAGGTACTCCGCTGCGGGCTTAAGCGACTCCGCAGTATATGAGATATCGGCCGTGGCATTAACATAGCAGCTACCACCATAATTTACAACACTTTGCGGCGAGGGGATAATCTCGGGCATTGGCATATCCTTAGTCTCATCAACCCAATACGAAACCACCTTTTCGCGTGGCGTGTTACCGCTGCATCCGACAGCTGTAATTGCCAACGATAGCAATAAGACTATATATCTCAACTTTCTCATAATTAAGCATAAAAAAGGGTCGACACTTCACGCATCGACCCTTATTATCAATGATTTAGCGTACTCTCAATCGCTGACCAATACGCAAAATAGATGTCGACTTTATTCCGTTCAACTGGCAAAGACGTGTCACCGTAGTGCCATACTTGCGTGCTAAAGCTCCGAGTGTGTCACCCGAACGCACTGTGTGATACTGCACCGCAGCGGCAGCCTTACGCTCAGCCTCATCTATCTTTGCTACCTCTACCTCGTCATCGAAATCCTGCTCATACTTGGCATAAATGCTGAAATGACGGCGTTTTAGGAGCAATTCGGCACGGCGTAACTCGCCTGTCTTAAAGTCGATAATTCGCTCAGGATCAAACGACTGTCCCTTGTATCTCACCTCGTAGTGGAGGTGTGGTCCAGTGCTGCGACCAGTGCTGCCGCCAAGACCAATCTGCTGGCCTGCAACTACCCAATCGCCAACCTCCACGTCGCGCTGCGAGAGGTGGGCATAGTAGGTCTCCAGACCGTTATTGTGACGGATGATGACAAGATTTCCATAGTTTCCTGCCGCCTTTGAGAAGCGTACCTTGCCGTCAAATGTGGCATAGATAGGGTCGCCAGTCTTAAGTGCAATGTCCAATCCTTGGTGTGCACGACCACGACGAGGGCCATATCGCGAGGTGATGCGGCCGATATAAGGGTAGTGATAACTCTCCAATGAGTCGACAAGACGTATCGGAGTAGCCTCTGGTAATGTGTTGAGTTCCACGTCTTTATATGCGTGTGTTGCAACAGTGTCCCAATGATCATTAAAGATCGCAGAGTCGGCCTTGTAGTTCTCCGACATCACATAACGCCAAGTATTATCATTGAAAAGCACAATGCTAATCATTTCGCTCTCCGTGGCAAGCGTATCGATAACCGACACCTTGCCCAAGGTGCGAACAGGGCGCACGGACATAGGCTTCTCAGTCTCTACGCTATCCTTGCGCTCTATCACAGTGCTGTCTGGCTGCTCAACAATCTCGGTCTCCTGTGCTTGAACGACATAGGTGAGACATACAGCCACAAGCAGGAATATATACTTCATACTAATTTTCAGTTTGTTACACTCTGTTACTTCAACTCCTTTAGCATCTCTTCGGCTAACTCTAACTGATGATAAAACTCCTCGCCAAATGCACGAATGATAGGCTCTTTTAAACCCTTATAAACAGGTATACCGAGCTTCTTGCCGCACTCGCGAGCCGAGCCACACACCGCCCAACGGTGGTAGTTTAAACCTGCAGAGCCATTGCGGAAACGGGTGACGCGAATAGGGTATAGGTGGCAAGAGATAGGCTTCATAAATCCACACTTGCCCTCGCGGTATGCGCGCTCAATGGCGCAAAATGTGATGCCATTCTCCTCAAAGGCGTATGCGCACGCGGCGTTGTCGACAAGCGGCGTGGTGTAATCGCCGTCCACATCCACAACCATAAAGCCCTGCTCCTCGACTGCAGCGCGGCCCTCCTCGGTCATATATGGAGCGTAATTTTCCCACTCCTGCTCGAGGATATCCACCTCGTCGATATCAAGCGGTGCACCAGAGTCACCCTCCACGCAGCAAATACCCTTACACTTGCCCAAATCGCAGCTAAAGCACTCGCGTAATAGATCGAGGCTAACTATCTTATCATCAATCTCTATCATACGTTTATCTATTATGGATTGTAGATATCTTTGTAGCGGAATGACAAAATCTCGTAGACCATATCGTGCAACTGCTGAGCCTCCTCATTCTCCGGGTCGATGCTCTTTGCGCGATTAAAGTCATTGATCGCCTTGCCCCACTCGTTGTGCTGGAAGTAGCACTTGCCGCGCTCAATGAACAGCTCCGCACGCTCATCACCTGCCTCAATCATCGAGGTGTAGCGAACTATGCGTCCAGCGGGTGTCCATAGCTGATTCTTAACGATATAGTCGGCAACGGATGGCGATACCATAGCCGAGATATCCTCGCTACGCTCCGCCTTCTCGCGTACCTCAGTGGATGAAAACTCCATAAAAGGAGCATCCTCCAATAGCGTCACACGGTCCGCAAACTTCTCCATCGCATAACCTTTGCGCGGATATACATAAATCTTGTACTCGGCAAGTATGCGCTCATACTCCTTCCACTCGTCGAAACGCGCCCAGATATCGGTGCCTGTGATGATTGAAAACTCCATTTCATCACCGTGATTTTCCTTTAGGTAATCGAGGGTATTGATTGTGTATGAGGGTTTTTCCAATACGAACTCTACAACCGAAGGCTTGATGCGCTCGGGATATTTCGACTCCTTGCACGCCAACTCTGTCATCTCATAACGGGTGTACTCAGGGGTCTGCAACAGACTCGCTTTAAAGGGATTCTGGGGCGAGATAATTAGTATCACCTCGTCAGCCAAATCCTTGTCCAAAGCATACTCGGCAAGTGCGATATGTCCCTTGTGAATAGGGTCGAACGAGCCGAAATATAATAACATACGTTTTTTCATCTTACAAACTACTTTAAGAATTGTGAAATGATTGTCTCCGCCTCGTTCACAGCATCCTCGAGAATGTCGTTGACAACCACATAATCAAACTCCGGAGCCTTAGAGAGCTCAAACTCTGCCTTGGCGATACGCTTCTGGATAACCTCCTCGCTATCAGTGCCACGGCCACGCAATCTGCGCTCCAGCTCCTCCACCGATGGTGGCATAATAAACATCGAGCAAGCGTCATCTCCGAAGAGCTTTTTCAGGTTGATACCACCCATAACATCCACGTCGAAGATTATGACATTACCCTTAGCCCAGATGCGCTCCATCTCGCTCTTGAGAGTGCCGTAGCACGTTCCAGCATATACCTCCTCCCACTCTACAAACTCGCCGCGCTCCACACGCTCCTTAAACTCCTCGTTTGTCATAAAGTGGTAGTCGACACCATTCTGCTCTGCTCCGCGAGGCTGGCGCGACGTAGCCGAAATAGAAAACTCAAATTGCGGAAAACGCTTCAAAAGCTCACGAACTATTGTTGTCTTGCCAGAGCCGCTGGGCGCTGAGAATATCACTAACTTGCGCATATTTCGAAATTATAAAATATTGAGTACTTGTTCTTTAATCTTCTCCAACTCATCCTTCATCATAACTACCAAACGCTGCATATTTGCCTCGTTCGACTTCGAACCCATAGTGTTAATCTCGCGACCAAGCTCCTGAGCTATGAATCCGAGTTTGCGACCTGGAGCATCCTCCGTTGCCGCCACCTCGCGGAAGTATGCGCAATGGTTGTCGAGACGCACCTTCTCCTCGGTGATATCGAGCTTCTCGATGTAGAAAATCATCTCCTGCTCGAGGCGGTTGCTATCAACCTCCACGGCCAACTTCTGCAAGTTCTCGCGAATGCGACTCTTGATAGTCTCGACACGCGCACTCTCAAAAGGCTCCACGTCGTGGCGATACTTCTGGATGAGGTCGATGCGTGCCAACAGGTCGGCGATAAGGATAGCACCCTCCTGCACACGGAAAGCATCGAGCTGCGCTGCAGCCTGCTCCGTAGCAGCTACAATTGCCTTTAGCTCATCATCGTTAACCTCCTGCTCCTCAGATGTTACCACGTCTGGCATTCGCATCACCGCAGCAAGCAGTGCATCGCCCTCAGCGGTGATGTTATTCTCCTGACATACCTTGCGAAGCTCATCGGTATATGCTTTAAACGCACCGACGTTGATATGTCCCGATGTCTCGGCTACAGCAGCCTCAAACGACACGAAGCAATCCACCTTGCCGCGTTGCAACTGGCGCGTAAGGATATTACGCACCTCGACCTCCGCAGCACGATATTTTCCGGGAATCTTGACGCTCAGGTCGAGCTGCTTGGAGTTCAACGAGCGCAACTCCACGCGAAATTTCTTCTCTCCGCAAATGGCCTCGCCCTTACCGAAGCCAGTCATTGACTTAATCATATCTCGAGTTCAAATTATGATACATTAACATTATCTTGCAAAGGTACATCTTTTTTCCGATTTTTCCTACACTTTACAAAAGGAAGTTTTCAACATTAAGATGCCCCCATAGCGCGCTGCACAACTTTACACACCATTTCCTGTCACCTCAAATGTTCGTAATTCTTTATTAATTTATAAAGGAGTGTTGACCATTATGGAAAATTTTTCTAAATTTGCACAGCTATTCGGAAAGAGTAACGTATATATAGAGAGAGTTCCCGTGCGTCCTTGCGTGAATTTACACTTTGAAACACTTTATTAACTTTTATATTACTATGAAAAAACTTTTTATGCTGGCATCTTTTGCGGCATTGATGTTCTCGTGTAAGGAGAATGTCACCGAGGTTCCTTTCGAGGAGAAGATGCCTATCAACATCTCGGTGGATGTGCAGACTCGTGCAAACGACTCTACATTCGAGAGTGGCGATGCTGTGGGTATCTATGTCGTGAACTACAATGGCTCTGCGGCCGGTACTCTCGCTGCGGAGGGTAATCAGGCCGACAACGCCAAGTTTGAGTACAACGGTGGTGGCTGGAGCTCTGAGGCCCCTATCTACTGGAAGGATAAGAGCACATCGGCAGATTTCTATGCTTACTATCCTTACTCTGAGTCTGTGAACATCGCGGCACAGCCATTCTCAGTTCAGGCAGACCAGAGCAACGATGCAAATTTCTGGGCAAGCGACTTCTTGTGGGGTAAGACTGCGAAGGTTGCGCCAACATCAAATGCTGTGGGTGTTCAGGTGAACCACGTGATGAGCCGTATGCTTATCGAGGTTAAGCCTGGTAATGGCTTCACCACCGAGGCGTGGAACAACGCTCAGAAGTCGGTGACTATCGCAAACGTACTCACTGATGCTACTATCAACCTCGCAACTGGCGTAGCAACAGCTACTGGCAGCAGCACAACAATCATTCCTCGCGGTGTAGACAGCATAAACATTACAACGCTCAACTATAAGGCTATGATGGTTCCTCAGACCGTTGCTGACAACACTAAGCTTATCGTTATCAATGTCGACGGCACAGAGTATGTTTACCGCACTGGTCACACCTTCAAGGCCAACACCCAGCACAAATTCTCTGTAACTGTAAATAAGACAGGGAGTAGTGTTGATGTAACCATCGGCGAGTGGGAGATGGACGGCTCTGTAAACCAGGGCGCTGCTGTAGAGGAGGAGTCTGAGGTAACAGAGTTTAACCCAAACCACTGTATTTATTATAAGAAGAACACAGTTAAGGATTTGAGTGGTGACGATTATATTGTTGACGAGTCATACTTTAAGGGTGCATCTGGAGCTGTTGTCGAGATGAAATTCAAGATGAATGAAATGAATAGTTATGATGAAGCATATCTCGCCTGTGGTTCAAATAAAGCAAAAGATGAATGTGATGAATTTTATATTAGTCAATCTGGAATAGAGTATATTTATTATTCTAGCAGCCGCGATTATGAATTCTCATATAAATGGACTGATATTGGCGCAAAATATACAGATTTGATTACACTTAAACTTTCAAGTGTTGATAATACCCTTACAATAAACGGTAAAGTTTTGGCGTGTGACAATGCTGGTTTGAGCTGTTCATATCTTTTTGCTGAATATTATCGAGATCGTGATGAAGGTTTGTATGAAACAATGTTGGGTGTTCCAGATGGATCAGAGTTGTATTATGTGAAGATGTATGACGCCACTGGCAAGCAAACTTATTTTGGTCACGCTGCTAAGGCTGTAAACAAAGCAACAGGCAATATGGAGTATTGCTGGTATTCAGATAATAATGGTGTAAAATCATACGAGTTTGCATATAATGCGGCTGAGATGGGTGGATTTGGAGGTAACTTCTAATCTTCTTGGTTATAAATAATCACGATAAAAAGGGAGGCACGTGCCTCCCTTTTTTGTGTTGCAACTACTTATTTAGTAGGTGTTTAATAGCCGCTACGGGGTCGTAGATGATCATTCGCGGGCCTGCCCAGCACATTATGGTGCGGATCTTCTCGCGCATATCGGGCTTGTAGCAGTGGATAGGGCAGTGCTGGCACGCCGTTTTCTTCTCGCCAAATTTGCAGCCATCGAGGCGTTTATGCGCGTAGGCTATCAGGGCTTTATGCTCATCATCTATGGCGGGGAGGTGTAGCTTGCGCAGGCAGTATAGTTTGACCATACGCTCTACAACTCGCTTCTCGTTATCTATTCTGCTCATAAGTCTCTTTGTTCCAAATATCATCGCGCCATACACATTATAATAGCGGCGCGAGCAATCTGTCGTGCTAAATAGCCTTGATGTATGCTCTGCGGCGCTTATGCTGTATGCGCTCGAGATCTGCGAAGTTGGCCTGACTCTTCGTGTTGGTCTCCAATATCGCGGTGGTCTCAACACGTTTGATGCCATACTCGGCAAAGTGTGGTGCCATCTCGTTGAAAATAAGGGCTGTGACACCCTTGTCCTGGTAGTCGGGGCGTACGGCGATAAGAAGCAGGTCGAAGTCAGTCATCTTCTTGGCCCTCAATGCCTTTAGCAGGTGATACCATCCGAATGGGAAAAGGCGACCCTGGCATTTGCGAAGTGCCTCGGAGAGAGATGGCATACCCACACCCACGGCTATAATCTCGTCAGCATCATTGGCAACCATAGTCACAAAGTCGAAATTCAGCAGCGGGAAGTACATCTTGCAGTAGTAGCGCTTCTGTCGTGGGGTCATAGGCTGATAGTTGTAGAGCTTCTGGTAGGCCTGGTCCAAGACATCGAAGTAGCTGTAGCCATATCGCTTGGTGAGTTCCTTAGTGTTCTTAACCTTGATGGTATGGAGCTTAAAGCGATTTTCGACAAGCTCCACAAGGCGCTTCATACGTTCAGGTGCCTCCTTGGGGTTCTGAATCTGATACTCAATCCAGTCAGCCTCCTTGGTTAGGCCATATCGCTCGTAGTGCTTTACGTAGTAGGGGTGGGTGTATAGGCTCGCCATAGGTGCGCTGTGGTCGAAGCCCTCGATGAGTAGTCCCTGCTTATCGAAGTCGGTGAATCCCACAGGACCATTCAGGCACTCCATACCGCGGCTCTTGCCCCACGCGGCAACAGCATCCAAGAGGGATTTGAATACCTCGTAGTCATCAATAAAGTCGAACCAGCCGAAGCGGCATTTCTTTACGCCCCACGCCTCGTTGGCACGATGATTTACAATGCCGGCGATACGTCCCACGATCTTACCGTCGCGGTAGGCCATATATGTGATAAAGTCGCTGACCTCGTGTGCCGGATTGCTCTTAGGGTTGAAGGTGTTTATCTCATCAATGATAATCGGAGGACAATAGTAAGGGTTTCCTTTGTAGAGGTCGATGCCGAATTGTACGAACTGTCGCAACTCACGCTTGGTTTTTACCTCCTTGATGGTTATTTCATTTAGTTTAGCTTTGGGCATATCTCTGCTTTTTTATGAACTTATTATCTACAAAGATACAATAAAAAACTAAAATAGTTGTATATTTTGCATAAAAATCTCATAATAGTGGGGTTGTAGAGAATATTTTTTTAGCCGTTTGCTGACTCTATCTTCCTGAAGTCCAAATAGCGATTGTAAAACCTATTATATATATTGATATACTCAGGAGGACAGTTCGCAATTAATCTTTCGACAAAATCCTCTAACGAGAGCGATTGCACCTTGTGTCTATACTCCTCGTTAAGCTCATTGACCAAAGAATGAAGCTCTCGGCCTGTTGATGGATGTTGCTTGGGTGCTATAATAAGCGAGTAGGACTCTGCGGAAACATCTATGCCATAGGTCTCACTGAGCAGGAAATTACGATATATCTGTGTTAACTTTATCTTCGAATTTGCAATTCTCTCCTCAATATCTGGATGGAAACATTTTAATTGCTTAATGATCTCAATAGCTCTCGTTTTATCAGATGCTTCATTAGCTCCGAGATTTTCGGAATACTTGGTCTCAATGGCTATGAAACACTCCTTGCCATCGTAATCCTCAAAGCGTATGATAGCATCCATTGCGCTCTTGTCGCCTGTGAGTTCTTTGTAATTATTGGGTATAAATTCGAGGTCTATATCAATAATTCGGGCTATCGGGTACATCGGCAATGCAGAGCGAAGAGCCAACATCGCAGCTTCGGGGCTCTCTTTCACCATCTTGCGCAACGGACAAAAGAGGTTAAAAGCCATTGGCTGGCTCGATAATAGGTTGTTAAATAGCCTATCCGAATCTATTGTCTCGTAAGGCTTTTTATTAGCCACTCTATATTTTGCATAATCGAAAATATACTCCGCTAAAAAGTTTGCTCCGCTCTCTTTGCCCCGCTCAATGTAGTTGCCGAGAAGATATACCTTCTCCTTACTTACATACGGACGGATGTTTTCTCCTATTTCGCTCCTATATATCGACTGCAATAATCTGCACTCAGCCACAAATTTCGTATCACCAGGATAGGACTCTCCATACTTACACGTACTTTTCATATTCGGATTATGCTATTATTTAATCACAAAGTTAATGTTTCCCTTCTGACTTTTACAGTTTTTCTCTGCTTTTCCAAGTTTACTTTCCTATGCAGTAAATAAACTACATTGATAATCAAGGCATTGTGAATTTCGGGCTGAAATAGGGCGAAAAATTTTGATAAACATTAATAAATAATGACAATCAACGATAAATCGTTTGGAGCTCTAATTCGAGTGTAAAGATACATAATTTTTCTGATTTTATAGGCTAATAAATACATAATACCCACGAGTTTTTACTCGTGGGTATTTTGTATTCTTTTATCAAACAACTAATAACTTTCCATTGCGGAGAATCAACGATGATAAATGGTCTCTACAAATACACTGTTTATATGCTCCGTGATGTAGAACTTGAATTGTTCCAATACGCTCTATAAATGAACCGAGTTTGCATTGTAGATCATTTAATAAATTGCAAATACTCTCGAACTGATGCAACGAATGAAGTTGCACGGAATGGCTTCAGCTTTTAGAGAGAGCCTTTCCTGTACTTTTGCTGAGTCGATGACGCCAGACAACTTCGTGGCCTGGCTCTTGTCGAACGAGTGGGATTATAGAATCAATGCCACCATCGAAAGGCTCATACGACAAGCGGGATTTAGATACAAGGCCTTCCCCGAGGATATAGACTATACTTTGGGAAGAAATCTTGATCGCAACCAAATGGAGCGCCTTGCCACGGTAGACTTTGTGCGTAATGGACAGAATCTATTCCTGACGGGATCATCTGGCACGGGTAAGAGTTTCATTGCAACAGCCTTGGGATATCAAGCATGTCGTGCAGGCATTAAGACAATGTATGCAAGTTCTGCAAAACTTATGGGGCATCTGAAACTTGCCAAAGCAAAAGGTACTATTGAGGCGGAACTAAAGAAGATTGAACGATGCCAGTTGCTTATTCTTGACGATTTATTCTTGGTTCCAGTAGACCAAAAAGAAAGAGCTATACTTTTAGAAATAATCGAGGATAGACACAATCAAAAATCGATTACAATAACCTCTCAACTCCCAGTGACAAGTTGGTACGAGGCAATCGGTGAGCCTACCGTTGCAGATGCCATCTTGGATCGTATTGTTCACACAGCTCATCAAATAGAACTTACGGGTGAAAGTGTTCGCAAGATTATGGGAAATAGAAAATAATTTTTATCAATAATTGACCCCGTCAGCCAAAACGTTTTTAGGGTCAATTCCTCAAAATTTTATGGAGTCAGCCTAACACTTCTTCGCGTGGCCAAAAAACATCAAATTTTCCATCCGAGGTTAAAACTCAATTTTTCTTCGCCTACTAAACTTTTCTTTAACCATTTTTCTTAATTTTGCACTTGGTCGTTGAATCTACCCGCAAAAATAATGAAAACTTGTTTTTCATATCTTATAATATTTTTTTAATTTTGTAAAAACCTAATACTGTATACAAATGTTACTATCCAAGGAAATCGCTGTCGAATTGAATCTCACAGGCTGCAAACTCAAGCAGTTCGTTGCTGCTAAGCTCAGACAGATGGAGGTCCCTCTTACTCCAGAGCAGTTTATTCTCATTGATCTTCTTTGGAATCAAGGTTCCATGTCTCAGCAGCAGCTTGCTGACCAGATGCAGAAGGATAAGAATTCCGTGACCAAACTGGTTGATGCTCTTGAGCGCAAGGGCTTTGTAGTTCGTGAGCAGAACCGTCAGGACCGGAGATCCAATACGCTTATGCTCACAGAGAAAGCCGAGATACTGAAGCATGGTGCCAAGCAGAAAGGTGTTTCAATTCTCGATGAGATGCTCGTAGGTATCAGTGAAGAGGAACTCCGTTCTTTCCTTGTGACTCTTCACAAGCTCAACCGTAACATGACTTCTGCCGGGAATGGGCTAGAATAAATCTTTTACAGCGCTGATTATATCTTCCGGTGGAAGTGCCGGATCAAGAACGAGATGAGGTTTCGCATAGAAGACCTCATTCTCTGATTTTGCGAGTTCTTCTCCTCCACCCGTGATGTTCAGCATTATTGTCTCCTCATTCTTGACTGAGCCTTCGCGGACTGCCTGAGCAAGAGAAGCAACTGCTACAGCCGAAGCATCGTGGATGTCTATTCCTTCAAGTTCCGCGAATCTCTTCTTCCAGTACCTGAGTTCTGTGTTGCTGACCTTGAACATATCTCCGCCGGCGTCTTCCATTGCATCGAAAAGGCCTCCTGCCAATGAGTAAGGCGGCTTTCTGTTTGAAAGGACCTTTGCGTCAATCTCGGATGCTGCCTTGCGGGCCTGATCAGGTGTCATGTCCACCAGTTGACGCGAGTGCCGTTTCCAAGAATCATACATTATTGTAAACGGATCATTCTGTGATGGGTAGAGGCGCATCTTGTGTGATCCCCATCTTCCGTCTTCAATGAGTCTGAGGTTGTTTTCCCACACGGCAATGGCTCCAGTGCCGCTTCCGATAGCCTGAAAATAGGCATCAGGAATCCTGCCAATTGCTTCAACGGCAGAGAGAAGGGTTGTGCCCATGCCGTCGCGACGTGCTACGTTCTTTGCGCCGCCTTCGGCCATGAATGCTGGGTCTGTGCAGACTTTGTCGGAAAGTGCGATGGCGTCGTAGTAGTCCGATCCTTCAGGTGATGCGATGATCTTGACGCAGTCGTTGAGCGGTTTGCTGAACCACATTGCGCCGATGTTGTCTGCCGGAATGGATATGAGAAGCGGTATATTGTTCTCAGAACATACCTTTGCGAACGCTCGGGCTGTATTTCCTGCTGAGGCCACAACAAGAATCTTCCTGTTGTCCGCACCAAGTCTACCGCATACTGAATATGCTTCTGTCTCCTTGAACGAGCAGGTCGTCATCTTGGCGCCGATCTTGGGCCACCATCCTGAGAATGTGATGTAGAGGTTTTCAAGGCCCAGTTCAGCTGCGAGAGCGGTGCTTCTGTAGGTTACAGGGGTTCCTGAACCTTTAAGTGTCCTCTGGACCGGAAGCCAGTTGGCGTATCTGTAGAAGCCGTCAAGGTCCTCTTGAGGCTCATATTGCTTCTTTTCATATTCTGCCCTGACAAGGCTTGGACATCCGCATTGAGGGTCTGCAAGAGACCATCCAGTGTCTTCGAATCTATGTCCGTCTGCACAGCAGACCAATGAATACTTTATAGGTGTAAAGTCCATAGTATTATTGTTTTATGTTATTTCTACCTGAGGCCCGTGCCACTATTTCCGCAATGTCAAGAACCGGCACGGCTGCATATCTGTTGAAAGTGTTCTTGCATAGAGGGCAGGCTGTCACCACTGCATCAGGCGAGTCTGCCGTGAGATTGCCGAGTGCATTCTCTGCCAATCGTTTCCTTTGTTCGTCACTGAGAGTAAGGCTGCCGAGGCTGCCTCCGCAGCATATGCTCTCTTTCCCCTTTTTTGCTCCTTCCACGAGTACTCCTGCAGCAGACACCACATTTCTCGGCTCTTCATATATCCCGCATCCCCTTCCGAGTTCACAAGGATCGTGGTAGGCGTACCTGAGGCCTGTTCCAGATATATCCAGTTTCTTTTCAGAGATAAGTCTGTCAATGTATTCGCTATGGTGAAGGATCTCAATTCCTTCGAGTTTATAGTCCTGCTTGAATATCCTGTAGCAGATTGGGCAGCTCAGCAGTAGCACCGATGCTCCAGAAGATCTGATGATTTCTGTGTTCTTCTCGATCATATGCATGGCGGCATCCTTCCTGCCGGCTGTCAGCATCGGCCTTCCGCAGCATATTCCTCCGTCTTCATCCATAAGGGAATAATTCTCTCCGACTGTTTCAAGAATGGATGTGAGGGATATCTTGATAGAAGGTGTCAGGTGCGTCATGCATCCTGCGAAATACAGCACACGCCTGCCTTTGTCCTTCACGAATCCGCTTTGGTCTATCATCGAATAATCAGCTGATATTCCATATTCCCTTGTAGCTCGATGTGCTATCCTGAGCTTGTCTCCTTCCACTCCCACCGGGCACACTGCCGAGCATTTTCCGCACAGGAGGCATTTGTCGCTGATTTCTTCTATGCGTCTTCTGTTGTTGCGTTTCAGCTGTCTGTTGAGGTAGACTGTGGTGTCTCTTACGTTGGCCGGCACAGCACTGAGAGGGCATGCATCTATGCATACTCCGCAGCCTGGGCATGAGTGGACCTGCAGTCTTGATATGCCTTTGCGGGAATACCTTATCGGAATACCGGCGTTTCTCATCGGAATGAGAAGGATTTCCGCAGGGATGTGCATATATCTGCTGAACGGAAGTACGCACATGAATACTCCCAATGAAATGGAATATGCCCACCAGACTGGTAATGCATTAGTGGGGTCACTGTAGAACAGGTGCAGGAGATTATTCAATGACTTTGTGAGAAATGATCCTCCGCTAATGTCGGCAGTGAATCCTTCTGCAAGAAGTCTTAACGGGAATATGCACCACAGGGCATACAGTCCTATCAGGTCTGTAAGGCTGCCGCGTGTCGTGCGTCGCATTCCGAACATACGCGAGTGCACTCTTTTGATTATGGCCAGTAATATGCCGATCAGTATGATAAGCAGAAATAGGTCCATCAGGAAGAAAAGAAGCGCTCCCTCCATCGTGCTGTCTGAAACTGCAACGAAATATCTGAAGAAGATCGGGTACCACAGACGGTGGATCCTTTCAGGGGTGTAGAGGAATACTTCTATGTGGCCTATGACGATTATCATGAACCATCCGAAGGCTATGCTTGAATGCATGTATCCCAGAAGCTTGTTGCGTTTCCAGAGCTTTACGTGGATGAGGCAGTCAAGGAACCAGTCCCTGATGTTCTTCGCCATTATCTTAGGGTTGATGAAGGATAATACGAGCTTCTTTCTGTCTTCTTTCGGCAGTTCAAGCAGTACCCTGAATGCACCGACGAGACACCAGCCGAGAACGAAAAGCATTCCCAGCATGAAAGGCGTCACGAAACTGTTGAAGCCGGATGGATATATCTCCCTCATCATACCTTCTCCTCCTTTTTATATAACCTGCTGACTGTCAGTATGAGACGGCGGGTCTTTATGCCTCTTGGACATACCATCGTGCATTTTCCGCAGAGCATGCATCCGGATATCATCCTGACGGTTTCATCCACCTTGCCTCTCTGAAGATTCAGCAGCATCTTCCTGACACTCATTCCGCTGGGACCGGACGATGTGCATGTGGCAGTACACGATCCGCAGGACATGCAGCGCAAAGCGTCGGGCTCTATTCTGCACAGCTCGTCGAACAATGTCCTGTCAATCTTGTCCAGATTGATGGCGGAACTTGGTGAAAGTCTGAAGCCGAATCCGTTCATGTCTTATGCCTCCTGTATCTTGAAATGGATATCCAAGGCTGCCGAACGGGCCTCTGCAAGGGTTTCAGGCACGGTCTTGGGACCTGTGCAGGCTCCGGCGTAGAACACTCCCTTCTTCGGCGAGGAGGTGATGTGGATTATGTTGTCCTCGCTTTTGAGGAATCTGTCCGAATCTGTAGGGAGGGCAATCATGGATGCTAATCTTGTGCTTTCAGGATTGCATGCCATTCCGGACATGAGCACAAGAAGGTCCAGGGTAACCTTGACTGGCTTGCCGAGCAGCGTGTCCTCTGCCTTGACGATCAGTTTGCCGTTTATGTTTTCGCTCACCTCTGAAACTCTGCCTCTGATGAAATGTATCCCGTGGTCGCGCTGAGCCTTGGTGTAGAAGTCTTCAAACTTCTTTCCGAACAGGCGGAGGTCCATGTAGAAGCAGTATATCTGCGCGTCTGGATACATTTCCTTCAGCTCTATCGCCTGCTTGATGGCAGTGATGCAGCAGACTTTCGAGCATTGGCCGTTGCCGGCCTTTTCGTCTCGCGATCCCACACAGTGCACGAATCCTATAGTCTTCATTGACGAACTGTCTATGCGCTCGTCCTTGTTGCCGTTGAACCAATTCTCAAGGTCTGAATTGGTGACGACATTGTTGTATATTCCATATCCGTACTCTTCCTTCTTCGACGCTTCGAACATCTTGAATCCGGTCGTCATGAGGATGTGTCGGGTGCTTATCGTAATGCCGTTGGAAAGGATGATGTTGTAGCCGTCTCTGAGACGGTTTACAATGGAAACCTCAGTGTTGAGGAATATGTTGGCTTCCTTGCAGGCTTCGGTCAGCCTGTCGATGAGTTCGCCGGCAGGTGTGAGGTCCGGGAAAAGCCTGTGCCAGCGTGCCACATGGCCGCCAAGGCGGTCGCCTTTCTCGATTATGATAGGGGTGTGACCAAGCTTCAGAAGCTGGGCTGCAGCTTCCATTCCGGCTATTCCGCCTCCTATTATAGCTATTATCTCCTTCATGTCCCGGTGGTTTTAGAAGCATTTCATTACTTTCGGAAGTTCCGGTCTCATTATGTCCTTCCTGTCCAGACCTTTATACTTCTGTTCAGGATCGTATTCTATTCCGATCTTGTCCAGAAGAGGCTCCACTGCTGTCTGATGCAGCTGAAGGCCGAGATCCCACGGGTCATATCCCAATACCAGTCCGGCTACTTCTTCATATGTGAATACCGGTATTCCGAATCCGTTCTGGCCGTAGGTCTTGCCTTCCATTTCTGCAATCACATACTGCCATCTGTCAAGGAAATACGGGCATCCCGGGCAGTTGGTTATGATCATGTCCGGCTTGTAAGGGGCCATGGACTCGAATTTCTTGTGCGTGTTCGAGATGGAGTAGCCTCTATTCGCCTTTACGTGGTACTGGCGGAATCCGTAGCCGCAGCAGTGTCTTCTCTCAGGGTAGTCGATGATGTTTCCTCCCCAGGATTCCACCATTCCAGTCAGTACGTATGGATATTCGGCTCCGCCGACTCCTTTTGACGGGAACATCTTGGAGTAGTGGCAGCCGATGTGCTCCACTACTTTCAGAGGCTCTCCGGTTTCTTTGTTTACGAGGTGGAATTTAGCCTTTTTAGCTATCTCGTTGCGGAACTTGAAGATGAGGTCGCTCGAATGCGCCAGATGCTTAGGCTTCTTGAATTCCTTCCTGCAGGCTTTCCAGAGCAGTTCGCGTATCCTGGCCTCAAGTTCCGGGAATTCGTTCCAGGTCTCGAGAATCTCCGTGTAGTTGCCGAATGATGTGATGCAGGATGCGACGTAATTTTCGTAACCTGCTTCGGTCATCAGGGCAAACTGTCTTGCGACTATGGTCATTGCTGTCTCCTGAGGGATCGTGTCGCAGTGATAGGCGATGCCTCCGCAGGTCGTGTGGTGCTCATTTTCGTAGATGTCCTTGCCCAGAACGTTCCTGCATATTTCCATGAACATCTTCTCCGATGCCGGAAAGAAGTTCTGACGTATGCAGCTGCGTACGTAGTACCAGTTATCATCAGGAATCTCCTTCTGATAATCACTCCATATCTTCTGTTTGCCTTGATATATCATAACTAAGGTTTCACAACTTGTCAATCGTTGAAATGATTGTCCGAACAATGTTCAAACGTGTGACGGAAGTACTCTTCCATCGACATCCCCATCTCTTCTGCCTTGGCTCTGGAGAATTTTTCCACTGTTTCCATCCTTTCTGTTGCTCCGGTGACATCAAATATCTTCTTCAGCTCGTCGAGAGATTCCTGAGGAATCTTGCGGAGTATTCCGGGACCTGAGCCGCGAAAATTGGCACCCTGCCTTGCGTAACTGTCTTCAAGATGTTCAGTATGCCATTTCCAGACAGGGCCGGATTCCACGTGGTCTTCCCAACTGAAAGTATCAGGGTGTATGCAATAGCCGTATTTGAGGATGTTTCCGGTCATTATCTTTGTGAGAGGATAGAGCTGGCGGCCTTTCTCCGACTCGACGAAATACCCGAGCCTTGCAGAAAGGTCACGCAATGCCATTATCACCAGTCCGGGACCATTTCTGCGGGGACATCTTGTGAGGCAGGAGAGACATTCTCCGCAGTACCATATGGTGTCGCTCTTGAGCAGGGCCTCGATATCTTCATCGTTGCCTCTTTGGACAGTATCTACGATTCTACGGGGGTCGTACCTGTAGAATTCAGCTGCAGGGCATATTGCCGTGCAGGTCCCACAGTTGATACAGGTCTTGAGACCTTCCTTGATCCTGTAGTCTTCTCTCAAAAGATCGTACAACTTTCCCATAACCGCTACATAGGTTTGATTTTACGGGCAAGAATGGCGCATAATCCAGGGAAGAATCGTTTGATATAGACCATAAGAAGTTCTTTCCTTCCTACAAGCACTTCCTTCTTTTCCTTTGCTACAGCTCTTGTTATGACGCGTGCCGCAGCTCCTGCAGTCATTCCGCTTGCCTGACCGGGATCCATCACTCCGTGTGGCTTTCCTCCCTTGTCAAGAGCATATCTGGATATGTTGGTCTGCACCCTACCCGGACATACCATAGTCACTCTGATACCCTTGCTGTAGTACTCGGCCTGAAGGGTTTCGAAGAATCCGTACAAGGCGAACTTTGAAGAGCTGTATCCGCATCGGAGCGGAAAACCGAATCTTCCGGCAATGGATGTAGTTACAGCAATCTTTCCACCGCCTCTGGCAGCCATTTTCGGCAGAAGGCGTTTAGCAATAGCTACTGGAGCGAAGTAATTGATTTCCATTATCTTGCGCACCATCTCCATTGAAGTATCCTCGACGTTGGTTCTTTGGCTGATGCCGGCATTGAGCATTACTATGTCAATGCCACCGAGGGCAATCCAGACGTCGTCGGTGAGGTTGTCAATACCGTCGGGGCAGGTGAGGTCGAAAGGGAAAACAGTCACCCCTTCTGCCCCGAGTTCACGGCATTTGGCCGCAACCTTTTCAAGACGGTCTGCAGAAGAAGAGGTAAGAGCCAGTCTCGCCCCTTCTTCTGCATAACGGTAAGCACATGCTTCACCGATTCCGGAGGATGCTCCTGTTATCCAAACTGATTGCATGGCTTATTTCAGGAGCGCCATATTAGGCATTTCCTTGTCAAATTCTCCTCTGTCAAGTCTTTCCTTCATATCCTTGAAGGCAGCGAGTGTCCTTTCGACATCATCCATGCTGTGAGCAGCTGTAGGGATGATACGGAAGATTACCATTCCCGGAGGAATCACAGGATAGATCACAACAGAACAGAAGATATGGTATTCCTCGCGAAGCGCGACTGCAATGTTGGCTGCTGAATTCACTCCCGCCTTCACAAGAACAGGTGTGACGCATGCCTCAGCAGGGCCGATGTCAAATCCAAGTTCGCGGAATCCATTCTGGAGGCGTCTGGTCACCTTCCAGAGCTGCGCGCGGAGCGCATCACCTTCAGGACTGTCGATGATATCGAGTCGCTTGAGACATCCTTCCACGATAGGCATTGGAAGTGACTTCGCATAGATCTGCGAACGCATATTGTATTTAAGGTAGTCAATGATATCCTTGTCGGCTGCTACGAAACCGCCGATTATGGCCATTGACTTTGCGTATGCTCCGATGTATATGTCAATCTCATCCATAACTCCGAAGTGCTCGGATGTACCGCGGCCGTGCTCGCCCATCACACCAAATCCGTGGGCATCATCAATCATGATGCGGAACTTGTATTTCTTCTTGAGCGCTGCTATCTGGTCAAGGATTCCGAGAGCTCCGGTCATTCCGAATACTCCTTCAGTGATGAGGAGGACTCCGCCGCCCTTCTTCTCCGCTTCCTCACATGCCTTTGCAACCACTCTTTCGCAGTCCTTGATGTCATTATGACGGAACTTATATTTGCTTCCGACGTGCAGACGGATACCGTCAAGGAGGCAGGCATGGTCTTCAGCATCATAGACAATCACGTCATGACGACATACCAGTGCGTCGATCGTCGAGACGATACCCTGGTAACCGAAGTTGAACTCGAAGGCAGCCTCTTTCTTCTCGAATGCTGCAAGCCTGCGCTCGAGCTCTTCGTGAAGATGTGTCTGTCCTGTCATCATTCGGCTTCCCATAGGGTATGCCAGGCCCCATTTCGCAGCGGCTTCTGCATCTGCCTTGCGGATCTCGGGATGGTTTGCAAGACCAAGATAGTTGTTGAGGCTCCAGCACAGAACGTCCTGTCCGTTAAATTTCATATTTGGACCAAGTTCGCCCTCAAGGCGTGGGAATGCGAAATAACCTTCAGCTTTTTCACGGTACTGTCCGATAGGACCACCTGCTGACTTTCTGATTCTGTCAAAAATATCTGTAAACATGTCTATTGATTTTTGATTGTTTCTTTTGATACAAGTCCCATCATTCTGAAAAGGAATTTAGGGAGATTCTTTTCCGGATTACGCTTCTTCATGTCGATGAACCATCCCAGTTTCTTGATTACCGGTACCTTGTTCGTCTCTACAAGTTCAACCAGGGTTCCGTCCGGATCCTCGATATATGCAAAGCGTCCAGATGCGTCTCCCATATCGAAGATCTCTCCGTCAGGACAGCTGTCCACTGTGAAAGGATGACCTTTTTCTGCACAGAACTTCTTCATATTGTCCATTCCTGTCACGTCGAAGCATACCTGGATAAAGCCGGGGTCGCCCCAATAGCGTCCTTCGTAAATCCTACGTGGAGTGTATTCAAGAGCTTGTACAAGCTCTATCGTCGAGTCTCCGAAGAGTTCTGCGAATGCGCCTTTGCGCTTCGGAGCGCCGAGGATGACCCTGCGGCAGTTCTTGTCGGAACCTGGCATGAAGAAATGCTTGCTGAACGCTCCTGTGGTGTCACTGATTATTCGGTCGTAGCCAAGTACATCACGATAGAATCTGATAGATCTCTCCATGTCGGTGACGCCAATGACAGCACCGATCATTCCACCAGTGAACTTGTTCTGATCGATGAATACATCTTTCCTTTCTACGATCTGGAAACAGTTGCCATAGAGGTCCTTTATATAGAAGCATGGTGTACCGTCCGGAAGGGTTTCGGGAGTGGTGCAGTCTGGCCATTTATTAGAAACCCAATTATAGAACGCCGCTACATCACGGCATTTGAGCTTTGCAGCAAAGATGCCGAGGTCTCCAACCGATATGGCAAACGGACACGGCTCCGGCTTACGTTTTGAGTACTGCCATATTTCGAAGCCTCCACCGCCCTGAAGATTGACTGCGATGCCGGCGTGACGCTGATGCGGCTTTCCGCCTGTATATGGGAGCATGCGCTCCGCTACTGTGTCGTCCTCCAGAATCTTCACGTCAATTCCGAACATCTCAATGTACCAGTTCCATGACTTTCTGAAGTCCACAGTACCGGTACCGATCTGCTGGATACCGGAAATCATAAATGACTCCATATATTATAAAGGTTTAGATTTTAGTCACATCTTTTATAGTAAACCGTTTTACTATTTTCGTGCAAAGGTAGGAAAATATTCATAGATTCCAATTGTAATTTTACTTGACTATATAGAAAAGAAAATAGATCAAAAAGCCAAAACCGCCGACTTCTTGAGATTAGGAGGTATTAATGAAAGGCAGGCAGCTATGCTTTCGATTATTAACAATAACCCTCAAACGGCTTTTACAATAAAAGAACTCGAAAACAGATTCGCTGTTAGCCATCCAACGGTCAAGGCTGATGTAGATGCACTTGTCGCCCGCGGACTATTAAGTAAGATTGCTATTAATAAAGTTAAAAGTAGTTATATAAAAGGC
>JAGBVG010000008.1 GCA_017630455.1 Alistipes sp. | reverse complement strand
TGGGTGTAAAAAAGGGTGTAAATCTCGTAACTACTTGATTTACACCCTTTGCTGCGGAGAGGGAGGGATTCGAACCCCCGGAGCCTCGCAGCTCAACGGTTTTCAAGACCGCCGCAATCGACCACTCTGCCACCTCTCCAAAGGACAAAAGTATAGCATTTTTATTAAACCACCAAATATTTTCGCAACTTTTTTTAAACTTTTTTAAAGCGTGTTTTTCAAGACATTTAAAATCAGCGATATATGGTGATTGGTAGAAATAATTATTTTTTCGCTTTTTAGGGCGTTTTCTCGCGGAATCTCACTTTTCGGTGTTTCTCCGTTAATTTCACACGCGGCGAAAAATATCATAGAACGAAGACCTATATACCGAAATTTGCCGCTTCTGGATCTATAATTTCGATTTTAGGAGTATCTCGCCAGCTGCGGGACCTTCGCACATTATGAGGTCGTAAATCGAGAGATTAGGCTCGAATGGCAGTCTGTCGCTGAAAACCTGAATGTATGGCTCAGCAACGAATGTCACCTCGCGTCTCTTGTCGCGCAGGTCGATATCCGCCTCCGTGGCATCTATGTAGCTCTCCGAGAAGCGCGGCACGGGGCGCTTGAGGATAGCGCAAACAGCCTCCAATGTCGCGTGGTTGAGATCTATGAGGTATCTCCACTCGCGGTCGTAGAGCTTGGCAAAGCGTTCGGCGTAGTAGTCGTAGTATGGCGAGGAGCGATATGCCGACTCCATCGCCACGCGGTGCTGATGCTGCCAACGTTTCGAGTAGTCGATCTTCATCGAACGCATCGGTTGGCGTGGGCGGTTGGCGTGGGCAAGTTGCACCGAGAGCTGCATTATGCCTCCCGATGTCATAATCTCTGTGCGGTTACGCTCCGAACGCTTGACGTAGTTCTCTCCGAGGTCTATCACCACATCGTCGCCACCCTGCGCTATAGCTGACCAATACTCCGTAGAGCCGAAATATGCCGAAGGAAGAATTATCATAATAGTGTGTCGTTATCGCTTTGTAAATGCCATTGCCACCCACTCATCCTCGGTGAGGGTCTCGATGTGTGTTAGGTTACGCGTTGTGGCTGCTGCGGCTATCTCCTCTACGTCCTGACGTAGGAATCCGCTAACCAGGAGCGTGCCACCCTCGGCCAGTGCCGAGCAGTAGCGGTCGATGTCGTTGAGGATGATGTTGCGGTTGATGTTTGCCACAACCATATTATATATATTGCCCTCTATGGCCTCTACCGTTCCGAGGATTATGTGCATCTGCTCGCCGATGCCGTTTAGCTCCGCTGCGCTATTGGCGCTCTCTGTCGACCACGGATCAATATCTATGGCATCGGCACTCTCTGCTCCACACTTTATGGCAGCTATTGAGAGCACTCCCGTGCCGCATCCCACATCGAGGATACTGCCCTTGATGCGTAGCCTCTCTATGAGTCGACACATCATACGTGTTGTCTGGTGGTGTCCCGAGCCGAAGGACATCTGCGGTGCAACGATGATATCTATGATGCCCTCCGATGGTGGTGTGTGGTGTGGTGCGCGTATAAGCAGTTTGCCATCCACATCCACAGGGTTGAAGCTCTCCTGCTCCCACGCTGAGTTCCAGTTTTCGTCCTCGATCTCCTGCTCGCTCTCTAAGGTGCCATACTCTGCTACTGTGGCAAGAGCCTCGTCGCGACACTCCGCCCACTGAGTGGTGAGGATGTATGCCTTCAGACGTATGCCCTCCTGAAGAGGCTCAGTCTCAAAGGTTTCGAAAGGATAGTCGGCGAGGAATGCGGTGAGGATGTCGGCCATATCCTCGTCGGCACAACCTATTGATATCTCGGTGTATTGCTTCATATTTTTGTTGCGATGTGAATATTATGTAAAATAATTTTCGTATCTTTACCACAAAGATAGTAAATAGTATTAAGATATCAACACTTGAGGCGTTGAGATTTGTGATAACGCTCTTGTAGTGGATGCGTCATTATGACGTCAAAGATACGAAATTGTATTTAGATTTCAACACTTTGGGCATTGGATTATGATGGATGTAACAAAAAAGTGGGAGAGGCTGAGGGGTGACTACCGACGCTATATACGAAGTGAGAAACGCCTCTCGGCAAACACCGTAGAGGCATATATGGACGATTATGATGAGTTTATGCACTTCATACTTCGCCAATACGGTGTCGTGCCCGAGGAGGTGAACACGGTGATGATATCGCGTTTTATGCAGTGGCTCTACGAGGAGAATCGCAGTAGTGCCTCGCAGGCGCGCAGGCTCAGCGGCGTCAAGAGCCTCTATAACTATCTGCTTCTCTCGGAGCGTATCGAGCAGCTTCCAACCGAGAATGTCGATGCCCCCAAGGCGGAGCGTCTGCTCCCCGATGTGCTTAGTGTGGCGGAGATAGATGCCCTGCTTGCCACATTCGACCTCTCCAGCGTCAAGGGTTGTCGCGATAGTGCTATTGTCGAGGTGTTGTACTCTACGGGACTGCGTGTGTCGGAGCTTGTCACGTTGCGTCTCGGCGACCTCTTCTTCGGCGAGGGCTATCTTCGCATCATTGGCAAGGGCGACAAGCAGCGTCTGGTACCTATAGGCTCTGTTGCGCGCGATAAGATTCAGCTATATATGGAGCTTCGTAAGCCAGCCAAGTCCTCCGAGACCACGCTCTTTCTCAACAACCGCGGCACGCCTCTTACGCGCGTTATGGTCTTTACCATCATCCGTCAGGCTGCCCAGCGCGCTGGTATCACCAAGGTTATCAGCCCCCACACCCTGCGCCACTCCTACGCCACGCATCTCCTTGAGGGTGGTGCAAATATCCGTCAGGTGCAGGAGCTTTTGGGTCACGAGAGCATCTCAACCACCGAGGTATATACCCATCTCGACCGCCGACATCTTCGCGGTGTTGTCAACGATGCGTTCTGCGATGTGAATGATAAGTTTAACAAATGGTAGGATATATGAAGCGTATATTTCTTATTTTCAGTGTCTTGATGCTTTGTAGTGCCGCAGCTTTTGCTGCATCAGAGGAGGTTGTTATAGAGTGCCCGTGGGGAGGAATAGCCGCCACGCTTGCCACGCCAGAGTGTGGTGCGGATGTCGCGGTGCTTATTGTCGCAGGCTCAGGCCCTACGGATAGGAACGGCAACTCGGGGCTGAACCTCAATAGCTATGCCTATAAGAGGCTCTCGGAGGCTCTCGTTGAGGCGGGATATGCTGTGTTGCGCTACGATAAGCGCGCCATAGGCGGCAGCGCTATCCCTGCGGAGGAGGTTCCGAATCTGCTCTTTGGCGACTATGTCGAGGATGCCGAGAGGTGTGTGGCGTGGCTCTACGAGCGTGGCTTTACGAGAGTCTTTATGGCGGGTCACTCCGAGGGTGGCACTATAGCTTTGGAGGTTGCGGCGCGAGATCGCGTGACGCTGAGCGGAGTGGTGCTTCTTGCTGCGCCGGGATATCCTATGGATCAGATCCTTGTGTCGCAGCTCGCAGCACAACTCATCCCCTCGCATATCGGCCTTTTTGTCGCGGCGCAGAGTATTATAGCAAAGATAAAGGAGGGTGTGGAGGTTCCCGCGGAGGATATTCCTGCAGAGCTTATTTCGCTCTTTCACCCCACGGTGCAGCCATTCCTGCGCAGCTCTATGCAGAGTGACCCCGCGCAGCTTATCGCCCGCTGTGACGAGCCGATGCTTATAATCACAGGCGGTCGCGATATTCAAGTCTCGGAAGATAACGGTCAGAGGTTGCAATCTGCGGCGCGCGATGCTCGCCACGTCACCTTCGCGAATATGAGCCACGTGCTTAAGGATGCGGCATCGAGCGATCGTATGGAGCAGGTGGTGAGCGTATATACCAACTCGCAGCTGCCGCTTACGGAGGGTCTTGTCCCCGCGATAGTTGAGTTTCTAAACAACGTAACTAAATAATATATTGCTATGTCACTATTTTCAAAACTCTTTGGAGGCTCTTCAGCCCCAGTTTATCCCTCGGATGAGATTCAGATAAATGGTCGTACCGTGAAGCTAACCTTCTTTGCTCACGCCTCTATAGCTATTGAGTTTGAGGGTCGCACCATATACGTAGACCCTGTGAAGGAGAATGCCGAGTACGAGAAGCTGCCTAAGGCCGATATGATTCTCGTGACACATTCGCACTACGACCACTTCGATATGGCGGCTATAGATGCTGTGCAGACTCCCCAGACGCGTATCCTTCTGGATAAGACCTCTGCCGAGGGTTTCCAGGGCGACTGTTACACGATGTTGCCAGGTGCGGTTGCCGAGCCTTTTGCGGATATCCGTGTCGAGGCTGTGGCGGCATATAACACCTCGGAGCATCAGTTGCAGTTCCACCCCAAGGAGCGTGAGGATTGCGGTTATGTGGTAACCCTCGGCGGCGATGTGCGCATCTATATCTCAGGCGATACCGAGCCTACCGCGGAGCAGGCGGCACTCAAGGATATCGACATAGCCTTTGTGTGTGTCAACCAGCCATATACTATGACTCCCGAGCAGGCTGTGGCGGCTGTCAAGGCCCTCAAGCCTCAGATTTACTACCCTTATCACTATGGTCAGGTGGAGGAGCCTACCGATGTTGAGGCTCTGAAGAAGATGCTCGAAAGCGTAACCGATGTCAGAATCCGTCCGTTGGCATAAACAGTTAAGTATCAAGGTGCTGTGGCGCAGACTGGTCTCTGCGCCTATGCTCCTCGTGCTTCTGCCTTTTGTGACGGGAATACTCTTGGCCAGTAGCTTTACGCTTCCCGTGCTGGGGGTAGTTGTGGCTCTGTGTGTGGCTGTGGCGTTGGGGTGGCTCACGCAGTCGCGCAGGATGTCGTGGGGATATGTGGCTGTGGCGTTGCTGCTCTTTGGCTATCTCGTTGCGGAGTATCGCACGCCCCGCGCCTCGATGCCGTATAATAGTGTGGTGGAGATGGATATCGTGGTTTCGGGCATCCCTGCTCAGCGCGAGGGATATCGTGTTGCGGAGGGTCGTGTGATAGGGTGGAGAGAGGACGACGAGTGGTCGCGTGCCGACGATAAGGTGCAGCTGTGGCTTCGTAACGACACCATCGGCAATGGCGACAGAGTAGTAGTTTATGGTCGTGTTCGGGAGCGTATGTCGCGCTTCGAGGGCTACGATAAGCTGCTTCGCAATCGCGGTTACATAGGTGGCGTGAGCATCGAGAGTAATATCCTCGATGTCACCCACACGGAGTACAGTTCTCTTAATCATCGCGCGGTGAGACGCTTGGTACGTTATGCCACCGATAGCCTCTCTCACGCCACCGCCGAGGCTATGGTCACGGGGTCGCGCCACGCTATGCCCAAGCAGCTTCGCGAGGCATATTCACAGACGGGTCTGTCGCATCTTCTCGCCGTGTCGGGACTCCATTTAGGTATAGTGCTTCTTGTGGTAATGGCTATGCTTATGCCCTTGCGACTCCTGCATCGCGGACACCGCATTGCCAATGTAGTCGTTATAGCAGCCCTGTGGCTCTTTGCTGTGATGAGCGGACTCTCGCCCTCGGTGGTTCGCGCAGCCATAATGCTCACTATGTTGCAGCTGGCACGCCTTACCTCATCGGTCAGCAACTCCGTAAACATCCTCGCTGTGACGCTCTTTGTGATGCTTCTTTACCGCCCGAGTTATCTCTACGATATCAGCTTCCAGCTCTCGGCCCTTGCCGTGGCGGGCATACTGCTGTGGGGTCAGCCTCTTGTTCGCAGGATCGGAGGTCCGTGGAGCGTCAAGGCGGTGGCCTCTACGTTGATTATAGGTGTCGTGGCAACGCTGTGGACACTCCCTGTGGTGTCGTATACCTTTGGTAATCTGCCTCTTGCGGGTGTGGTCATCACGCCTGTTGTTATGCTCTTTGCATATATTGTTGTTGCGGGAGGGCTCTTTGCGCTTCTGCTTCCTTATCCTGTTGCACTCCCCTTTGCGGCTCTTTGCGAGTGGGGCGCGAGGATGCAGAATACGGTGGTGTTGTGGGCTGCGGAGTGCGGCTTCACGGGTGTGGAGTATAGGATCTCAGGCGTGGGCGTGGTGCTCTGTTATGCACTCTTTGCATTAATAACCCTTGTTCTGTGGTCTGTAAATAGAAAAAAAGTGATAACTTTGCCTAAGTATGTTGACGATATCTGATGTAGAGCTGTTGCGCAGCGAGGAGCTACGCCGAGCCATAGAGGAGAATATTGAGCGCGATCCGCAACGTGTTGCGCTCGACAAGCGTGTGCCTTGTGCAGCCCTCGTAGCTACGCAGGTGAAGTATCTGCAGCGCGCACGTAAGAAGCTTCCGCATCTCTACGAGGCGCGTTGTATCATCCCTCCGCGTGCCTTCGAGCAGTCGTCGAGTATGGAGAGTGCGCGACGCAAGGCCCTTTGTGGTGATACGCTTCTGGATCTCAGCTGCGGCTTGGGTATTGATGCTATGGCTGCGGCGCGCAATTTCCGCAGGGTTGTAGCCGTGGAGCGTGATGAGGTTCTCGCGGAGGTTGTGCGATATAACCTTACGCTGCTGGGTGTCAATAATGTGGAGGTTGTCACAGCCTCGTCGGAGGATTATGTTGAGGCTACGCAGGAGAGTTTCGACTGGGTGTTTATAGACCCTGACCGCCGCTCGGACGAGGGTAAGAAGATGGTGCGTATGGAGGATTGCTCGCCCAACGTGTTGGCTATGATGCCGCGCCTCGAGCATATCGCCAAGCGTGTGGCTATCAAGCTCTCGCCGCTCTTTGATGTCGACGAGGCGCTGCGTCTGTTTCCTTGCTCGGAGGTGGAGGTGGTCTCTATGTCGGGAGAGTGCAAGGAGCTGAACATATATAGCCGTGCCGCGAATCCTGCGGTGCGTGTTGCTGCCGTGGGGCTCGGGGAGTGGACCTTCGGCTGCGAGGCCTTGAATCTGCCACCGTGCTGCGAGCCTTTCGAGCCGTCGCGATGGCGATATATGATAGTTCCGGATGTCGCGGTGCAGAAGTCGCGTGTTGCCGTGGCTGCCTTTGGTGGCTATGCCTCAATGTGGTCAAACAACGGCTTTGCCTTTGCCGAGGCTCTGCCTACGGAGGGTGTTATCCCCGGCAGGGTATACGCCATAGATGGCGTGGCGATATACCGCCCCAAGGAGCTTAAACGCGAGCTGAAGGGTGTGGGCGTGGAGATCCTCAAGCGCGATACACGCCTCTCGGTCGAGGAGGTGCGTAGGGCTGTGGGTGCGCGAGCTGGATCGGAGCGTACCTTAGCCATAACAACCATCGCGGGGGATAATTGGGTGATTTACGTAAAACCGATGCCATAGAGTATGAAAATCTTTGAACATCTGCACCATCTGGTGCATAACCATCTGTTGAGGGTCGATATCGCGGAGCGCAGCTTTCTGCGTAGGGGATATCGTCTACTCTACTATACGCTGCGTGGCATAAACATTCATCGTACGATTGTCGACAGTGCGGCTCTCACGCTATATACGCTCTTTGCTATGGTTCCGCTGTTGGCCTTGGTGCTGCTCATCTTGGGTAGGTTTGGTGTCTACGAGAGGGTTGTTACTATCATCTACGCCAGTGCACCGAAGGATTGGTATGCGGTGTTGGATACGGTTGTCGGCACAGCTACCTCGGCAGCTGATAACATAGCCCCAGGATTCCTTGCTGTGGTGGGTATTGCCACACTCCTTTTTGCTATCTTCACGCTCTTCCGCACCGCCGAGGAGTCGTTTAACCGTGTGTGGGGTATCTCGAAGCGCCGAGGATTCATAATCCGATATATGGCCTATCTCATTGTTGCTGTTGTGGTGCCGGTTCTTGCGCTGGGTGCTATAGCCCTCACCTTGGATATACTCTCTATGGCAGGTCTCGAGAGCGATATGAGCGAACTTGTGAGCCATCTTTTGGCGCTGCTCCTTGCCACGATTGCCTGTACGCTTGTCTACAAATATCTGCCCTACACACGCGTGCAGTGGCGCAATGCTCTCATCGCGGGTCTCTTTGCTGGTGTAGCCCTGTCGCTGTGGCAGTGGGGATATGTCTATTTTCAGTCGTTGATGACCTCCTATAACGTTATCTATGGTGGTTTGGCGTTTGTGCCACTCTTTATACTCTGGGTTCAGGTGTCGTGGAATATCCTGCTTTCGGGCTGCGAGGTGTGTTGTGTTTTGCAGCATCGCAGCTACTTCGAACGCATAGACCGCCGTCGCCTTAAGTGTCGAGATGGTGGCGCGGTGCTTCGCAACGATAGACGCGAACGAGTGGTTATCGTAGGCTCAGGAAATGTCGCCGAGGCCTTGGCGCGCACGCTGCGTAGTGTTGCGGGTGTGGAGCTTGTGCAGATCTTTGCACGCAACCGTGAGCGAGCTATGGAGGTCGCCTCCATAGGTGGCTGCGACTGGGAGAATGACGAGGAGGATCTTGCCGATGCCGACATATATATCATCTCGGTCAGTGACCGTGCTGTGGGTGCTGTGGCCTCTGCACTTCCATTCCCCGATGATGCCATTGTGGTGCATACGGCAGGCAGCGTACCTATGAGTGCTATTCCAGAGCGCGGGGGTCGCCGAGGTATTCTCTATGCGTTACAGAGCTTCACAAAGGGGCGCCGCATACGTCTCGACGACGTGCCGCTCTTTGTTGAGGCCGATAGTGCGGAGTGTCGCGACAGGCTGCTGAGTTTTGCGCGTACTATCTCCTCGCGTGTGGAGTATGCCGACTCGGCACTGAGAAAGAGAATCCACCTTGCGGGTGTTATGGTCAATAACTTCCCCAACCACCTTTATGGCTTGGGTGCGGAGGTTGTCGCCGATGCGGGATTGTCGTTCGATATCCTCAAGCCGCTTATCGCCGAGACGGCATCTAAGGCTGTAGCTGTCGACGACCCTGCGCAGGTGCAGACAGGTCCTGCGGTGCGTGGCGATAGGGTAGTCACCTCGGAGCATATTGCGATGCTCGAGGGTGATGGCGTGAAGCAACGAATTTATAAAGATTTAACAGAAAGTATATGGGAAACTTCAAAGAAGATGTAGCACGTGTCGAGGCCTTTGTCTTCGATGTGGATGGTGTAATGACGGATGGCGGTATCACTCCCACTCCCGATGGGGATTTCATACGCCGCTATTATGCCAAGGATGGCTATGCCATAGCCTATGCTCTACGCGAGGGGCTTAAGATATGTGTAATCTCGGGTGGCCGAGGCAAGATGTTGGAGAACCGCCTTAGGATGTTAGGTGTCACACGCATCTATCTCAACTGTATGGATAAGGTGGTGGCTATGGAGGAGTTTTTCAACGATTATGATATCAATCCCGAGAATGTCATCTATATGGGTGACGATATCCCCGATTTGGAGTGTATGCGTAAGGTGGGTATCCCTGTATGTCCCGCCGATGCCGCTATGGAGGTTGTCGAGGCTTCGCGCTATGTCTCGGAGTATAACGGAGGTATGGGTGCTGTGCGTGATATTATCGAGCAGGTTCTCCGTGCCAAGAGCCTCTGGGCTAAGAACCTTAAGGGAGTATTGGGTGTAGACAACAACAATGCGCAATAGGAAGCAGTATAATAGCTGATACGACTTCAGATAAAAGAGGAAAGGAACAAAAAAAGGAATATAGAAAGACCCAAAAAAAAGGCTTGCCTAACAACCTGTTAGACAAGCCTTTTTGTTTATGCTACGCTGTTATTCGTGATCGTGGTCGTGATCGTGATCGTGGTCGTGGTCGTGGCTGAAAACTACACCGTACTCGTTAGTAGTGGTGAGCTTCTCGCCCTTGTACTCGCCAGTCAGCGTGCGCAGGAATGCTACGATATCCTCGATGTCGCCCTCGCAAAGCTCTACATCACACTGATAGAGAGCCATATCGCGCACAGCCTCCTCCATCGTGAGGCGAGTGCCGTCGTGGTAGTATGGCCAGGTGAGCTCGATGTTGCGCAATCCCGGAACCTTGAAGCGGTGGCGGTCACGCTCATTCTTAGTCTCCTTGTAGCGACCGTTATCCTCCTCGGTAAGCTCCAAGCCGCGAGCCTCGAAGTAGTGGTTGCGGAGGCCCATAAGCTCGTATGTCTCGCCTCCGAGGTTAGGGCCTACGTGGCAGGTGGCGCAGCTATGCTCCTTGAAGAGCTCATAACCGCGCAACTCCTGGGCTGTCAGAGCCTCGTTGTCGCCATAGAGCCACTTGTCGAATGCTGAGTTTGGTGTGGTGAGCGTGCGCTCAAACTCCTCGATGGCGTTGGTAATCGTAGCCTCGGTGATACCCTCGGGATAGATCTCCTCGAAGCGCGCTACAAGAGTCTTATCCTCCGAGAGCTTGGCGATGATCTCGTCGAAAGAGTTGTAGGCCATCTCCGCAGGGTTTACAGGAGGTCCTGCAGCCTGCTCAGCGAGGGTCTTGGCGCGACCATCCCAGAACTGCACAAAGTTGAATACGGCGTTGTAGACCGTAGGGGCGTTAACACCTCCCATACGTCCCTCTACGCCGTCGGAATATTGATGATTATCCACGCCGCCTGTGCTCAGATCGTGGCACGATGCACACGATATGGTGTTGTCCACCGAGAGGCGCACGTCGTGGAAGAGGTCGTAGCCGAGAGCCACCTTACGCAGGTCGATGTTCTCTGCTGGGACGATAGGGCGAATAGGCTCGCCAGCACGCTCGCCCATAACTCCGTCGTTGTAGTATGCGGTGCGGTAGTCACGAGCCCACGCTGCGATGATCTCAGCCTTTGCATCGGTCATCTGACTACCCCAGTGCATAAGGTAGTACTTCGCCGCGGGCATACTCTTGTCGGTGGCAACCTTCTCCACCTTGGCTACATCCACAGGGTTTGGCATAGTGCCATTATGCAGAGCATCCATAAGAGGTGTGATGTCGTAGGCGCGGTAGCCATCCGCGATATCCTGCTTAACGAGGTCGCCAGCAACAGGGATGTCGGCATAGAACGGAAGCTCGGGGTTAGCGGTGTGGCAACTCATACATCCGCTCTCCTCGAGGATTGCAGCAACACGAGCCTCGGTGCTAAGCTCAGCAGGTGGTGTCGACAGCGTCATACGGTAGATGATAAGGAGCAGTGCTGTCACTGCGATCGCTGCCCTAAGGACGAGGTTTAGTTTACGTTTTTTCATAGGTCTATTATTATGTTGTTTTATTGGTTGTACGTATGTATGCTATCGGCTGCCGAGGGTAGGTAGTTGACGCCATACCAGCACATCTGCAGCGCGAGGAAGGCTACTATTATAATGGCATAGTATGCCTTTTGCGACCTGCTGTTCATAATGCTCGGGGCTAAATGTATGGCTATGAGGTAGAGGCTCCACGTTGCTGCTGCCCACGCCTCCTTGGCATCCCAGCTCCAGTATGCTCCCCACGCCTCTTTGGCCCATAACGCCCCGGTGAGCATACCGATCGACAGAAATGCAAGACCTCCGTAGAGGAGTCGCTCTATGGCATCGTCAACGCCTATGCCTGGGCGTATCAGCGAAGCTATGGCCAAAAGTGTCGCGCACCCCATAAGCGCGTAGGAGAACATATATACCGATACGTGCGGCACGAACCACCCGCTCTGCAGTGCTGGCATAAGCGTCTGGTCGTGAATTTCGGGCTTGAGGATGTTGATGAGTATGAACACCGTGGCCAGAAGTGTCGAGAATGTCATAATCCAGCGATATCGCCAGCGCATATAGGTAAAGAGTCCCGCGATGAGCAGGAAGAACGAATACCACAATCGCGTCTCGCCCATAGTGCGCAGCGGAGGTCGCTCGAGGGAGCACCATAGCATACCTATGAATGTCGCCATTACAGCGATGCCGAGAGCCGAAAGGAGTATCGCCCAGAGGCTTCGCTCCTTGCGTATCAGTGCCACGATAGCCCCCGATGCCGAGAGCATTACCACGCCTGCTGCAATAGCAGGAAATATGTTCCATCCACCACTCATAACACTACGATTTACGATTTTTAGGACCTCGCAGAAACAGCAGCACCGCGCCGCCAATAAGCATCACTATACCCGCGGCAGATAGCCACTGCCAAGGTTCGGTTACTATCTCTAAGATGAGATATCTCTTACCCACAACCGAAGTGCTGTGGCTCACCAAATATACCTTCTCGGCTATGGTGCGGTTGTAGGGGTGGTTGACGCGCAGAGTGATACTGATGCCATCAATATTCACTCTCGCCTCGTAATTTTCGGGTGTGCCATTGGCCGACAGTTCGATGTCGAAATCCTCCATACGGATATCATACGGAAGCCTTCGTAGCTCGCCCTTTATGGTGTATGCCTCGGATGAGGGTTGCTCGTTCACCGAGATGCGCAGCTGCTCGCGGTCGGGTGCGCCCCAGAATCCTGCTACAAGAGCAAGCCACAGTCCGACGTGGGTTAAGGTGAAGCGCCAGCGAATGCCGCCTGCCACTCTACAGCCTCTAAGGATCACAAACGTGAGGTGGCTCAGAACGAAGAGAATCCCCGTAACCACAGCCCACGAATCGCTCGACGGCTTACGCTCCAAGCCCAAGGCAATACCCGTTACGGCCATTATAAGGAGCGAGAGCCACGTAGCCTCGCGGCTTAGCATCATCTGCGCAATGGTCGATGTGGCGCGGTTGCGATATAGGTGACATAGGGTAAAGAGCCACAGCAATATGCACAATATGTTGAGTGGGAATGAGAAAATCGCGAAGGGAAAGCTGCCTACGGCTGATTCTAATATGATGGTTATGAGTGCTATAACTGCAATGACTATTGCAGTGGCGACTCTTTTGTTTCTCTTCTCGTTTGGCATCACAACTAATTTTGGCATAAAGATAATGCAAATTTTCAAAATACCGAATATTTGAGTATAAAAATCATATATTTAGATAAAAATATTGCGATTTGAGGAGCGGTATTCCTAAAGAATAATTGCTGGATGTTGCGGTATTTCGCGAAAAAATGTTTAATTTCGCAATGTTATTTTAATAATGTGTAACCTATGATTACTTTTATAACTTGTCTCGTGGTGTTGGTTGCGGCGTACTTCCTATACGGTGGGCTTATGTCGCGCATCGCGGGCATTGATCCTAAGGCCGATGTGCCATCCAAGAGTATGTATGACGGCGTGGATTATATTCCTATGCCGCGCTGGAGGATATTCCTCATTCAGTTGCTAAATATTGCGGGCACAGGCCCTATCTTCGGTGCTATACTTGGTGCGTGTTATGGCCCTGTGGCCTTTTTGTGGATTACGTTGGGTGGTCTCTTTGTGGGTGCTATGCACGACTATCTGTCGGGTGTTATCTCGCTGCGCAATGGTGGCAGGAGCCTCCCCGAGATTATCGGCAAGTATCTCGGAGGTGGTATGCACAAGTTGACCCTTCTGGTGATTCCCGTTCTTATGATTTTGGTTGGTGCGGTGTTTATCGTCACGCCGTCGCAGATTCTCACCGACAAGACTGATATTCCATACCTCGCGTGGGTGGCTATTATCATCGTCTACTACTTCATAGCTACGATTCTGCCTGTCGATAAGATTATCGGCAAAATATATCCAATCTTCGGTGCTGCGCTCATAGGTATGGCGTTGGCTTTCTTCGGCGTGCTGCTCTTTGGCGACTACACCATCCCGGAGTTGACCTCGGTGGATAATATGCACTTCAATGCCGAGAATCTGCCTATCGTGCCCACGCTCTTTATAAGCATCGCCTGCGGTGCAGTGTCGGGCTTCCACGCCACGCAGTCGCCACTTATGGCACGTTGCGTAACCTCGGAGACTCAGGCGCGCCCTGTCTTCTTCGGAGCTATGATCTCGGAGTCTATCATCGCTCTTATATGGGCTGCTATGGCTATGGCGTTCTTTGGCGGTGTGGAGGGCCTCAATGACTTTATGGAGGCTAATGGCAGCAACGCTGGTGTTGTGGTGTCGTTGATTAGTGACACTGCGCTCGGCGCTGTGGGTAGCATCCTTGCTATCTTGGGCGTTGTCATAGCGCCTATCACCTCGGGTGATACGGCATTCCGCTCGGCGCGCCTTATCGTTGCTGATATGCTTGGCTACGACCAGAAGCCTATCTTTAAGCGTCTTGTCATCAGCTTGCCACTCTTCGCTATTGGTATCGGCATCGCATTTGTCGATTTTGATGTTATCTGGCGCTACTTCGCGTGGTCCAATCAGGCACTGTCTGTCTTCACACTCTGGATGATTACCGCGTGGCTGATGCGCAAGGGTAGTTCGTTTGCGGTGCTTGCCCTCGTGCCAGCCATATTTATGACCTACATCTGCTCGTCGTTTATCTTCGTATCTACGCAGTTTGTGGGTATGGGTGCTACGACTGCGGCATACGTCTATGGTGCTGCCGTTACGGCTGTAGTATCGGGTTTGTTAATGCTAAAAATAAGAAGAGATGTCAAACGTGGATCTGAAATTTAACCCTACTGAGGATCAGACTTTCGAACTCGAGGGTAAGGGACGTTATAACTTTGTACGACATAAGGAGACTGTCGACGCTCTTGTTGCCGAGGGTCGCTATGCTGAGGCTTGTGAGGCGCGTTACGAGGCGTTCCAGACGCTTATGGATGCTCTGCCCGAGGATGAGGCTATGCCGCTGCGCTGGGAGCACGCCAATAGCCGTGCGGCGATCTCTATCCTCTATGGCTCGGCTGTCGACCACTTCCGTATCGGTGATGTGGAGATGGCTATGGCGCAGTTGGAGATGCTCCTGGATTGTGACCCCGAGGATCATTTAGAGGGTGTTAACCTCTTGGCGTTGTGCTATGTTGCCACCGAGGAGTGGGAGGCTTTTGACGATATCACTATAGACCTCACCGAGAAGTCTGCCGAGGCTGTTGTTGCTCGCCTGTGGGCATCATTCCAGCGCGACGGTGCTTTGGATAAGTCGTTGCTCTCGTTGCTCAAGTCGCGCTTCAAGGCCTACTATGCAGAGCTCACCGCCGCGGAGCACCCCGATGACGAGGCCTTCAGACGCGATATCTCATCCGAGCGTCCATCTCAGGCTGCCGAGGCTCGCGAGTGGTGGTTGCTCACAGAGCCGCTGTGGAGCGAGTTCCCGGAGTTTATAGTGGCACTTAGATAGCAGGAGTATTATGAAGAGAACATTGAAATATAGCCGTCGTGTGTCGCACGAGGTGAGCTTCGGCGGTGTAACAATAGGTGGCAGCAATCCTATTGCTGTGCAGTCTATGGCCAATACCCCAACGGCAGATGTGGAGCGTAGTGTGGCGCAGACCATACGCATTGCCGATGCTGGGGCAGAGATAGTGCGTCTCACGGCGCAGGGGCGCAAGGAGGGCGAGGCTCTCACGCCAATTATGGAGCAGCTGCGAGAGAAGGGGTGCCACGCCGCGATAGTTGCCGACATCCACTTCACGCCCGAGATTGCTATGATGGCTGCCGAGGTTGTCGACAAGGTGCGTATCAACCCTGGTAACTTCCGCACCTCGAATGGCGAGTTGGAGAGCCTTATAAATATATGTAAGCGTCGCGGCGTTGCGTTGCGCATAGGTGTAAACCACGGCTCGTTGGCTAAGCGTATCTTCGACGAGTGGGGCGACACCCCCGAGGGTATGGTAGCCTCGGCGATGGAGTTCCTCAGAATGTGCCGCGCTGCGGAGTTTGATGATGTTGTGGTGTCAATGAAGTCGAGCAACACACGTGTTATGGTACACGCCTACCGCCTGCTTGTCGAGGCTATGGATCGAGAGGGTATGACATATCCTCTGCACCTCGGCGTTACGGAGGCGGGCGATGGCATCGAGGGTCGCATCAAGAGTGCTGTGGGCATCGGTGCGTTGCTGGCGGATGGCATCGGCGATACGCTACGTGTATCCTTGACCGAGGCTCCTGAGAATGAGGTGCCAGTAGGTCGTCTGTTAGCGGAGTATTTCGCGAGTCGCACCGCGGAGTTCGATGTGGAGAGTCTCGATGGCTACTCACCAACATCATTCCGCGCCCGTACCTCGGCACGTCCTATCATCCACACGGAGCTTACGGCGGAGTATGACGTGGTGGAGGCTCTCAGCGACAACCCTACGCACGAGTGGCGCGCGGCAATACTCAGTAGCAAGGATAGCCGCCCAAAGGTGCTTCGCAGAAGATATGACGATAAGGATGCAGAGCGTGTGGCGATATATGCCGCGGCAGATATGGGACAGCTGCTCATCGACGGCCTTG
Source organism: Alistipes sp. (assembly GCA_017630455.1). Lineage (GTDB taxonomy): Bacteria > Bacteroidota > Bacteroidia > Bacteroidales > Rikenellaceae > Alistipes. Next base: position 47,741 of record JAGBVG010000008.1, on the reverse strand, counting down.
CCGAGGGTGTATGGGTTGATGCTCCGCAGTTGGATGCTGCGACTATTGAGGATATAGAGCTTATGCTGCTGCAGGCGGCGCGTCTCAGATTCTCGCGCACGGAGTATATAGCCTGTCCGAGTTGCGGTCGCACGCTATACGACATAGAGTCTACGCTTGCCACAATCAAGGCACGCACCTCGCACCTCAAGGATCTAAAGATCGGCGTTATGGGCTGCATCGTAAATGGACCTGGCGAGATGGCAGATGCCGACTATGGCTATGTAGGCTCATCGCCCGAGCATATCACGCTCTACCGCGGTCGCGAGATTGTGGAGCGCAACATCCACCAGTCGGAGGCTATAGACCACCTCATAGAGATTATCAAGCGCGACGGACGCTGGTACGACCCCAAGTAGCGATGGCGATGAAGTCGTATAAGGCACGTGGCATAGTTCTCGGCACACTGAAGTATGGCGAGAAGGGTGTCATTGTGCAGATACTTACGGATGTCTATGGCCGTCAGAGCTATATGGTTCAGGGTGTGCGTCCCACGGCTAAGGGGTCGAAGATGGCGCTGCTGCAGCCTATGTTTGCTGTTGAGTTTGAGGGCCTTACCTCGTCGAAGATGTCGATGCACCGTATGAAGGACTTAGTGCCGGGTATGGTGTTGCAGAGCACTCCGTTCGATGTCCGCAAGTCTACGATGGCACTCTTTATGGCCGAGGTGTTGTATCGTCTTGTCAGGGAGAGTGAGCCGGGGTCGGAGCTTTTCGATTTTGTGTGGGGTTCTGTTGCGGCTCTCGATGTTTTGGAGGAGGGTATCGCCAACTTCCACCTATGGTTCTTGGCAAACCTCAGCCGTCCTTTGGGCTTCTCGCCCGATAATGAGTATACCGATGGTGCGTGGCTCGATATCCGTGATGGACACTTCACGCCCCACGCCCTTATCCCCAGCGCTGCCCTCACGCCTGAGAATGCCCGCATTCTGCACGATATGCTCGAGTGCGATGTTCGCTATCTCGGAGAGATAGGTCTCAACCGCGTGGAGCGCGCCTCATTCCTCGAGGCTATGCTCAAATACTACTCCTTTCACCTCGATGCCATAAACAAAGTAGAGTCACTCAGAATTATGCGTGAGGTGTTTTAAAGTTATCTAACAATGTTATTTGGGCGTCTCCAATAATTTGTTGGAGACGCCCTTAATTATAATCTTCGTAGCCCTAACCTTGTTAGCCGCCCTGAATTCTCTATTTTTGGAAGCTGCTATTTGCAGGAGCCTGGTATATCTCTATGCCGAAGAGTGGCGCAAGGGCCACGATGTGCGAGAATATCTCAGCCTGAAGATGCTCGTATGGAATCCAGTTGACATTTGCCGAGAAGCAGTATAGCTCCACAGGGAGTCCCCACTCCGAGGGTTGTAGCTGGCGTACCATAGCGATCATCTTGTGGTTGACGCGCGGATGGTTGTCGAGATACTTGCCTATGTAGCGCATATAGAGGTCGAGGTTGGTTGTTATGCCTCCCTCCTGCAGCGAGGTCTCGATGGTGCTCATAATCTCTGCTGTGGAGCTGTTGCTGCGCAGCGACTCTATGAGTGCGTCGTCTGCAAAACGCACGCTGGTCATATCCACGTTTATATTTCGCTTGATGCGGCGACCTCCCGAATCACGCATCGCCTGCCAGTTGTCAAATGGCTCGCTGACAAGGATATAGGGAGGTATGGTCTGCATAGTGTTGTTCCAGCTGCGGATCTTGATGGTTGTCAGTGTCACCTCCTCCACAACGCCGTCCACACCTCGCGAAGGCATCTCGATCCAATCACCTACCTTAAGCATATTATTTGCCGAGAGCTGCACGCCTGCCACAAGGCCCATAAGGCTATCTTTGAAGATGAAGGATATAACCGCTGCCGAGGCACCAAGACCCGCGAGAAGTCCCGCAGGTGACTTGTCGATGATTACAGCAATGATGAGAATTGATCCGATAATGGCGAGCGTAACCTGCATCGTCTCGAGGAGGCCCTTTATAGGCTTACCCTCCCACGCTGGGCGGTGTACAAAGATCGTGTAGATGGTCTTGAGGAGTGTGTTGATGAATATCAGACACGTCACGATGATGTATATGTCGATGCCCTTGTAGAGGAATCCGATAATCCACTCCTCGCTGATGTCGAGTGCCGAGATCAGTAGCGGCAGCATCAGGTTGATGACTATAGGAGTCACGATTCCGCACATCTGGCGCATAACCTTCTTGTCGAAGAGTAGGTCATCCCACCACACGCGGGTCTTCTTCACAAACCAGTGTATAATACTCATAACACCCCAGCGAAGCAGGATGTTGATGATGGCGATGAAGAGTGTCACATACAGAAGAACAAAGATGCCATCCAATACCATTGCGAGCGAGTCGTTAACACCCCACTCCACAAGTGTACTGTATATCTTTGCCTTTATGCTGCTGTCAAAGAGACTTGTCATCGATGTAAGTCTATAAAGATTAGAAGGTTATACCTATGCCGAAGAAGACCATCTGATTAAGCTCAAGACGCTTTACATCCTGCGTTTTGTAGCCGAACGAGCCCTTGATCACGGGGCTTGGTGTGAGCATCAGAGCCTGGTATCCAAGCATAATGTCGATCTTATCATTGCTCTGTGGTGACTGGAATCGGAATCCGACACCTGCAGCTCCCGTAGCTCCGAAGTGTATGAATTTATCGTCTATAGCCGCAGCGTCAGACAAGGCATCGGCATTCACCTTATTGAACAGCATATTAGTACCGAGGTTGACGAAGTTGAAGAGGCAGTTTTTACGCTTGCCGTAGAAGTAGTGCGCAGTGAGGTATACGGGTACTATGGCCTTGTAGTTGTACTGCATCTGCACACCTGTCTCCAAGCCTATCTTCCAGTGGTTGTTGATATGGTAGCCGCCATTGATCATAATATTGCCGCCTAAGCGCGCCTGACTCTTATATGCGGTCTGTTTCTCTCCGAGTATCGACATATAGTCCATCTCGTAGAATATCAGGTTGAAACGTCCTGCAGCACCCCACTCCCAGCCCTCGTTGTGGCGGGTCTTCATTGCTATCTCCTCCTCGGTCTCGCGACGCTTAGCCTCCGCAGCAGGGATTGCCAAGATAAGGAGCAATGCTATTAATAAAAATCTCTTCATTTGTTTTTCGTTATCTTATCTATTTCTCTTTTCTAACGTTACACTCCCACGCCCAGGCAGTACGAAGCGTATCCTCGAGGTTACGCTCAGCACACCAGCCGAGGATCTCGTTTGCACGTGTGGTGTCGGCCCATACCGCTGTGACATCGCCCGCACGACGTGCTGCGACTTTGTAGTTGAGCTTCAGGTTGTTGGCTCTCTCGAAGCCCTGCACCAACTCGAATACCGATACTGGAGATCCTGTGCCGATGTTAAAGACCTCGTAGCACTCCTCCGACTTGCCCTCTACCATACGGTTTATCGCCACTACGTGTGCGCGAGCAAGATCGACGATGTCGATGTAGTCTCTGAGGCACGAACCATCGGGGGTAGGGTAGTCATCGCCAAAGATGCTCAGACACTCACGAACTCCCGCTGCGGTCTGCGTAATGTATGGCACGAGGTTGTTGGGCACGCCACGTGGCAACTCGCCGATGAGTGCCGAAGGGTGTGCGCCGATAGGGTTGAAGTAGCGTAGTGCTATACCTCGAAGCTCGTTATTGGCAGATACGATGTCGCGAAGTATATCCTCGGCCATCTGCTTGGTGTTGCCGTATGGCGATGTGGCAGGCTTGCGCGGCGTAAGCTCCGTTACGGGGAGTACCTCGGCATCGCCATATACCGTAGCCGATGATGAGAATACAATATTGGGGCGGTGATACTCCTTCATAAGCTCCACGACGTTTAGGAACGAGAGCAGGTTGTTGCGATAGTATTTTGCAGGCTCGGCAACAGATTCTCCCACAGCCTTATATGCCGCGAAGTGGATCACCGAGCTGAAGTCGTAATGCTCAAACACCTCGCGCAGAGCCTCCTTATCGCAGCAGTCTGCCTCCACGAAGATAGGTTTTGTGCCCGTAATCTTCGCTATGCCATCGAGCGACGAAGCATCGCTATTGGAGAAGTTATCAACGATAACCACCTCATATCCTGCGCCTATAAGCTCCACAACGGTGTGTGATCCGATATATCCCGCACCTCCGGTGACAAGTACTCCTTTTTTATTCATAACCTGAGTAACAATTTATTTCACAAAGATAGCTCTTTTATTTGCAATTACCAGCTATTTCAACCATTTTTTGCACCCCGAATTTAGGATTGTTAACGCCGAGGGTAACAAAAAAATTGCCATTCTGCATAATAATTGCGTTAAATTTACTATTTTTGTAGATGATAAAACCATAAAAAGCAAACCAAAAATTATTATTGCTATGGATAAGTATGTCAGTTCATATAATATATGTGTCGAGAAACTCGAGGCGGGAGAGTATGCCGAGGCTATCTCTGCGCTTCGCGATCTTGCTGATAAGGGTTATGACAAGGCTCAGTATCGCTTGGGTCTCTGCTACAGCGAGGGCTTGGGCGTAGAGAAGGATGTGGAGAGAGCTATGATCTATATCTTCGATGCTGCCATTCAGGGTAACTGCGATGCTCAGTTCGAGATGGGAGAGATGCACGGCGAGAAGGGCGGCCTGTTGATGTGTAAGCAGGAGGCCTTCTTGTGGTATCGTGCTGCGGCACGCCGAGGCCACGTAGAGGCTCAGTATCAGGTGGGTAATAGCTACTACAACGGTATGGGTGTGGTGCGCAACTACGACTCTGCTGTGGAGTATTATCGTCTCGCGGCGGAGCAGGGTTATGCTCCTGCGCAGGTGGCTATGGGTCACTGCTACGACTTGGGCGAGGGTGTTATAGCCAATCTCAAAGAGGCCTTTGCGTGGTATCTGAAGGCTGCGGAGCAGGGTGTCGACGATGCTATGTTTGTTGTGGGTAGCCGTTATGAGCAGGGCAAGGGTGTAGAGCGAGACATAGAGGCGGCACGCGAGTGGTATAGCCGTGCAGCACGCGATGGCTATGAGGATGCTATCAATGCACTCCACGACCTTGATGGCTTGTTGGTATAGTACTGATAAATAGCTGATTATTGGAGTATGAAAGTATATAAGTTTGGAGGAGCCTCGGTCAAGGATGCTGCGGGAGTTCGCAACCTCCTCGATATTGTCACTGGTCAGAGCGACCTCTTCATCATCGTCTCGGCGATGGGTAAGACTACAAATGCCCTCGAGGGTGTCTTTGCCGCTATGCAGGAGGGTAACGAGGCTTTGGCATTGGAGCGTATCGACCTCAGCTATGCCTATCACCGTGGCATTATAGACGACCTTATGGGTGCCGATATCACCATCGACCAGGTGGATATCCTCTTCCAGCAGCTGCGCAACATAGTGCGTAATACGATCTACCGCTCGTCGGATGCTGAGTTGTGGTACGACACTATCGTGGCATTTGGAGAGCTTGTCTCTACGACAATTATTTCGAACTACCTCAATGGTCACGGCGTAAAGAACAAGTGGATAGATATGCGTCGCGCGTTCCTCACCGAGCAGCGACATAAGGATGCTAATGTGAATATCGAGGCTACGGCGGTGCGTCTCAAGCGCGAGATGGAGAACTGCGACTGCACGGTGTTTGTGGGTCAGGGATTCATAGGTGGCGCTCCTGATGGCACTACTACAACCCTCGGCCGCGAGGGCTCGGACTACTCTGCAGCTATCGTTGCCCACGTCCTCGACGCTGAGTCTATGAGCGTGTGGAAGGATGTGGATGGCATCCTCAATGCCGATCCAAAGATCTTCCCCGATGCCCGAAAGATCGACCGCTTGAACTACACCGACACCATCGAGATGGCATATAGCGGTGCGCAGATCATCCACCCCAAGACTATCAAACCATTGGAGGCCAAGCGTATACCTCTCTATGTGCGTCCGTTTGGAAATAAGTATGCCGCAGGTTCGGTTATCACAGCAGATGTGGAGCGCGCCTACGAGCCTATAATGATCCAGAAGAGCCAGGTGCTCCTAAATCTCCATTCGCGTGACTTGTCGTTTGTCCTCGAGGAGAAGTTTGCCAAGGTCTTTACGACGCTCGACAGCCACCGCATACGCATCAACTTGGTGCATAACTCGGCGGTGAATATGTATGTTGCTGTGGATGCCTCGTGGCATATCGACGACGCGATGTTGGAGTTGCAGGCGGAGGGCTTCGATGTGGAGAAGATGGAGGATTTGGAGATGGTCACCATCCGCTACTACACCGAGGAGCTGTATCAGCAATATGCTATGGATAAGCGCATTATTATCAAGCAGACTACGCCTCACTCTTTGCGTTTCGTGAGAACGAAGTAGCGCGCGAGGGGGGTAAGACGAAAGGAGATAATACAAAAAAAATTACGCAGATCATACGTGAGTCTGCGTAATTTTTTGTCGGTAATGATGCAACAAGCGGCGCTTTTTGTTTAGGCTCTTCTTAGAACGTCACGCCAGCTTCGATGTAGAAGGCGTTGTTGCCCGCCTTGAACATAGTCTCGCCCGAGGTATTCACCCACTCCAAGTTTTGTGACGCGAGGCCTATGCCAAAGTTAAACATCGAGATGTTCATACCCGCACCGAACTTCATCAAGAGGCCGCCATTGAGCTTGCCATAACCCTCCTTCGAGAAGTTGGAGGTGGCAACAATGTGACCGCCGAGGCTCATCGAGATGTAGGGCTTGACGATGCTTCGGTTGGGGATATAACCCTTCACATTTGCATAGATAGGTATGCTCACCGAACCCCACGTCTCGGGAGCACCGCCGCCACCGATATCCGTTGCCTTAGAGACCATCGAGCACTCGCCATAGGCATACTGCACACCCACGCCGACACCCGCAAAGAGGAACGAGCCGAGACGCACGCCGCCGATGACATCAATGTATGGGCGTGAGAGATTGGTCTGCAGCTTACCAAAATTCTTAGTTGCGAGTTTTCCGCCAGTTATGAATCCTGCGTTTACCTCAAACTGAGGTCGCACAGTTGAGGCTGCACGGTTGCGACCATAAAGCTCCTCGTCGTAGTCGCTTGCTGGTGATGCCGCGAAGGTGGGTAGCGCAACCATAAATGCAAGGGCTATCATCGATACTATCTTCTTCATTATCTGTCAACGTTTAAATGATTCGTAATAAACTATTATGGGCGTAAAGATACATAAAAATTGTTAAAAATGGTAATTGTATATCTAATATTGCCAAAAAATCGCTATATTTGTGCTACACGGTCTTGTAAGTGTCTTAACCTAAATATTATAACTATGAAACTGAAAAATGTTTTGATGCGCGGCACAGCCATTGTCGCGGCGTTGGCAGCGTTTGCTTGTGCCGAGGAGAGGGGAACTGCGGAGTGTGATATCCCCGAGACCCCTATTTGTGAGATGTCGTATAGCCCCGAGGCTACCCATTTCGAGTTGTGGAGTCCAGGTGCCGAGCGCGTGGAGGTGCTGCTCTACGATGGTGATGCTATGGTCGAGGAGTTCGACCTCGTGGCAGCGGAGAAGGGCTTGTGGCGCGGAAGTGCAGAGGGTGATCGCAAGGGTCTCTACTACGCCTTTCGTGTTACGCGCGAGGGCAAGGCTCTGAAGGAGACTGCGGGAATCTTTGCCAAGGCTCTCGACGTTAATGGCAATCGCGGTGCTATCATCGATATGCGCGATACCGACCCCGAGGGTTGGGCTGAGGATAAGGCTCGCAAGGTGAAGCCTTCGGAGATTGTGATCTACGAGATGCACTATCGCGATATGACGGCTCACGCATCGGCAGGAAGCAGCCATCCTGGTAAATATATAGGTATGGCCGAGCGCGGCACACGCTCTGTAGAGGGTCTCGCAACGGGCATCGACCACCTCGTGGAGTTGGGTGTTACACACGTTCACCTGCTCCCTACGGCCGACTTCGGCTCTATCGACGAGTCAACGCCAACCGATCAGTATAACTGGGGCTACGAGCCTAAGAACTACAACGCCCCAGAGGGAACGTACTCCACAGATCCCGCAACACCCGAGACTCGCATCCGCGAGTTGAAGACCTTGGTCAAGGCTATGCACGACGCAGGGTTGTCGGTGGTGTTGGATGTGGTGTATAACCACACAACTACGGCTGAGAATTGTGGCTTTGAGTTGACCGTTCCAGGATATTTCTACCGTATGCGCGAGGATGGTACGTTTGCCGATGGTTCGGGATGTGGCAATGAGACCGCCAGTGAGCGTCCTATGATGCGTAAGTATATGGTAGAGTCGTTGGAGTATTGGGTTAAGGAGTACCACATTGATGGCTTCCGCTTCGACCTTATGGCCATCCACGACATCGAGACTATGAACCTCATTCGTCAGCGTCTCGAGGCTCTCGACCCCGATATCCTGCTCTATGGCGAGGGCTGGGCAGCTCAGGCTCCGCTCTACGACGAGGATAAGTTGGCCTTCAAACGCTACACCCACCGTATGCCTGGTGTTGCGGCATTCTCGGATGATATCCGTGATGCGTTGCGCGGCACGTTGGACCTCTCGAAGGGAGGCTTCATCCACGGCGTTGAGGGTAATAAGGAGGGTGTTAAGTTTGGCATCGTGGGAGCTATAGAACATCCCGAGGTAGATTACCGCGAGGCGGCGTGGACAGCATCGCCAGCGCAACATATCAGCTACGTAGCGTGCCACGACGACCATAACCTACGTGACCGTCTGGAGCATATCTCACCCGAGGCATCGCGCGAGGAGCTGCAGCAGATGGTGCGTCTTGCACATCTCGGAGTATTCACCTCGCAGGGTATACCTTTCATCTTTGCTGGCGAGGAGATGTATCGCTCGAAACTCGGCGAGAAGAATACCTATAACCTCCCTGATAAGTACAACGCTATAGATTGGTCGCTCAAGAGCGAGAATGCCAATCTTGTGGAGTATCATAAGGGTCTTATCGCTATGCGTAAGGCGCATCCAGCCTTTGCATTGGGAAGTGCCGAGGCAGTGCGTGAGCACCTCTCATTTATAGATACCGACAACGAGGCAGCAGTAGGTTTTATCCTCGATAACCTCGTGGGTATTGATGCCGCAAAGCGCATCGTGGTGCTGATGAATGGCTCGCGCGAGGCAGTGGAGTTTGCTATTCCTGCTGCGGAGTATAAGTGGATTTGCGATGGTGAGGTTGTTGAGCCTCGCGGCATAGGTCGCTACGATGCCAAGGATGGCAAGATCGTAGTTGCGCCTATAACAGGTATAGTATTAGCAGAATTTTAAGTAAGTATCTAACTTCATAGAAAAGAAAGGGTGTCCAACGAATTGTGGACACCCTTTCTTGTATAAAATACTCCTTATGCGTTACTCGATGCCGAGCTCCTTTTTCACCTCAGCGGTAATGTCTATGAGAGCCTCAGGGTCGAAGTATGCAAGACCTGCAGAGGCTGGCTGGTTTTGTGCTGTGCTGAAGATAGCTACGTAGCCACCTGCTGCAGCAACCTTCTTAACAGCCTCGTTAGCCTTCTCGTAGATAGGATTCATAATCTCTGTCTCCTTGCGCTGCATATCCTGCTGTGCGAGCTGCTGGAAATCCTGGTAACGCTGCTGAAGCTCGGTGAGTTCGCGCTCCTTGAGCTGGCGAACGGCCTCGCTATATGTGGCAACATTCTTCTCATAATCGCCGAGCAGAGTATTGAACTCCACCTGAATCTGCTCGAGCTGATCCTGAAGGTCGCGGCCATAGGTCTCGAGGTTCTGCTGTCCTGCAGTGAACTCAGGCATTGATGTAACGATGGCTGCGAGGTCTACGCGGCCAAACTTCTGGGCAAACACCGATGATGCACACATAACAAGTGCCACGGTGAGGGTCAGTTTTAGAATCTTCTTCATCTTAATAATATTATAATACGTTAATTATTCTCTATTTCAAAGCCTCGATAATCTTATCCGTATAGTCAACCTTAGCTGAGTAATACAACACTGTAGGGTTGGCCGCGATATCAATAACGAGGTCGTAGCCATTCTGCTGTGCGAAGCTCTCGAGAGTCTCGAAAACACGCTTCTGGATAGGCTGTATAAGCTCCATACGACGCTTCATAAGCTTACCCTCGGTGCCAAACAGCGACTCCTGGAACTCGGTGGCCTGCTGCTCGAGGTCGAGGATCTCGCGCTCCTTGCTCTGTCGCTGGCTCTCAGAGAGCATACCGCGCTGTGTCATATATGTATTATAGAGACGCTCCACCTCTGCAAACTTAGCGTCCACCTGCTGCTGATATTCTGCCGAAAGGGTCTCAATCTGATCCAGAGCGTTGGTATACTCCTTGAGTGACTTAAAGACCTTCTCGCTGTCAACAACCATATAGTTTTGTGCTGTCGCTACGCCTGCAGTCATCATCGCTGCCAAAATAACAAAAAGTAGTCGTTTCATAGCTATCTGTTTTATAAATTACCTATTTAGATTCTCAAATATATTGCCACACATTAGAACTGCTGACCCAGGACAAAGTGGAACTGCGAGCCACTACGCTTCGTAGAGCCATAAGCAGGGTCGAAACCATAACCCCAGTCGATGCCGAGCATACCCACAACAGGCAAGAAGAGACGTACACCCACACCTGCCGAACGCTTGATCTTGAATGGCGAAAACTCCTTCCACGAGTTGAAACCGCTACCGCCTTCCAAGAATCCGAGAACGTAGATTGACGAGTTAGGCTTCAGGATCACAGGGTAGCGAAGCTCCATAGTATATTTGTTGTATGCCATAGAGTAGTAGTCCGAAGGGTCGAGGGCGCCATCCTCATAACCGCGCAACGCGATGATGTCGACACCATAGATGTTATAACCCGTCATACCGTCGCCACCAATCTCGAAACGTTCGAATGGCGACACCTTATTCTTATTGTAGTTACCGAGGTAACCCATCTCCGCACCAAGCATAAGCACTAAGTTTTGGTTGGCTGTGAGTGGGAAGAACCAACGACCTTTGAGCAGCCACTTGTGGAACTCGATCCAGCGATAGCGATCCTGATCCGAGAGGTTGGGATCAGCATAGTTCTTGCCATCCCACAACGAGAATGGAGGTGTGGCCTGCACAGATACCGAGAATTCGGAACCTGAGCGTGAGAAGAACGGAGCATCCACAGACGAGCGCTGCAGCACCAGTTTCAACGACAGGGTGTTGGCATTACCGTCGCTAAGAATAAACGAACTCCAGCCCTTGAGGCCATAACGCTGGTATCCCAACTCGCCGTAGAGTGTGAAGTATGGGTCAGGCCACTGCAGACGCTTTCCCAAACCGGCAAACACACCGACAGAGCGGTAGTACATCGTAGCATTCTGCCATACGTAGTAGGCGTTGTTCTGCTCTGAGATGTAACCCGAGAGTGTGAACGAATTAGGACGGCGACCACCGAGCCAAGGATCTGTGAAGCTTAGCGAGAGGGCCTTGTAGTATGTACCGTTTGTTTGTCCCGAGATCGAGAGCTTCTGATTCTGTCCCGAAGGGTAAGGTCTCCACGCACCCTTCTTGAAGAAGTTGCGCACCGAGAGGTTGTTGAGCGTCACGCCGATGCTACCCACGAAGGTTCCAGAGCCCCAACCACCCGCGATGTTAAACTGATCGGAAGCCTTCTCCTGGAGCGGCCAGCTGATATCCACCAACTCATCCGATACGGGCATAACATTAGGCAAGATAGCCTGCTCGTCGAAGTGTCCCATACCCATCAGCGTACGCATAGTCTGCATCAGCAGCGCGCGGTTGTAGAGCTCTCCAGGGCGCACATAGAGCTCGCGGCGGATGACCTCATCGTCGACGCGCACGTTACCTGTGATGTTCACCTCGTTGATTGTGAAAGGTTTTCCCTCGAAGATGCGGATCTCGAGGTCGAGCGAATCGGGACCCACGACAATCTCCGCAGGCTCGATCTGCGACATAAGATAGCCGCTATTGTTGTAGATCGACGAGATGGAGATCTCCTCGGGGTTCATCTCCTTGCCGATACCCAGACGCTTGTGCATCGACTTCTTGTCGTAAATATCGCCAGGGTGCACGCCAAACATCGTCGAGAGCTGCTCGGTAGAGTATACCGAGTTACCCACCCAGTTGATGTTGCGGATGTAGTACTTATTACCCTCCGAAACCTTGATGTCGATACCGAGGGTCTCATCGTCGATATAGTAAATCGAGTCGCTGAGGATGGTGGCATTGCGGTAGCCGCGCGAGTTGTAGAAGTCGAGAAGGAACTCCTTGTCGGCCTCGTAATCCTCCTTCAGGAGTTTGCGGTTTTGCCAGAAGTAGAGGCTCTTTTGGTGGGTCTTCTTGAATGTGCGGCGCAGACGCTTGTCGTCGAAATCCTCGTTACCCTCGAAGTTGATGACGCCGACACGCACCTTAGGGCCGCGGTCGATGTCAAAGGTGACGTTCACGCACTGCTCGTAGATGCTGTCGTTTGTGATGCTCACATCGACCTCACAAGTGCGAAAGCCCTTCTCGGAGTAATGCTCCTTGATGAGCTTCACGTTCTTGTCGATGACATAGTCCGAGAGTTCGGTGTTGCGTCGCAGCTTGAGCACCTCCTCCATAAGGTCCTTAGCCTTAGACTTTGTGACGCCCTGGATATCCCATTTCAGGATTCGCGCACGCTCCTTGAGGAATACCTCCAAATCGAGAGAGTCACCCTCGATGGTAGCACCTATCTGGATGTTCGAGAAGTAACGTGGCGCCCAAAGACGCTGCATAGCATTCGATATGAATTTGCTTGGGAGATATATCGAATCACCCTCCTGGAGACCTGCAGAGGCCTTAAGGATGCTGTGGTTCAGGTATTTTACTCCGTGGAGGTTGATCTTGCGGATGTAGTAGAGACGTCCGTCGCCCTCGGTGAGCACAGGCTGCGTAAGGTCGAAATCCACCGTGTCGACAATCTCGTTATTGGCCGCATCGCCTATGTTGTAGCGCTGCGCTGCCTCCTGAGCCTCAGCGGTGAGAGCGGAGAATAGCAGCATCGCTAAAGCTGCAAAAAGTATCTTTGTGTATCTCATTCTTATTAACTTTCTTCGGTCACTAATCCGTAGCGTCTGTCACGCTCGGCATATACCTCCAACGCCTTGTCAAACTCTGTCTCATCGAAATCGGGCCATAGAACCTCGGGGAAGTAGAACTCGGCATACGATGCCTGCCACAGCAGGAAGTTGCTGAGGCGACACTCGCCGCTGGTGCGGATTATGAAGTCGGGATCGGGAATCTCGGAGGTCATAAGTGCCGAAGAGATACTCTCCTCGGTGATCTCCTCCGCGCTCATCTCTCCCTCGGCCACGCGCTTGGCAAGCTGCTGCGCCGCGAGCATAATCTCACGACGTGACGAGTAGTTGAATGCCAAGACGAGGGTGAGTTTATCGCCCCCGACCGTGGTATTCTCGATGCGCTCTATCATCTCGATTACCGATGGTGAGAAGTGGGTGTGCTCGCCCATAATCTTCACCCTGACTCCCTGACGTGCCAACTCATCTCCCTCACCCACCACGGTGCGGCAGAAGAGCTCCATAATTGCCTCCACCTCTTGGATGGGGCGTCCCCAGTTCTCCGTAGAGAAGGCGTAGAGCGTAAGCCATTTCACTCCGTTGCGCACCGCAGCTCGCACCGCAGCACGTACCGATGCAACACCTGCGAAGTGTCCCTCGGAGCGCTCCTTGCCGCGCTGCTTAGCCCAGCGGCCATTGCCGTCCATTATTATGGCGACGTGTGTAGGTATGGCTTTTACTCTGTTCATATTCGTTTGTTATGGGGTATAATAACTTGCAAATGTAAGCATTAAAATTCACAAATCACAATTGTGGGACGACAAATTTTTCACGCACGCGTGTAGCCTTATTGTAAATAGTTGAATATCAGATGTATATACAATTGACCCAACTCCGCCGCAATGACCAAATTTCTTGTTAGAAGAGGTTAGATACAACGCTCGGCGAATTTCGAAGCGATGGACTGTACTTGGTGTACTGCCTATTGCTGAGATAATTCGTTAGCGGTTGTAGATGGCCTCTTATCACAAGAAATTAGCGATTGTCCACGCCCCACATCATCTTCTCTCTTAACGTGTCGTAGAACGTATTATTATGCGGAGTTGCCAAAATTAGTTGCTCCTCGGCGCGTTTGAGGTGTATTGTAGCACCATCTTTGAGGCTGTAGGTGTGGTTGTCGGCTGAGAGAAATGCCTCGCCGCCACGCGAGTGCAGACGCAGGGTTATGGCGATGTTGTTGGGTACGACAACAGGGCGCATCGTCAGGTTGTGGGGCGCAATAGGCGAGAGGATAAAGCAGTTACACATCGGGTCGACCACGGGTCCTCCAGCCGAGAGGGAGTATGCCGTAGAGCCTGTGGGTGTGGAGATTACGAGTCCGTCGCCGTGGTATGTGGCTATGCGGTTGTCGTCAACGAAGGTCTCAATGGATATCATCGTTGCGCCGTGGCGATGTACAGCCACCTCGTTGAGGGCTATACATTTCTCGCCATAGTCAAAGTCTCCCGTGACGCAGAGCATATCGCGTTGCTGGTATGATATATTTCCCTTTGCTATGCGCTCCAGCAGCTCCTCGATTCCCTCTCCGTTGTCTGCGGTGAGGTAGCCCAGGCGGCCGCAGTTGATGCCCACCACAGGTATTTCGCTATTTGGTAGAAGCTGTACCGCCTCGAGGAGTGTTCCATCGCCGCCATATGGAATCATAACATCCGAGTCGGTGGCTTGGGCGCACCTGTCGTATCTTCTGTCGCGAGGTATCGTAATGTCGAGAAGATTCTCTGCAACAGCCGCAAAGTCCTCATTTATAGTGTAGTTGAGACCAAGACGCTGCATTGTCGCAAAGAGAGTTCTCAGTTGCTCGGGGTTGTGGTTTACCTGCTTGCGCGAAAAAAGTATAATGTTCATAGCGTAGAAAAGAAAAATATTCGTAACTTTGCTTTTGCAAAGATAATGAAATTATGACAAAGTTAAGTGTAAATATCAATAAGATTGCCGTTGTGCGCAATTCGCGCGGCGGAAATATCCCTAATCTTCTCAAGGCGGCTTTGGATATTGAGGATTTTGGTTCAGATGGTATCACCGTACATCCGCGCCCCGATGCACGCCATATTCGCTACTCGGATGTTCGCGAGCTCAAGGCTAATATTCGCACCGAGTTGAATGTCGAGGGTAATCCTATCGAGAGCTTCTGTGAGCTTGTCGAGGAGGTACGCCCAGCGCAGGTGACTCTTGTCCCTGATGCCGAGGATGCCATCACCTCATCGGCAGGTTGGGACACCATCAAGCATCGCGATTTCCTGAAGGCTATGGCCGACAGATTCCACAAGGCGGGCATCCGTGTGTCGATCTTCGTAGATCCTGTAGTAGAGATGGTTACGGCAGCTAAGGAGTGTGGTGCTGACCGCGTGGAGCTATATACCGAGGCTTATGCTGCAGGTTATGCCGAGAATCGCGAGAAGGCGATCGAGCCATACGTAGCAGCGGCTGAGGAGGCACGTCGCGTAGGTCTCGGTCTAAATGCTGGTCACGACCTCAATACCGAGAATTTGCAATACTTCATCGAGCGTATTCCGTGGGTTGATGAGGTCTCTATCGGTCACGCTCTCATCAGCGATGCGCTCTACTGGGGCTTGGAGAATACCGTGGAGATATATCAGCGTTGCATACGCCGCGCACACAATGACGAGAAGTAGATGAATCCGCTAAAGCATCCTATATTTAAACATATAACACGTGTCGTCGACCGTATGGGTGTCGAGGCGTATGCCGTGGGAGGCTACGTCCGCGACTACTATCTTCACCGCCCGTCATCGGATATTGATGTCGTGGTAGTGGGAAGCGGTGTTGCCGTCGCCGAGGAGTTAGCTAAGGAGCTAAACGCCAAGGTCACGATTTTCAAGACATACGGCACGGCGATGTTGCGTTGGCACGACACGGAGGTGGAGTTTGTGGGTGCGCGCCGCGAGAGCTACACTCCCGAGTCGCGAAATCCACAGGTGGAGCCGGGAACTTTGGAGGATGATCAGCGTCGCAGAGACTTCACTATCAACGCTATGGCGTGGTCGCTCAATGGCGTGAGGTTTGGCGAGTTGGTCGATCCTTTTGGTGGTATGGAGGATTTGGAGGATTGCATAATCCGCACCCCTTGCGAACCCGATAGAACCTTCTCCGACGACCCGTTGCGTATGATGCGCGCCGTGAGATTTGCCTCGCAGCTCGGCTTCGATATCGACGACGAGACCTACGAGGGTATATGTCGTCAGGCAGATCGCATAAAGATCATTACTAAGGAGCGTATCATCGTGGAGCTCAATAAGATAATGGAGTCTCCAGTGCCCTCTATAGGTCTGTCGCTGATGCGTTCTACAGGCCTTCTGAAACACATACTCCCGGAGTTGGATAATATGGCTGGCGTGGAGCGTCGCGGCAAGCACGGGCATAAGGATAACTTCGAGCATACGATGAAGGTCCTCGACAATCTTGCCCGTCACAGCGACGACCTTTGGCTTCGCTGGGCGGCACTGCTGCACGACATCGGCAAGCCGATAACCAAGAGCTACGATGCGCGTCAGGGCTGGACATTTCACCAGCACGAGGCTGTGGGATCGAAGATGGTACCTCAGATTTTCCGCCGTATGCGTCTGCCTCTGAACGAGCCTATGCGCTTTGTGCAGAAGATGGTCTTCCTGCATATGCGCCCCATTGTCCTATCGGAGGATATGGTTACCGACTCTGCGGTGCGCCGCTTGCTCTTCGAGGCGGGTGATGACATTGATAAGTTGATGACTCTCTGCGAGGCAGATATCACCTCGGGAAATGATAATAAGGTGCGCCTATTCCTCAAGAATTTCGAGCTTGTGCGTAGCAAGATGCGCGACCTGGAGGAGCGTGACAGGGTGCGTAACTTCCAGCCACCTATCACTGGCGATATCATTATGAAGACCTACGATATCCCGCCATCAAACGTCATTGGCGAGATAAAGGAGGTTATCAAGAATGCCATCCTCGACGGCGTTATTCCGAACGACTACGACGCTGCCTACGCGCTTATGGAGGAGGAGGCTGCTAAACGCGGTCTTATGCCCCGTAAGTAGAAGTGTGCTTTTGCCTCGTTACAACATAATATATTGATTATTAGCGATATGATTTGGGCAGGCATCACACTTTTAGCTCTATACATAGGAGGTAATACATACCTTTTCATACGCCTATGGCAGCTTGTGGCACAACAACCACTATGGCTGCGCATAGGCTTTATTTTACTCTTTACGGTGGTAGCGACATCGCTCTTCGTGTCGTTTGCTCTGCGCAATGCCAATCTCCCGACACCTCTCACACAAACACTCTTCGGCATAGGCTCAGCGTGGCTTGTCTTTCTGCTATATGCCGTGATGCTGCTCATCGTTGCGGATGTTATAAAGCTCCTCTGCCCCACATTTCAATATGGTACGCTCTACGCGCTTGGAGCGACACTGCTACTGCTTGTTTTCGGATATATCAACTACCGTAACCCTCGTGTCGAGCATCTGGAGATTACGACAGATAGGTGCCTTGATAGGGATAACTACCGCATAGTTATGGCGAGCGATATCCACCTCGGATATGGCACCACACGCCGTGACCTGGCACGTTACATCGAGCTGATAAATAGACAACAGCCAGATGTTGTGGTCATCGCAGGCGATCTTATCGACAATAGTATAAAACCCGTTGCTGAAGAAGATATGTGTGAGGAGTTTAGTCGTGTGATGGCTCGTGATGGCATATATATGTGTGCGGGTAATCACGAGTATATCAGCGGTATAGATGCCGTAGAGGAGTATCTCTCAACGAGCAACATCCATCTACTGCGTGATGATGTGGCGCGGCTACCTTCTGGTATATCAATCATCGGTCGCGATGATAGGATGAACCGAAACAGAACACCTCTCGAGGAGCTTGTTGCGCAGTGCGAGGAGCAAGATTTTGTCGTTGTTCTTGACCACCAACCAAAGAGTGTTATGCGAGATGCCGACGCATCGTTTAACGAGATGATGAAGATTGCCTCACACTCCGACCTCCACCTCTCGGGCCATACACACCGCGGACAGATATGGCCACTTAGCTGGCTTACGGATGCTATGTATGGGCATAGCCACGGCTATCGTAAATGGGGCGATAGTTGCCACGTAATAGTGTCGAGTGGTCTATCACTATGGGGACCACCCTTCCGCATCGGTACTCAAAGCGAGATATGGGTTATCGACATAAAGAGTGAAATAAAAGAATGAGCGAGAGAAAATTTCTCTCGCCCATTTTTTAAGCCCGAAAAAGCGCAATATTAACCCTCCAAGTTCTTGAAATAGCGATATGTAGATACGCGCAACTCCTCGGCAGCCTTGTCGTCGCATACGATGATGCCACGTGGGTGCGTCTGCAACGCTGAGAGGGTCCACTGGTGGTTATAGCCACCCTCGATGGCGTGACGCAACGCGCGAGCCTTCTTGGCACCCGTAGCCAAAATCAACACCGTGCGAGCATCGAGGATTGTGGCAACACCTACGGTAAGGGCCTGTGTAGGCACCTGAGAGATGTCACCGCCGAAGAATCGTGAGTTCACAGCAATGGTGTCGGGAGTCAGGGTCTTGATGCGTGTGCGTGACTGGAGCGATGAGAATGGCTCGTTGAAAGCGATATGTCCATCCTCGCCTACACCACCCATAAAGAGGTCTATGCCGCCGGCTGCAACGATGGCAGCCTCGTATGCCGCACACTCTGCCTCCAAATCCTCGGCATTGCCGTTGAGGATATGTACATTCTCGGCAGGGATATCTATATGCGAGAAGAAATTGGTCCACATAAACGAGTGGTAGCTCTCGGGGTGTTTCTCGTCGAGACCGATATACTCGTCCATATTGAACGTTACTACATTCTTAAACGACACCTCACCTGCTTTGTGTAGACGGATAAGCTCCTTGTAGGTCTCAAGGGGTGTTGAACCTGTAGGGAGTCCCAATACAAAAGGCGCGGGGGTCTTAGTAGCCTTGGCATTGATGGCATCCACGATATAACGTGCTGCCCACTGTGCCACCTCAGGGGTGGTATCCTTAATAATTACTCTCATAAAATTATAATTAGTAATTAGTAGTGAGTAATTAGTAATACGATGGCTGTCGCCATTTCTAAAATCGTCTCAAGAGACGACATTATTACTAATTACTCATTACTCATTTTTAGAACATTTTAACGAACACCTCTATTGCCTGATACTCCGCCATACCGAGCTTGTCGTAGAGCTTCGCAGTATTCTGTGTGCGCTCCTCGGCACGCTGCCAGAACTCGCGGGTGTCGCTGCCTGGGAATGGCACGATATCCTTCTGCGAGAGGTGGCGGTAGATGGCGTGGCGCTTCTTGAGCATCTCATCTGGCGAGAGTGGCACTGCCATATCCACAAGGCCCAAGTTCCACTCCATCCACGCACCGCGATAGAGCCACAAATGGCACTCCTCGCGCCAGTCGTCATCCTGTGTAACCTCCAACGCCTGAAGGATAGCCTCCATACAGGTGCGGTGTGTGCCGTGAGGATCGGCGAGGTCGCCAGCGGCATATATCTGGTGAGGACGCACCTCGCGCAACAGCTTGACAATGATGTCGATATCGGCATCTGTCAAATCACCCTTCTTGATACCTCCGGTCTCGTAGAACGGAAGGTTGAGGAAGTGGGCGTTGGTATCGGGATTGAGACCGAACGAGCGCACTGCGGCACGAGCCTCCGCGCGACGTATCGCACCCTTGATGTTGAGCAAACCGCGTGGCTCGGGCTCTCCGCGACGCTTATTCTCGATAAGCGTCTTAACCTCGTTGAAGGTGTCGCCAAGACCTAACTCGCGCGCTGTGTCGATATTCTGAAGCACCACGTCGTCGTGCACAGCAACGTTGCCCGAGGTCTGGTATGCCACGTGAACGTCGTGACCCTGCTCCACAAGGCGGATAAACGTACCACCCATCGAGATGACATCGTCATCGGGGTGTGGCGAGAAGATCAGTGCACGCTTAGGGTATGGCAAGGATGGTGCCGGACGTGTAGAGTCGTCGGCATTAGGCTTGCCGCCTGGCCAGCCTGTGATGGTGTGCTGCAGGTCGTTGAAGACGCGGATGTTGATCTTGTCATACGTGCCGCACTTCTCCAGTAGCTCGCCCAACGAATTTTCGATATAATCCTTGTATGTCAGCTTCAGGATAGGCTTATTCACTATGCCGCAGAGCCATACCACAGCCTTGCGCACAAATTTCGGTGTCCACTCGCAAGGTCCTACCAGCCAAGGTGTCTGCTCGCGTGTGAGCTTCTCGGCAGCGGTCTCGTCGATAACAAGCTCGATATTGGGATGCTCCTGCAGATGACTCGCTGGCACCTTATCTGAAATCTCCTCCTCGACAATCTGCTTCACGGCCGTAGCCTTATCCTCGCCCCACGCCATAAGCACAATCTTATCCGCGCGCATAATGGTGCCGATACCCATTGTGATAGCCATCTTTGGGGTGTTTTCCAGACCGAAGAATTGTGCCGACTGCGTCTTACGTGAGTTGTGCGAAAGCTCCACGAGGCGTGTGTGTGACTTGGCATACGAACCCTGCTCGTTGAAGCCTATCTGCCCCTGCTCGCCGAAGCCGATGATCATAAGGTCGATCTTGCGTATCGACTTGTCGTATGCTGCGCAATACTCCGAGATCTCACGCTCCGAGATAGAGCCATCAGGGATATGCACATTCTCTGGGAGGATGTCGATATGCTTTAGAAACTCGTCGTGGATACGGAAGTTACGACTCTGCTGGTCGGTGTTGCTAATAGGGTAGAACTCATCTAACGAGTACACCGCCACATTTTTGAATGACACCTCGCCCGCCTTGTGACGCTTCACCAACTCGCGGTAGAGACCCAGTGGTGTCTGTCCTGTGGTGAGACCCAATACAAATGGCGGAAGCTCCTCGTAGATATCACGTGCCGAGGCATTCTCGGCGTGGGTGTGTATCATACGGCATATAGCATCGGCAACATACTGCACACCGTGGTACTCGCTCTCGAATACACGTGTTGCCATACGTTCGTAGCGGTGGATGATATCCTTTGGTGCGAAGTCCTTTACAAGGCCACCATCCTTTGGAAGCTGATATTTACTATTTGTCATAATCTTATATCTTTTGTTTATTTTCTCATTATCCTATGATGTGTAGTTACAAACATCGTTCAAAGATATAAAAAAATCTGAATCGTAGAGCTATATCGCGGCACTTTTGTGGAGAATATTTCTCCACGGGGTGTAAATCCGCTCTACAGAAGCGTCACAATGCGCTCGAGCCAGTGGCAGTCGGTATCGTCGAACGTGGCCAGATGCTCGCTATCAATGTCGAGCACTGCGACTATCTCATCGCCACGATATATGGGCACAACAATCTCGCTGCGCGATAGCGAGCTGCAGGCTATATGTCCTGGAAACTGCTCCACGTCGGGGACAATTATCGTCTCGCCGCGCTGCCACGCCGTGCCGCAAACACCTCGTCCATAGGCTATACGTGTGCAGGCCATAGGACCTTGGAACGGACCTAATATAAGTTCCTCGCCCACAACGCGATAGAATCCTGTCCACCAGAATCCAAATGTCTGGTGGATCATCGCTGCGAGGTTTGCCATATTGGCTATTGTGTCCTCTTCGCTCGTTGTTACCTCCTTAGCTTGTCGATACAAGAGGTCGTATCTCTTCTCTTTGCCACCCTCGGCAATACGCAACTCTTCGGCCATAATATCTCGATAGTGTTTTACAAAACTATGTTGTCGTGTGAAAGCTTAGCAAATGTACAAAAGTTTGGCGGAAAAGCAATGTGTCGGGCAGGAAATATTATTATTTGCGGCTGATGCGATGTAATTTTCAAAAAAAGCATTATATTTGTAGCATTATAGCCCCATATTCTATGGGGACTATCTTGACAACAATGTATAACCAAAATATAACTATTTATGTTTGCTATTGACAACTACAATTTCGAGGGTAAGCGAGCAATCATTCGCGTAGATTTCAACGTGCCTCTCAATGCTGAGGGTCAGGTGACCGACGACACACGCATCCGTGCTGCGATACCTACAATCAAGAAGGTTCTCGCTGGTGGCGGCGCTGTGATCCTTATGTCACACCTCGGACGTCCTAAGAAGAATCCAGATGCAAAGTACTCTTTGGAGCAGATCATCCCTGCTATCGAGGCTCGTCTCGGTGAGAAGGTGCTCTTCGCAGGTGACTGTATGGGCGAGAAGGCGGCAGAGATGGCTGCAAACCTCAAGCCAGGCGAGGTGATGATGTTGGAGAACTTGCGCTTCTATGCCGAGGAAGAGGGTAAGCCACGCGGCCTTGCTGAGGATGCTTCGGATGAGGAGAAGGCTGAGGCTAAGAAGGCAGTAAAGGCATCGCAGAAGGAGTTTGTGAAGCGTCTTGCTTCGTATGCCGACTGCTACATCAACGACGCCTTCGGTACTGCACACCGCGCTCACGCATCTACAGCTCTTATCGCTGACTACTTCCCACAGGATAAGATGTTTGGCTACGTGATGGAGAATGAGTTGCAGGCCATCGACGGCGTTATGGAGAACCCACAGCGTCCGTTCTGCGCTATTATCGGTGGCTCAAAGGTCTCTACAAAGATCACCATTATTGAAAAGCTTATGGACAAGGTAGACTCTATCATCATCGGTGGCGGTATGACCTACACCTTCGCAGCGGCTGAGGGTGGCCACGTGGGTAAGTCTATCTGCGAGCCTGATATGTTCCCTGTGGCTCTCGAGATCCTCAAGAAGGCTGAGGCTCGTGGCATCCAGATTCTCCGCTCTCCAGATGCTCTCATCTGCGACGACTTCGCTGAGACTGCAAATACTCAGGAGGCTCCAGTGTTCAACATCCCTGACGAGTGGGAGGGTGTCGACATCGCTACTGGCGGTAAGGCTAAGTTCCGTGAGCATATCCTTGGCTGCAAGACCATCCTCTGGAATGGCCCTGTAGGTGTATTCGAGATCAACAAGTTCTCTACAGGCTCACGTGCTGTTGCTGAGGCTATCGCCGAGGCAACCGAGAAGAATGGTGCTTACTCACTCATCGGTGGTGGTGACTCTGTAGCTTGCATCAACAAGTTCGGCCTTGTAGATAAAGTATCTTATGTCTCTACAGGTGGCGGTGCTTTGCTCGAGTATATGGAAGGCAAAGAACTCCCTGGTGTAGCTGCCATCCGCAAGTAATTTGTCGTTATAAGGGGTCATCTACTTCCGCTAACGAATTATCTCAGCAATGGGCGGTACGTCAAAGTACAGCCCATCGCTTCGAAATTCGCCGAGCGTTGTATCTAACCCCTTCTAACAACAAATTGAATTTATTGTGATAAGGAGTCATCTTCGGCGCCAAACTCATTGTCTCGAATGGGGATGTACGCTCAGTACACCCCCATCCGCGCCAATTTCGATTTGGCACCAAATCTAACCCCTTCTAACAACAAATTATACGCGCTGAGGGATGTGGTCGTTGGATGAGTTTCTAAGAGTTACCTTAAACTCTCTAAACTCCCTATAACTCCCAATAAAAGATTACAAATTCAAATTTCAGATAAATGAAACGATTAACAACATTTATTGCAACTGCACTTATGATGACAGCTTGCGCGACTGCCGATAAGCAGGTTCCAGCTATCGACAGCAACAACTTCGATGAGAGCATCGCTCGCAACGATGACTTCTACCAGTGGGCTACAGGTGGTTGGCAGAAGAACAACCCTCTAAAGCCTGAGTACTCACGCTATGGATCGTTCGACGTGCTTCGTGAGAACAACGAGATTCGTATCAACGAGCTCTTCGATCAGATGTCTAAGACCACTGCCGAGTTCGGTACTGTTGAGCAGAAGATTTCGGACCTCTACAAGATGGGTCTCGATGAGGAGCGTCTCAACCGCGAGGGTGCTGAGCCTATTCGCGAGGCTGTAAACGCTATCCTTGCTACCCAGGAGCGTGAGGCTCTTATCGCCTCTATCCCATCGCTTCACACCGATGGCATCGGCGTATTCTTCGCAGGATATCCTGCTGCCGACCTCGCAGATAGCAATATGAATATCTTTTACCTCGAGCAGGGTGGTCTCGGTATGGGTAATCGCGACTACTACGTTGACGAGAAGAACGCCGAGATCAAGGCTGCTTACCGCACATACCTCGAGAAGATCTTTACCCTCGCAGGTGTTGAGGGCGACATCGCAAAGATGGTAGAGGATGTAGTAGTTGTTGAGGATCGCATCGCCGAGAAGTCGTGGACCAATGTGGAGTGCCGCGACATCGTTAAGGGTTACAACCCTTGCACTATGGATGAGGTACGTGCGAAGTACAACACCGTAAACTGGGATGCTTACTTCGCAGCATTTGGCCTCGAGAACCTCGAGAAGCTCGTTGTTAGCCAGCCATCATCTTTCGCAAATATTATGGATGTCCTTGCTACAATGCCTGTTGAGGCACTTCGCGCCTATGTTGCAGCACACTACATCGACGCTGCTGCATCATACCTCAGCGAGGAGTTTGCCGTAGCATCTTTCGAGTTCTTCGGCAAGACTATGTCGGGTACTCAGGAGATTCGCCCACGCTGGAAGCGCGCTATGGGTGTGCCTAACTCTGTTCTCTCGGAGGCTGTAGGCCAGATGTACGTTGCTAAGTACTTCCCAGAGGAGGAGAAGGTACGTGTGGAGACTATGGTATCAAATATCCAGAAGGCATTTTCTAAGCACATCGAGGCTCTCGACTGGATGGGTGACGAGACTAAGGCTAAGGCTCAGGAGAAGCTTGCAGCTTTCACCGTTAAGATTGGCTACCCTAACAAGTGGAAGGATTACTCTACACTCGTTGTAGATCCTGCTAAGAGCTACTGGGCAAACGTTGTTGAGGCTAACCGCTGGTACACTGCCGACGCTATGGCTGAGGTTGGCAAGCCTGTAGACCGCGAGAAGTGGCTTATGCCACCACAGATGGTAAACGCATACTATATGCCTACTACCAACGAGATCTGCTTCCCTGCAGCTATTCTCCAGCCTCCATTCTACAACCCTAATGCCGACGACGCTGTAAACTACGGTGCTATCGGTGTGGTTATTGCACACGAGATGACTCACGGCTTCGACGACCAGGGTTCGCAGTTCGACAAGGTTGGTAATATGAACGACTGGTGGACCGCTGAGGATCGCGCAGCATTCGAGGCTAAGACCAACGTTCTTGTTGAGCAGTTCAACGCTATCGAGATTCTCCCAGGCTTGTTCGCCGATGGTAAGTACTCTTTGGGTGAGAACATCGCAGACCAGGGTGGTCTCCGCCTTGCATTCACAGGTCTCACTGATTACGCTTGGGCTGAGGGTCGTCCAGCAGATATCGACGGCTTCACAGGCGAGCAGCGTTTCTACATTGGCTACGCTACTCTCTGGGCTCAGAACATCACCGACCAGGAGAAGGAGCGCCTCACAAAGGTTGACGTACACTCATTGGGTCGCAACCGTGTGAACGCCACTTTGCGTAACATTCAGTCATTCTACGATGCTTTCGGCGTAACAGAGGATGATGCGATGTATATGCCTGTTGAGGAGCGCGTTACAATCTGGTAATTTTTCCGTGATAGCGGCGCATCAGCGGTGCATCAATCAAAGTCTCGAATGGGTAGTACACCTAAGTACAACCCATCCGAGACTTTTTCATTTCATCGCCACTGCTGCACCGCTCTGACGAAAAAATACAATTACTTTACTATGGACTGTACTTCGTGTACTATCCCGAGGGGATCTTCATTTACGATAGAACAAATATGCGCCTCTAAAATCAAAAATTAACACGCTGACGAAGCAAAAATATGATAAATGTCATCCTGAGCGAAGCATAGCGAAGTCGAAGGATCTCCTCGCTGTGCAACCCGCAGACAACGAACACATAGTGAGGAGATCCCTCGACAGGCTCGGGATGACATATATAGTATACAGATAACACTGACTACGCACCAAGTCCCCCTTTGGCAAAGGGGGATTTAGGGGGAATGTGGAAGTGAAAATGATGCATAAATGCTCGCATTTATGTCATCCCGAGCCTGCCGAGGAATGACATAAATATCCGTTCGGATGACAATCTTGTGAACGTTACGAAACCGACTAATCGCAAAAGAAAACTGCTCGATGCCGAAGCACCGAGCAGCAGATATGTTTGGATTATAGGGGGATTACTTTACGCTCCAGGTACCACCACCCTTGTCCCAAGTGTTAGCCTGAACGGTATAGAGGTTCTTACCGTCGGTTGGGGTCTTGAGGTCTGCGGTCTGGTTCCACTTGTTATTCCAGTTGTTTGCAGTAGTTGATGGGTTCATACGGCAGAAGATGATGTTGCAGCCGTAGTCGTAACCCTCAGGGAGATGTGCCTCGTATGTGCCATCGCCAACTGCGGTCATACTTACCCATACGTTACCACCATCATTCCAGAAGTAAGCAGCAAAACGAGCACCGCTCTCTTTCCAGTTAGCGTTAGGCTTGAGGTAAACAACCTTCTCAGTAACCTCAGGCTCCTCCTGCTTAGGCTCCTCGCCGTTTATAGTCTGCTCAGTAGCCTCAGCGTAATCCTCACCACTCTCCATTACATAGAGAGCCTTGGTAGAGATGTTGAAGTAGATATCGTATGTGCCGTCAGCCTCAAGACACATATCTGCACCCTCCTTCGCAGTTGTGATATAGTGGTTAGCCTTGATGTAGTTTACTTCACCAGCACCATACTTATCAGCCCACTCAGTTGATGGCTTGCGTACAAGGAAGCCCTCTGCAGCCTTAAGAGCTACATTCTCCAAAACTACGACATCTGCAACGGTTGTTGTAAGCATAGTCTTATCAGCCCAGCCGCTAAACGCACCAACAAGAGCCCACTCTGACTTCTCGCCTGGAGTTACCTCCTCTGGCTCCTCGCCACCATCTGGAACAAGAGTGCCGTTTGCAGTCTGCTCAGTAGCTGCAGTGTAGTTGCCCTCAGCATCAACAAGATAGAGCTTGCTATACTCTGCGCCCTCGGCATACTCAAAGTATACGTCGTAAGAGTCGCTCTTAGCAACAACGATGTTTGCGCCATTGAAGTAAGCCTTCATCCACTTGTTAGCCTCGAGGTTGGTGATACCACCACCATAGCTTGTATCCCAAGTCTTTGAGTCCTTAACCTTGATCTCGTCGCCAGACTTAAGATCTACGCCCTTAGCCACAAAGAGGTTAGCAGTCTCGGTAGCTGTCATAAGCGTGTCGCCCCAGTTGTTGAACGAGCCAGCCAATGACCAAGTGATAGGTTGAACCTCAGGAATCTCAGGAACTGCGCTACCTGCTGCTACGATGCAGTACATAGAGCGTGCAGGAGCGAAGTATACGTCGTATGCCGCAGCGTCAGCAGCCTTGATGTCGTTGTCGCCAGAGTACAACCACTCGCCGCTTACTACAGCGCCAGTCTCCTTGCTACCCTTAGCACCATCCCAGTCCTTGTCCTGAACGAACTTGAAGCCCTCGTTGAGCTTTGTGAGGTTGTATGCTACGAGCATATCGCCTACCTCATACATAGGCTCTGGAGTGCCAGCAGTCCAGCCGTTGAAGGCACCTGCAATGCCCCATTTAGCAGATACTACATAAGGTAAGCCGAGCTCGCCGAGGTTATAGATCTTCTTTTCCTCGGGGTTCAATGTCTTCTCCTTGCACAATGTGCCGCCGATATGGTAGCTCAAAGTTACGTTGCTGGCAGTGTGAATAGCTACCCATACATCCTCGCCCGCAGGGAGGGTGATTGTAGTGCGTGGCTGACCATCGTAGTCGAAAATCTGTGCTGAAGCATCGAGGGTTACCTCATACTCAGATGAGTAGCGCAAGAAAGCACTCTTAACCTGGAGGCTTATGCCCTCAGCAGGGTCGAACGACTCAACGGTAGCCTCGATATGGCCACCCGCCTTACCCATCTTGCTATGTAGGGTGTTGTAATCAGCGTCGTGAGTCAACTTGATAGTTACGCTCTTGCCAATAAAATCCTTAACGCCGTCGTCGGTGCAGACAAAGTGATTCTTATTCTCTGCGCTGTTCTTGAAGTCGTATGCGTCCCAACATGATATAACGGTCAATGTCTCGTTACCACTCCATACGGTGTCCCATTTTTCTGTCTCCTCGTTGAAGACTACGTCGGTACGAGTCTCGCCAAGGTCGATTGTCGCCTCGAATGAGAGTCCTGCCTCGGGGGTGACAACCTCTACATCTACGTCGTTGCAAGCTGCTGCGCCAAAGATAACCAACGCAGCAAGCATCAAATTCCAAAATCTCTTCATTGTTGTTGCTCTTTTGTGGTTAAACATCGGTTACCAGATTACATCCTCCTCGTCATAGCTTGTTCCGTCGCCTAAGCCGAAGTTGTCGCCCGATACTTCGAAGCCTCGCTCGACGCTGATCTCTATGACCTCCATACGCGGAGCATCATAGTTGGGGTGAGACGCAGCCTCACACATCATAAAGTTTTTAGCTTTCATCTGTAAATTATTTTATAGTTTATTTTGGTCGGCACATTTTGCACTAATAACAAAGGTAGTGATAATTGGTCAAACTATGGCGAAAAAATGGCTAAATATGTATGAATTGGCGTTTTTTAATGATGAGTGGTATAAAACATCCAACTAACGGAATTCCGCTCTGTGGGGGTCTCGCAGCCGATATGTATAATCGGCATAGGGCTTATCGAGACGGCTGATTGGCGTGTGATGAGATTTGCTTTTGTTCGTTTGACAATTTTTTAGTAACTTTGTCCGAATTATATAGATGTGTATGCGTTTGAGAGAGTTTATAATATCTGTCGTGTTGATAATCTGTGGTATGTTTATCACAGAGCCTCTCGCTGCGCAGTATTATAGCTGGGGTGCAGATCCGCCGTCGTTTAGGTGGCGACAGATGCGAACCGATGATTATCGTGTGGTATACCCCGATACAGCTCGTCAGATTGCATCGCGTATGATGTATTATCTCGATGCTGTGAAGGATGATATCGACTATGGCTATCGCTATCCGCAGATGTCCATCCCTTTTGTTGTCCATCCCTCGAACTTTAGGTCCAATGGTCTTGTGATGTGGATGCCGCGACGTGTGGAGTTTCTCTCCACGCCCGAGGTTAATGGCTATGCTATGCCCTGGACCAAGCAGCTTATAGCACACGAATATCGCCACGCGGTGCAGTACAACAACCTCAATCGCGGCGTTGTGAAGGCTCTGAGCTATATCCTTGGACAGCAGAGCTCGACCATAGGCCTGCTCTTTATGCCGCTGTGGATGATGGAGGGCGATGCCGTGATGACCGAGACTGAGATGTCGACGTTCGGTCGCGGTATGCAGCCGTCGTTCACGATGCCGTATCGCGCATACGGCAATGTCGCCAAGGCCTTCCGATGCTACGATAAGTGGTTCTGCGGCTCGTATAAAGATTATATCCCGAATCACTACAATTTAGGATACCTGATGTCGCGCCACGGCTACAACCGCTTTGGGCGTATTATGGGCGATGATGTCGCGGAGCTTACCTCGCGCCGCCCATATATGATAGTCTCGAACAACTGGGTGTTGAAGCGTCTCTACGCCACTTCGGAGTCAAAGCTCTTCTACGACACCTTCCACACCCTTTATCACCATTGGGAGCCTTTGGCGCAGGTGACAGAGACCACAAAGCAGATACCTGTTGAGGAGCCGAAGTCATATACCACCTACTCCTATCCTTTGGTTAAGGATGATGGTGAGGTACTTTTCCTAAAAGAGGATTTCGATCGCACTGCGGCGTTTGTGTCGGTCGATATCGAGAGTGGTGCGCAGCAGCAGGTTGCCAAGATAGGTTACCTCTCGTCACGCCCTGCGCTGAGCGACAGAGGGCGTGTCTGGTGGACGGAGTATCGCCAAAGCGCGCTCTTTGCCGAGAAGGTACACTCCACGCTCTGTTATATGGATCTCGACTCCGAGCGTCCGCAGGCTATGCGCAAGCATCGTAATGTGCTGTATCCTACGCCTACCGAGGGCTACGGCATTGCGTGGGTGGAGTATACGGCGGATGGTCGCTATACGATTGTTGTAAATGGAGCGATGGATGTGGAGCGTCGCACCGAGATGCCATACGGCAGTGAGATACACGGTATGGCGTGGGATGATGTCTCAAATGCGTTATATGTCATTGTCACGGATGATGACGGTATGCACATAGCACGTCTGGTGCGCGGAGGTGTGGAGGTCGTAACCCGTTCGGCATATACCACTCTCAGCGATCTGAGGGCTAAGGGCGGCCGTCTCTATTTCGGCTCTATAGCCTCGGGGCGCGACGAGTTACACTGCCTCGACCTCGCCTCGGGCAAGGAGTATCGCATCTCCACCTCGCGCTATGGTTCGTTCCAGCCTATGCCCTATAACGACACCACGGTGGTGGCGGTAACCTACGACAGCAGGGGATATATGCCCTCTGTGCAGAGTATGAGCGATGCTGTGGAGCAGCTCTACCTACCTCATCCTCCCAAGATTATGCTGCCTGAGAGTAAGCCTTGGGGTGTCGTGAATCTCGACACGGTGCGCTACACTGCCAATGCTGCCGAG
The DNA here is from genome assembly GCA_017630455.1 of Alistipes sp. Taxonomy (GTDB): domain Bacteria; phylum Bacteroidota; class Bacteroidia; order Bacteroidales; family Rikenellaceae; genus Alistipes. Next base: position 17,081 of record JAGBVG010000008.1, on the reverse strand, counting down.
GAGGTGCGCGCGAAGACTCCAGCCAAGAGATTCTCGCGCATAGGTCACGCCTTTAACGTCCACAGCTGGGCCCCAGCATCTTACGATCCCTATGCCCTTGTTGAGGAGTCGTCGATAGCCTTCAACCTCGGTGCTACGGTGATGTCGCAGAATATACTCTCCACACTCGAGGGCTTCCTGACGTGGGGCTGGAATCCCAGTGAGGGTTCGGTCTATAAGGGTATGCTGCGCTATAAGGGTCTTGGCGTAAACCTTTGGGTTAAGGGCGTCTATGGTGGTAGCCAGCAGATATATAAGATTGCGGCATTCGATACTGATAAGCAGGTGTTGGAGTACTCGCCAGATGTGGCTCTCGGCAAGTATTACTCGCTGAGTGCGGGTGCTACGCTGCCGATACTTATGCAGCGCGGTTACCACACCCGACAACTTACGCTGACCTCGTCGTGGAACTTCTCAAATGGTATGGTGGCGAATGTCAAGGATATTGACTTCCAGGATTTCAAGTTCACGAACATCCGATATGTCGGCTACTCGGAGGGTGTACATCAGCTCTCGTTTGGTGTAGGATTTCAGGATATGGTGCGTCAGTCTCACCGCGACTTCCTGCCACCGTGGGGTGTCGCGCTCTCGGGAAGCTACACGCTAAACCCCACAACCGACAGTATGGGTCACCTGATGGTGATGTATGGTAAGCTCTACACGCCAGGATTCGCGAAGCATCACTCGTTGTCACTCGCTGCATCGTACCAGACGTCGCTGGGTGGTTTTCAGTCCGATTTGGTGCTGTCGGGATTGTCGTTTAAATCCACACGCTTGCTGCCTCGAGGATTCTCGGCCTACGAGATTGTGAACGACAACTATCTCGCCACGTCGCTGAACTACCATCTGCCAGTGTGGTATCCCGATGGTGGATGGCCCGGTGTGATATACTTCAAGCGCATAAGGCTCAACGCAGGCTTCGACTACGCCTCATATTATATAACCAACGGCGTCACGCCCGAGGGAGAGTTCCTCAAAAATAGGCGTCACATCGGTTCGGCAGGTATCGACATCGGTATCGACTTCAACATACTCTCGATGCCCGATGCCGCAACAATATCGGCAACATTCTCGTTATATCAGAAGATGGCATTTGCACCCTTTGAGCGTGGCAGGCTCTTCTTCTCCTTCGGATTGGGATTGCCGTTCTGATGTGGCGGAGAATATTATATAAATGTAAATAAGAAACTAACCTGATATATGGTACAAAAGAGAAACAACACAAAGAGTAAACGCGGTTGGAAGTCGTGGATCATAACCGCGATGTGGAGCATCGTTTTCATCGGCGTTGTGGCGCTGTCGAGCCTCTTTATTATGGCTCGCTTCGAGATTCTCGGCCCTATGCCTACATTCGAGGAGCTGGAGAATCCAAAGACAAACCTCGCGACGCAGATCTACTCCCAAGATGGTATCGTGCTGGGTACCTATTTCATCGAGAACCGTACCTACCTCTCCTACGAGGATCTCTATCCCGAGGATAGGAGCAAGTGGCTTGAGATAGATGGTCATAAGCTTCCGCCTATCGTGGCTGCGCTCTTGGCTACGGAGGATGTCCGATTTTTTGACCACTCGGGTATCGACTTTCAGGCTACGGCGCGTGCGGGTATCAAGACCGTGATCCTCGGACAGTCGGGACAGGGTGGCGGTAGTACCATCACGCAGCAGTTGGCCAAGAACCTCTACAAAACACGCCGCAACAAGGAGGGTCTCGAGGGTAATGCTGGAACTCTCGCCGCCAAGGCTCAGGAGTATGTCATCGCCACACAGCTCGAGTATAACTACACCAAGGAGGAGATCGCGGCTATGTATCTCAACACCGTGGAGTTCTCCAACTCCAATTTCGGTATTAAGTCGGCTGCTAATAACTTCTTCGGCAAGGAGCCTTGTGACCTTGCTATCGAGGAGGCGGCGGTGATTGCTGGTCAGGTGAAGGCACCTGGAACTTATGCTCCGCTGAAGCGTGGCGAGCCTAACGAGCGTGCGCGCGAGCGTCGTAACACCGTGCTCGACCGTATGGCTGCTGCGGGAGCTATTAGTGACGATGTGGCAGACTCGCTGAAGCAGCTACCTATAGATCTCACCCGTTACCGTCGTGCTGCCGATGCCCATAACGAGGGCTCTGCGACATACTTCCGCGAGATGGTGCGCCGCACGATGATGGCCAAAGAGCCGCAGCGTAGGAACTACTATGTGGAGTGGGATTATGAGCAGGCTCTGAAGCAGTATCACGAAAATCCTATTTATGGCTGGTGCTACAAGAATCTGAAGGCCAATGGCGAACCTTATGACATCTATCGTGATGGTCTCAAGATATATACCACCGTGGATGCACGTATGCAGCAATATGCCGAGGCGGCATTCCACGAGCAGATGGCAGAGCTCGTGCAGCCACGTATGGATGCTCAGATCAAGAGCCGCGGAGGCTCGCTCTTCCCTGATCTCACCAAGGAGGAGTCGGACGAGAAGATAGCTGCGGCGATGCGTCAGACGGAGCGTTGGCGAAATATGAAAAATGAGGGTGCATCGGATAAGGAGATAAAGGCGGCGTTCAACACCCCTGTGGCGATGTCGGTCTTTACATATAAGGGTGTGCGCGACACGGTTATCACGCCGCGCGACTCGCTTATCCACTACAAGAAGACTATGCGTGGTGCGTTTGTAGCTGTAGATCCTGCAACGGGCTATGTGAGAGCCTATGTCGGAGGTCCCGACTACCGCTTCTTCAAGTACGATGCGGCAACGCAGGGTAAGCGCCAGGTGGGTTCTACGTCGAAGCCGTTTATCTATACCTTTGCCATCGACCACCTCGGACTCTCGCCTTGTACGCCTGTGCCTAATGTTCCGGTATCCATCGAGACTCCAGCGGGTATATGGTCGCCAAAGGAGGCTGGCGAGGTGGAGTATACGGGTGTTCATCCGCTCTACTGGGGCTTGGCAAATAGCCGCAACAACTACTCGGCGTGGATTATGAAGCAGGCTAAACGTCCCGAGGCGGTAGCCGATTTCATCCACGACCTCGGCATCCGCAGTTTCATAGATCCTGTGGCGGCGTTGTGTATCGGCTCGTACGATAGTAACCCATTTGAGATGGCTTCGGCATACTCTACATTTGCCAATAAGGGTGTTCACGTCGAGCCTATCTTTGTGACACGTATCGAGGATAGCCAGGGTAATGTCTTGGCGACGTTCACACCTAAGACCGAGGATGTGTTGTCGAAGCGTGTGGCATATACTATGATCACGATGATGCAGCGCGTGGTGACTATGGGTACGGCGCGCCGTATGCTCTACGAGTTTAAGTTCGACGATGTGGAGATCGCAGCAAAGACAGGTACTACCAACGACAACGTCGATGCGTGGTTTATGTGTGCTGTGCCGAACCTCGTTATGAGCGTATGGGTAGGTGGCGAGGAGAATGCCATCCACTTCACACGTAATGCAGATGGCTCGCGTATGGCGTTGCCTGTGGCGGGTAAGTTCCTTACGAAGGTCTTTGCCGATGGTACACTCGGCGTGGAGCGTACCGATCGCTTCGAACGTTCGGATGAGGTGCCAGACTATAGCTGCGAGGTCGATATCACCGATGGCGAGGCGGCTTCGGATCGTGGCGAGGATATCTTCTTTGGCGGCGAGGAGGACTTCTTCTAATTAGTAATGAGTTAGTTAGTAATTAGTAATAACGGAGTGAAAAAAATAGATAAATTACCTATTATAAAATCAAAGTTAACAAAAATAAAAAAAGATAGATTATGAAGATAGCAATTGTTGGCGTAAGTGGCGCTGTGGGACAGGAGTTTCTCTCGATATTGGAGAACCACCCTATGCCTATCAACGAGATGCGTCTCTTTGGCTCGAAGCGTAGCGCAGGTACTACATATCGCTTCCGTGGCGAGGATATCGTGGTGAGGGAGTTGCAGCATAACGACGATTTCAAGGATATCGATGTGGCACTATGCTCGGCGGGCGGCTCTACATCGTTGGAGTTTGCGGAGACAATCACCAAGCACGGCACGTTTATGATTGATAACTCGAGCGCATTCCGTATGGAGGAGGATGTACCATTGGTAGTTCCGGAGGTAAATGGCGAGGATGCCTTCAACGCTCCATGCCGCATCATCGCAAACCCTAACTGCACCACAATTCAGATGGTTGTGGCACTGTCGGTTATCGAGCGTCTGTCGCATATCGAGCGTGTTCACGTGGCTACATATCAGTCGGCAAGTGGTGCTGGAGCTTCGGCAATGCAGGAGTTTAAGGAGCAGATGAAGGCTGTAGTAGAGGGTGGTGAGCCCGAGGTTGCGAAGTTTGCGTATCAACTCGCCTGTAACCTTATCCCTCATATCGACGTGTTTCAGGATAACGACTACACAAAGGAGGAGATGAAGATGTATCACGAGACGCGCAAAATTATGCACTCCGATATCCGCACCTCGGCAACGTGTGTGCGTGTGCCAGTGCTTCGCGCCCACTCCGAGGCTATATGGGTCGAGACCGAGAAGGAGCTCTCGGTGGAGGCTGTGCGCGAGGCCTTTGCTGCGGCTAAGGGCGTTGTGCTTATGGACGAGCCTAAGGAGAAGAGTTATCCTATGCCACTCTTTGCCGAGGGTACCGATCCTGTCTATGTAGGTCGTATCCGCAAGGATATAAGCTCGGAGCGCGGCATAACGTTCTGGTGTGTGGCTGACCAGATTCGCAAGGGCGCGGCGTTGAACGCCATTCAAATCTTAGAACTTCTTGTTGCAAATAAGTAAGGATGTGGTTTTTTGTGGCAAACAAAGGTGAAAATAATTGAAGTAATTAGTTGCAATTGACCATATTTTTATATACCTTTGTAGCGGAGTATGTGTAAATGACTATATTTCATTGATTATAACAGAGTGATAAAAGAATAAATTATTAAAATAAAGTATAACCTAAAAAAACTAAACAACTATGGAAATCCCATTCGCAGAAGCGTATCGAATTAAGATGGTTGAGCCTTTGAAGAAGAGCACACGCGCAGAGCGTGAGCAGTGGCTCAAGGATGCACACTATAACCTCTTCGGCTTGAAGTCAGAGCAGGTATATATCGACTGTTTGACAGACTCTGGTACTGGCGCTATGAGCGACCGTCAGTGGGCTGCTATGATGACTGGTGACGAGGCTTATGCTGGTTCTAAGTCATTCTTCCAGCTTAAGGAGACTATTGGCGCTATCACAGGTTTCGAGTACGTTATCCCTACTCACCAGGGTCGTGCTGCTGAGAACGTATTGTTCTCTCACCTCGTGAAGGCTGGTGACATCATCCCAGGTAACTCACACTTCGATACTACTAAGGGTCACATCGAGTTCCGTAAGGCAACTGCTTTGGACTGCACTATTGACGCTGCTAAGGATACTCAGCTCGAGATTCCTTTCAAGGGTGAGGTAGACTGCGCTAAGTTGGAGAAGGCTTTGGCTGAGAACGCTGAGAAGATTCCTTTCATCATCGTTACAGTTACTAACAACACCGCTGGTGGTCAGCCTGTATCTATGAAGAACTTGCGCGACGTTCGTGCTATCGCTGATAAGTATGGTAAGCGCGTTGTATTCGACTCAGCACGTTTCGTTGAGAACGCATACTTCATCAAGACTCGTGAGGAGGGCTACGCAGATAAGACTATCAAGGAGATCTGCAAGGAGATGTTCTCTTACGCTGACGGTATGACAATGTCATCTAAGAAGGATGGTCTTGTAAATATGGGTGGTTTCATCGCTACACGCCACGAGGATTGGTACGAGGGTGCTAAGCGTTTCTGTATCCCATTCGAGGGCTTCTTGACATACGGTGGTATGAACGGTCGTGATATGGCAGCTTTGGCTGTAGGTCTCGACGAGAATACTGAGCTCGAGACTATCGAGACTCGTATCAAGCAGGTTCAGTACCTCGCTGCTAAGCTCGACGAGTACGGCATTCCTTACCAGCGCCCTGTAGGTGGTCACGCTTTGTTCGTTGACGCTGACAAGGTTCTCTCTAACATCCCTAAGGAGGAGTTCCCAGCACAGACCCTCGCTATCGAGCTCTACCTCGAGGCTGGTGTTCGTGGTTGCGAGATCGGTTACATCCTTGCTGACCGTGATCCTGTAACTCGTGAGAACCGCTTTGGTGGTCTCGACCTCCTTCGTCTCTGCATCGCTCGTCGTTCATACACTAACAACCATATGGACGTTATCGCAGCTGCTTTGAAGAATGTATACGACCGTCGTAACGAGATCACACGTGGTGTGAAGATCGTTTGGGAGACAGAGTTGATGCGTCACTTTACTGTTAAGCTCGAGCGCTTGTAATTTTCGATTATAAGGCAGCATCTGCTGCCGCTAACAAAAATAAATGAGAAAGGGCAGTACGACTAAGTACAGCCCTTCCTCATTTTTTTTGCCGAGCGTTGCATCTACTACCTTCTAATCAAAAATTTCTTTGATGTGAAAAGCCGCAATCTGCGGCACATCCCCAAAAGATAACCCATCGGGTCTTCTTTTGTGATAGATCAAATCTGCTACCTTCTAATCAAAAATTAATCTGTTCGTAGAGCTATTTGAAGATCATCTGGGCAAACTCCGTGAGGTAGCAGCGCCAGTTGCGCCATATATGTCCGCCCTCGCTCTCGTGATAGGTGTATGGTAGGGCGAGGCTGTCGAGCAGCGCGCGATACTTGACATTCTCGTCATAGAGGAAGTCGTCGCAGCCAATGGCTATCCAGTATAGCTCCACACCCTCGTGGAACTGGCGGCATAGCTTCGCCTCCAAGTCGTCATATAGCGCAACGCCCTCCTTGCCGCGGAATATGGCCGCCGAGAAGAGACCTACGTAATCGAACATCGCGGGGTAGCTCTTCGATATCTGCATAGCGTGGAAGCCGCCCATCGACAAACCTGCTATGGCGCGGCTATCAGCCTTAGCCTTTGTGCGGTAGGTGCTATCCACCCACTTAACAACATCCGCAAACATCGTCTCAAACGAGCCATCCATCGAGCCGCTCATATATGGACGCCACATACCCTCCTCGGAGTATCCCGGAGCTGCCACGTGGTGTGTACAGCCATTGGTCATAACCACTATCATCTCTTGCGCCTTGCCGCTCGCTATGAGGTTATCCATAATCTCTGCTGCGCGTCCTGTGGCTAACCACGCCTCCTCGTCGCCACCCATACCGTGCAGGAGGTAGAGGACTGGGTATTTTTTGCGTGATGACTCGTAGCCCGCTGGGGTGTAGACAACCATACGACGCTCGGTGTCACCCATCTCGGCCCATACGCGCGACACTGTGCCGTGAGGCACGGCCTGAGGTTTGTAGAGGTCACCGCAGCCGCCACCTACGATAAAGTAGTTCATCTGCCTCGCCACGTCACGTACCAGATATACGCTCTCGGGGTCGTTAATCTCACCTATACCGTCGACAATAAACGAGTAGTAATACATCTCCGATGGTAGGGGTTCGGTGGTGTAGCTCCACACGCCATCCTCGCCACGTGTCATAGACACGCTATGTATGCCCTCGGAGAGGAAATCTCCCTTCAGCGCAACACCTTGGGCATCGGGAGCATAGAGGCGGAATGTTACATTGTGTGAGTCGCTTATCTCCACTGAGCGAACGCCGTCACCCATCCATAGATTCTGCTGCGCCGAGCTTGTGGCAGGTAGCAGTATGAGCATCAAAAGGCTCAATATTATCGAGATACCTCTCATAGTTTTTAGAATATTAGGTTACACGTATTACAAAGATAGCACTTTTTTCGTATCTTTGGCATCGTAAATAGATGTAAACAATGAAAATCGGTGTAATATCTGACACTCATAATACGTTTGATAGCTGTCTGGAGGAGTTTCTGAGTCCGTGCGACGAGGTGTGGCACGCGGGAGATTTCGGCTCGGTGGAGGTTGCCGATCAAATAGCGGCGCTGAAACCTCTGAGGGCTGTATATGGAAACATTGATGGAGGGGTTCTCAGACGTATGTACAACGATGTCAACCTCTTTGAGGTAGAGGGTGTGAAGGTGCTTATGACGCATATCGGAGGCTATCCGCGCCACTATGCACCCAAGGCGTTGCAGCATATACACGCCACGCGACCAAAGATTTTCATCGCTGGACATTCACACATCCTGAAGGTTATCTACGACCCTGTTTATGACCTTCTGCATATCAACCCTGGTGCGGCAGGAAAGTATGGCATACACACCGTGCGCACCGCAATACGCTTCGATATCGATGCGGGAGAGATCAAGAATCTCGAGATTGGAGAGTGGAAAAAGTAAAAAAATATAATATTATGAAACGACTGACGCTGTTTGTTCTGTTGCTCATCAGTGCGATGCAACTATCTGCACAAGAGGGTGTTAATAAAGCTACATTTTGCTATGCCACCAATGGTGGCGTAGAGCTATATCTCGACCGTTACACCTCGACCGAGACCTTTGCTGAGCCGCAGCCCGCGATGATCTTTGCCTTTGGCGGAGGCTTCGTGACTGGAACTCGCGACCGCGACTTCTATCAGCCATACTTCAACCACTTGGCAAAATGTGGTATCGTGGTGGTGTCGATAGATTATCGCTTGGGATTGAAAAACCTGCCAGAAGGTACAGGAATGGTGGATATGATAGGCTACCTAAATAATGCCGTAAACATCGCCGTGGAGGATATGTATTCGGCTACTAACTACCTCATAGCCAATGCCGGGGCGTGGAATATAGATACCTCAAAGATTATGGTCAGCGGCTCGAGTGCTGGAGCTATCACAGCGTTGCAGGCCGAGTGGCTCAGAGACAGAGGTGCGGAGCTTGCGCAGGTGCTTCCCGAGGGTTTCCGCTATGCGGCGGTGGTGTCGTGTGCCGGAGCGTTGTTCTCGGTGAAGGGTAAGCCGCAGCTCTCGGCTGATGCTGCGCCGATGCTTCTGTTCCACGGCACTTCGGATAGCAATGTGCCATATAACAAAGCTTCGGTTATGGGTATCGGCTTCTATGGCTCGAAGTATATAGCTCAGAAGTTGAAAAAGGCGGGAGGTGCCTATATGTTCTACTCGGCGGAGTATGTCGATCACACACTCGCTGGTACTCCTCTCTACGAGCAGTGCGACCTCATCGTGCAGTTTATTCGCGACTACGTCTTGGAGGGGCGACATCTGCAGATCACAACCGAGGTGCGCGATATAGATGCCGAGCGTAAGCCTACGCGCTTTACAGTGAAGGAGTACCTTGCTACAAACTACAAGAAGTAACAGGTGGTGAGGTTTGCTCTTTTGTAAAAAAAATAGTAATTTTGTGCGATATAGTTGAATCTAAATAATCGGAAATTAGGATATGGGATATCTTAAGATAATATTCTACGGTCTGCTTGCATTCATCGAGCGTCACCCAATATTTTGCCTTGTTTTGGTGGCGTTGGCGGTCTTTGCGCCATTTGTTTTCAAGTGGGTGGGTTGGGTGCTTCTCGGTATTCTCGCCCTTGCCCTCGTAGGTATCCTTGTGGCGGTGTTGCGTTTTAAGCGTATGCAGCGACAGATGGAGGAGCAGATGCGTAAGGCTGGCGGCGGTTTTGCGGGTGGTAATCCCTTCGGTGGTATGGGTGGCAATCCCTTTGGTGGTATGAACGGCAATGCTGGTGCAGGTAATCCATTCGGTGGTATGGGTGGCGCTGCAAACGGAATGACCCTTGAGGAGTTTGTGCGTCGTATGCAGGCGGAGGCAGATGCCCGCCAGAGTGGACAGACGACAGCTAAGAGGGAGACTAAGAAGAGTGATGTTGACTCGGTAGACTACGTTGACTTCGAGGAGGTTAAGTAGTAATTGATAATCTGTTGATGGTCAATCGATGATAAGACTTATTGAACATATTGGACATTACTTTATGCTTCTTGGCAAGGTGTTCTCGCGCCCCGAGAAGATAAAGATATATAGCAGCCGTATATGGTTTGAGATGGATGCCCTCGGCTTCAACTCAATATCCCTCACGGCTATTATCTCGGCGTTTATAGGTGCTGTGGTGGCATTGCAGATGGCAATTACGCTCGAGTCACCATTTATCCCCGAGTTTATGATTGGATACTCTACACGCGAGGTTATGGTGCTGGAGTTCTCATCTACGGTTGTGGCACTTATCTTGGCAGGTAAGGTAGGCTCGAATATCGCATCGGAGATAGGTACTATGCGTATCACCGAGCAGATTGACGCTCTCGAGATTATGGGTGTCAACTCGGCATCGTACCTCATTCTGCCGAAGATCGTGGCTACGGTGTTGTTCTTCCCGCTGCTCACTCTCTTCTCGATATTTGTGGGTATCGTGGGTGGCTTTGCCATAGCATATCTCACGGGTATTATACTTCCGGGCAACTACATCGAGGGTCTCTTCTACTGCTTCGAGCCATTCTCTGTGACATACGCACTGGTCAAGGGTGCTGTGTTTGCATTTATAATTACCTCGATATCTGCCTATTGCGGATATTATGCCAAGGGAAATTCGCTGGAGGTTGGCCGTGCCTCGACGCTCGCTGTTGTGGCCAGCTCCGTGACAATTATGATTTTTGACCTCATCCTAACACAGATTATGCGCGTATGATACGAGCCGACCACATATCAAAGAGATTCGATGGCCGCACAGTCCTCGACGATATTAGCGTGGAGTTCGACACCGGAAAGACAAACCTTATAATCGGCCGCAGCGGCTCGGGAAAGACTGTGCTTCTGAAATCGCTCGTGGGACTCCACGATGTGGATAAGGGCAAAATCTTCTACGACGATGTCTGCTACACCGACCTCGACTTTCGCCAGCGCAAGGCGATTCGTAAAGATATAGGTATGATCTTCCAGGGTGGCGCGCTACTCGACTCATCTACGGTGCGCGAGAATGTGCGTCTGCCGCTCGATCTCTTCACCGAGATGACCGAGGGCGAGAAGCGCGATAGGGTAGACTTCTGCTTGGAGCGCGTGCGTCTGGTGGGTGCCGATCACCTATACCCTTCGGAGCTTAGTGGCGGTATGGTTAAGCGTGTGGCTATCGCGCGTGCCATAGTGCTCAACCCCCGCTATCTCTTCTGTGACGAGCCTAACTCGGGCCTCGACCCGCAGACATCGGTGGTGATTGACAACCTTATATACGACATCACTAAGGAGTTTAACATCACCACGATCATAAATACCCACGATATGAACTCGGTGATGGAGATTGGCGAGAAGATTGTATATATCCACGAAGGACATAAGTGGTGGGAGGGTTCGAAGGATGATATCCTGCTCTCGGAGAATCCCGAACTTAACGACTTTGTCTTCGCCTCGGCGATGGCAAAACGCGCCAAGAGTGTGGCAAATAGATAGCGTAAAACGACTATTTTATTAAATATTTTTAATTTCACTTGTATAAGTGACCAAAATAGTTTAATTTTGTAGTCATTAAATATAGCTAATAGGAATTATCTATTAATTAAAAATAAAAAAGTTATGATTAAGATTGGTATTAATGGTTTCGGTCGTATCGGCCGTATGGTATTCCGCGCAGCTTGCTCACAGGCTGACAAGTATCAAATTGTAGGTATCAACGACCTTTGCCCAGTAGACTACTTGGCTTATATGCTTAAGTATGACACTATGCACGGCAAGTTCGACGGTACTGTAGACTACTGCGAGGAGAAGAACCTCCTTATCGTAAACGGTAACGAGATCCGCGTAACAGCTGAGAAGGATCCTGCAAACTTGAAGTGGAACGAGGTTGAGGCAGAGTATGTAGTAGAGTCTACTGGTTTGTTCCTCACAGCTGAGAAGGCTCAGGCTCACATCACTGCAGGTGCTAAGTATGTAGTAATGTCAGCTCCTTCAAAGGACGACACCCCTATGTTCGTATGCGGTGTTAACACCTCTGAGTATGCTGGTCAGCAGATCGTTTCTAACGCTTCTTGTACTACAAACTGCTTGGCTCCTATCGCTAAGGTTCTCAACGACAACTTCGGTCTTGTAAATGGTCTTATGACTACTGTTCACTCTGTAACAGCTACTCAGAAGACTGTAGACGGTCCATCACTCAAGGACTGGCGTGGTGGTCGCGCTGCTTGCGGCAACATCATCCCATCTTCTACAGGTGCTGCAAAGGCTGTAGGTAAGGTAATCCCAGCTCTTAAGGGTAAGCTTACAGGTATGTCTATGCGTGTTCCTACTTTGGACGTATCAGTTGTTGACCTCACTGTAAACCTCGAGAAGCCTGCTACTTATGAGGAGGTATGTGCTGCTATGAAGAAGGCATCTGAGGGCGAGTTCAAGGGCATCCTCGGCTATACCGATGAGGCTGTTGTATCTTCAGACTTCCTCGGCGACGCTCGCACATCTATCTTCGACGCTACTGCAGGTATCGCTATCAACGAGACATTTATGAAGGTTGTTTCTTGGTACGACAACGAGTGGGGTTACTCTAACAAGGTTCTTGATCTTATCTCTGTGATGAAGGCTTACAACAAGTAATTTCTTGTGATAAGGGGTCATTCTCGGCCCATCCCAAAAGTAAGACCCCTCGGGCTGTACTTCGTGTACTATCCCGAGGGGATCTTCTTTTGCGATAGACCAAGCCTAACCCCTTCTGACAAGAAATTTGGGCGTTGTCCCATCGTCGGGATTTTTGCCGAGTGTTGCACTCGGCACCCTTCTGACAAGAAATTGTCTCTTTCCCCTATGTCATCCCGAACCTGTCGAGGGATGACATAGATGGTGTACTGATAACGTTGACAACGCAAAAAAAACGCCTGCCCAACAATGTTGAGCAGGCGTAATGTATTGTAAGTAAATCTTATTACTTTGTAACGCTCTCCAAGCGCTTCATCATAGCAAACATAAAGAGTGCTGAGAGCAAGCAGAGAACGATAAATACTGTCCATACTGACCACAATGGGAGACCTGCCCATAGGAAACCACCAACAGCAACCAACATATTACCGAAGGCAGTAGCCACGAACCAACCACCCATCATCAAACCCTTGAGCTTTGGAGGAGCTACCTTCGACACGAATGAGATACCCATAGGTGAGAGCAACAACTCAGCAAATGTAAGGATGAGGTAAGTGAGGATCAACCAGTAAGCCGAAGTGCGTGTAGATGGCTTAGTATCAGCCTTGATAGCTGCGAGTGTAGCCTCAGCCTCGGCAACGATAGGGTCTACTGCTGGCTCAGCTACAACAATCTCCTCGCCCTCAGCAGGCTCTGCAGCCACTACGGTGTTTGCTGCGAGGATTGTAGACTGTGCTGCGAATACCTGCTCGAATACCTCCTTAGTCTCAGCTGTAAGCTTACCCTCGAAGTCGCTCTTAGCCTTCTCAGCAACCTTCATAGCCTCCTCGTCGCCCTGTGCAGCGTAGATATCCTGTGCCAAAACCTCAGCCTTCTCAACTGCGATAGCGCGAGCCTGGTCGTTAGGAGTGTTCAAGCCGCGTGAGCCGATAGCCATAATCGCAAAACCGATAGCCGCAACCATCATACCGTAAGCAATCTTACGTGGTGCTGAAGGCTCCTTGCCGCTCTTAGCCAAAGCACCAAAGATAGCCATTGACACTGGTGTCAACGCAACAACGTAGAATGGGTTGAACTGCTGGAAAATAGGCGCTGCAACGGCAACCTCAGCATCTGGAGCGATGCCATAAGCACGGTATACGAGGAATGCCAATACTGCAGATGCAAGAACACCTGAGAACAACTTACCCTTAGCCGATGTGCTCTGGAAGATTGAGAATGATGCGTATACAGCCACGATGATCAACGCGAGGTTCCATACGTTGAATACCATAGTCTCGATGCCCATAGCAGTTGTGTATGTGAACTCATCAGCGAAGTATGTGAGTGTCAAGCCGTTCTGGTGGAATGCCATCCAGAAGAAGATAACAACGGCAAATACGAGGCACAACGCCACGATACGCTGCTTAGTCTGCTCTGGTGTGAGGTTATCCTCGATAACTGCAGCATCACCCTTCTTCTTACCACCCTCAACGTGGCGGAATGTAGAACGGAATACGTAGTAGATAACGATAGAGAGTACCAACGCCACGCAAGCCACAGCAAATGCGAAGTGGTAAGCATCGTTAGATGAGAAGCCCCACTCAGTCATAGCGTAGTTCTTGATGCCTACAGCGGTTGTAGGAGCGAACAACGAACCTACGTTGATAGCCATATAGAACAATGAGAAGCCAGAGTCGCGCTTGTCTGCATACTTAGGGTCGTCGTAGAGGTTACCCACCATAACCTGGAGGTTACCCTTGAACAAACCAGTACCAAGGCTAATGAGCAACAACGCTGCCATCATAGCCATCATAGCGATAGTGTCGCCACCAAGAGGGAACGAGAGCAACATATAACCGGCAAACATCACCGAGATACCGATTGTAACCATACGACCGAAGCCGAACTTATCAGCGAGCATACCACCTACAAGAGGCATAAAGTATACAAGACCGAGGAATGTAGAGTAGATGGCACCTGCAGTACCTGCCTCCAAACCGAAGTTCTCGCGGAGGAACAACGCAAATACCGCCAACATTGTGTAGTAACCGAAACGCTCACCGGTGTTGGCAAGGGCTAAGGCATACAGACCTTTAGGATGTCCTTTGAACATAGATAAAAGTTTTTAGTTAATATAATTTAATTGTTAGTTGTTACAATAATTACACAAAACGGTGGCGAAGATACGAACAAAAAACTTAAAAACCAAAATTTTAGCCTTCTTGACCGATATATTCTGCGGTAGTTAATAGGTGCAGATGTTGAGAGGCGGGTGGTTATAGGTGGTTATGAGTTGTTAAAGAGGGGGGGGTAGTTAAAGGGGGGGTGATGGGAGATGATGGGTAGTATATATGTCATACCGAGCTCTCCTCGGTATGACGGTTTATTATTGTTCTCGCGTGGTAAAAAGAAAAAGAGAGGCTGACTCGTTACGAGCCAGCCTCAGCCACAACGCCCCACTGTTTAATAAGCAAGAATAGAAAAATAGGCGTTGTTCGTATGTCGGTTACTCAACCGAAGCCGAGTACCAGAAAGGTGTAGTTCTTTATTCTTCAACTGTTGAATCGGATACAGCGTCTGTCTCCTTAGTCTTTAACCAATTTTCGTTAGTGTAATACAAACCGTGCTCTGCAGCGCTGCTGTACTTCAAATAACTACTCCACTTAGAATATGTAGTTTTATTGGCGAACTTAACACCGTATGTAGCCTCATACTCTGCACGAGTCTCCTCTGTGATAACTGGACCACCAACAACAAGGTAACCCTCCTTATCAACGTAGACGCCTACATCATAAGTTCCTATCCAATTTCCACTGCTATCTGTAGACATTTTCGTAGAGACTGCAAACTTTTTCGGAGCATCGGCTGTCATAAACTGCCAGCTCTTAAATCTACCACCAGAAATAAGACGATACGCTGAACCGTCACCAGCACAATTAATCCAGCCGTGGAATGTACCACCAGTAATTTTTAGCAAGTTCTTGTACAAATTCACATTGTTATTAAACACACCGCCATTAATCCAAAACTGAGGGCAGTTGGTATTACCATTTGATGTTGAATTTATTGAATAAGAACCAGAGAACACACCATTGTTAATAAGAATTATAGGACGGTCCTTTGTTGAACCACTCTTTTTGTAATATATACAAGCCTTACCTGGAGCATTGATACCACCTGGGGTTGTCGCATCTGCATTAATTGTCAATGCATAGGTCGCGTTAGCAAGACCTTCGCAGGTAATCTCAATAGCATTTTTTCCACTTGCTGCAGTTAAAGTATATGTGCTTAAGTTAAGGATATGGTGCTCAGTAGACTTAAGAGTTACTACATCGTTAAGAGTTACATCGTTGAGCAATGTAAGGGTTGTGTTGTTAGTCCAAGCCGCAATCGCCTCGTCGATGTTGTAATATGTAGTCTCGCCAACCTTAGCAACAACACTACCAATTGTCCAACGACCATTCTGCAGCTGTATTGCAGAGTAGCCCTCTGGGAGAATAGGATCTGTGTAACCACCATTGTCTGTTGGGTCTGCTGAAAAATCACCACCATTTACATATGCAACAGGGTTTGCAATCGCTCCATCACTTGTATTGTTAATTATATAAATAATCTTCTTAAGAGCGTTAAAAGTACCACCGTTGATAGTAAGTGTGCCATAAGCATCAACCATAACACACTCTCTTGCAGCTGTTGCAAGGGCGTCATCACCAAAGTTGCCATTAGCAAATGTACCACCGTTGATAGTAAGTTCGCCGCCGCTGCTCATAACGCCTGCGCACCAAGAACCGTGTGAAGTACCCTGGTTGTTACCCTCTGCTGCTGCAGTTGGCTCTGTTGAGTAGTTACCTGAGTTTACTGTCAATTTACCTTTGCTTGAAACACCAATTGCCATACTCATATATGGTGAAGTATGCAAACCTTTCTGGTTTACAGTACAATTGTCAAGAACAATCTCACCACCTACTGCGTAGAAACCGCCAGCACACTTTGTAGCATTAATTGTTACATCTTTAGCGTTGATTGTAGCACCTTCCCAAGCTTTTACACCATAATCGCCTGCCTTTGAGTTGTAAACGGTAACCTTATTGAGGTTGATGGTCAATTTATTCTCTGAATTGCTGGCTGTAGCAGCGCTGATAGCGCACCAGTTGCTATCACCTGAAATTACAGTACCATTCTTTATTTCAATAGTAACGTTAGTGTTTGTTACATCGTTACCATCTCCAATCTTGAAACGAAGAGCGTTATTGCCAAGATTGGAAGTTACAGTCTGACCATTGAGGTCAAGAGTAAAGCTTGCACCACGGGTGTATGATACACCATTGTTGTTAATTCCTTCTGTGATTGTAATGTTGTTTTCTACAACAATAGTCTCACCATCCTCAACTGCGTCGAAAGCTTTCTGAAGAGATGTATAACCTACCTCGCCAATCTTAGCAACGTCTGGCTTGCGAGTGAGTGTCCAATTGCCATTCTCAGCCTCAGTCCATTCCAAATCATCGTTGATGAGCGCTGCGTTAGTACCCTCCTTTGCTACAGTAGTGAATGTACCGCCAGTG
>JAGBVG010000070.1 GCA_017630455.1 Alistipes sp. | reverse complement strand
CGCAAGAAGTCTACAGATGCTGCTGAGGATGCAACTGTTGTAGCTGAGAAGAAGACAGCTACACGCGCTCCTAAGGCTGCTGCAAAGGCTTCTGCAGCTAAGGGTGCAAAGAAGACCAACGTAGGTAAGAAGATGTAATTCTTCACATCCTATATAAGATATCGTGGGTTGTACCTGGTGTACGTCCCACGATATTTTTTTGTTGTTATCGGATTTTTACTATCTTTGTTCCTGATAATGTGATAATAATAAACCGAAAACCTATAACTATGAGAAAACTTCTTCTTTTGATGCTCGCTGTGGTTTCGCTCGTTGCTACGTCATGCGAGTCGAAGGATCAGAACTCCGAGCCCGTAAAATTTGAGATCACCTCGAGCGATACTGTTGATATCGGTGCCGAGGGAGGTGTCGTTGTTGTAACCTACACTCTCGGAGGTGGCGATTACTCTTTGGTCGACGTAGCTACAGACAATGAAGCTATGATTACAGCCCTTAACACCGAAGAGCAGGGTATTATATGTGCTATGGTTGCAGCCAATGATGAGTATGAGGCTCGTACAGCGCAGATTCGCATTAGCTTCAATGGTAAGACCAAGTATGTTGCAATACATCAGGAGGGTAATGCTGACGCCCCACATAACGAGGTTGTGAATGTTGATGCTAATCAGCTTGTCGGTAACTACTATGGTGATAATCTTCGTGAGGGCGTAGGTCACTATTGGATTATCCTTACCAGGGATGGTTTCGTTGATGGTGCTGCTGTAGCAGGTGGCGAGTATTTCCGTTTGGACCTTATGGCTCCGATGCCCGAGGATATGGATAATATCCGTATCCCCGATGGAGAGTACACATACGACCTATCTTTGAGCTTCGAGGAGTATACTATTGTTGACATCGGCAATACCGATTACTCGTGGGTAGATGAGAATATGGAGGGCTGGGCTCTCGCTCTTGAGGATGCCAAGCTCACAGTCTCTGGCAACCACTTCGAGCTTATAGCTGTTGTTGATGAGAAGGAGTATCACGTCAGCTTCGATGGTGACTACTCTCTAACACCATCTATAATATCTGACTGTGTGTCAAGCCTTACGGGTGATGCAGTTATCGATGTCTCTAACTGTACTGCCTCTGTCAACAGCTATGGCGACTATTGGGAGTGTGGTTATAACAATTGGTGTATAGAGTTCGTCTGCAACGCAGGAATGAAGTATGGCACCTACCTTGTTATCGATTTCTTAAATAACTCAACCACCGATTTCACAGGTACATACGAGGCTTCGGGCTTCTCCGCCGAGGATGAGACAAAGCCCGATTTCCGCTCTAATGTCTTTGTTCCTGGCTTCCGTGTTGCCGATGATGCCGATTTGCTTCTTGGCTCACTCTATATGGTCTACAAGGATGGTCTATGTGTGTCGCAGGCTCCGCTGTATGGCGGTACCGTGACCATCACCTCGAATAACGATGGCACACATACTATTGTTATAAATGCTACGGATGATGCCGAGCCAGCACATAAGATAACACTTAACTGGACTGGTAAACTTCAATAATGAGCATACCCTAAAGTTATGAGGCTATCTAACATTAACGTTGGATAGCCTTTTTTTCTACAAAAAGTAGTCTAAAATTTTGTGAATCACGGCAAAAGGTGTATTTTTGTAATGTGGGAAGTGTTGCTTAGCCCGACTAAAGGTGTTGCAACCCCGTAAGATGCAGATAATCACATATTTAATAAAACCTTAATTATTTACCAACTATGAAGAAAATCAATTTCTTGATGGCACTTATGATGGCGTTCACGCTATCGTTGGTTGCTTGTAGTAAGACAGAGCCTGCTCCTACACCTACTCCGGAGCCAGAGCCAGAACCACAGCCACAGCCAACTGCGGCTTTCGTTATTGAGCTTGGTGAGATCACCTCATCAACTATTGCTTACACCGTTACTCCAGAGGACCCCGAGGCAGAGTACCTTTGCGTGTTGTACGATGCTGAGACCGTAGAGGAGTATTCACGTGATGAGTTCCTTGTGACACAGCTTCTGAGAGATCTTGAGGAGGAGGCACGTGGTACAGGTAAGACTATGGCAGAGTATATGCCTTCTATCGTTGACAAGGGTGCTATCACCGACGGTTTGTTCGAGGATCTTGCTCCAGAGTCACGCTACTACATCATCGTATTCGGTGTTGACGCTGCTAACGACTATGCTGCTAACACTGAGGTAGTTAAGACCGAGGTTACTACAGCCGCTGCTGCAACTCTTGACGTAACATTCGAGATTGAGACAAAGGTTGATGGCAATACTGCTGTATACACAGTAACTCCATCTAACGACAACGATGTATGGTACTTCTACACACTTCCAAAGGCTACTTTCGATGCATATACCGATCCTGAGGGTGCATACCGTATGTCAGAGCAGAGCTTCTTGTTGTACTGCTTGCAGATGGAGATTGACGCATATCGTCAGGCTGGTTACAGCGACAATCAGATTATGAACACTATCTTCCATAAGGGTACTTTGGACCTTCAGGCTGAGGGCTTGAATGCTAATACCGAGTATATCAATATGGTTGCTGGTTTCTTCGTAACACCAGAGGGTCAGGTAACTATCGCTACCGAGCTTACAACAACTACCTACACTACAGGTGATGCTAAGGCTAAGGAGCTCTCAATCGAGATCTCTGTAACCGATATCGAGGCTATGCGTGCAGCTATCTTGATTACTCCATCTAACGACAAGGATACATTCTGCTGGATGATTGGCGCTTGGGATGGCGAGAAGACAGCAGAGGATATTATGAACGAGATCGTAGCTATGTATGGCGGTTGGATGAACAACGGCGCTATGCTTTATAAGGGTGTTCAGGACTACACTGGTGGCCCTAACAGCCCATACAAGTATAAGCTCGATGCTGCTGATACAGACTACTATATCGTAGCCTTTGGTTACGCTGGTGGTGTTACTACTGAGCCAGTTATGACCACATTCCGCACTTTGCCTGCTCCATCAGCTGAGGATACTACCTTCACAATGACTGGTTCAAACGTAACTCCTTACGGCTTCACTGTAGGAGTAAAGCCTTCTGAGTCTACTACATACTACACATTCAACGTAATGCCTAACGATGAGTACGCGGCTTTGGATGTTGAGGCTCTTGCTTTGGAGTTGAACGCACAGTTCGACGAGATTATGATGATGCAGCAGCAGTTCGATCCAACTGTTACTGTGGCTCAGGTTCTTAGTATGTACTACTACCGTGGTGCTTACACTGCAGATGCTTCAGGTTTGGCTCCTGAGACTACTTGCTCAGGTTTCGTAATGGCACTCTCTCCAGAGAATGGTCACGTTGTTAAGGTTCACACATTCGAGAATGTTGCTACAACTGGCAAGCTCGGTGAGGTTAACCCAGAAGTAGAGTTTGTTGGTAGCTGGTCAGGTGACGATGAGAATGGTGCTATTTGGGGTCAGCCAGCAGCAACTCAGGGTAAGGCTATCACCGTTGTTAAGTATGGCGAATTCGATGGTGCTCGTACTCTCTTCGGTTCTATGGCAGGTGACGATGTAACCAATGCATCTGCATATCCTGATGCACAGCTTTGGGGTATGTTGGCAGGCACATGGAGTAAGATTGACCAGTCAGAGCCATACTCATTCTACGTAGTTAACTGGGATGAGGATCAGACTGCATTTGCTTACGCAGTAGACAACAATGGTAACCCAGGTGCTCTTGGTCGTTGCTACACTATCGCAACTGTTGAGAACAAGGGTAACATCGAGGATTTGAAGGCTCTTGTTGAGGAGATCAACTCAGCATCTAAGAGCTCATTCGCACTTCCACAGTCAATGGTTATCGGCGAGCGTTCTAACGCTACTCTCTCAAACTTCCAGTTTGTAGGCGTTCAGGAGGCTGCTATGCCAGAGGTTGAGGTTGCTGCAGCAGTAGCTCCAGAGGCTGAGACATTCCCTGTAACAAAGTTCTCAGTACGATAATTCGTATCACAAGCGGCTGATGCCGTATATCGTAAAGCTCCGAGTGGATTCCACTCGGAGCTTTCTTTATATGGTAATGATGCAAAAAGTGAAGCTTATTGCATATCATTAACTTTCTTTATATCATATCCTTACCTTCTGCTTCTGTGCTTCTGTGCTTCTGTGCACCGCATAGCACCGCCCTCCATATACTGCCCTCACGGTAGCACTACAGCATAAAAAAAGCGCCTCACGAGGAGACGCTTTGATTTTAGTGTTATGCTCAGCTGGTTATAAGCTCACCATTCTGTAGCCCGTCGCCGCACTATGGCAGAGGCACCACATTCGCAAAGCCCATAAATGCCATTGCGAGGAGTCCTGCGGTGATAAGTGCGATAGGCACACCACGCATAGCATTGGGCGTATCCTCCACCTCAAGACGCTCACGGATGCCGGCAAAGAGAATCAGCGCAAGCGCGAAGCCGAGAGCTATGGATGTCGCATAAATAACGCCTGTGAGAAGATCAAAGTTCTTCTGGATGGCGATAATGGCGATGCCCAACACTGCACAGTTGGTGGTAATAAGCGGCAGGAAGATACCCAAAGCCTGATACATCGCTGGAGAGACCTTCTTAAGCACAATCTCCACCATCTGCACCAGCGCCGCGATAACCAAGATAAAGGTGATCGTCTGCATATACCCGATGCCAAAAGGCACAAGGATATACTGCTGGATGCACCACGTAACGAGCGTCGCAAGAGCCATAACGAACGTAACGGCCATACCCATACCCATCGAGGTCTCCACCTTCGACGAAACACCGAGGAATGGACAGATGCCGAGGAACTGTGAGAGTACAACGTTGTTAACAAAGATTGCACCTATGACGATGGCAAAGAGGGTGATAACCTGCACACTCACCTCGCCAGTGGCAAAGCCCTGAAGAACCTCGCTTGATATGTTGTCTGCTGTAAGAATATTCATAATCTTTATATCTGAATCTAACGTTTTGCAACTTTGTTAAACAATACCATCAAGTAGCCGAGCACCAAGAAACCACCCGGAGCAAGGATAAAGAGCAGAGGCATAACGCCATCGGCAAAGGTGTAGCCGAAGATAGATCCCGCGCCGAGTACCTCACGCACAGCACCTATGGTTGTGAGCGAGAGTGTGAAGCCCAGGCCGATACCGATACCATCAAGTGCCGAGTCGAGAACGCCATTCTTCGATGCGAAGGCCTCCGCGCGACCGAGGATGATACAGTTAACCACGATAAGCGGGATAAAGACGCCGAGCGAGGCGTACAACGCTGGAACGTAGGCCTGCATAAGCATCTCGATGATGGTCACGAACGATGCTATGACCACGATAAACGCTGGAATACGCACCTTATCGGGGATAAGGTTCTTGATAAGTGCGATAACTATATTTGACAATATGAGCACAGCCATAGTCGCAACGCCCATACCCATACCGTTTATGGCCGACGATGTAACACCCAGCGTAGGGCACATACCCAGTATCAACACAAACGTAGGATTCTCCTTCAGGATACCCTTAGTTATAATCTGTAACTTACTCATTGCACTCCTCTCCTTTCTGAGCCTCTGGCTCGCTATTGTCGTATGTCATTGATGCTCCTGATGGCGCTGCCTCCACAGCTTCCTCGCTGGTGTTGAGGCGACCTGTAGCCCAAAGATATCCCGCGTAGGCAGTCTCGATGGCATTGGCGTAGGCGCGAGAAGATATTGTAGAGCCGGTGAGCGCATCGAATGATCCGCCCTCCTTAGTAACGCCAAATGTCACACCTGCGGCATCCTTCCCCACGATGCTGCGCTCGAGGCTGTTGCCCGCCTTGGTCATATTCGCACCCAGACCTGGAGTCTCCTTCTGTGACAATACCTCCACGCCGTTGACGATGGCCGCACCATTCTCCTCTATGAAGCCGACCATAAGTGTGATACGATCTGCGTAGCCACTCTTGGTGATGCTCGGAGCCTCGACAGCATAACCTATGATTGTGTCATCTGCCGTGCGCTTCACGGTGCTCACGGTAATCTCGAAATCGCCGATAAGACGTGTGGTGTCGCTAACCACCATTGCCTCATCCTGTGACGTGCCGAGAACATTGTATTTTGCAACATTCTTCGCCTGTTGGTTTGCATTGGCGATGGCATCTTTGGTAATATCCTGCACCAATCCCACCAGGAGTGCCGATATTGCGGTGATGGTGAATAGCACCACGACCATATTTTTTAGTGAACTCTTCATACGCTGCAATTATTTAGTGCCGTAACGCTTAGGGCGTAGATATTTATTAATAAGAGGTGTGGCGGCATTCATAATGAATATTGCAAACGACATACCCTCGGGATAGGCACCCCAGAGGCGGATGATCATCGTAAGTGCACCGATGCCGATACCATAAATTATCATACCGCGGTGGGTCATAGGCGATGTGGAGTAGTCGGTAGCCATATAGATAGCTCCGAGCAGCGCACCACCTGCCAAGATGTGGAAGAGTGGAAGCTGGTATGCCACTGCGCCACCGTATGTAGCACCCACGCACGCCGCGAAGATAGCCATAGTAGCGAGGATGCTCACAGGGATGTGCCACGTGATGACCCTGCGCCACAACAGATACACGCCGCCGAGGATAAGGGCCAACGAGCAGATCTCACCCATAGAGCCATTCATATTTCCGCCGAACATATCCATAAAGTTGAGGCTCGATACCAACTCTGGAGCATACTTCACATTGGCCAACAATGTAGAGCCAGAGAGAGCATCTGGCACGCCTGTTGTCCAGTCGGTCATCTCCACAGGGTAGGCGATAAGCAGAAAGATACGACCCGTAAGAGCAGGGTTGAATGGGTTTGTGCCCAAGCCTCCGAAGGTCATCTTTCCGATGCCGATAGCCACCAATGCGCCGATCACAACAATCCACCACGGAATACCCGCAGGGAGGTTGAAGGCTAACAGTATACCTGTCACCACGGCCGAGAGGTCGCAGATGGTCGACTTGCGCTTAAGCAGCAGACGACATATAAGATACTCGAACAATATGCAGCTGAGAACCGCAACTGCAGTAATGAAAAGCACTCTCCAGCCAAGAACGTATGTAGATACCGCCAACGCAGGGAGTAGTGCCAACACCACATCGAGCATAATGCGGTGTGTCTTCTCACCTCCGTGTATGTGTGGCGAATGAGATGCAAAAAGTTTGGTTGCCATATATTTCTACTTTATAATAAGGTATAGACTACTTTTTATTTGCTATAGCACGACTACGGATGTTTGCCATTACGGTCTGCTTGCCGATGCGGATGTAGTCCAGCAAAGGCAGGTTCGAAGGACAGGTATATGAGCAGCAGCCACACTCTATGCAGTCGATGGTGTTGTGCTCCTCGGCCATATCCCACTTCTGCAACTTCGCAAGGCGAGACAGAAGGTATGGCTCAAGACCCATAGGGCAGACGCTAACACACTTAGCACACTTTATACACGCACCCTCCTTGCCGCGTGCCGCCTCCTTGCCTGAGAGGATTGTCACGCCCGAGCAGCCCTTGATGATAGGGGCAGAGGTGTCGACAATCGCGCGACCCATCATAGGACCGCCGTTAAGAACCTTAACATCACCCTCAGGAAGACCTCCCGCGAACGAGAGAAGATAGTCGAGAGATGTGCCGAAACGAACCATAAAGTTATGTGTCGAGCCAAGCTCCTTGCCTGTGATGGTCACCACACGCTCGATAAGTGGCTTATTCTTCTGCACAGCCTCGTAGACGGCAATTGCCGACGATACGTTGCATACCACAACGCCCACCGAGATAGGAAGTGCTGGTGGCGGAGGTACCTGACTGCCTGTAACGGCTGCTATAAGCTGCTTCTCGCCGCCCTGAGGGTAGCGCATCTGCAGTGGCATAACCTCGATGCCGCAATATTTGTCGCGTGCGATAATTGAGTTGAGGTGAGCTATAGCATCAGGTTTGTTGTTCTCCACGCCGATAACTGCACGCTTGACACTTAGCGCGCGCATAATGATCTCTACACCCGTAAGCATCATCTCGGCACGCTCCACCATATTGCGATAGTCCGAGGTGAGATATGGCTCACACTCCACGCCGTTGACAATCAGCGTATCGGCCTTCTGTCCGTCGGGGATTGAGAACTTCACGTGTGCTGGGAACTGCGCACCACCGAGACCTACGATACCCGCCTCCTTGATTTTAGCGATGATCTCGGCAGATGTGAGGTTGCACTCGCGCTTCAGCTCTGTGCTACGGTCGATGCCCTCCATCCACTCGTCGCCCTCGCGCTTTACGACCACCATCGTAAGACGCTGACCCTGACCATTAGGGTAGGAGTCTATCGAGGTTACTGTACCCGAAATAGGTGAGTGTATGTTTGCCGACACAAATCCTGCTGCCTGGCCGATAAGTTGTCCGGTGAGAACCTTATCGCCCTTCTGCACAATAGGTGTTGAGGGTGCTCCGATGTGCTGAATCATAGGTATCATAACCTCGTTTGGAAGGTCGATAACCTCGATAGCCTTATCCTTGCTCCACTCCTTATTATCTGACGGATGTATACCGCCTATTGGAAATGTCTTCATAATTCTTTGCTCCTGTTATTTAGCCACTACTTCGCTCTTGGGAGTTGTATTCACCACCTTTGGCTCTTTAGGCAGTGGCTCCATATTCTCGAGATGTATTGCGCCTGTAGGACACTCGTTCACACACTTGCGGCACAACTTGCACTTCTCGTAGTCGATATACGCCAAGTTGTTTTCGATGGTGATGGCGTCAAAGGCACACACCTTAGCGCACTTGCCACAGCCGATGCAGCCAGCCTTACAAGCCTTCATAACCACAGCACCGCGATTCTTAGAGCGGCAAGCTACATACACGGCACGATTCTTAGGCCACTTCTTGCGCAACTCAAAGAGTCCCTTAGGGCAAGCCTTCACGCACGCTCCGCAGGCTGTACACTTGTCGGCATCGACCTCCACGAGACCTGTCTCGGGATTGAGGCGCAGTGCTCCAAACTTACAAGCGCTCACGCAGTCACCATAGCCGATACATCCGAATGCACACGCCGACTCACCAACGTAGAAGGTGTTTACCACGGCGCAGTTCAGAGCACCGTCGTAGTGGTTTACCTTAGGGCGCTTCTGGCACGTGCCGCCGCAACGCATAGTAGCCACCATAGGCTCCTTGTCTGGAGCTGTCTTGCCGAGAAACCCAGCGATATTCTTCATCGCTTCGCCACCCGCAACAGGGCAGAAGAGCGATGCGATGTTGTCGCGTGTAACCAAAGCATCGGCCATCGCACGACATCCCGCAAAGCCACAACCTCCGCAGTTAGCACCCGGAAGCATCTTCTCAACATCGTCGATGCGAGGGTCCTCCTCGACGTGGAACTTCTGTGCCACGAAATATAGGATGACCGCCAAAAGTATTCCCAACACGCTGAGTGTTAGGACTGTCAATACCAATGTGTTCATTACTCCTTAATGATTGTGAATTTTATCTTTTTATCTATCTTATTTCTAAATACATAGAGCGCCGCGTAATATACGCCCACTGCGCCTATGGAGAGTAGTGCCGCAGCCCCATCCTCGAGACCTATGCCCTTAAGGATGAGCAGTGTGGCGATTAACACCGCCAAAGGAAGCATATAGCCCCAAACAACCGACGAGAATGCCATATTGTTGTGCAGCAGCGCCACACGCACACGCTCGCCGACGCTGAAAGCCTCGGCATTTGGAGTCTCGACCTCTATCACGCGCTCCTTGCCCTGCTCGCCGCATACACCCTTAGCGTGGCACCCCGAGCAGGCGCTCTGCTGTGGTACTATGACACGCACCCGGCAACCCTCGATGTGCTCCACAATGCCTATATGGTGGATATTGCTACTCATTGCCTACGCTATTACTATTGTTGAGGATTATCAGTGCTGCCAATACCCCTGGTATCCAGCCCAAAAGCGTGAGGATAAATACTATAAGAAACGAACCACACCCCTGGTCGACAACGGCAAGGGGTGGGAATATTATAGCCAAGATAGCTCTCCACAGCGACATAGCTCACAACAGTATTAGTCGCAGTAGTGGTTTACAAGAGGCATAAGCCACTCGTGGCCAAAGGCACAAGGCGAGAGGCGAAGCACAGGTGGGAACTGGTAACGCTTCTTCTCGTTCTCCATCACCATCTTGTGAATCTTCTCCACAACGTTGGCATCAAAGCCCGCGTTGATAATCTCCTCGCGGTGCTGCTGCTTCTCGATCATACGGAACAGGATGGCGTCGATAACCTCGTAGTGTGGGAGGTGGTCGCTATCCTTCTGGTTTGGACGAAGCTCCGACGAAGGCTCCTTGTCGATAATTGCATCGGGGATAACATCGTTGAAGCGGGTGTTGATGTATCGTGCAAGGTCGTAAATCTCACCCTTGTAGAGGTCTCCTGTAGGGCTGAACGTACCAGCAGTGTCGCCATAGAGTGTGCACCAACCGAGGGCGTTCTCGCTCTTATTCGACGAGTTGAGGAGCATATAGCCAGTCTTATTCTGAAGAGCCATAAGCATCGTTGTGCGGATGCGGGTCTGGATATTCTCCTCCGTAGCGTCAAACTCTGTTCCTCCGATAACGGGCTTCAGAGTGCCGACCATAGCGTTGTATGCCTCGATGATAGGCAGTACGCTATACTCCACACCGAGATTTACGGCAAGCTGCTTCGCGATCTCGACGCTCTCGTTAGGGGTAAATGGCGATGGCATAAGCAGCACGCGCACATTCTCCTTGCCCAGAGCTCCCACGGCTAAGCACGCCACAACAGCCGAGTCGATACCTCCCGACAAACCCACGCACGCCTTTTTGTAACCATTCTTGTGGAAGTAGTCGCGAAGACCCAAGCACGCTGCCTCGTAGATAAGGCGGGTGCGATCGTTGTATGTAGTGAATGGAACCTCGAAAGGCCTATTCTCAGCCTCGGTGTCGAAGATCTGCATATCCTCCTCGAAGCTCTTGAGGAGCATAACGAGGTGGCCGTCGCGGTCGAGGATTCCCGAAGTGCCGTCGTAGACGATATCTCCCGAGCCGCCAACTTGATTTATGAGCATCAACATTCTGCCCTCGGCAAATGCCAGGCGGCTGATCTTATCGAAGCGGCGCGACATAATGCCCTTACCATAGCGGCGGGCGTTTACAGAGATGATAGCGTCGATCTCCTCGTCAAGGTCGTTCATACGGCTGAGGTCGTCACCAATAACCACCTTCAGAACCTTATCCTTGATGTGGATGGTCTGGCTGCCTATCGACGAGCCCACGATATAACCCATCTCGCGGCGCGCTGTGACATAACGCTTGCCGATATACTCGATATTGCCGTTTGCGTCGATGTATGCTGCTGCGCTGATAGGACCCTCGGCGGTGAGGTATGGCGTACCCACGATTGCTGCGATGCCGCGACACTTGTCGGCGATGCGCTCTATAGCCTCCTCGCAAAGAGTGAGGAATGTGGTTTTGGTGAGAAGACCATAGGCTGGAGTGCCCGATGTGGCAAACTCGGCAAATACCACGAGGTCTGCACCTGCGTTTTTGGCATCGCCGATTGCCGAGATAATCTTCTCGGTGTTGGCCTTGATGTCGCCAACGGTGAAATTAAGCTGTGCTAATGCTATCTTCATATCTCAAAATTACATTTCCGCTATCCGAAAGGTTGCTATACCGTTAGGTATAGTAACACGGCGCAAAGATAGTAAAAAAATGTTAAATGAAGAAACCGAAGATGAAATCTCAAAAAAAAACTTAGAATGCCTCGTTGAGACCCAAAATGAAGTTGCGGCAGCCGCGTCCGAAGCCTATGTCGAAGCGCAGCACCGAGGAGCTGTCAAGGTAGAGACGTATGCCTGCTCCGTAGTTTGGGAGAATCTTTGATATGTCGAATGGATCGCGCTTCGAGAATGCCGTTCCTGCGCCGCCCCACGCCACAAGAACGACGGGGCGTGCTATGCGCTGGCGGAGCTCTGCCTGTGCTGAGAGCAGCGTGTTGCCGTTGTACTGTCCGGGGTAGTAGCCGCGCATACGGCAGTCGCCACCCAATTTTGCACGAATCATCCAGGGTGTGTTTTCGGAGTGGTGCTCGCCGTAGATATCAATGGCCATCATAGCCCCGTGCCACAGAGGTTGGTAGTAGTCAAAAAGACCACTTATTTGCCAAATGTCGCTATTGTAGTTTGTCGTGATTTCGGGTCGGTATAGGGCGTCGATGGTGATGTCAACGCCGCGGCGGAGGTTGATATCCGTAGCGCGACTCGTTCTAAGGCCGAGGATTATACCTACACCTGCGCCATTAAATAACGGCGTTCCCGAGCCTATGATTGTGGAGCTAACGAGGTCAAAATCAAAGGCTTCGTGATAGTGGTAATCGATGTATGCGCCAGCGAGGAGGTGGTTGGCAATGGTCGATGTGTAGGCGACTTTACCGTGATAGAGACGCTCGGTGTATGTGCCTTGTCGGTTAAGTGCCGACGTGGCGTAATTAAGACCAAATATTGTGCTGGGAGTCGACTCTATTCCGAGGTGATACGAGAGGCTGTGTTTGTAGTTTCCGAGATGGTTTGTGCCGCGTAGTCCGATGCTGTAATATCCCGTAAGTGATGCTGATGCGCTCAGCGAGAGGAGGTTAGGACTCGAGGTTTGGCCTTTGGTTCTGTAGAGCATATCGCCGATGGTGACGAGGTTCCAGCCTAAGTTTGCGGAGTAGCCAGGCGCTACGGTGAATGCGAGGTTTACACGTTTGTTGTTGCTCAGCGTAGAGCTATTAGAGAGACGCTGACCAAACGTCACGGTGCTTCGTGATGTCGGGTTAGCGGGTGTGTATCGGTATTGCAGAGTGTCGCTATCGACAACAATCTGCTTATACTCTTGTGCCGATAATGGGAGTGTCGCAATGATGATAGTTGCGACTATAATCAGCTTTCGCAGCATTGCGTGATGTGGCTATCGCAATGGCTCTGCAGCCTCGATAAATCGCTGCTGGTCAGCCTCTGACATCTCGCCCTTGTGCATAAAAACCAACTCTCCGGCCTTATTCACAAGCATTATGACAAACATATTGTTGCAGTCACCGAGACGCCACGCGCTGCTGATGTAGTGGTCGGGGTCGCAGAGGATTGTCGCGCCATTTTTTGCTGTACGGGCATCGGCAATCTGTCGCACGATGTTGTTAGGGTAGATGGCATCCTTGAGGTTTACGATGCCGAAGCCCTCGATGTTTGGACCCTGCACGCGGCCTGTCTCCTCGAGCCAGCAGATGAAGTCGTGATTCTGCTTAGGAACCTCAGGATCAACGTAGAAGATAAGCAGATTCTTCTCTCCCCACCAAGGCAGACGTGCCTTCTTGGCATCGAGATCCTGTACCTCGACGTTACGTATCTTGCGTGGTAGAGTCTGCGCCTCGGCAGTGATTGAGAGGGTAAATGTTGCTATAGCGAGAAGTAGCAAAGTCTTAAGTTTCATAATCCTGTAAAAGTTATAATGTTAAATGATTGGCGCAAAGATATAAAAAATAATCGTTCTTATTAAATAAATATTGCTCCGCTCGCCATAAAAAACGAAATTATTAAATAAATCACGATATTTGCTCAACGAAAAACTCTTCTTTGCATCTTCACGCTCCACATTGAGATGTGGTTTTTTCTTGGAATAATGGTCCGTGGCGACCCATAAAGCCTTCGTAGTGTGTTGCTCGTTTGGAAAAATATCCTTAAATTTGTCTTACAGATCTCCGAAAATAAAAAACTTATATACTGTGAAACAGCTATTACTCTTCTCTTTTGCTCTGTTCGCACTCCTTTTTGTGAGTTGTGGCTACGACGATTCGGCAATAATAGACCGTATTGAGAATCTTGAGAATGCCCAAAATTCAAAAATTGCAACGCTCCAGCAGCAGATTGATGCTATCAACGATTCTATTGCAACTCTCGAGGCAGCCAAGGTCAACCTTGAGGAGCGCATCTCGGACGTGCAGGCAGATACCGATGCCAATGCAGAGGATATTGCAGAGCTCCAGAAGGCAAAGACAACTCTTGAGGAGCGTATCGCAACTCTGCAGAGCTATGTCGATACAGAACTCCAAAACGCTAAGGACTGGGCTACAGCTACCTTTGCTACATTGGAGCAGTATAACGCTCTTGCCGAGGATGTTGCAGAGCTTAAGGAGACTGTCGATGGCTTGGATGAGGTGCTTAAAAATTGGGTTAATGAGCAGCTCGATGGCTACTATACTATTGCTGAGGTGGATGCGGCGCTGGAGGCATTGCAGAACTCTGTCGACAAGAAAAACGAGTCCCTTTTGGAGGATATCGAGGAACTTTCAACTAAGGTGGACAATATGAAAACCGAGCTTACCGAGGCTTATACCACAGCTATCGAGGAGGCTATAAACACCAACAATGGCATTGTCGACAGTAAGATCGTCGATGCTATTGCCGAGGTTAATGGCTGCATCGACTCTGAGGTTGAGGCTATCAATGCTCGCATCGATGCTCTTGAGGAGCGTATAGAGGACTTGGAGGAGGCTCTCGACAAGATAAAGGCTCTTGATATTGAGTTTGATATAGAGAGCGGCAAGGCTTGTATGGCTGGTGCATCATTAGAGTTCGGCTATGCTATTGTCGGTGGCGATGAGGATACCGAGGTGGAGAGCTTTGGCGATGGTGGCTGGCGTGCTGATGTCATACCAGCCGATGCTACGTCGGGCCGTATTCGTGTTACCTCGCCTGTGGATGGCGGCAATGGCAAGGTTATCGTTCTTGCAACCTCGGGAGCAGGTGCTTCAACTATGAAGTCTATCCGTTTCGAGGAGGGTGTCTTGATCGATATCGCCGATAGCTACGAGGTGGAGTGGGAGGCTTGCACTTTAGCGGTACGCCTTAAGACAAATCTCGACTATGAGGTGCGTATTCCTGCCGAGGCTCAATCGTGGTTGAGCGTTGCCGATACCCGTGCCGAGGTGCGTCAGGACACCTTGACGTTCAGCATTGCCGAGAATCCCGAGGATAGCCCCGAGCGCACTGCCGTAGTGGAGCTTGTTAATGGCTGTGGCGAGGTGCTGCAGAGTTTCGAGATAGTTCAGAAGATTCAGCCATCGAGCAATCCAATCCAGTTTGCAGACCAGTACGTTAAGAAAGTCTGCGTCGAGAAGTTTGATACAAATGGCGATGGTGAGTTGTCATATCTCGAGGCTTCTAAGGTGATAAGTATTGGTGGTCACTTCTTTGGAGATTATGCTCCTGCAGTAAAATCATTTGATGAGTTGCAGTATTTTGTTAATGTTGCGTCAATTGGATATGATGCTTTCCGTGATTGCTCAAATCTTACAAGCATAACTATCCCCGAAAGTGTTACTTCAATTCAAGGTATGACATTCTACAATTGTCCAAGCCTTAAAAGAGTTAACATAAGCAATCTTTCAGTATGGTATAAGATTAGTTTTGAATCGTATGGTAATCCACTGTGTAATGGTGCAAATCTATATGTAAATAATGAATTGGTAATAGATATTGTTATTCCCTCTGATATAACATCAGTTAATCCAAATTTATTCCATGGATGTACTAGTATTCGTAGTGTCGTAATCCCCGAGGGTGTTACGTCAATTGGACAATGTACATTCTGTGATTGCTCAAGCCTTACAAGTATAATCATCCCAGAGAGTGTTACTTCAATTGGATATGGTACATTCTTTGGTTGCTCAAGCCTTAAGAGCATAACTATTCCTGAGGGTGTTACTTCAATTAGAGAGTCTACATTCTCTGGTTGCACAAGTCTTACAAGTATAACTATCCCCGAGGGTGTTATTTCAATTGGAGAGTATGCATTTTGTGATTGCTCAAGCCTAACAGGCATAACTATCCCTGAGAGTGTTACTTTTATTGATATTCGTTCATTCTATGGTTGCTCAAGCCTAACAAGCGTATATTGTATGTCAACCACTCCGCCAGTAGGTGAGTATAGTATGTTCTATAATAACGCTTCAGACCGTAAGATTTATGTCCCTATGGAGTCGGTAGAGGCGTATAAGAGTGCACCATATTGGAGCGACTACGCAGATGCTATCGTTGGCTATAACTTTTAGGATGCGTCGCGGGGTGAGGTTGTGAGGAGTGTAGTGGCGAATGTAAACCGCGTGGGAACCCAATAAATTATTAAAATTATAATAGTATGGAAACTAAGAAGATAACACGTATACTTTTTGTCTGCCTTGGAAATATATGTCGTTCGCCGGCGGCGGAGGCGATGCTGAGGATGGTAGTGGAGCGTGAGGGACTGGCCGATAGGGTGGTCATCGACTCAGCAGGAACATACGGAGGTCACGCCGGGGAGCGTTCCGATGTGCGTATGCGTCGTGCGGCTGCGGCACGTGGCATCGAGATGCCGCATCTTGCGCGTCAGGTGCGCGAGACCGACTTCGATAAGTTCGATATGCTGATTGCTATGGATGACAACAATTACGAGGCGCTATTTCGCTTAGCTCCCGACCGCGCGGCGCAGCAGAAGATTTATCGTTTCCGCGAGTTTCTGCGCCACAATCCCGACTGGTCGTACATCCCCGATCCATATTATGAGGGTCACGAGGGGTTTGAGTTGGTGTTGGATCTATTAGAAGATGGATGTGCAACGATAGTGGAGCAGTTGAGGTAAGAGCGGTAACAAAACAATTTAGGGAGTTCAGTGAGGTTAATGTGTCTCGCTGAACTCCCTAAGTTATTTATATATAGCCGATTACTTTGTAGCTTCAATCTGTGTCGGCTCGTGGTGCGTAGGCCACAGTGTAGGTTTCACAATGCCGAACATCAGCCACGCGATGAACAGCGTCACAACGATGTTGAATACCTGTGCGCCAAGGAATGCCAGCAGCGCATTGCGGTTTTCACGCGAGATGATATCCTTCAGGCGGGTGTCCATACCTATACATACGAACGATAGCGAGAAGAAGAAGGTTGAGAAGTTCTTGGCCATAGCCGTTTCGATGATCTTACCCTTGGCATCGTGGGTGAGGAGGTCGTTGTTCTGCAGGATGCTGAAGAGTGCCGAGGCGACAACAAAGCCGAGGATAAACTTCGGGAACTTCTCCCATACCACGCCTACGAACGAGGGGCGCACCTTGTCGTTGCTGCTCTCGAAGCGTGTGGAGAGGTGCAGCGCGATGAAGAATGCCACCACGCCGATGAGTACGTTCTGCGTAGCCTTAACGACGATTGCGGTCTTCTGCGCTACCTCGCCAGCCATCTCCGACGAGGCTCCAACGCCCGAGGTAGTGTCTATCGTGCCGCCTATCCACGCCCCGACAATCTCCCTCTGTATCGCAGGGTCGTCGCTAAGCAGCGGAACGATCATCTCGCCGAGCCACGGCATAAGGTAGAT
The DNA here is from genome assembly GCA_017630455.1 of Alistipes sp. Classification (GTDB taxonomy): domain Bacteria; phylum Bacteroidota; class Bacteroidia; order Bacteroidales; family Rikenellaceae; genus Alistipes. Next base: position 61,921 of record JAGBVG010000070.1, on the reverse strand, counting down.
CATCGGCACCACGACGATAAGCACCAGCGATATGATGTACGATAGCTGCTTCTTGTCTGTCCCTGCCACGCCCGCCGCGGTGATACACGCCGAGACACCGCAGATGGATACTCCGCTGGCCAGGGTCATTGCCGTGGTGCGCTCAACCCTGAGTTTGCGCGCTATCCAGTAGCCGAAGAACCACACTATGGCAACCACCAAGTTTGCCTGTATGAGTCCTGCTGCTCCCGACTTCATAACGTCACTGAAGAGGACTGTAGCTCCGAGGCAAACCACACCAATCTTGATGAAGAACTCACCCTGTATAGCGGGCTTCAGCCACTCGGGAACGCGGAAGAGGTTGCGGATAATGAGTCCGAATATCACCGAGAAGAATACAGCCTCGAAGCCGTAATATTTCACCGTGTCGAGCTTCGCAATCCACTGAGCCAGAAGGGCTATGAGGAATATGACTACGAACGAGGGTATGATGCCCTTTACGGGTCTACCCAGCAGCCTGTTACCTGCATAGAGGAGTAGAAATGCTATGGCAAAGAATACAGCGATATCGGTCCACGCGCCAAGCTCCGTGAGGTCGGCAGAGATCTTCACGCCACCACCTGGAAGGTGTGACGACAGTGCGGCAAATGCCACAAGAGGAATACTTAAAAATGTTACAATCCAGTCTTCAGTACGAAATTTTTTCATTTGTTGTCGAGATAAAAAAGAGGCTGCTTGAACTTATCCCATAAATCTCAAGCAACCTCAACGTTAGAATATTGCAGAAACCAAAAGGTTAGCACCCAATGGATTCTTTACTGTTGCATCCGGAGCGTGGTTCATTACGCTCGAGAGGTTGAGCTGCAGACGCAAGAACTTGTATGGCTTGTATACGCCGCCGATTGTGATGCGCTGCTCGTTGAGGGTCTGCACATTGTCCTTGATGAACTCGTAGCGAGCAACCACCGACCACGGCTTTTCGAAGTGGTAGCCAGCCAAGGCGTAGAACGAGTTAGCGTTGATCTCACCAAACTTAGCTGCGGCATACTCGGCACGTGCTACCCAGTGGCGTGTGTTGTACCAAGCACCCACCGACCAGCGTGGGCTCTTCATATACGAAGCCTCATCGTAGTTGGTCTCGGCATACATATAAGATCCTGAGATAGAGAGATCCTTGAAAGGCTTGACAATAAGGCGCGCCACGATATCCTTCGACTCGTTGTTATCCTTTTTGTTGATACCTGCACCGTTGAACACCGCCAAGTTGTAGTTGATGATGTTAAATCCCTGCTCCTCATTCTTGAGGAAGCCACCATAGAACTGCACGCCGATGTCGCGACCTGTAGCACCCTTGATGCCATCGTAGGTCTCCTTGTTGCGTGTGAAGTAGGTGGTGATGTACGAATACTCGATGAACTCGAATGTCGTAGGGCCGCAAAGCTCATTCTCGATGGCGAATGGAACTTTGAACTGACCTATCTGCACATTAACCTCGTTGAGGGGCTTGTAACGGAAGTAGAGGTCGCAAATCTTTGGCGAGCCAGCCATATCGACCTGAAGGCGGTAGTCGATCTTCTCCTTGGCTGCACTACCTGTGAGGCTTACGCGGGCGCGCTTGAGGTAGAAGGTAGACTCTGCCGTATCATCTTCCGGAGCCTGGTTCCACTCATAACCGCCCTGGATGTATCCCGAGAGCTTCAGGTATTTATCCGCAAAAGACTCTACCTTTTCGCCCGTGGTAGTCTGAGCCTGAGCGCTGAAACCGATGACTATGGCAGCAGCTGCCATAACGAAATGTTTAATCTTCATAACTAATTCTTTTAAGTTGGTGCAAAAATATTATTAATTTATTATATTTTCGGTAGTATTAATACCTAAAGTTGCAGCTTCATCTGCGGGGAGGGGTATAGGTTGATAATCTTGATGCGGCCCTTTCGCGCCTGCTTCACGGTATATCCCGTGCCGCTCGATGAGCCATCCCACCACGCGATAAGGTAGTCGCAGCCCGCTATGAGCATATCATTGCGCTTGTGAAACACACCTTTGTTATACTCCTCGCTGGCAAAGTGTTGCTCTGTGCAGCAGCTTAGGATCTTATGGTATCGCTGTGTATCTCTGTCGCTGAGGTGCTTCTCGAACTCGGGCCAGGGGATGAAAGCCTCGAGGGTTATGCTGTTATCCTCGCTCATAAGCTCCATCACCATCTCCGCAGCAGCCATATCGAAGCCCTCGGCCATACCCACACGGAAGTGTCGCGCCCCGATGTTGTGGAGCGAGGTTATCGTCTCGCGCAGTTTGTCGTCTGCCGAGTTGTCGTAGCTGCGGTGGCCTGTGAAGGCTATTATGTAGTTGCTGTTCTCCATTAGTTTTGTGGCAAAGATATACAAAAAAGGGGATTTGTGCTACATCTTGGCGCGTGGTTTGTAAGAGTATATGTGAACTCTTAAAAATTACGACTATGAAAAATTCATCATTATGCCTGCTTTCAGCCCTCGGAGGTGCTGTGTTAGGCGCAGCAATTGCAATGCTTGTAACGCCCCATTCTGGCAAGGAGTTGCGAGGTAAGATACGTGCCGCGGTGAATGAGGCTGCGGAGAAGATTCGTACGGCGCAGTGTGGCTGCGAGGGTGAGGATTGTCATTGCAATGGTTAACCGTTAACGATTTGATGTTGTGTCGCTGATTCTCTTTTTATGTTGCGCGCTGATGGCGTTTATACTCCTCTCTATGGCTTTGGTGCTGTGGCTGTCGGAGTTTGTGGGAGGGTTGCCCCTGGCAACACTCATCGTTGCGGTGGTGGATGCGGTGGCGGCTACGGTCATTTACTTCGTCTCGCTGCACTCCTCGATGAAGCGTATATCGGCACGGCTCGACACCATATATGAGGTTAGCGCCACGGTCGAGATGGCATATCGCCAAGTTGTTTTGTTTGTTAAAAAGATTATGGGTGGCACCTGAGCCACCCATAATTGTTTCTCGCTAAAAGAAGTCCTTTGCCAAGCCGCCCTCGCCCGTCTCCTTATATATAGATGGTAGGTCGTGACCTGTCTGCTTCATAACCTCTACCACACGGTCGAACGACACACGGTGGTGGCCATCGGTATACATAGAGTAGAGGTTGGCATCCAAGGCTCGTGCTGCGGCGTAGGCATTACGCTCGATGCAAGGGATCTGCACAAGACCGCACACAGGGTCGCACGTCATACCGAGGTGATGCTCAAGACCCATCTCTGCGGCATACTCGATCTGTGCTGGTGTGCCGCCGAAGAGCTGGTTTGCCGCTGCTGCTGCCATAGCACACGCCACGCCGACCTCGCCCTGACATCCCACCTCGGCACCCGAGATTGAGGCATTCTGCTTCACGATGTTTCCTATGAGTCCTGCTGTTGCCAGTGCGCGCACTATACGCGTCTCGCTGAACTCGCGGGTCTTCCACAGGTGGTACAGCACCGCTGGAAGAACTCCCGAAGAGCCGCACGTCGGAGCAGTCACGATGCGTCCTCCCGATGCGTTCTCCTCGCTCACGGCCAAGGCGTATGAGAAGATGAGACCACGCGACTGCAGGCTCTGCTTATATCCCGAGGCGCGTACGTTGTAGCGCATAGCGCGACGAGGAAGGTTCAGCGGACCAGGGATTACACCGTCGGTCTCGATGCCGCGCTCCACAGCCTCGCGCATAACACGCCATATCTTTGCTAAGAATATCCAAATATCGCCACCCTCGTGCAGTTCCACATACTCCCAGAAGGTGCGTCCATTCTCGGTACACCACTTCAGGATGTCGACCAACTTGGTATCGGGGTATATATCTGCGGTCTCGATAGGTGTGCTATCCTCCTCGGCAAGTGCGCCACCTCCCACGCTGTAGACCGTCCAGTCGTCTACTACCTGGTCATCCTCGATAGCCTCGAAACGCATACCGTTAGGGTGGAAGGGCTTGAAGATCGAAGGCTCCCATATAAGCTCCACATTGCCGTGGGGGCGCAAAACCTCGAATATAGCCTTGTCGGTCAAGTGACCCTTACCCGTTGCGGCAAGGCTGCCATAGAGTGTCACACGAAAGTATGTACACTCGGGGTTGCGGTGCTGGAAAATCTCCGCGGCACGACGTGGTGCCATAGTGTGGCTGCTCGACGGACCTGTGCCTATGCGATAAAGCTCTCTAATACTCTTCATAGTTGTGATAGTTTTGACTACAAATATAATATTTTTATGTTATACAATTTCATTGTTTTAAACTTTTTTCGTAGTTTTGTAGTTATTCAAACCGATACATTATGTCTACTCTATACTTCCATATCCCCTTCTGCAAACGTATATGCACCTATTGCGACTTCTATAAGGTGGGAGCTACAACTCTCATACCTCAAGTTGTGGAGACTATGCACAGGGAGTTGGATCAGCGATGTGGCTATCTGTCGGATAGGAGGTTGAGTTCCATATATTTTGGTGGCGGAACACCCTCGTTGCTCTCTCCCGAGCAGATTGAGGGGCTTATAGCCCACGCCCGCCAACTCTTCGATTGCTCGGCGGTGGAGGAGATAACCATCGAGGCAAATCCCGACGACCTCACGGCGGAGTATGTCGAGGCTCTTAGGCTAACGTCGGTCAATCGCGTGAGCATAGGTATTCAGTCGTTTGACGATCGTGTCCTGCAGTTTATGAATCGCCGTCACACCTCCCTTGAGGCGCAGGAGTGTGTGGCACGGCTTCGCAGTGCGGGCTATGATAATATCTCGATAGATATCATCTTTGGCGTTGCGGGATTTGGAGATGAGTGGCTGGAGGCTACGTTGTGTCAGGCTATAGCTCTCGGCGTGGAGCATATCTCGGCGTATCACCTTACGGTGGAGGAGCGCACACGTCTGGGATTGTTGACGCGACGCGGCGAGTATACGCCTGTGAGTGAGGAGCGCTCGGAGGTGGAGTATCGTATGGTGGAGAGGATGTTGGCGGAGGCAGGTTATGAGCATTATGAGGTGTCGAACTATGCTCGTCGTGGGTGTCGTGCTAAGCACAACTCGGCATATTGGCAGGGCGTGGAGTATCTCGGCATAGGCCCTGGAGCACACTCGTTTAGTGGCGATAACCGTATGTGGTGTATATCCACGGCGAAGGAGTATAGTGAGGGGGATATGCGCTTTGAGGATGAGACGCTTAGCGAGGTGGATCACCTCAATGAGTATGTTATGACCTCGTTGCGCAGGGTCGAGGGTATAGATCTCGCTTATGTTGCTTCGCGCTTCGGGGAGCGAGAGGTGGAGCGCATCAGAGCCTCGGCACAGGGGTGGATAGATGCGGGTGTGGCGCGTTGCGAAGGTGGGTATTTATTTATCCCCACTCAGATGTTTATGATGTCCGATGCTGTAATAGAGTCAATTTTTGCATAAATATTTTGTTTTTTCGAAATAATGTCGTAACTTTACTATGTAAAAACAGATATTTCTTTTTCTGTGCCGCTAATTTTATCTTATCCCCCTGATAATGAATATATTGCGGCGTGAGACGTTGTATATAGTTCGTAAAAACTTAAAAATATAATAGATAGATTATGTCAGGACTTAAATTCGACAAACGTGAGTTGGGCAATTTGGAGTACTCACTCGATAGAGAGGTGCTTTCGACAGATCGTCGTGGAGGCTATATGAGTACTACAATCGTAGGTTGCAACACACGTAAGTATCACGGCTTGATGGTTGCTCCGATTGACCAGAGCGACCGCACCTATGTGTTGCTGTCGTCGCTCGATGAGACCGTTGTGCAGCACGACCAGTCGTTCAATCTTGCTCTACACCGCTTCGAGGGTACGTATGAGCCACGTGGTCATAAGTATATCACCGACTTTGAGTATACGCCAGTGCCAACAATCACCTATCGTGTGGGCGGCGTGATTTTGAAGAAGGAGTTGTTGTGGGTGCACAACCGCACACAGCTTATGATTCGCTACACGTTGGTGGATGCTCACTCGGAGACTACGTTGCGTCTGCGTCCATTGCTTGCCTTCCGCGATAAGCACGCATTGTCGAAGGCAAATATGGAGGCTGATGGCCGCGCATATCCTATACCATATGGTGTTAAGTGCCGCTTGTACGATGGATTCCCTTGGTTGTATATGCAGCTTAATAAGGAGGATGCAGAGTTTGTAGCAGCACCAGATTGGTACTACAATTTCGAGTATCAGAAGGAGTTGGCTCGAGGTTATGAGGGTCACGAGGATCTGCTCACTACGGGTTACTTCGAGTTTAAGATCAAGAAGGGCGAGAGTGTGATATTCTCCGCTGCAACCGACCTTATGGCAACCCCAGAGACTATTACCGAGGTTTACGAGCAGCAGATTTCGCGCCGTACACATAAGATCGACTTCCTCAGCTGCTTGCAGCACTCTGCACGTCAGTTTATCATTCGCCGTCCTGGTGATCGCACCGAGGTTGTTGCAGGATATCCTTGGTTCGGCTCGTTTATGGAGGATACGTTTATGGCGCTTCCAGGTCTTACCCTCACGCAGGGTCGCAAGGAGGATTGCATCGACGCTCTAGATACCGCAGTACGTGATATTAAGGAGAGCGGACTCCTCGAGGGTCGCTACATCCCTACTGCCGTAGATGCTCCGCTGTGGTTCTACTACACGCTTCAGCAGCTCGAGGGTTATATGACCCAGAAGGAGCTTTGGGCAAAGTATGGCGATGTTATGAAGGGAATCCTCGAGGCATACCGCGCAGGATTCTACGAGGATATACGTCTCCACGACAATGGTCTTGTATGGGCTTGGGCAGACCGTCCGCTAACGTGGATGGGTGCTATTGTCGATGGTCACGCCGTGACACCACGCCGTGGCTACCCTGTGGAGCTTCAGGCATTGTGGTATAACGCCGTATCGTACACCTTGGCACTTGCTAAGAAGCAGGGCGATAAGGCCTTTGTGGCGGAGTGGAAGAGTGCGCCAGAGAAGACCAAGAAGTCCTTTATCGAGAAGTTCTGGCTCGAGGAGGAGGGATACTTGGCAGACTATGTTAACTATGACGAGGTAAATAAGTTCATACGTTGCAATATGGTTGTTGCGTGTGGCTTGGATTATACGATGCTCGACGAAGAGAAGTTGGTACGTACTATTATGACTGTTCGCGACCACCTGCTCACACCACGTGGATTGCGTACCCTCTCACCACGCAACCTCCTCTATAAGTCGAACTACAACGAGGATCAGCGTTCGCAGGATCTCGCATCGCGCAACGGCTCGGCGTGGATCTGGCCTTTGACATTCTACGTTAAGGCTTGCTTTGCACTCAGCGGTGAGCGTTACTACAAGGAGGCTAAGGCACTTCTCGATGAGTTTGATAGCGAGCTTCAGACCAAGTGCGTAGGCTCTATCTCGGAGCGTTTCGAGGGTGATCCTCCACACGGCCCACGTGGCTCGGTATCTCACGCTACATCGGTAGCAGGTCTGCTTCTCATCAACCAGATGGTCGAGAAGTATGCCCCTAAGAAGAGCGCGAAGAAGGCTGCTCCAAAGGCTGAGGCCAAGGAGGAGAAGCCTAAGCGTAAGTGCGTGCGTAAGAGTGTTCAGAAGTAAAATGTAAAAAAGATATATTATGAGAGTACTAATGTTCGGATGGGAGTTCCCGCCTCACATTGCCGGAGGTTTGGGTACCGCCTGCTATGGTATGACACAGGGCTTGGCGCGCAACGACGTGGAGGTTATCTTCGTGATGCCAAAGGCTTCGGGCGATGAGGACGAGAGCTTTGTGAAGGTTGTCAATGCCAGCGATATCGAGGCTACATATTGCGACTCGAGCATCGAGGGCGCAGATGACATAATGCGCAAGATTTCGTTTATCCATATCGACTCTAATATGGTGCCATACATCTCTCCTGAGGAGTGGGCTACCTATCGCGAGGGCTACGAGCGTACAGGTAAGAAGTTCTGGGAGCGTAAGGGTGATAGCTGGACACAGCGTTACACCTTTTCGGGTAAGTATGGCGCAAATATTATGGAGGAGGTTGCCCGCTATGCTGTTGTGGCTGCCGAGGTGGCTAAGCAGCTCGAGGGTCAGTTCGATGTTATCCACGCCCACGACTGGTTGACATATTTCGCTGGTGTCGCTGCAAAGCGCGTGTCGGGTAAGCCGCTTGTTGTGCATATGCACGCAACGTCGTTCGACCGCTCGTCAAGCGACAACATCGACACACGTGTCTATGAGATCGAGCGTGCGGGTATGGCTGCTGCGGATATGGTTATCGCGGTGTCGAACCTCACACGAAATATCGTTATCGACAAGTACCACATCGAGCCTGAGAAGGTTGTTGCGGTGCATAACGCTGTGCAGTTTGCCGAGAATGACAACCCTGTGCCAGAGCGTGGCGTTGATGATAAGATTGTTACGTTCCTCGGTCGTATCACCTTCCAGAAGGGCCCTGACTACTTCATCGAGGCTGCAGCAAAGGTTCTCGCACGAGTTCCTAACGTGCGTTTCGTTATGGCGGGCTCGGGCGATATGATGAACCACTGTATTCGTCGTGTTGCGCAGCTTGGCATCGCCGACCGTTTCCACTTCACAGGCTTCTTGAAGGGCGACGATGTGCAAAAGATGTTCCAGCTCTCGGATGTATATATTATGCCTTCGGTGTCGGAGCCATTTGGTATCTCTCCACTCGAGGCTATGCGTTCCAACGTGCCTACCATCATCTCGCACCAGAGTGGTGTAGCCGAGGTCCTCGACTACGCTGTGAAGGTCAACTATTGGGATGTGGATGCTATGGCTGATGCCATCTATGGCCTTATCACCTATCCAGCTCTTGCCAAGATGTTCCAGGAGAAGGGTATGGAGGAGGTTAACAACCTCAAGTGGTTCAATGCTGCTGTGAAGATTAAGGATGTATATCAGCAGGCTATCGATAAGTGTAACAAATAAAAAGTAAGATATATGAAGACTGTTTGTTTCTATTTTCAGGTTCACCAGCCCTGGCGTTTGAAGACATATCGTTTCTTCCAGATGGGCAACGACCACAACTATCTCGATGACTTCACCAATCGTGCTATTATGCAGAAGGTGGCTCGCGAGTGCTACTTGCCTATGAACGCATTGCTCTTGAATCTTATCAACGAGCATAAGGGTGCTTTGCGTTGCTCGTTCTCTATCACAGGCTCTGCTGTTGAGCAGTTTAAGGCCTATGCTCCAGAGGTTCTCGAGTCGTTCAAGCGTCTTGCCGAGACTGGCTGCGTGGAGTTCCTTGCCGAGACATACTCTCACTCACTCTCATCGCTCTACTCTGTTGAGGAGTTCAAGCAGGAGGTGAAGCTTCACTCTCAGATGCTTAAGGAGGAGTTTGGTGTTAAGCCTACAGCGTTCCGCAATACTGAGCTTATCTACTCTGACGATATTGCCAAGGCGGTTGAGGATATGGGCTTCAAGACTATGCTTGCTGAGGGTGCACGCCATATCCTCGGTTGGAAATCTCCAAACTTTGTATATACCGATGCTGCCGACAACAAGCTTCGCCTCTTGTTGCGCAACTATAAACTCTCGGACGATATCGCCTTCCGCTTCTCTAACGAGGGTTGGCCAGAGTGGCCTCTCACTGCCGATAAGTATGCCCAGTGGGTAGCAGCTGAGAATGGCGACGTTGTCAACCTCTTTATGGACTACGAGACCTTCGGCGAGCATCAGAAGGCCTCTACAGGTATCTTCGACTTTATGAAGGCGTTGCCTCAGGCGCTTCTCAACGCAGGTGTTGAGTTTGCTACCGTTAGCGAGGCTTCTAAGAAGCTCCAGCCTGTAGCCGTTCTTCACTGCCCATACGCTATGTCGTGGGCTGATGAGGAGCGCGACGTCACTGCGTGGTTGGGTAACGACCTCCAGAACGAGGCATTCCGTAAGTTGTATGCTTTGGCTCCAAAGGTTAAGAAGGCTAAGAATAAGGATTTCGAGTATGTATGGCACTTTATGCAGAACTCTGACCACTTCTACTATATGGCTACTAAGTGGTTCTCAGATGGTGATGTGCACTCATACTTCAACCCTTATGACTCAGCTTACGAGGCGTTCATCAACTATATGAACGTGTTGGCTGACTTCGAGATTGAGCTTAACAAATTGTAGTTAAGTGCAATAATAAATAATAGAGGGTGTCCCAATTGGGATACCCTCTATTATTATATATATAGGTATGTCGCCTACCTTACTGTGCAATTAGCTGTCCCTCGTAGTCGGCAGCGATAACCTCTTCCACATCATTCACAAAACGTGCTGTGATGTGGTAGTAGGGATATCCCGACGAGTGCTCTGGGTCAACAATCACCTTTACGCGACCTTCCGTGAAGCGCATCAACGTGTCATCAGGGAAGTGGATGTAGCAATTGTCGCGGTGTGCAGTCATTGCCGCGCCATCACCAAAGGTGTAGATGCCTGGTGTAACGTAGTCGTACACCATTGGTGAGTAGAGGTCTAAGAAGAGTGTGAGGCCTGTTGCGTTGTCATAGAGTGAGATGTAGTCGTTGCTAAGACCGTTATACTCCAAGAACATCACCTTGCCTGTGATGCCATCCTTGAAGAGGTAGTCTGCACCCGATGTGTCGATAACCTCATCCATCCAGTTGTCATCATTGCCGTTCTCCTCGCCGTTCTCCTCGCCATTTTCATCCTCTGGGATCTCCACATTGGGAGGTGTAGGGGTGTTGGTATTCTCCTCTGCTTTGTCGCACGCCACTATCACGAGGAGTGCTAAGATAATGCTTAAGTATTTCATAGTCAGTATTATAGAAATAAAGGCTGGCCGAAGTATTCTCCAGTCAGCCAATGGTTGTTATTCGATCTTTGACCCGCTCAGTGCCTCGCGCAACTTAGCCGGGAAGTTACTCTTGATATCGCGCTCCATCGAAAGAATCATACTGCAGATGGCGCGTGCCGAAGAGCTGCCGTGACCAATCATTACTGGCGCGTTGATACCCATAACCTGCAGGCCACCAACGCTCTCGGCGTTCATAGCATCCCAAAAGTCGTTCTGCCAGTAGAGCTTTGGAACTATGCGGCCGAGCAGTGGGCGCAAGAAGTTCTTGAAGCGTGGCTTACCACCGCCGAGCTTGAAGTTAATGCGGTAGAGAGCCTCGGCCATCTTCAGAAGGCTGTTGCCAACAAAGGCATCGGCAACCACAACATCGCCAATCTTGCCTGTGAAGATGTACGACGCCTCGACATTACCCACAAAGTTGTAACGCTTATCCTCCTTCATAAGGTCGTAGGTCGCCTTAGCCTGGGCATTACCCTTGCCCTCCTCCTCGCCGATGTTCAGCAGCGCGACGCGAGGGTTCTCCATCTGGAGTGCCGACTTGGCGTATATCGAGCCAAGAAGACCATACTGTGCCAATACCTCGGGCTTTGCATCTACGTTGAGACCTACATCCATCAACACGGCACGCTTAATACCGTGCTCGGCAGATACTGTAGGTATCAGCGTAGCCAATACAGGGCGGATAACACCCTCTATAGGCTTGATAACCTGCATCGAACCAACCATCATAGCTCCTGTAGAGCCTGCGCTGGCGAAACCGTCAATCTTACCCTCGGCGAGGTAGTTGAAACCTACGGTGATACTTGAGTCGCGCTTTGCGATAAAGGCCTTTGCTGGGTGGTCACCCATCTCGATAACCTGTGTCGTAGCGACGATGTCGAAGTTCTCGGTAGGGCAGTTGTGCTTCTTTAGGAGTTCCTCGATGCGCTGCTTGTCGCCGAAGAGGACAATGCGGCTCTGCTTGTCGAGAAACTTTAGGGACATTATAGCTCCTTCGATAGCCACTTCGGGAGCGAAGTCGCCACCCATAGCGTCGATACCTATCTTAATCATAGTTTCGGTAGATTGGTAAAACAATATGTTGCCTGGGGACTGGCAATGGTTTTCGGGTTAGAAAGAAAAAGGAGCAACCCGTTTTTCGCGGTATTGCTCCTTTAGTTACTGTGAAGACTACTCTGCAGCCTTCTTCTCGATTGCGAGCTTACCGCGGTAGAAGCCACACTCTGGGCAAACGCGGTGGTAGAGTACTGCTGAACCACAGTTTGAGCAGGTAACTACAGTTGGAACTACAGCCTTGTAGTGAGTTCTTCTCTTGTCTCGACGTGTTGAAGAGACTTTGTGTTTAGGATGTGCCATCTTACAATATAGTTTTTAAGTTTTATGTTTGTCAATTGTCTGTTCGGCAGCCTGACGGAATTACTGCCTTGCAAACCGCATTTTATTTCTCCTTCTCCATCTGTGCCTTGAGAGCCTCGAGGATGCTCTTGCTGTGGTCGTCGAGTGACACTACGTCCTCCTCCTCGGCCTTAGCCTCCAGAGCCTCAAGCTCCTCCTCGCTGATCTCCTGGAACGAAGCAAGCATCTCGGGGTTACACCCTCCATCCTCGTGTACGCGGCTGTAGGGTAGTGACAGCACGATGCTCTCGTAGATATACTGTGTGAGGTCGAGCATATCCTCCGAAGGTGATATCCACATAACGTCGCCGTCGTAGAAGTCGGTCTCGTCGGAGAACTTAACAACGAGGTCTCCCGAGTAGTCGATAGCTATCGGACAATCCTCCAAGCATCGGTCGCACTCGCAAATAACTTCGCCCTCAATCTCAATATTTAGCTCCAACATAGCTTCGCTACGGTTGAGCTTCACACGTACCACGCAGTCGCCGCCCTTGATCTCCTCGGTCTCAAACGCCTCAAAAAGTGCGCTATCTACCTTAAAATCAAAGTCGTAGCTTCCGGTCTTAAGCCCCTTATAGGCTATTTTATACAATCCAATTTGCTCCATTTCAGCACAAATAGTCTGCAAATTTAAAATAAAAAACTAAAATGTGCAAATTATTACTATTTTTGTAGCAAAGTTTTGTGTAAAAAGATTTAAAAAGAGCACAACAATGGAGCGTTTTCACATCTCGATATACTCGGATTTTGCCGAATTTTGGCGTTACAACATCGCGGTTATGAGTTTTGTTTCGCACGATGGCGAGCAGGTAGAACTCCTGAAATGTCGTGATGATGTAGCCCCTGTAGGTTCATCGCTTACTTCGCCACCAATGGGTTATAATCCCAATCGAAAAATAGAGCTGCATCACGCCCCCGCCGACAACCTTACCTTATATATATATATATACTCCCTCACACCTTTCCGTGGTCGGTCGATATCGAGGAGACTCCGCCGTTTGAGCTGCGTGTTGAGGTGAAGTATGGCGATACGCTGCGCTATGCCCATAGCTTCGAGGTGGAGCAGTGGTCGGGAGGCGATATCGTCGTAGAGTTATAGGTGGCGGCTCCTCCCTATCTCCAGCCAAGTGGCTCGATATTTGCCTCTTAAGCCAACGACATAAACTTCTAATGTTTTGGCTTATGAGAAAATTTGTACTTTGTTTGTGTATGGTCATCGTGGCTGCGGTGGCAACAGCCCAGGATAATCGTGAGCCTATGCGCTGGCAAGGCTTCGAGACCAATCGTTTCTGGGATAATTGGGAGATATCGGTGGGTGGAGGTAACTCGATCCTTCAGGTGTCGCAGAAGTGGGGCAGTGACCCTGGTAAGTTCCTCGATCGTAATGGCTGGAATGCAAATGTGGGCTTTACGAAGTGGTTTGCACCTATCATTGGTATGCGCCTACAACTCGATGGCGGTGAGTTTCGCAACTACTCGTTAGATAAGGCTCGCTATGGCGAGGGCGTTTTTAAGACCCCATATATGTTTGTGCACGGCGATATTATGGTCAATATGTCGAACTGGATTGGCGGTTACAACCCCGACCGTATCTATTCGGCAATATCCTATGTCGGATTTGGATATACGGCTATGTCGTGGACCAAGAACTCCGCCGGCTCGTATAATGGCGAATTGGCCTTTTCGTCAGGTCTGCTCAATAAGTTCCGCATATCGCCTCAGTGGGATATAGAGCTTGATCTTCGCTCGTGGCTCTTTGCCGAGAAGTCGTTGCCCGAGGAGATACGCAGCAGCGGACGTTACACCTTTGCTCTCTCGGCATCGGTCGGTTTTGCCTATCGATTCAATCAGCGCGACTGGACACCAGCATATCCCGCGGTGGATGTTGAGGGGTACTTAGCTGCGATATTTGCCCTCGAGGAGAGTGTTGTGGCTCAGGGTGCGGAGCTCGATGCTGCGGCTCAGGAGATTAGGAAACTCAGTGGCGATAACAAGAGTCTTAAGTCTGAGGTAGAGATGCTTAGGAGTCGTGCGGCGCAGCCTGTAGAGCCTGTTGCTGCGGAGTGTGTAGCATTCTTCAACATTGGCGAGACGCAGATTACGGATTATGCGCGGGCGACGCTCGAGACCTACGTCGAGCAGGTGCGCGATGGTTCATATGTAATCTCGGTTATCGGATATGCGGATAAGGAGACTGGAAGTGCCAAACGTAATGAGCAGCTGTCGCGCGAACGAGCGCAGAATGTCACAGCGTGGCTTATAGCGTCAGGTGTTGATGCTTCGCGCATCGAGACATCGTGGGTTGGCGATACCGAGGCGGCATTCTCGACACCCGACACTCCGATCGTAAATCGTTGTGTGGTAGTGAAGTAAGGTGTAATCAATAAAGTATAGGCAGACCAGAAGGTCTGCCTATACTTTATTGTAGGCATAGAGTCTCTCCGTAGCGTGCGACTACTCCTTTGTCACCTTCAGAAGCGACGAGTCGCCATAGCTCAGGAAGCGGAAACCGTGCGTCAGGGCGTAGTCATAGATACGCTTCCAGTTGTCGCCGACATACGCACTTACCAGAAGCAATAGCGTCGACTTCGGCTGATGGAAGTTGGTGATTATGTAGTTCACGATGCGAAAGCGATAGCCTAACGGAGTAATCATAATCTGCGTAGCTGCTTTCAGCTGCTCTAAACCATTATCATTCATATAGTTGAGGAGTATCTCGGCAACATCCTTGCATCCAAATTCCGCTGGGATGTCGTACAACTCCCACTGTCCCACTACACGCTCCACATCGGGATTCCCGCCGCTCTTTATACGCCAGGCGAGAGCTGCCAACGACTCCATAGTGCGTACCGATGTGGTGCCTACGGCAACTATGCGTCCCGCATTCTTGAGGATATTCTCAAGCGTAGGGCGGGTAATCACAAAGTGCTCGGTGTGCATATTATGCTCTGCGGCGTTCTCATCCTTAACGGGTAGGAATGTGCCAGCTCCCACGTGCAGCGTAACCTCCTCGAACGTGAACCCCTGCTCGCGCATTTCGGAGATAAGCTCGGGTGTGAAGTGCAGACCCGCTGTGGGTGCTGCAACCGAACCCTCGAAGCGGGCATATACGGTCTGGTAGCGGGTGTTGTCTATATCCTCGCTCTCGCGGTTGAGGTATGGAGGAATAGGTATGCGGCCGAGAGTCTCGAGGAGCTGTCCGAAACTACAATCTGCCGACCAGCGGAAGCGGATGATATGCTCGCGTGTGCCGCGCTCCACAATCTCGGCACGCAGCGTATGTGCCTCGCCGTTATACTCGAAGTCGATGCCTATCTCGCCCTCCTTCCACTTCTTGAGGTTACCTACGATGCAGCTCCACTCGCTCTCGCCCTTGATGGCAAAGGCGCGCTCGTAGTCAGCGGGGTTGTGTGGCTCGAGGCAGAAGACCTCAATACGCGCTCCCGAGGCCTTGTGCATCACGATACGCGCACGCACCACGCGGGTGTTGTTGAAGACCAGCATAGCCTCCTCAGGGAGATACTCCGCTACGTTGCGGAAGTGGCTCTCGGAGATTGTGCCGTTGTCGTATATAAGGAGCTTCGATGATGAGCGCTCCGCCAAGGGAAACTTGGCGATACGCTCATCAGGAAGGTCGTAGTTAAAGTCGTTGATATCTATATGTCGCTCCAT
Organism: Alistipes sp.; assembly: GCA_017630455.1. Lineage (GTDB taxonomy): Bacteria > Bacteroidota > Bacteroidia > Bacteroidales > Rikenellaceae > Alistipes. Next base: position 46,091 of record JAGBVG010000070.1, on the reverse strand, counting down.
ATATTACTTAATAGTAAGCTCGTCGATAAGCCATTTAGCGTTGCCGTACTTCTCGATTACGAACAACACGTAGCGGATATCCACGGCAATGGTACGCTGCAGCTCTGGCTCAAATGCCACGTCACCAGACATAGCCTCCCAGTTGCCGTCGAATGCAAGGCCGATAAGCTCGCCCTTCTTGTTCATTACTGGAGAGCCTGAGTTACCACCTGTGATGTCGCAGTTAACGAGGAATGCCACAGGAAGCTCGCCATTCTTATCGGCATAGCGACCATACTCCTTGTTGTTGTATAGCTCCTTGAGACGCTCTGGTACGGTAAACTCCACAGGGTTTGATGGATCCTCCTTGGCCATAACACCCTCGATGGTGGTGTAGTGCTTGTAGATGATACCGTCAGCAGGGCTATAAGGGAGTACGTTGCCGTATGTGAGGCGGATTGTGAAGTTTGCATCCGATGCCCAAGGCTTCTCTGGCTGCATCTTCATAAGGCCTGCGATATACTTGCGGTGACCCTCAGCGTACTTGAGGTTAGCTACCATAGTAGCTGGCGCAAGCTCGTTGTAGAGAGAGAAGAGTGATAGGGCAAGTTCGTACACGGGGTCGTTGTTGAATGCTGCTTCGCGTGCCTCTGCATCAAGTGCCGCAATGGCGTTAAACTTCTCGAGCGATGTGAGCTGCGAGTTGTCGTAGAGCCAGTCTACATAAGCGTCGCTGTTGCCACCAAACTCCGCGTCGATCTTCTCGTAGATTGATGGTAAGCGCTTGCTGTTCTCGCGGTAGATCTGGAACATACGCTTTGCTACGTCGCGGTCGGTAGCCTCGTCGTAGTCCTTATAGAACTGCTCGGGGTTAAATCTGCCCAACATAGTCTGCACAAGCTCCACCGACTGGAAGAATGTCTCAGAGATATACTGCAATGTAGCGTTCTCCTCCTTTGCCTCGGTCTGTGACTGCTCGATGAGCGCGAGGGCGTTGATATATCCCTCCTCTGGGAGAGTGTTGGCATTTGCCCAAGCCTGGAACTCAGCCTCCTGCTTAGCCTTCTTATCGCGGACGTTTAGCTTCTCGATGCCGCGCGACATACCGATAGAGTTCTTCCAGTAGTTTGCCGAGCCTGCGAACTTAGCGTCGTACTTGATGCGTACTGCCTGGTCGGCATCCATATGCTGGCGCAAGATTGCCTGACGCTCGCCGCGGATGTAGATGCGCTGTGGGTTGTCAACCTCAAGCATATAATCAATCTCGTATGATGTCATATAGCGCTCGGTAGAGCCTGGGAAGCCCATAATCATACCGAAGTCACCCTCCTCGATGCCATCCAACGAGATATTGAGCCACTTCTCAGCCTTGTATGGTACGTTATCCTCGGAGTATGCCGCAGGGCGGTTGTCCTTGCCCGCATATACGCGGAAGATAGAGAAGTCGCCAGTGTGGCGTGGCCACATCCAGTTGTCGGTGTCGCCACCAAACTTGCCAATTGATGAAGGTGGTGTACCTACCAAGCGAACGTCGGTATAGGTCTCTAATGCGAAAGCGAAGAACTGGTTGTTGCCAAAGAAGCCTGGGATGATGATGTCGTAGCCAGGGTACTTAGCCTCGAGCTCCGCAATCTTTGCCTGTTTGTTGGCAGTAGAGATAGTCTGGAACTCCTCTTCGCCAGTGGTAGAGGGGATGTTGCCCACGATGTCGGCTGTAACATCCCAAATGTGGCGCACGAAGCGTACCGAAAGACCCTCGGCAGGAAGCTCCTCCGAGTAGTTCATTGCCCAGAAACCATCCTTGAGATAGTCGTGCTCCACAGATGAGAGCTTCTGAATAGAGTTGTAACCACAGTGGTGGTTGGTGAAGAGAAGACCGCTCTCGGATACAATCTCACCTGTGCAGCCACCGCCAAAGATTACGATGGCATCCTTGAGTGATGACTTCTCGGCAGAGTAGATATCCTCGGCCTTGAGTTTGCAACCGTGAGCCTTCATATCCTTCTCGTTCATCTTCTTGATATATGGAAGCAGCCACATACCCTCATCGGCAATCGCGCTGAACGATACTGCAACCAATGCTACAAGTGTTAATAGTCGTTTCATAGTTTATGGTTTTTGTTTAGATTATTAGCTATGTGGGATGTTATAGGCGTGTTGGCAATGCCACGATATGCGATGTTGTGGCACCCGCCTCCTGAGCCTCGAGCTTCTCGATAAACTCCTCGATAGGACGCGCATCGGCCAAAGTCCAATTATAGAGATCCGACATCCACATAGGCGTTACGTTACCCTTGTAGTCGAACGCCGCAGCACATACGTAGTATGGTGCATAGTCGTAGATGATGTCGCACATCGCTAATGGATCGCAAGTGTCGATAAGCAGGTCGAAGAAGATGGTCTCGTGACCCGCCCAGTCGTAGTCCATCTGTGGGAATGGATATGCGAAGATATCTGTTGTAGGCTCGCTGGTCTTCACCTCGATAGTTACCACACCGATAGAGGTATCAGGGGTATAGTTTTGAGCGTAGAGCTTAAAGCGCTCAGGGTCGTAGGCATAGAGGTCCGATGGCTTGTAAGGGCCGCTGACAACAACATCCGTCACCTCCAACTCACACTCGCCCTCGGGCTCGGTCTTGAACAGCTTTGAGCAAACGTCTGTTGTCACCACGCCACCGCTATAGCCAAATGCCACGACGATATACTCCTTATTAGGATATAGTGTATTGAGGTGTGTTGTCACCTCGCCCTTGAACTCATAGGTGTAGTGGATAAACTCACCCAAGGCCTTATCCAAGAGCACCTCATCGTCGTAATCTGCAGGGAGATACTCGGTAGGAGTAATGAGAAGAAGGTATGTCTCATCGGGGTTAGATGGGGTAATCTTAAGGTCAGCAACGCGCACATAGCAGTTCGAAACCTCAATGTTGATATCCATATCAGACTGCTGAACCTCCTCGGTCGAGAAGCTGATGTAAGATGGCTCGGCTACTACCTGCACAAAACCATCATACTCCGCAACAGGGTATACGAGAGCTGAGTAGAGAGTGTATGAGCTTAGCTGCGCCTCGATAACTACATCACCCTTGCAACATATCTCATTCAATATCTGATCGAGGGTGTGACCGCCGTTAAGATTTGAGTCGAGAACTGATATCCACTCATCGGCAATAGCCTTCATATCCTCATTGTCGAACTCTGCACCCTCACCCATATAAAGGTCATCGTTGCCATCAACAAACTTAACAACGTAGTAGCCATCCCAATTCTCGGGTTTTACGTTGAGAGCTACCTCTGCGCCATCAATATCAATATCGAGGTTGAAGTTCACCTCCTGCAATGGAGCATACTCTGGCTCTATGACCTCCCACATAACATCAGTTATAGGCTCATACGAAGCACCATCCTCCGAGAACTCAACGCCATAAACATACAACACCGATGCAACGCCTGGGCGCACGCTGTTCCACTTAACGCGCTTCACGTCCTGGAACGCAACGTTCACTTTGAGCATATACTCCTTGAGGTTCATATTGTTGCTTGCAGCGTTATGCTCGAAGGCTGTAAAGTCATCTTCGAACAACTGCTCGGCTGTCTCGATACCACCATTCTGGAAGTATGACACCTCCTCGAGATACATAATGTAGTACATCTCGGCATCGTCGGGTGTCACCTCGGTAATAGCCGTAGAGGCGTGTACCTCCTCAACCACAATTGTAAATACCTCATCCGTAGGTGTAGGTGGCGTCGGTGGAACATCGGGCTTCCCCTGTGACTCTTTCTGGCACGAAGCAAAGGCTGTTGCCGCGACAAAAAGCAATGCTAAAAACTTGGTAAAATTTCTCATAGTAACACTTGGTTTTATTTAGTCTAAGTTGTTAATGCACAAAGATACTAAAAAGTGTTGATATTTCAACACTTGAGAGGGTGGATTTTGCGGAGAGATTTCTGTAGTGGACGCATCTAATGATGTCAAAGATACTAAAAAGTGTTGAGATTTCAACACTTGAGGCCTTCAGATTTGGGATGTGTTTTCTGTAGTAGACGCATCATACGATGCCGAAGACAAGAAAAAGTGTTGAGAGACCCAACACTTTTTCCTGATTTAATGATTTTTATTTGGTTAGTCAATAGGATATGCCGCCACGAAGCAATCTGCTACGCGCAACTCCTCCTGATGAGCCTTGAGGTTGGCAACCGTAACATCTCCGATGATATAGTTATATTCGTCAGATGTATACTGCTCGCGTATCTTGGTGAAGTTTAGTAAGTTGCGCTGCTCGGCACTCTTGTAGCGGAAGTATACGCGGAAGGTGTGGTCAGTGGTGTACTGTGGCAATACCGAGTCGTTGCGCTTCTTATACTCATAGCGGTAGTTGTAGGCGCACGCTGTGATATCGCTCAACACCGCCGAGCCTGTAGGGTGACCACCTGCGCCGCGACCAAACATAAACTGCTTGTCGTAGAAGAGACCCTTGATAACCACGCCATTGAACTCATCCTCAACGCTGTAGATATACTTATTGCGCGAGATGAGCTGCGGAAGCACGCACATAATAAGTCTGTCGTCGATCTTCTCGACGTGTGCCACGAGCTTTATGCGGCGATCCTTCTCCTGTGCAAAGCGGATGTCGGCATCGTTCATCGTAGAGATACCGTATGTAAGGATGTTCTCCGGAGCTACGTATACACCAAAGGCGTGCACAGTGATGATAATCAGCTTGTAGAGTGAGTCCCAGCCGTCGATATCGAGCGTAGGGTTGCTCTCTGCGAAGCCCAAGTCCTGTGCGAGTTTCAGTGCCGCCTCATAGCTCATATTCTCGTTAAAGATCTTCGAGAGGATGAAGTTTGACGAGCCGTTGAGGATACCCTTCACCGAGGTGAGGAGGTCGTTGTCGTAATACTCCTCGAGGTTGCGGATGACAGGGATAGAGCCACACGCCGACGCGTCATACAGCAGCGGAGTGTTATACTGCTCCTGGAGGTCGATAAGCTCGAGGATGTGGTGGCCAAGCATCTTCTTGTTACCCGAAACCACAGGGATGCGGGCCTTCAATGCGCGCTTAACGATATCGTATGCAGCCTCGGCATCGTCGATAACCTCAACGATAAGGTTTATCTCCTTATCCTCGAAGATGTCATCAGCGTTGTTTGTAAACTCCGCCTTCACGCCACGCTCCTTAGTGATGTTGCGCACGCAAACACGCTTGATATGCACGTTCTGTGAGTTGATGCGCTGCAATACGTCATAAAGACCACGGCCTACGTTGCCAAATCCAAAAAGTCCTATGTTTAAGTTTTTCATAATTATCTGAGGTTTATAAAGTTATCAATAATAGTGTTAAGTTTTTCGTGCTCTACAAGGAAGCCGTCGTGGCCAAATTCCGACTCTATGAGGTGATACTCCACATCGCGGATATGCTCCCTAAGTGGTGTGTGTGCCTCGGGAGGGAAGAGGATATCCGACGAGATGGCAACCACCAGCGTGCGTGCCTCGATGCTCTGCAGTGCCTCGGCGATGCTCGCTCTGCCACGTGATATGTTGTGCGAGTCGACAGCCTCCGAGAGACGGTAGTAGGAGAAGGCATTGAACCTGCGACGTAGTTTCTCGCCCTGATACTGCTGGTAGGAGTGTGCTCGGCGAGAGAACGACACCTCATTAAGTGGCGTCTGCTCTTGCTGCGTGGCGTTGTATGCCGCGCCGCCGCGGTAGCTGATAAGAGCTATGGAGCGCGCCACGGCCATACCATCCAGTCCGGCATCATCCCTACGCTCACCCCACGTCCTGTCGAGGCGGATTGCCATACGCTGCGACTCGTTGAATGCCGCAGCCCACGGCTCCGAGCAGGTGGTGGTGGCTATGAGGGCGAGATTCTCCATAAAGTGTGGCTCCATAATCGCCCACTCCATACACTGAAAACCGCCAATGGAGCTGCCTATGAGCATCTTAACTCGCTCGATACCGAGGTGGCGGGCAAGTAGCTGGTGGCAATGCACCATATCACGCACCGTAATCTGCGGAAAATCGTAGTAATACTTCTCGCCCGTAGCGGGGTTTACCGAGAGCGGAGAGGTAGTGCCATAGTGCGAGCCGAGGAAGTTGGCGCAGATGATGAAGTAGCGCGTGGGGTCGAGGAAGCGTCCCTCCTCAACCGTATGTGGCCACCAATCTGCAACGTCGGAGTTGGCCGTGAGAGCGTGACACACCCATATTACGTTATCCTTTGCGGCGTTGAGCGTGCCGAAGGTGTCGTAGGTGATATCCACGCTCGGAAGCACAGCTCCCGACTCTAACCGTATAGCCTCCGTGTGATGATATACGTAGCTCATACTCCGCAGTTTAGATATTCGACAGCGCCTGCTCGTAGTCGGCGATTATATCCTCCACGTTCTCCAGTCCGAGTGAGATGCGCAGCAGCGTAGGTGTGATGCCTGCCGCACGCTTAGCCTCGTCCGAGAGCTGCTTGTGGGTGGTCGATGCAGGGTGTGTGACAACCGAAATGGAGTCGCCAATCATAGTCATATTTCCCGATAACTTGAGGCTCTCGACAAACTTAACCGTAGAGTCGAGGTCGCCCTTAAGCTCGATGGTCAACACCGCCGAAGCGCCAAAGCGATAGTACTTCTGAGCCAAGGCGTATGATGGGTGGTCCTCGAAGCCTACGAAACTAACACGCTCAACCTTTGGGTGTTGGCGGCAGAACTCTGCCAACTTATATGCCGACTCCACCTCGTGCTTAACGCGGAGCGACAAGGTCTCCAAGCCGAGCAACATCAGATAGGCATCGAAAGCCGAAGGGCAGCAGCCGAAGTCGCGCATACCATCCACACGACACTTTACGATAAAGGCCTGAGCACCAAAGGCATCACAGAGGTTAAGACCGTGATAACCCTCCGAAGGACCGTTGATCTGTAGGAACTTACCCGAAGCCCTCCAGTCGAACTTACCGCTATCAACGATGATGCCGCCCATAGCTGTGCCGTGGCCGTTAATCCACTTCGTAGCCGAGTCAGTGATGATATCTGCGCCCCACTCGAATGGATTGCAGAGGTATCCTCCCGCGCCGAAGGTGTTGTCTACGATAAGTGGAATGTTGTTTCGGTGTGCCACCTCTGCAAGGACCTCAATATCTGCCACGCGGCAGGTTGGGTTACCCATAGACTCCACGAATATGGCACGTGTGTTGTCGTCTATCAACTCGGCGATATCTGCTGCCGCGTCGCTCTTTGCCAAGCGACACTCCACGCCGAGGTTGCGCAACGAGATAACAAACTGATTGTGCGTGCCACCGTATAGATATGGCGATGCCACGATATTCTCACCAGCCTTGGCGAGAGCCGTTACGGTAAGCAATATTGCAGACATTCCCGATGCTGTAGCCAATGCTCCCACACCGCCGTAGAGTGCTGCTATACGCTCCTCGTATGCTGCGGTTGTGGGGTTATGGAGACGGGTGTAGATATATCCCGGCTCGCTGAGTGTGAAGAGGTTTGCTGCGTAGTCGCACGATGGGAAGTGGTATGCTGCGGTTGGGTGAATGGCAATACCTCGTGCGTTGGATTCATCTACGTGATATCCGCCGTGAATCTGCAGGGTCTCGAAATGTAGTTTTCTATCGCTCATAGTTGTAGTGTCTCAATAAGTTATATACAATATATAATATCGCTATCATAAAAACAGCGAGTGAAATATTTGTCGGTTGGAGTGAAATGTGGTGCGTAACCACACGTAGAATAGAGAGTGCCTAACGGCACATTCGCATAGACATAGCGGTCGTGGCCATCATCGCGATAGCCATCAAAGAGTTGTATCTATGCTTCAAATTTGTCATCGTTTGGTCAGTAGGTTATACAAAGATAGTAAAAGTTCTTGGAAATGCAAACTTTTATCTCCTATTTCCTCAATTATGCTACCTCCGTACCTGCACGTTGCGCGCCTCTTTGTGCCCATCCTCGGTTGTTACGACATCGTAGGTCACGCGCCAATTGTGCTTCAAGGTGCGGTAGCCATCCTTGGCAATAGCCGTATAGTGGACATACGTATCTACGCCATCATCACCGGTGATGAAGCCGTAGCCACGCTTATCGTCGAACCATTTAACACGTCCCTCCATACATCTATGCTTTGTTTCGTAGTTCAAAGTTACAAATTTTCTCATTCGCTGCAATACCATTGCGCCATTTTTTTACGTTATATTTGTAGAATAGGATAAAAAATCCTATATTTGTCAATAATTTTTTAGAGTATCCTATAAAACTATTTGCTATGAATACTAAGTGGAAGATTGCCCTTTTGGCGCTACTCGGATTCTCGACCGCAGCGTGCTGCAGCACCAAGAAGGCGACTAAGAACGACGATAAGAAGGAGTTGGATATAGTAACCGAGCAGGAAGATCCACGCATTATGCTTATGTATGGTGTCCCTTCGCCAGATGGTAGAGTGGTGCGTCCGGTGGATGAGAATGGCAATCCTGTGAAGGATACCGAGGCTGTTAAGTCTCCAGAGGGTCGCATTGCAAAACCTCTAACCGACGAGGAGGCACAGGCTGCGCTCGAGGCTATTCGTGCCGAGAAGGAGGCTATGAAGGCCGGGAAGGAGTAATATGGCTAAAGGAAAACGTTTAGGACTCCGCAAGTACATAGGCCTGAAGCTCTTTAAGGGTCTCTACGACGGTATTGTGGAGCGTCATAAGTTGCGTACACTCTTTTGGGAGTGTACGCTTCGTTGTAATCTGCGCTGTCGTCACTGCGGTAGCGACTGCCGTACCGATGTTGCGGAGCGAGATATGCCTCTTGAGGATTTTCTCCACGTTCTCGATAACGAGATAACGCCGAATGTGGATCCTCGCGATGTGCTTATCATCTTCTCAGGTGGAGAGGTTTTGGTGCGTAAGGATCTGGAGGAGGCGGGACGCGAGGTTACAAGGCGCGGATATATGTGGGGTATGGTGACCAATGGTCTTAGCCTTACACGTGAGCGTCTTAGCTCGTTGGTCGATGCGGGACTTCGCAGCGTCTCGGTTAGTTTCGATGGCTTCGCGGAGGTGCATAACGACATACGCCAAAACTCGGAGAGCTTCGACCGTGCGCTGAGTGCCGTTCGTCATATTCGCGAGGTGGAGGGGCTTACGTATGATGTCATCACTTGTGTGACGCCAGCGATGATCGACCGCCTCGAGGAGTGGAAGGAGTTTCTAATCTCGGAGGGTATAGAGCGTTGGCGTATATTCTCCATCTTCCCTGCTGGTCGCGCCAAGAGTAACGATAACCTACACCTTAGTGCCGAGCAGTTTCGACGCCTTATGGAGTTTATACGTGCCACACGCAAGGAGGGACGTATACGTCTAAACTACGCCTGCGAGGGCTTCTTGGGTGGCTATGAGAGTGAGGTGCGCGACCACTTCTATATGTGCAACGCAGGTGTTAATGTAGCCTCTATACGTGTCAATGGCGATATATCAGGTTGCACAAGTGTGCGTGCCAACTACACCCAGGGCAACATCTATCGCGACAGCTTCTGGGGTGTATGGCAAAACCGCTTCATACCATTCCGCAACCGTGAGTGGGCAAAGTGTGATGAGTGTGCGGAGTGTAAGGTGTGGGAGTTTTGTCGTGGCGGAGGTATGCACCTGCGCGACGATGAGGGTAAGCTGATGTATTGCCACTATAATATGCTCGGCGACAGAGGATAAGAAGCGTTTGTGATATACGACACCAAATAAAAATGGCTGCCTCGAAGAGTGTCGGGCAGCCATTTCTATTATCTGATACCTAATATTACCAGTTGAGAATCTTGCGGAAGTCATACTCCTCTGGGTTAGGGAGGTATGCCTTGGCAGCCTCGTAATCCTCAGGAGTGATGTAGTGCATAAGGTTGTCGATAACCTGGTGAATCTTATCAGCGTTAATGTCCACAAGACGTGGTGGGATTTTGCCAGTCTCAGGATCCTGCAAATCCTTGAGGTAGAGAGGTGATACGTAGCCCTCCTGGCTGATGTATACCATACAGCCGGTCTTGCCCTCAGAGAACAACTTGTAGACACCCATACCGAGCTGCGAGCAGTATACGAGGTCGAATGCACAAGGGGTCTGGCAACGTACCTCATAGCCAATCTCCACAGGACGTGACTTAACCTTCACGCCAAGAGCCTTGCAACGCTTCTCGAGAAGAGTGTTGAACATCTCGGCCTTAGATACCTTACCGAGCTCTGGATGGCCGTGGTCGTCGTATGAGAAGTTGATACCCGACTTGAGGATCTCCTCCTGGTCGAGAGCGTGGAACACACCCTCCGATACCATAGCCACGCCATAGTCCATATTCATAATCTTACGCTTAACAATCGCAGATACTATGAGGCTGATGATCTTGTCGATAGTGATCTTTGTCTTGTTAAACATCTCAGGGATGATGATCATAGGGTAGTGGCAAGCAGATGCGATACCGAATGCGAGGTGACCTGCCGAGCGACCCATAGCCGCAACAACGAACCAGTTTGCCGATGTACGAGCGTCGTTGTATACCGCGCGACCGATTACCGAACCTGCGTTCTTAGCAGACTGGTAGCCGAATGTAGGCATACCTGCTGGGAGTGGAAGGTCGTTATCGATGGTCTTAGGAACGTGGATATTGGCAATAGGATACTGCTTAGCCTCCAAGAACTTAGCGATGCGGTTGGCTGTAGAAGCAGTGTCATCACCACCTACGGTAACCAAGAGCTTGATGTTGTTCTCCTTGAAGAAATCAAGGTTAAAGTTCTTCTCGAAATCCTCCTCCGATGGCTTGAAACGGCTCATAGTGAGGTAAGAGCCACCCTGGTTGAAGATGTAATCCACGCGGAACATATCGAGATCCTCGAAGCGTGGGTTTGGGTTGAAAAGACCTGAGTAGCCATAGTGGAGACCGATAACACGATAACCCTTGGCAAGGAATGTCTTGGCTACAGAGCCGACAACAGTGTTCATACCTGGAGCTGGACCGCCACCAGTAAGAATTGCAATAGCCTCTTTCATAGTTAGTTCTATTTTATTATTAGTGTTTTTGAATCTTTTGCGATAGAACCCGTAGGCTCTTTGAGCTATTTTGTACCACAAAAATAATAAATTTCTTTAAGAATTATCCAATTTTTTGCAAACTATTTCAAAATTCGATAAAAACAGCTAACTTTACCATCATAAAACGCACTTCAACAACTATGAGACAGCTTATTATAACGCTACTTGCCGTGATGCTATTCGCGGCTGCCGAGGCGCAGACACCGTTCAATGGTCGTATCCGCCATCTCGATGGCTCGGGAATAAAGGCTACGGTAAGGGTGAAGGATAGCAACAAAACAACACGCTCGGATGGTAAGGGGCGTTTCGGACTTACCGACATAAAGGATGACGACACACTATATATAATATATAAGCGTGATACCTTGGAGATTCCGGTCTCGGGACGTAGGAGTATAGATATTATATGGGCTTCGGAGGGTGAGACCTTTAAGGCTGAGGAGTCGGAGGAGTTGATGAACTACGGCTTCGGGTATGTCAAGCGCAGGGAGAGCACCGATTTCTCATCGGGAATTTCGGGCGACAGATTACGTGCAACGGGAAGCACGAGTCTACTGCAGGCCATTCTCATCTGTTATCCTGGTCTGAGGTATATAAACGGCGAGTTGTGTCTCCGCACTCAGAACTCTATAAATAGCTCCTCGGCGGTGCTGGTGTTGTGTGATGGTATGGAGGTGTCGAATATCGATATGATAAACATCTACGACGTTGGTTCTGTGGAGATTATCAAGAGTTCGAATATGTATGGCTTCAGGGGCGTGCACGGCGTGGTGCTTATCAAGACCATCTCCGCCGATGAGGCACTTAACAGAAAGAGATAGCTCGCAAGGTAGAGCAATGATGCAAAAAAAACTGGTGGGATGTTAAAACATCGCCACCAGTTTTGTTACTATCTGAGCCAAAAGCGGAACATCCGAGCCGCCACCGCGAATCTTCGCGCCACGCACAACCTTTGCCAACCACGGATACTCCTTGAAGAGGCCTAAGCGATACCATATCGAGTACCAGCCCGCTTGGATGAGTATGTCGTCGATGATCGGATATATCGGGTTCTGCTCCTTGGGCACATCCTTATATTTGAGATATAGCTCTATAAAATTGAGGGCATACTCCCTCTTGCGCTTGCAACGCTGCTGACTTGTGATGGCTGTCGCTATGCCCTTGCGATAGTGGTATACATCCTCGTCGAGATAGGCTATCGAGCGCGAGTAGCCAACCACCTGTGTCGAGACGAAGCAATCCTCGGCATAGCCATATTTCGGCGTGTGGATCACATTCTCGGTGAAGATGCTACGGCGTATACACTTGTTGCAGAGCGTACCGAATGAGCGGTGGTTGTACATATTACGCACGTAGAGCTTCTGTTGGTCGGCCTGATATCTACGCTCCTTCTTCACCTTGGAGCGCGAGGGATACTCCTTAACGTAGTTGAAGTATACGATGTCGGCATTCGTCTCTGCGATTTTTGCTGCTATCTTCTCTATCGAGCCCTCTGAGAGCCAGTCATCGGAGTCTACATTATATATATACTCTCCCGTGGCGTGCTCCAAGCCTGTGCGGCGTGCTGCAGGGAGGCCGCCATTGGCCTTATGCACAATCTTAATCTGAGGGCGACGGTGCTCAAACTCCTTTGCAATAAGCTCCTCGAGAAGCTCTATGGAGCGATCCTTGGTGCCATCATTCACGAAGATAAACTCAATATGAGGATAGCTCTGCGACAGCACAGAGCGCGCAAACTCCACGATATAGTGCTCAACACCGTAGATAGGTGCTATGATGGAAATGGTGATAGGTTGTTGCATATATGTATAAATACTATTTTTTCTCTATTATTCTGCCACTCTGTAGTTTATACTCATAGGAGTGGCGTCCCTCGGCGCGGAAATCGTTATGATAACGCTCAAGAACATCCTTAAATATCTCGTCGTACATCGGGATATAGAGGTCGCTCTTTGCCCACAGCCTCTGCAATATCTCCTCGGCCAAAGCTCTGGTAGCCGATAGGTCGGTAGTGCCATTGTAGAATGAAGTGCCTTTGATCGAGCCTGGCGATATATTGAGTATGCGGTTCGATGTTCCCGACATTTCGAGCTCTACGTTTACGCTCTCGATAAATATCTTTAGTGCCGCCTTTGTCGCGCCATATACCGCAAAGAGCGGCGAGGAGAGGAAGCCCGCTATGCTGCCCATAACTCCGCAATAAAAATCCTTGGTAGAGCTGATGCGGGGGTAGAAGTGGTGCAGGATGCGGATTACGGAGGTGGCGTTGACGGTGAAGCTATCGGTGATATGCTCCTCGCTGATATCAGCAAAGTGTGCCAAGCGTCCGAAGCCTGCGGTTATCATCAGCGTATCGATATCGGTAAATGTGTCGAATATCGAGAAGTCGTCTGAGCGGAGGTCGAAAATCCTGCAGACAAACTTCGGATGACGATGTCCCTCAGCAACCTCTGCGCGGTCTACGATATATACCACATCGAAACGCTCATCCTCGGCCAGGAGTCGGGCTATGGAGAGTCCGATGCCATTGGCACCGCCAACAACTAAAGCGCGTCTCATATCTCAAATACGTTTTGGCGGTCGGAGAATTGCTCCATAATATATGCCATCGCGATGCTCTCTTTGGGTGATAGGCGCGAAGAGTGGCTGCGGTGGTTGATGATACACGACACAAACTCCTGAATCTCATATCTCAGGCCGTGCCCCTCCCAATGGTAAAAGTACTTCTTGTTGAGGTTCTGATCCTCGTAGCGAAGCTCGAAGTAGTCGGTTTTCCACCACGGCGACTGAACATAGGCATAGCCCTGTGTGCCTGAGATCACAAGGTTGCCCTCGGTCTTTACGCCTAAGCCGAGCTGGAACGACGCTATGCCATTGTCGTAGCGCATAATACCTCGGGTGTATACATCGACGCCGTTTTGATTCATACGGCTGTATATGTTGATATTACGGTAGTCGACACCAAAGAGCTTGATAATCGGAAGCATAGGGTAGCTTCCCATCTCGTAGAGCGATCCTCCCGCCTCGTTAGGGTCAAGCTCGCGTTTGAGTTTATCCTCGCCCCATAGCTTCGATTCCGAGGCGTCGATACCCACAACATCGCCGATGAGACCACTCTTGATGAGGGTCATAAGGTGGTTAAAGGCGGGGCAGTAGGCAGTTTTGTTCGCCTCCATAAGCACAAGACCTCGCTGTTGCGCTATAGCATAGAGCTCCTCGGCCTCCTTGCCACGAAGTACAAGCGGAGTCTCGCAGAGCACGTGACGGTTATGCTCCAGGGCATACTTAGCCTGATGGTAGTGTGCCAAATGTGGTGTGGCAATGTACACGGCATCCGACCTCTCGACAAGCTCCTCGAAGCTATCGCACACAAGGCTCTTGTCGTCCGTGATGCTCTCTGCCGCGCTGCGCACGGTGTCGTATATTGCCGAAATGCGCACGGCATCCACCTTCGCAGACTCTGGTATGAAACGTCGGGCAATGCGGCCGCAGCCCACAACGCCGATGTTCACTATGATTTCGCTCTCGGCGCGAAGCATTGTGGAGGAGACACCCTCGGTGCGAGGTAGATAGACAACCTCGCAATACTCCTTTAGGTAGTCAAACTTACCCTCCCAGTCGGAACCTATGGCGAAGATGTCAACATCATACTTGAGGATATCGTCGATCTTCTGACCCATATAATCCTCAATAATCACCTGGTCTACGAAGCCTGTAGCCTTAACAGCCTCCACACGCTCAAGGACATTGTTGCGCACGTTGAGCTTGCCGCGCTCGCGGTCGAAGCTGTCGTTGGTAACGCCCACAATGAGGTAGTCGCCCAAGGCCTTAGCTCTACGCAGAAGGTTTATGTGTCCCTCGTGTAATAGGTCGTATGTTCCGTATGTGATAACCTTTTTCACGCCTAAAAGTAATTTCGTTAAGTCTCTACGAGCAGAATCTTGCGATAATTGCTGGGTTTTGCAACGTATCGTGACTCTTGCTCTTCGGGTCGTAATTATAGGCAAATTTATGAATTATTTTCCAAATTCAAATATTTATACCTATATTTGTGATATATTTATACTTGACTTTATCGGAAATGAAACGTTTGGGAGGCAGGATCTCGTATTATATGAATAGAGCTGCGAAGATTCTTGGAAACATCATATCACATATATACCGCTTATGCTATCCTGTTCAGCCAGGCCGGGTTATGTGCTGGGCGTATAATTTCAAGCAGTATGGCTGCAACCCTCGATATTTGAGCGAATATCTTTTGCAGCACCATCCCGATATGGAGATCTATTGGGTGTTCCGCAAGGGTGTTAAGGTCACGGCTGTAGATCCGCGTATCAAGGTTGTGAGGTTTAAGTCGCTTGAGTATTTCAAGCTTCTGGCTACGGCGGAGTTCCTTGTTACAAACTCACGTACAGGTCCTTATCGTATATATTGGCATAAGCGTCCCGAGCAGAAGTATCTTATGCTGTGGCACGCGGGTGTGGCTCTGAAGCGTATCGAGAAGGATGTGGAGGATAAGCTCGGCTATGGCTATGTGGCGCGTGCAAAACTCGACTCCAAGGCTTGTGACCTTATGATCTCGGGAAGCCGTATGCACACCGAGCTTATAAATCGTGCCTTCTGGTACGATGGTGAGGTGTTGGAGTGTGGCATCCCTCGCAATGATCTTTTTTTCGACTCCGAGGGCATTGCTGCGGCGCGCCGACGTATAGAGGAGTATTTTGGCGTGGATAAGGGTGGAAAAATAGTGCTCTATGCCCCTACGTTTCGCAATATTCACGACACAAGCATCGAGCCTTATAGCATCAACTGGGAGCGTGTGAAAGCAGCATTATGCCGTATGTATGGTTGTAAGAATGTGAGTGTTATCGTGAGGCTTCATCCCAATCTTATCGGCAAGGTCGATACTTCGCCGCTCGTAGCTTTTGAGGGTGTCTACGATGGCACGAAGTATCACGATATGCAGGAGCTTCTCTCGGCATCTGACTTGCTTATCACCGACTACTCAAGCTCTATGTTCGACTTCTCGCTTATGGGCAAGCCGTGTATGCTCTACGCTGTGGATGTTGCGAAGTATGATCGTGGTTACTATTTCAATCTCAGAGAGTTGCCATATCCGCTTGCGGAGAGTGAGGATGAGCTGATGCGGGCCATCGAGAACTTCGATAGTGTGGAGTATGAGCGTCGTCTCCACGACTTCTTTGCCAATCACGTAGGCTCCAAGGAGCGCGGTAATGCCTCAAGGGAGATTGCCGATTGGATGAGGCAGCACTCAGTGAAGTGATATGGTAGAATAATGGGTGTCACAACGTGATACCCATTATTCTTATTTAAGCGGAGAATCTGGCTCCTTGTCCATCACGGCGTAGAACATTCGGTCGACAAATCCTGGGACGAACTTCTTGAGAAGGTGCGTTGCGCGACCCTCCCACTCCATCAGGCAGAGACGCTTGCGGCGGTGTATGCCGCGCGCCACGATGTGTGCCACCTCCTCGGGGGTCATCATCTTCGACTCGTTGCGCGGTGTCTCGCCCTGCTGCGTGCCATCGGCTGTGAGGGCCGAGAAGCGGACATTAGAGGCTGTGAAGCCTGGACAGGCTGTCATAACGTGGACACCCTTCTTCAGGTTTTCGATACGTATGGTATCTATGAATCCCGTCATAGCATACTTCGATGCGGAGTATCCCGTGCGACCAGGGAGTCCGTGGATGCCCGCAACAGAGGAGATGCCGACTATCGAACCCTTAGATTTCTGAATCCACGGCAGTGCATATTTGGTGCAGTTCACTGTGCCCCAGAAGTTTACATCCATCAGGCGGTGAAGAACCTTCAGGTCGCAGTCATCAAACAGAGCGCGCATTGAGAGTCCTGCGTTGCAGATTAGTACGTCAATGCCGCCAAAGACCTCCACGGCCTTGTCAATGAGTCTTTTGCACTCATCCTCGTTCGTCACGTCGCACGCCGAATATGTTACCTCGCCGCCGCCGTTGCGAATCTCCTCGGCTATGCGCTGCAGCTCCTCCTCACGGCGTGCCGCCATAACCACCTTTGCCCCCATCTTGGCATACTCGCGCGCCATAGCCTCGCCGATGCCCGACGACGCTCCGGTGACAACAACAACCTTTCCGTTAAGATATTTTTTCATCCTTTCTCGTTATTCATTAATAGCTATCTCCAGTCCATCATAGGCGAGATGTACACCCTCGGGTAGGCGTTGAGAGGCCTCGGCGTGCAGACCTATACGGTGTGATAGGTGGGTTAAATATGCGCGCTCGGGGGCTACCTCACGTATGATAGATAGAGCCTCGTCAACAGAGAAGTGTGAGCTGTGAGGTGTCCAGCGCAGAGCGTTGATAACCAAAACCTTGATTCCCTTCAATTTTGCCAACTCCTCCTTCGCGATATAGTTCATATCTGTCAGGTATGCGAGGTCGCCGAAGCGGAAACCCACAGAGCGAAAACGCTCTGAGTGAGAGCCTACGACAGGTGTGATCTCGATGCCCGACACAACAAACGACTTATCCTCTGTGATAGTATGCAACTCTATCTCTGGCACGCCACGATACTTGTCATTGGAGAAGGCGTAGTGGAAGTCGTGCCGTATGCTCGCGATGGTAGGCTCGTTGGCATAGATGTGTGTGGTGTGGATTATGGGAAAATCCACAAAGTTGAAGGCGCGCACGTCGTCGATACCTCCTGTGTGATCTTTATGCTGGTGGGTGAGAAGAATAGCGTCGATATGCGTAACTCCCTCGCGCAGCATCTGATAGCGGAAGTCGGGACCCGCATCGATTATGATGCGCTTGTTGTCGATCTCCACCATTGCGGCGGTGCGAAGGCGGTTGTCGCGCTTATCCCCCGAGCGACAAACCTCGCAGTTGCATCCTATTACTGGAACTCCCTGAGATGTTCCTGTGCCTAAAAATGTCAGTTTCATATCACAAAGGTAGTAAAATTATGGCAAACACACCACACATTTGTAGTCATAAAGTAGAAAAATAGGCCAAAATACTTACGACTGTTATTTTCGTAACACTTAATAATTCATAGTGTTAAAAAGTTAACAGCGGAAATTCTATGATTTTTCACTATAAATATGTACCTTTGCACCGATTTTTGTCAAGTGTGAAGTCTCCACGGCAGCTTTGTGGTCTGCATCAGAGCGGTCAACGTGGCTGAAGAGTACCCCAAAGGGGTAACAGAAGAGGGGCGTAACGAGACAAAAGAACAAGGAAAGAGAGATTTAGAAAATAAATTTTACTTGATTATAGAATATGGCAGAAAAGAGATTTATTACGTGTGATGGTAACTACGCTGCGGCGCATATTGCTTATATGTTCTCGGAGGTAGCAGCCATCTATCCTATCACCCCATCATCAACTATGGCAGAGCTTGTTGATGAGTGGTCGGCACAGGGTAAGAAGAACATCTTTGGCGACACAGTAAAGGTCGTGGAGATGCAGTCTGAGGCTGGTGCAGCAGGTGCTGTACACGGCTCATTGCAGAGCGGTGCTTTGACATCGACATTTACCGCATCACAGGGACTTCTCCTTATGGTCCCAAATATGTATAAAATCGCTGGTGAGTTGCTCCCAGGCGTGTTCCACGTTTCGGCACGTTCGTTGGCAGCTCAGGCGCTCTCAATCTTTGGTGATCACCAGGATGTTATGGCAGTACGCCAGACAGGTTTTGCGATGCTCGCAACATCTTCAGTTCAGGAGGTTATGGATTTGGCTGGTGTGGCTCACATCGTGGCTCTCAAGGCTCGCATTCCTTTTGTACACTTCTTCGATGGTTTCCGTACCTCTCACGAGATTCAGAAGATCGAGCTTATCGACGAGGCATCACTCTCGGCGATGTTCGATCGTGAGGCGTTGCGTGAGTTCCGCAAGCGCGCGCTCAACCCAGAGCGTCCTGTAACTCGCGGTACTGCGCAGAACCCTGATATCTACTTCCAGACTCGTGAGGCTTCGAACAAGTTCTACAACGCTGTACCAGATATGGTTGCAGAGGCTATGGAGAAGATTTCGACTATCACAGGTCGCGAGTACAAGCCATTCACATACTACGGTGACGCAGAGGCTGAGAACATCATCATCGCTATGGGTTCTATCACCGAGACTATCAAGGAGTGTGTTGACTACCTCCGCACACAGGGCAAGAAGGTCGGTGTTATCACCGTACACCTCTACCGTCCATTCTCGGCGAAGTACCTCTTCAACGTATTGCCTAAGTCGGTTAAGCGCGTTTGCGTTTTGGATCGCACCAAGGAACCAGGAGCTAATGGCGAGCCATTGTTCCTCGATATCCGCGATGCTTTCTACGAGTGCGAGAATCGTCCTATGGTTATCGGCGGCCGCTATGGTCTCTCATCTAAGGATACTACTCCTGCTCAGATGTTGGCAGTATTTGCTAACCTCGAGGCTGTAGAGCCTAAGAACCACTTTACAGTGGGTATCAACGACGACGTTACAATGTTGTCGCTCCCTGTAGGCGAGGAGATCTCAATGGCTAAGGAGGGTACTTTCGAGGCGTTGTTCTTCGGTCTTGGCTCGGATGGTACTGTGGGTGCTAACAAGAACTCTATCAAGATTATCGGTGGCTCTACAAACAAGTATTGCCAGGCATACTTCGCATACGACTCTAAGAAGTCGGGTGGTTACACATCATCACACCTTCGTTTTGGTGACAAGCCTATCACATCACCATACTTGGTGACTACACCAGATTTCGTAGCGTGCCACGTTCCTTCGTACGTCGAGAAGTATGACGTACTCAAGGGCTTGAAGCGCGGCGGTTCGTTCCTTCTCAACTCTGTTAACGATGCTGAGACTACTTGCCGCACGCTTCCTACACATATGAAGGCATACCTCGCTAAGAACAACATCAACTTCTACATCATCAACGCTACTAAGATCGCTGCGGAGCTTGGTCTCGGTTCACGTACCAACACCATTATGCAGGCGGCGTTCTTCAAGATTGCCGATATCATTCCTATCGAGCAGGCTGTAGAGGAGATGAAGAAGGCTATCTACAAGTCATACGGCAAGAAGGGCGAGGATATCGTAAATATGAACTACGCAGCTGTAGACGCTGGTTGCGAGGCTGTCGTGAAAGTTGAGGTACCTGCAGAGTGGGCTGAGCTCAGCGCAGAGGTTGTTGAACACCACGCAGAGGGTAACGTCCCAGCATTCGTGCGCAACATCTGCAAGCCTATCGACGCGCTTAAGGGTGATTCGCTTCCAGTTTCGGCATTCAACGGCCGCGAGGATGGTACTTGGGATAATGGTACTGCAGCATACGAGAAGCGCGGTATCGCAACATCAGTACCTGAGTGGAAGATCGAGAACTGTATCCAGTGTAACCAGTGTGCTTACGTATGTCCTCACGCTGCTATCCGTCCATTCCTCGCTACTGAGGAGCAGGCTGCAGCATCAGGTCTCGAGTGGAAGCAGGGCTTGGGCGAGACAAAGGCGCTCAAATTCCGCATCCAGGTATCACCACTCGACTGTACAGGCTGTAACAACTGTGTTGACGTATGTCCAGCAAAGGAGAAGGCTCTTGTAATGCGTCCTTTGGCAGAGCAGGTAGAGCAGGCTAAGAACTGGGATTATGTAACTAAGAACATCGGCTACACCGAGTATGTTGATAAGACAAAGTCGGTTAAGAACTTGCAGTTCGCACAGCCACTCTTCGAGTTCTCGGGTGCTTGTGCTGGTTGCGGCGAGACTCCATATATCAAGGCTATCACACAGCTCTTCGGTGATCGTATGATGGTTGCTAACGCTACAGGTTGTACATCTATCTACTCTGGTTCTGCTCCATCTACACCATACTGCACCAACGACAAGGGCCACGGTCCTGCGTGGGCAAACTCACTCTTCGAGGATAACGCTGAGTTTGGTCTCGGTATGAAGGTGGGTGTTGAGAAGATCCGCGAGGCTTTGGCAGATGTTATGGCTAAGGCTATCGCAGAGTGCAGCTGCTGCTCTGAGGAGCTTAAGGCTACAATGCAGGAGTGGATCGACTCTCGCCACCTCGCTGCTGCATCACGCGAGATTACAGCACGTTTGTTGCCTATGGTTGAGGCTTGCGACTGCGACTACTGCAAGACCATCCTTGAGTACAAGGAGTGGCTCGTGAAGAAGTCACAGTGGATATTCGGTGGTGACGGTTGGGGTTACGATATCGGCTTCGGCGGCGTAGACCACGTACTCGCATCTGGCGAGGATGTAAATATCCTTATCGTGGATACCGAGGTTTACTCTAACACTGGTGGTCAGTCTTCAAAGTCTACTCCAGTAGGTGCTGTAGCTAAGTTTGCGTCAGCAGGTAAGCGCATCCGCAAGAAGGATATCGGTGCTATCGCTATGACTTACGGCTATGTATATGTTGCTCAGGTATCTATCGGTGCATCGCAGCAGCAGTTGTTCAATGTGTTGAAGGAGGCTGAGGCATACCCAGGTCCATCACTCATCATCGCTTACGCTCCTTGTATTAACCACGGTATCAAGGGTGGTATGACACGCACTCAGACCGTCGGTAAGCAGGCTGTGGAGTGTGGTTACTGGCACTTGTGGCACTACAACCCATTGCTCGAGGCTGAGGGTAAGAATCCATTTGTTATGGACTCTAAGGAGCCAGATTGGTCGAAGTTCCGCGACTTCTTGATGAAGGAGGTACGTTATACATCGCTCAAAAAGGCGTTCCCAGCAGAGGCAGAGCAGTTGTTCGAGGCTGCAGAGGAGAATGCTAAGTGGCGTTACAACTCTTACATTAAGAGAGCATAACACATCTTTTAAGGTATACATCAATAAAGCCCCGATAATTTCGGGGCTTTATTATATTATGTGAATTTTTACTATCTTTGCACAGAGAAACAATTATTAACAATTTATACTATGAAAAAAGTTCTATCAATCCTCTCACTCCTACTCCTTACGCTTGTAGCGTGTGAGAAGCCTGCAGCTGATAAAGTGGCTGCTATCCAAGTACACTGCGATAACCCTTTTGTAATAAGCTATGAGGGTGGCAATCAGCAGTTTGGCTACATCATCTCTAACCCTGTGGAGGGTGTTCAGATGAGCGCAAGCTTCACCTCTTACTGGATTACAGACATCACCGTTCACGACAACTACGTATCGTTCAACGTGGAGCGCAACCGCGAGAAGGAGTCTCGTAGCGCAGATATGCAGTTGAAATATGGCGAGACAAGCCTTCTCCTCACTATCACCCAGGAGGGCAAGACTTCGGATTACGACTACGAGATCAAGGCTACGGTATTTGGTGGCGAGTACACTGGTAACGATGGCGATGACAACTACAACTACTACGTGCAGTTGGGCGATGCGGAGATCAATGCTGACAACAACGTTCCTAACGGCACATACTACTACTTCGATATCTACGCTGCTAAGCGCGGTGGTGAGCATCCTATCCTCCCTAACGGCACATATACCCTCGATCCTAAGAGTGATCACGCTATTGGTACTTTCACCAAGGAGTGGGGTAAGGCTCACGTGAACGACGCTGACGGTCAGCCTGCTGTATCGTTCCAGATGGTATCAGGTACTGTTACCGTAACTGACAATAAGTTCGACGCTGTAGTATATATGGAGGATGGCACATCGCACCACATCGTTTACGAGGGTGAGTTGTACGTACCAACCGTTGTATACTCTCCAGAGTATGGCTCAAAGCTTACTGAGGACTATAACTTCGAGTTTCCAGGTTATATGCGCCTGTCCTACTATGGTGATGACTTCGGTATCGGTGCTGACTACTGGTCACTCGCACTTATGGAGGATCCTAACGTTATGAGTGGTAACTACTTCCAGATTAAGATTATTACCCAGAGCTGTGACTCATCATACGAGAGCCTTGCGGGTACATACGCTCCTTGCTCTGACCTCGATCCACAGAAGGGTTGCTTCTTGCGTGGTTTGTTGGAGGGTAATATGTATATTGGCTCACAGATCTATTGGGGATTGGCAGGTGGCTTTATCGACCAGAATAAGACAGCTCCTGTCTACGATGGCGAGATTAAGATCGAGGTTGATGGTCAGAACTTCACCATTACATTGGACTGCGTTGATGACAATGGCCATAAGATTGCGGGTACTTTCACCTGCGTAGGTGCAGATTTCTACGATCGCTCGAAGAAGTAGGTCGTAGCCCAATTACCAAAAATGGCTGTCTAGCACTCGGTTAGACAGCCATTTTTATTGTTGTTGGATATGTTATATAATCTGAATATCAGTGTATTAGTACTGCTCCTTCTCGTTAGGGAAGTCGCGGCTCTTGACATCGTCGACATAGTGGCCTACAGCCTCCGAGATCAGAGTGCCGAGGTCGGCATAGCGGCGTAGGAAACGTGGTGAGAATGCCTGTGTGATGCCCAACATATCGTGAGCCACCAACACCTGACCATCTGTAGCGCCACCAGCACCGATGCCGATGGTTGGGATGTGCAACTCCTTTGATACGCGCTCGCCCAATGTCGCAGGAATCTTCTCCAACACCACAGCGAAGCATCCCGCCTCCTCGAGGAGCTTGGCATCGCGCACCAACTTCTCAGCCTCTGCCTCGTTCTTAGCGCGCACGTTGTATGTTCCGAACTTGTGGATAGATTGTGGCATAAGGCCGAGGTGACCCATAACCGGGATACCTGCCGAGAGGATACGTTGTACAGACTCGAGAACCTCCTCGCCACCTTCGAGCTTCACGGCATCGGCCTCGGTCTCCTTCATAATGCGCACAGCCGAGTCGAGGGCGAGCTTAGAGTTACCCTGGTATGTTCCAAACGGAAGATCCACGACAACCAGCGCGCGCTCCACGGCGCGTACCACCGACTTAGCGTGGTAGATCATCATATCGAGGGTGATAGGAAGAGTGGTCTCGAAGCCGGCCATAACGTTTGCTGCCGAGTCGCCGACAAGTATAACGTCGATACCCGCTTGGTCGACAATCTTCGCCATCGAATAGTCATACGAGGTGAGCATAGCGATCTTCTCGCCACGCTGCTTCATCTCCGTAAGGCGCAGGGTTGTGACTGCCCTTACTGTGCTTTCTACAGACATAATGTTAGGTTTTATATATTACGCAAATATAATGCTTTTTTTGATACGTGGAGCCGTTTAGCTAAAAAAGTTGCTTGTTGGGTCACTCGCTGCAATGATAATTTTTTGTTAATTAGTGAAATATCCTATGAAATATCAATACATTTCAGTATATTTGTGGAAGAAACAAAAACATAACGATATATGAAGAGACTAATTTTATCTTTGGCAGTGGTGCTTATGGCATTTTCTGCTGTGGCGCAGCAACGTAGCGAGCAGTTGTTGGAGCGTGGATGGCGTTTCACGCGCGAGGATAGCGAGGAGTTTAGCCGTGTGGGCTATGATGATAGTGCCTGGCAAGAGGTTGTAGTGCCTCACGACTGGGCTATATATGGTCCTTTCAGCATAAATAATGACAAGCAGAATGTGGCTATCACGCAGGATGGTCAGAAGGAGGCCATGGAGCACGCGGGACGTACTGGAGGCCTCCCGTTTGTGGGTGTGGGATGGTATCGCCTCGATTTCGAGGTTCCACACTTTGCGGAGGGTAAGCGTGCTTCGATAATCTTCGACGGAGCTATGAGCCACGCGCGCGTATACGTAAATGGTGCGGAGGTGGGATTTTGGCCCTATGGCTACAACTCGTTCCACTTCGACATCACCGACTACCTCAAGGCTGGCGAGGTGAATGAGTTGGCAGTGCGCTTGGAGAACAAACCCGAGTCATCGCGCTGGTATCCTGGTGCGGGTATCTATCGCAATGTGCATATCATCGTAACCGAGGATGTTCACGTGCCGGTGTGGGGTACGCAGCTGACAACGCCGCGTGTGACCGACGAGTTGGCTCTTGTGGTGTTGCGCACCAAGGTCGAGGGATATGCCGATGAGGATAGCGACAATATGCGTATCGAGACTGTGATCTTCGATGCCAAGGGTAATGCTGTAGCCTCGGCTACCGACGCTCTGAGTAAGTATGAGAGGGGTATGTTTGAGCAGGAGATCGAGGTGGAGAACCCCGAGTTGTGGTCTGTAGACACGCCAACGCTCTACACTGCGCAGTCGAAGATATATCTCGGCGAGGAGGTTAAGGATGTCTACTCTACGTGCTTTGGTATCCGAACTATAGAGATTATTCCCGATAAGGGTCTCTTTATCAATGGTGTAGAGACCAAGTTTAAGGGCGTATGTAATCACCACGACCTCGGTCCATTGGGTGCTGCGGTCAACGATGCTGCCATACGTCGCCAGATTCGCATTATGAAGGAGATGGGATGTAACGCCATTCGCACCTCGCACAATATGCCTGCACCGGAGTTGGTTGCGGCGTGCGACGAGATGGGTATGATGCTTATGCCTGAGACCTTCGACGAGTGGCGCACGGCAAAGCTTTCGAATGGTTATCACAACTACTTTGACGAGTGGGCAGAGCGCGATATGGTCAATCTGCTTCACCACTATCGTAACAATCCGAGTGTGGTGATGTGGTGCATAGGCAACGAGGTTCCCGACCAGGGAGATGTTGTCTGGGGTCCGAAACTCGCGCGCTTCTTGCAGGATATATGTCACCGCGAGGATCCTACACGCCCTGTGACTAATGGTATGGATCAGCCTGATAATGTGGTGATTATAACAAATATGGCGGCTATGATGGATGTTGCGGGCTTCAACTACCGTCCTCACCGCTATGCCGAGAACTATCTGCGTCTGCCACAGCAGATTATCCTCGGTTCGGAGACCGCTTCGACCGTGAGCAGCCGCGGTGTATATAAGTTCCCTGTTGAGCGTCGCTCGATGGCCACCTACGACGATCACCAGTCATCGTCATACGACGTGGAGCATTGCGGATGGTCAAACCTGCCGGAGGATGACTGGATCTGGCACGATGACTATGCGTGGGGCATAGGTGAGTTTGTGTGGACTGGCTTCGACTACCTCGGTGAGCCTACGCCATACTACACCAACTGGCCAAGTCACTCATCGCTCTTCGGTATTGTCGACCTCGCGGGATTGCCAAAGGATCGCTACTACCTCTATCGCAGCCACTGGAATAAGGATGTTGAGACGCTCCATATCTTGCCACACTGGACGTGGCCAGGACGAGAGGGTGAGACAACGCCGATATTCGTATATACCAACTACCCAAGTGCTGAGTTGTTCATAAACGGTGTTAGCCAGGGTGTGCGTACCAAGGATTTGAGTATCACGGCTGAGGAGACTATGGAGCAGCCTGAGACTGCTACGTCGTTCAAGCGTCAGCAGCGCTACCGCCTGATGTGGATGGAGACGAAGTACGAGCCAGGTGAGGTTAAGGTTGTGGCATACGACAACGATGGTAATGCTGTGGCAGAGAGGGTAGTGCGCACTGCGGGTAAGCCTCACCACATAGAGCTCGTGGCAGATCGCAGCACCATAAAGGCTGATGGTCGCGACCTCTCGTTTATCACTGTTCGCGTGGTGGATAAGGATGGTAATCTCTGCCCCGATGCGCAGAACCTTGTGGAGTATAGTGTCAAGGGTGAGGGCTTCTATCGTGCTGGCGCAAGTGGTAATCCTGTATCGTTGGAGTTGTTCCACGAGCCGCGTATGAAGGTCTTTAACGGTATGATGACGGCCATAGTGCAGAGTAACGACATCGCAGGTGAGATCACCCTCACGGCGAAGGCTAAGGGGCTCAAATCAGCAAAGATAGTTATTAAAACAGAGTAAATGGCGATGACAGAATCTATATTTTTTGCAAGTGTCATTGTAGCTCTAATTGTAGGTGTTATCCTAAATCGTCTATTTAGTAAGACAAGTGGAGATAGCAAACTGCTTACAGATGAGATTGACTCTCTGAAACGAACACTCGAGGAGCGTAATCATAGGATAGAGTCTCAGAATCAGGAGATTAGTCGTCTTGTTGCCGAGCGAGATGTGGAGCGCGAGAGGGTTGATAATCTTCGTCAGCAGCTCGAAAAATCGGCAGAGCAGCTTACGCAGTCCAAGGATGAGGCGCAGCAGCACCTCGAGGAGCGTCTGGCGGAGTTGCGTGGCTTCTATGAGCAGCAGCTGAAGCTCATAGAGAAGCGTTATGAGGAGCTTATGGCGGAGCTTCGCGAGACTAACCGAGCGCAGGTGGAGAGTCAGCTGAAGCTTATCCAGGAGCAGATGCAGACCACCTCGGAGCGTGTGCTTAAGACGCGACAGCAGGAGCTGGAGAGTCGCAATGCCGAGAGTGTCTCGAGGATGGTCGATCCGTTGCGTGATAGCTTGAAGCGTATGACCGATGCTCTCGATAACTCGAAGCGCGAGCATCAGGAGAGTATGACACGTCTCGATGCTACGATACAGGAGAATTTGCGTAACAGTCGCGAGTTGGGTCTCACGGCGGAGCGTCTTGCCAATGCCCTTACGGGAGAGGTAAAGGTGCAGGGAAACTTCGGTGAGATGTGTCTTAGGAAGTTGCTCGATGACCTCGGCCTCAAGGAGCATACCCACTACACCACGCAGAGTGCGCTTCGTGATAAGTTTGGCAAGAAGATTAAGAGCGATGATGACAAGGGTCTTATCCCCGATTTCATTCTCCATTTTCCCAATAACCGCGATGTTATTGTCGATTCGAAGGTGGTTATTACCGACTATGAGCGTTATATGAACGCAACGGATCAGGAGGAGAAGTCGAGGTATCTTGCGTCGCACATAAAGGCGTTGCGCTCGCAGGTAGATCTTCTCGCGAATAAGGATTATGGACTCTATCTCGACTCCAACTACGCGAAGCTTAACTTCGTGATTATGTATGTGTTCCACGAATCGGCGTTGAACCTCGCGCTGATGAACGACACAGGTTTATGGAACTATGCCTATAAGAAAAAGGTGCTTATTATGGGCCCTCAGACTATGCATATGAACCTTCGTGTGCTGGAGCTTATGTGGGGTCAGATGACGCAGCTTGCCAAGCAACAGGAGATAATTGCGCAGGCGGAGCTTATAATCGAGCGTACGCAGCTCTTTGCCGCGCGACTGGTTGCTACGGAGAAGCATATGAAGGAGGTGCTCAAGGATTTTATAGCCCTCAAGGTTAGTACCGGCGAGAAGGGTAAGAGCATCATAACCCCTGCCAAGCGACTTATAGCCCTCGGCGCGCAACAGAATAGTAGCAAAAATAAGGTAGACCTGACGCAGATATTTGTGGAGGATGACGATGAGTTGCTGCTCGATATTGATATGGCTGAGAGTGATGGCGACGAAGCGTATGGTGGCGATCTTGGTGCTGCGGCTTCGGAGTCGGTGGAGGATGAGCCAATTTCGGCGGATGCTTCGGCGGATGAGCAGTAGGCTTAACACCAATAAGAAAAAGGGCGTGTCCAAAACTTATCGGACGCGCCATTTTTGTTTGTTAATCAGAGTGTTATCACGCTGTTAGAATACTACGCGAAGACCTATCTGCATATGCCAGCGTGAGGCGATCTCATCAACCGTAGAGTCGGCACCGGTGAACTTATAAACAGGCTCATATCCTCCCTCTACCTCCATAAGCTCTGTGATTGTCACAGGCGACAGCGACCAGTTTGAGGTGCGGTGTACCAGACCCCATGAGCGAGAGATGAGGTTCGAGAGGTTAAGGATGTCTAGTGATAGCTCTACGCGGCGGTCACTCCTCTTGTCGAAGTAGAACGACTGTGCGATGTGAAGGTCTAGGCGATGCACAAATGGCAGTGAGTGTGAATTACGCTCGGCAAATTTACCACGATTGGTACTAAGGTACTTGTCGCCATTGATGTAGTCGTTGAAAGCGGCTGCAGAGGTGTTGTCTGCCCAGTGCATTGTCGGCATCTCAGCCTCTGTAGGGATATACAACAGTGTATTTCCCTTGTACGTATCTCCGTTAATATCCTTGCTATTAGCGTATGTGAGGGAGTAGTGGTCTCCGGAGTGTCCGTTGTAGAGAAGCATCACATTGGTACCAAAAAGACCATATCTGCGTGTGTATGATATAGAGGCTACCACCTTGTGTGGATACTCATATATCGAGTTGCTCAACACGGGGCTATTGCTATTTGCGGCATAGGTACGACCCCAGTTTGAAGATGATTGTGCAGATACACCATCGTTAATGCTCTTTGACTGTGAGTATGTATATGCCGAGGTGAGACGCAACCCATCCAACGCACCCGAGAAGTCATACTCTAGGCGTGCTGTGGTAGACCATGAGTAGCCCTTATTGGTATTTCCTAGGCGATATACTGACGAGAAGTAGATATCCTTTGGCTCGCCGCTATTTGGGTCTGGATATTTTGACGATGTGGTTGTTGTGTAGTAGGTTGTTGATGCTGTGGATTTCTCGCCACCAACAAATAGTCTCTTGCCATTATCCTCTGCTACGAGGTTCTCAACGAAAATGTTGTTAAGACCCTTTGTGAAATCGCCCTCTATGCCCACTAAAAGGCCTCCTAGGCGATACTCTGCACCTACCGCGGTGCGGAATACTTGTGGATAGCGGAAGTCATCAGCAACAACATCTATTGCTGGGTTGCTAGCTGTTCCTACTGCCTCATTAGGGTTGAGCGTGAAGTCTGGCGTGTTATCAACACCATTTACCGTTACGCTCATCGAGCGCATGCCATTATTTTGGTAGCAGTTGGCGAGCCAGACAAAGGGTATACGACCGGTATATATGCCAGCACTAGCACGTAGCTTTAGCGATTTTGTGGGGTTTAGCTCCACGCCGATACGTGGTGATAGTAGTATCTGTACTCGTGGAATATTACCCACGCTGATATCATACTTACGTGCAAAGGCACTACTATTAAAGTTGCTATTTACCCCTGGGCGGTCAAACATTACAGGGATATCAGCACGTAGTCCAAATGTCACACGTCCTAGCTCACGTATTGAGATTTCATCTTGTGCATAGAGCGAGAACTGACCTGTTGTCATTGGTGGGTTCGGCTTGCCATCGGCAAAGAAGCCATATTGGTATCTCGATGCGTTATCTGCAAGGAAGTCCTCCATAGATGAGTATGAGTATGTTCCTCGGGCATTGGCTAAATATAGATTGTCGGCACGATATATTTCATTAGAGGTACCAATCGTAATCTCATGATTACCACGCCATAATGTCACGTCATCGTTGAAGATGAACACATCCTGCTTCAACATATTTTTACCCGAATAGGGGCTAGTACCTATTGTTGCAGAGCCATTTTCGCGCTCTCCAAGGCCGCTGATAATCACCGCAGGAAGGCTCTTTGGTGTTGTGCGGCCATCCTGCTGATAGGTGTAGCCCACACGTAGGTCGTTATATCCACCCTCAAACGAAGAGTTCAGCTCCGCAACAACGGAGTGTGTGCGGCTGATGTTTGTATATTCCGCCCCCGTGAAGTAGAATGCCTGTGCCGAGTTTGATGAGGCATCGGCGTCAGCATGTAGCATGTTGTAGCGCAATGACAGATGGTTATTGTTGTTGATGTTCCAGTCGAGACGTGCTACAGCAGAGCCTGTTAGCGCCAATACGTTGCTCTCGCCATATCCGCCGCCGTCATATCCTGTGAGATCGTTGTAGCGCTTCGATATGGCCTCTGCCTCGTCAAGAGTTAGTGCTGAAGCGTTGCTTCCAGGGTAGTTTGTCGAAGGTGTGCTGTTGCGATAGAACTCACCAGCAACAAAGAAGAATAGCTTATTCTTGATAATTGGACCTCCGAGTGTAACACCCACAATATTAGTCATTTGCTCCGATAGGGGAGTGCGTTTTGCAATATCTTTGCCAGGTGTGGTGCCCCAGAATTTCTCATTATTAAAATAGGTATATGCCGAGCCCTTGAACTCATTATCTCCCGCGCGAGTGACAGCCTTTATTGCACCTCCTGTAAATCCACTTTCGCGAACGTCAACGGTTGATGTAGAGATAGTTACATCGCTAAGAGCGTCAATTGGAATAGGGTTGGCATTAGTTAGCGAACCAGTCATACCTGTGGTGCCGAGTCCGTAAATGTCAGCTGACGATGTTCCGTCGATGGTGAAGGCATTGTAGCGTGTGCTCTGACCACCGAGGACGATTCCTCCCGAAGCGGGCGAAACCGATGATGAGAGCAGGTTGGTAAGGTCGTAAATAGAGCGGTCGATAGACGGAATCATCTCCATCTCTGTGCGACTGAATGATGTTCCATTTTTCTCCTCGGTCTGCGCAACGACAATAATATCATCAACAGTTACCGAAGCTTCATTCATTGCGATATTTAACGTCTCGGAGTTGTCGAGGTAGAGATTCAAGTTGTTGTAAACAACATCATTATATCCAACGAATGATATGGTAACTGTGTAAGGTCCACCCACGCGCATACCACTAATAACGAAGTGACCCTCGCTATTTGCGATTGTTCCATATTGCGTGCCAGACGGAGTGTGTAGTGCTACGATTGTAGCGCCAGGAAGAGGGGTGTTGTCGTTAGTTGTTACCTTTCCGCGCATTGACGAAGTGGTAACCTGAGCCATCGACACTGCTACGACAAAAAGCAGTGCGACGGTCAAAAGCAGTCGCTTCATAGGTTGTGATTTAGGGACACTATTTATGTGTCAGGTTAGTGAATAATTGGCACCCTCGTGGTGCAAGCGGTGCAAAGATAATAAAAATTTTTTATCGTGGTACGTTCTCGATGTTTTTATCTGAAAAATCGGTATTTGTGCTGATTGTGTGATGAAAAAAAGAGCATACTGCATAAATATCCTATATTGCTGTTTTTTTTCGTTATATTTTTCTCATAAAATGCGTTCAGTGTGAGTGTTATATTTGGCGACATTATTATGCAAATGATGAAAAATATGCCGAAAATGTTATATATTTAAGTGTATAATTGAAAAAAACGGAGAGGATTTTTTGCTAATTAAATTAAATGGGTTATCTTTGTGCAATTAACTTTACGCCAATATTGTGTCCGTACCATTGCTGTGTGCGCCGATATGGTTGTGGTTGGTCACTATGTGGGGCGTATTGTGAAAGAAAAAAACTTATAAACTTTATACAAATTTTTTTCACTTAAAACTAATGCTTATGGTTAGAAAAGTTGTACTATCAATGGTCGCAACTCTGGTCTTGGGCTGCTTCGGCGCATTTGCACAAGGTCAGCGTGTTACCGGTACAGTGACCGATGAGACTGGTACTCCAGTCATCGGAGCAGCGGTTGTCGTTAAGGGTACTACCCGAGGCACATCGACTGACGTTGCCGGTTTTTATGAGATTGCAGCTGATGCGAATGCAACCTTGGAATTCAGTTACCTCGGTATGCAGACACAGGAAGTTGCTGTTGCAGGACGCACAACTATCGATGTAGTTCTCGCTGCAGATTCAGAGCAGATCGAGGAGGTTATCGTTCAGGCGTTCGGTACTGCTAAGAAGGAGGCCTTTACAGGTTCTGCTGCTACTATCAAGTCTGATGACTTGCAGAAGACTCAGTCTTCTTCAGTGGCAAACGCGCTTACTGGTAAGGTAGCGGGTCTTCAGACATCACAGGGATCTGGTTCGCTTGGTTCAGAGCCTACTATCCGTATCCGCGGTATCGGTTCTATCAACGCAGGTAACGATCCATTGTGGGTTGTTGACGGTGTGCCTTATGAGGGTGATAAGAACAACATCAATATGGCTGATATCGAGACTATGACAGTCTTGAAGGATGCTGCATCTAACGCACTTTATGGTGCTCGTGGTGCTAACGGTGTTATTATGATCACCACAAAGCGTGCTAAGGCTGGTGACGCTCGTGTAAGCTTCGATGCTAAGTGGGGTGTGAATATGGCTGCTCGTAAGCTGTATGAGTACACACAGAATCCTGGTCAGTACTATGAGATGCACTATGCTGCGATGAAGAACTACTTTATGTTCCCATCTGATGAGTCGGCAACTCCTATGACTGCTGCTGAGGCTCACATTGCAGCTAATAACGCTTTGGTTTCATCTGGTACTGGTGGTCTTGGTTACAACGTTTATACTGTTCCTGCTGCTCAGACACTTATCGGTTCAAACGGTAAGTTGAATCCTAATGCTAAACTTGGTCGCACATTCGAGTACAATGGTCAGGAGTATACAATCCGTCCTGATAACTGGTATGATGAGTTGTACGACCCTTCATTCCGTCAGGAGTATAACCTCTCTATTGCTGCAGCATCTGAGAAGTCTAACTTCTTCGCTTCATTCGGTTATTTGAACAACAACGGTATCACCGATGGTTCGAATATGTACCGTTACACTGCACGTTTGCGTGCTGACTACCAGGCTAAGAAGTGGTTGAAGGTTGGTGCTAACATGAGCTACACTAACTTCAACTGGGATGGTGCTTCATCTTCAAACGAGGGTGACGGTTCTACTGGTGACGTATTTGCTGCTGTAGCAGATATGGCTCCTATCTATCCTGTATACGTTCGCGATGGCGAGGGTAACATTATGTATGAGGATAACAAGGCTGGTCACGACTACTTCGGTAAGAAGTACGATGACAAGTGGCCTATCTACGATTCTGGTGATGGTTCTATCCTTGGTATTTCACGTTTCTCTGGTTCACAGTCTAACCCACTTCAGAACATTTGGTTGGATCAGTCTAACTCAGAGGGTAACGCATTCTCTGTAAACGGTTTTGCTGACTTCACTATCATCCCAGGTTTGGTTCTTACATTGAACGGTTCTGTAACTATCGACGAGACACGTACTACATCTATGAAGAACCCTTACTATGGTCAGTTTGCTGCTAACGGCGGTACTCTTTCTAAGAGCCACGGTCGTTCATACAACCACAACTTGCAGCAGTTGTTGAACTACAACAAGTCATTCGGTGCTAACGAGGAGCATAACATTCAGGTGTTGCTCGGTCACGAGACTTACAACCTCCGTTCTTACTCTTTGAGCGCTGGTAAGATGAATATCTACTCTACTGACAACCTCGAGTTGAATGGTGCTGTAGTTGACGGTAAGAGCTCTGGCTCATCATTCGGTGAGTATGTAAACGAGGGTTACTTCGTGCGTGGTATGTATGAGTATGATGGTCGTATCTTCGCATCTGCATCATATCGTCGCGATGCTTCTTCACGTTTCCACCCAGATCACCGTTGGGGTAACTTCTGGTCTGTTGGTGCAGCTTGGATGATCAACCGCGAGTCTTGGTTCAACGCTCCAGCATTCAATATGTTGAAGCTTAAGGCTTCTTATGGTTCTCAGGGTAACGATGCTATCGGTAGTTACCAGTACACCGACCTTTATTCTGTAGCTAACGACGGTAGCGACGGTATCTCTATTATGTTCGGTGCTAAGGGTAATCCTGATATCACTTGGGAGACTAACGCTAACTTGAACATCGGTGCTGAGTTCGGTTTGTGGAACGATCGTTTGAGCGGTAGCATTGATTACTTCTACCGATTGACATCTGATATGTTGTTCTCTATCCCAGTAGCACCATCTATGGGTTACTCTTCATACTATGAGAACATTGGTGATATGTCTAACACCGGTATTGAGGTTGTTTTGAACGGTGATATCATCCGCACTAAGAACGTAGTTTGGTCTTTGAGCGCTAACCTTACTTGGGTTAAGAATAAGGTATTGAGCTTGCCAGAGGAGCGTAAGGATCGTACTGTTAACGGTCACGAGGGTTTCATATCTGGTTCTACATTCCTTGCTGAGGGTCTTCCATTGAACACTCTCTATATCGTAGACTACGCTGGTGTTGATTCTGAGACTGGTAAGTCAAAGTGGTATAAGTATAACGCTGTTTACAACGATGATGGTTCTATCGATCGCGCTGCTTCAAAGTGGGGCGAGACAACAGACTATGGTTCAATTTCTGGTGATCCTGAGTCACGTAAGCTCTTCGATTCTACTTTGGCTGATGTATTTGGTGGTTTCACTACATCGTTGTATGCTTATGGTTTCGACCTCTCTATAGCATTTGACTATCAGCTTGGTGGTACTACTATCGATGGTTCTTATGCTGGTTATATGTCATCTCCAACCGCTTCTTCACTTGGTAAGAACTACCACTTGGATTTGTTGGATGCTTGGACTCCAGATAACAAGGATTCTCAGATCCCACGTTTCCAGTATGCTGATGATTACACAGCTGCAACATCAAGCCGCTTCTTGATCAGCTCTAACTACTTGAATATCTCTAACATCAACCTTGGTTATACATTCCCAGCTAAGTGGTGGAAGGGTCACATTCAGAATTTGCGTGTTTACGTAGCTTGCGATAACGTATGGTACTGGTCAGCTCGTAAGGGCTTCGATCCACGTGGTGGCGGTAACGGTTTGTACTCACCTATCCGTACTATCTCAGGTGGTGTAACATTAACATTCTAATTTAATAAAGGTATACGATTATGAAATTTTCAAAGATATTGACAACTGCGTTTGTTGCGCTTGGTGCAACACTCGCTCTTAGTGGATGTATCCGCGAGACCTACCCCAAGACGAGTACCATCACAGCTGATCAGCTTGCTGCATCTCCAACAGCTGGTGAGAACCTCCTCAAGGGTATTGCTCGTGGTATCCTTGCACCAGCCTATGGCGGTTGGGAGCACACCGACTTTGGTTTTCCATCAGTAGGTGTTTACAATGACCAGGCTGCTCAGATCATCTGTACAAATGGTTGGATGCTCGGAAATGCTCCTGCTTACAACCGTTTCTATCTGGGTGCTTGGGGTAAAGGTTATGGCGCAACAGGTTGGATGCCAGTACACTTCTGGTATACTTACTACCCACAGATCAAGTCTTGTAACGACGTTGTGAAGCTCGTTGCTGATTACAACTTGGATTCTTCGTATGCAGCTATCGCTCGTACATTCCGTGCAAGCTTGTATCTTGACCTTGCTCGTTTGTTTGAGTGTATGTACATTGAGAAGGACTTTAACGACTATGCTACTCAGTCTATGGCTGTTCAGGGTCTTACAGTACCTATCGTAACAGAGTTTACTACTGAGGAGGAAGCAACTAACAACCCACGTGCTACACGTGAGGAGTTGTTCACATACATCCTCGAGGATTTGGCTTTCGCAGAGGAGGAGCTTGCTAAGGAGACTTATCGTCCAAACTCTGTTTCAGATCCTACTTTGGCTGTAATCTACGGTATGTACGCACGTGTATACCTTTGGTTGGGTGGCTTCACTGATGGTTTGAACGGCGAGCTCCCAGAGGGTAACGCTGCTTACACATTGGCTTCGGAGTATGCTCAGAAGGCTATCCAGGAGTTCGGTGGTGCAGTAATGACAGAGGATGAGTGGACTAACAAGACTTCAGGTTTCAACACCAAGGCATCTTCTTGGATGTGGACATTGCGTCACTCTACTGATACTGTTGCAGGTAACTTGCACCAGTTCGTAGCTCATATGGCTCCTGAGGCTATTTACGGCTACTGCCATCTCACTTGTCCAGGTGTAGGTTCTAACTACTACGATATGATGAGTGACACTGACTTCCGTAAGAAGCTTATCATCGCTCCAGAGTGGTCTAACTGGCTTGAGTTCAAGCAGTATACTACTATGTCTAAGGAGGAGTATGAGGCTATGGCTCCATACACATTCTTCAAGTTCCGTCCAAGTCAGGGTAACCGTACAGACTATGCTACTGCAGGTGCTATCGATATCCCTATGATGCGTTGTGAGGAGATGTACTTCATCGATATGGAGGCTACATTCCACACTAAGGGTGCTGATGCTGCTTTGAACAGTCTTATCAGCTTTATGACAACATACCGTGATCCTAACTTCCGTTTCAAATCTCAGGATTACCTCGACTTGATCATCAAGCACAAGGCTATCGAGTTCTGGGGCGAGGGTATCGTGATGTATGATATGAAGCGTCTTAATATGGGTGTTGACTGTGCATACGAGGGTACTAACTACGATGAGCAGCGTCGTTTCTCTACTGATCACCGTCTCCCTTGGTGGACACCAGTTATCCCACAGTCTGAGACTCAGATTAACACAGCAATCACAGCTAACTTGAATAACCCAGACCCTACTTCAGTAGTAGAGCCTAAGGTTGTTGCGCAGGAGTAGTCTCATTATAAAGATTTTTTTAAAGTATGAAAAAGTTTAATTTTGTATATCTTGCACTTGCTTTCCTCGGTGTTATTGCTATGACATCGTGTGAGCACCCTTACGCAGATTACACTCCTGGTGCAAAGGAGACAAATCAGGGCGTATACTTCCCAAGTGCACAGAACTTTGTGGTATCTGCTGAGGATAGCTCAGTGGAGATCCTTGTTGCTCGTTTGAATACTGCTACAGATGCTGAGGTATCTGTTCGTGTTGCCGATGTCACTGCAAATCTTGAGGGTGATAGCCTTTTCACTGTTGACGGAACTGTAAAGTTCGTTGCTGAGGAGGCTGAGGCTATGCTTAAGGTTACTTTCGATGGTGCAGCTCTTGTACCAGGTGTTAAGTACTCTTTGAACATTAAGCTCGACCCTGCTGAGGCTACAAACTATGCTGCTTCTGAGTATGTGTTCACTGTTACTGTTCCAGAGCCTTGGGTTCTTTATGGTGCGACTGAGGATGAGAGCGTTGGTATATTCTTCGATGATCTTCTTTGCTACGCATTGGAAGATCCTAGTGCTTTGGCAGGTACTGGTACTTACATTTTGTACGAGAAGCACGCTGAGAATCCTAACCGTATCCGTGTGGTTAACCCTTATGGTCCTAATACTGTTGCAGGTATGTGGGGTGGTCTTCCATCCTGGATGACTTTCACTGCTCCAGATCCTTACTACCTCGAGTTTGATATCACAGATCCTGAGGATGTTAAGATTGCTCGCACCCAAGAAAACTTCGTTGAGTTCACAATTGAATTTGATGATGGTAGTATAGGTACTTTCTATGCGTATATGATCGGTGTCAATATGAACACCTACAACTACGACCTCTGTTTCACTTGGGATCCTGATGCTAAGTTTGTTCTTCGAGACGGTATCATCAAGTTCCCAACTGAGGGTATTGCATTCTCAGCATTCCAGGGTGGTAAATACCTCGGTGACTTCGCTGCTGCTAACCAGTATGGCTATATGCAGTACTACTTGCCAGGCACACCATTCGTTAACCTCGATATGACTGCTGAGTATGGTGGTATGAAGGTAGAGGCTGACAACAAATCAACTTCAGCTATTATCAAGTTTGGTTTCGCTGGCGATGTTGAGTCATTCAAGTTTACTGTTGTTGATGGTAACGTCAGCGATATTACCGCTATTGTAGAGGGTATCGTGGCAGGCTCTGAGGAGTACGCTATCTACGAGGGTACTGTTGACACATTCGAGTACACTGTTCCTGTTGAGGGTACAGGTATGAAGACTGTTGTTGCAGTTCCTTATTCTGGTGGCGAGGCAAAGGCTGGCTATGCTATTTCTTACGCATTCTACTTCCCAGGTTTGGGTGGCGCAGAGCTTCCAGAGGTAGAGATTAATGTTGAGGTTGGCTCTGTTGTCGATATCACTGGTGACCCTGCATATGAGGCACAGTATCCATCAGATTCTTGTATGGCTATCCTGATTGAGGCAGATGCTGCTGAGATTACAGCTATCACAGGTTTTGTGGGTTCAGATGTTCCTACAGATATGACTTCAGAGGAGGTTCTTGCACAGGCAGGTAGGGACTTCAGCAGCTACATTGAAAAAATTGCTGCTAATGGTTACACTATTGCAGTTTTCTCAGGCCTTACTCCTGGTACTGTTTACGATGTTATCCTTGGTTTCGACACTATTTATGGTGAGACTAAGTACTTCCGTACACAGTACACTCCAGGTGCTAATTCTACTCCAGAGCAGACTGGTCTGCGCTTGAACGCTAAGGCTCCTGCAATGCCAGCAGTTCTTAACCTTGCACCAGCAACACTTCGTTAATCCTAACGACGATTGCTTAATATTGTGGCTTGTCCCTCGGGGCAAGCCACTTTTGTTTTTAGGTGGGTAGTTATGGGTATAGATGGGTAGTGCCGTGCGTAATGCGCACTATAGGTAGAACCGCAAGCAGGGCTTGCTCTGGGTAGACTGGGTAATTCCCCAGAGCACAGCGGAACTCCCCAGAGCACAGCGGAATTCCCCATCGACAAGCCACCACAGCACCCAATTTTCTTCCGCAATGCCCCTAAATGTGACTTTGAATAGCGATATCCTCAAAAAAAATCTTCCGCGATGCGTTACTTTATCTTTTTTTTGTATCTTTGCATCTTGAGAGAGTGTGGTATGTTTCGTATCTTTGCAATGTGGTGGATGCGAGAGCCATAGCCGATAGAAGGAAAATTACTTAATTACTAATAAAATTATGAATAAGGTTAAAATTTCATTGTTTGCCTTGGCTGCCATCTTCGCAGTATCTTGTGTTCAGGATCCTGTGATGGAGGAGTCTGTAGCAAATGCTGCGCAGACCAATGTTGCCAAGAAGTTTATCAACACTCCTGAGAATGCAACTGCAGGAAAGCTCATCCTTTTCGTTGACGAGGAGACTGCAGAGGCTTGGTCTACATCAGAGGTCGCTACACGCTCGGGTGTGCAGGTTCTCGATGCTGCAGTAGCTGAGGCGGGCGCAGAGTCTATCGAGCAGGTGTTCAATATGACCATCAACCGCGAGGAGAAGATGGCGCAGGATTTGCACCGCTGGTTTGTTGTGAAGTTCGACGATGAGTCTGATCTCCAGAAAGTTGCCGAAAAGTTTGCTGCTATCTCTGGCGTTAAGCGTGTGCAGTTCTCAACAAAGTTGGCACGTCCATCAGTTAAGGTAAAGCCTGTACAGGAGGTATTTGCAACACGCGCAGCGGATGATATGCCTTTCGACGATCCTCAGCTCGCGATGCAGTGGCACTACGACAACCAGGGCCTTCAGAAGATATACAAGGGTTCTAAGGCGGGTGAGGATATCAATGCCTTTGCAGCTTGGAACTATACAGCTGGTAACTACCAGGTTATCGTAGCTGTTGTGGATGAGGGTGTTAAGTACGACCACGAGGATCTTATCGACAATATGTGGGTAAACACTGGCGAGATTGCTGGTAACGGCATTGATGACGATGGCAACGGCTACGTTGATGATGTTCACGGTCTTAACGCTGTGAAGGGCAACGGTAACATCACTTGGACTCGCGGTGAGTTTGTCCCTAATAGTAAGGGTGTCTTAGAGTGGAAAGGTGACTCTGGTCACGGTACTCACGTGGCTGGTACTGTAGCGGCTGTTAACAACAACGGTATCGGTGTTGCAGGTGTTGCAGGTGGCTCAGGTAATGGCGATGGAGTGCGTATTATGTCTATCCAGATCTTTGATGGTGTTGATGATACAGGTTTGGAACAGAATGCACGAGGTATTATGTATGCTGCCGATATGGGCGCCTCAGTGCTTCAGAACTCTTGGGGTTACCCATCAGATCCTGCCCGAATGAACGATTCTGTTTATGAGGATGTTTATGGCGTTGAGCTCGATGCATTGAAGTATTTTGCAAGTAAGGACAACTGCCCAGCAATGAAGGGTGGTGTGATTATCTTTGCTGCAGGTAACGAGACTAAGGCAAGTGCCGACTATCCAGGTGCTTACAACGAGTTCTTGTGTGTAACTGCTTATGGCCCAGATGGTCTTCCAACATCTTATACCAACTACAATACTGGTTGTAACGTAGCGGCTCCTGGTGGTGACTTCGCTTATGAGGGCTATAACTATGACTACAAGTATGATGGTTGTGTGCTCTCAACTCTCCCAGCGGAGACTATCGACACATTCACAGGTCAGCCTTATGGCACTGGCTACGGATATATGCAGGGTACATCTATGGCTTGTCC
Source organism: Alistipes sp. (assembly GCA_017630455.1). Classification (GTDB taxonomy): domain Bacteria; phylum Bacteroidota; class Bacteroidia; order Bacteroidales; family Rikenellaceae; genus Alistipes. The sequence continues at coordinate 5,230 of JAGBVG010000070.1, read as the reverse complement.
TCACGTATCGGGTGTAGCAGCATTGGTGCTCTCTTATGCTATGGACAATGGCATCACCCTTACAAACACTCAGCTTTACGATATCCTCGCATCATCTGTTCGTAATATTGACGATCAGCTTACTGGTTCAAAGTATCTCTATCCTGGCTATGAGGAGTATGGTCAGATGAACCTCTCTACATACAAGGGTAAGATGGGTACTGGTAAACTCGACGCGTTGATGGCTATTATGAGCGTTCGTGGTGCGCAGTGTGTGCCTGCAGTGGTAGGCAAGGAGTTGGAGTTGAATATCCCTTCACTCCTCGGTAATGGCGATATTAAGGTTAAGGCTTACAACGGCTATGAGATCTCGGATGAGACCAAGAAGCGTCTCGGCATCGAGAAGGTTGAGTTCTTCAACACAAGCTTATACCTCACTTGTAAGAATACCGGTATCGGTACTATCAAGGTTAAGTATATCGCCGGTGGAGATAAAGTCGGTGGCGGTGGTGCTACTGGTGGTAAGCTTATGGAGAAGGAGGTTGTCATCGTAGCTCGTGAGGCTAACGACAATGGCGGCTGGTTGTAGTAGTGAATTTTAACCTTGAAAATGATATAACTATATGAAAAGTTTGAAGATATGGTCATTGGCAGTAGCTTTGCTTATGACATTGGCAAGCTGCGATAAGGCAGTTGAGGATGGTACTGGCAGTGGTGGCGTTGGTACGGGAAACTTTGATGCTATCGAGAATGAGTGGAAGCTTGTTTCGGTTAACGGCACTCCTAACGAGTTCGGCGTATATATCAGCTTCGATACTGGTCTGTTTGCTATGTTCCAGCAGGTCTATACTCTCGACTATAAGTTCTACGACGGCGAGTACAAGATTGAGGGCGGCAAGCTCACTGGTGAGTATACTGACGGCACAGCTTGGAAGTGCGCATATACAGGTGGCGTCTCTGCCGATGGCAAGACGTTGACTCTCACAAGTGACGAGGAGAACCCAATCACTTGTGTTTACGAGGCTTGCGAGATCCCTGAGATCATCCGCGATGAGGCTTTCGGTGATACTCGTGCAGTGGAGGTTATACCATTCTTGTAATCTTCTGAAGCCGTCAAACAAGGTTATTTTGGCGTTGCACTCGACCTCAAAATCCTCATTTACGCTTTAGTAAACTGCGGTTTTTCGGTCTTCGTGCGCCTAAAACTAACTCTTGTTATACGACTTCTAAAAGATGGGGCTTGTTTAACGAATTTGTTAGACAGCCCCATTTTTTTTTGTTGCTTCGGTTGAAAAACTATGCAAATAGCCTCTATTTCGAAAATTTATACTAATTTTGCAAATTGAGAGGTATGCGTTGATGCGTACCTATGGCGCTGAATAACTTTTAATTAAAACTACTATGAATAGAACAAAACTCTTTATTCTTGCTTTGGCTGGAATATTTACAATGTCGTGTGCTACCGACAATGTAGATCAGGCGGGCTCTGCATCTGCGGAGACTGCTGCGATGAGAAAGTTTGTGAACACACCTGAGAAGGCTGTTCAGGGTGAGCTTGTCATCTATGTGAATGATGCCACAGCGCAGCAGCTCGAGACTTCGGAGGTTGCTACACGCTCGGGTGTTACGGCTCTTGATGCTGTTGCTGTGGAGCTTGGTGCTGAGCAGCTAAAGCCTGTGTTCAACCTTAAGGTTAATGCTGATCGCAAGCGCGAGTTGGGTATGCACCGTTGGTATACTCTCTTATTCTCTAAGGATGCCGACCTCGAGGCTGCAGCAACAGCTCTTGCATCTTTGGACGAGGTGGAGCGCGTGCAGTTCTCTACACGTATTGAGGTTCCTAAGACCGAGGCTGTGGAGGTAGACCCTGCGATGTTTGCTGCTACACGCTCTGCGGAGATGCCTTTCGACGACCCTATGCTTCAGAATCAGTGGCACTACAACAACGACGGTACTGTCGACTTCCCAAATGCTAAGGCGGGTGCTGATGTAAACCTCTTCGAGGCGTGGAAGCTCACTACAGGTCGCCCAGATGTTATCGTTGCGGTTGTTGACGAGGGTGTGTGCCACGAGCACGAAGACCTTAACCCTAATATGCACGTTAACGAGGCTGAGGCGAATGGCGTTGATGGCGTTGATGATGACCAGAATGGCTATGTAGATGATATCTATGGCTACAACTTCGTAAACGGTGGTAAGATTACCTGGAAACGTTCGGGTGACTCTGGTCACGGTACTCACGTTGCTGGTACTGTAGCGGCTGTTAATAACAACGGCACAGGTGTATGTGGTGTTGCTGGTGGCTCGGGTAACGGCGATGGCGTGCGTATCATCTCTTGCCAGATTATCTCTGGTGGTACTGCTGCTGGTGTATCGGCTACTGCTGCTGCTGTGGAGTATGCTGCCGACAACGGTGCTTGCGTATTGCAGAACTCTTGGGGCTTCGGCGCTGGTCAGATTTCTAACGATTCAGGCTTCGAGAATGGCTCTACAAGTGTTGAGGCTACAGCATTCCTCTACTTTATGCAGGCTAAGAACCATCCTAACCTCGATGGCGGTATCATTATCTTCGCTGCGGGTAACGATGGTAAGGCTGTTGCGGGCTATCCTGCAGCGTGGAACAAGCTTATCGCAGTGTCGGCTATCGCGCCAGATGGTCTTCCTACATACTACACTTGCTACGACCGTGGCTGCAACGTATCTGCACCAGGTGGTGAGTATTATCGTAAGGGTGGCTCGACTGTTGAGGATGGCTGTGTGCTCTCTATACTCCCTGGCAACAAGTATGCTCTTATGCAGGGTACCTCTATGGCTTGTCCTCACGTATCGGGTATTGCGGCGTTGGCTATCTCTTACGCTGCAGATAACGGCATCGTGTTGACACTCCCAGAGTTGAAGGATATCGTCGTATCGTCGGTTACTGCTTTCGAGCCATTTACAGGTCAGAAGGAGATCTATGAAGGTGGTACTATGAACCTCGCATCGTATAACAACAAGATGGGTACAGGTCTTATCGATGCCTTCCGCGCGTTGATGGCTGTTCGTGGTACTGTATGTATCCCTATTCCACTTGGCGAGCAGGTAATCCTCGACATCAGCAACTATATTGGCAATGGTAAGGGTTCTATCAAGATGCTTCAGTCGGAGATTTCGGACGAGGTGAAGGAGAAACTCGGTATCACCGATTTCAAGTTTATGGGTACCAAACTCGTTATGACTTGTACAAAGCCTGGCTCAGCACTCGTTACGTTTAAGTATGTTGCTGGTGGCTCTGCAGTTGGTGGCGGTCAGATTACCGGCGGTATGGAGACTCAGCAGGAGTTCGCACTTATCGTTCGCCCAGGTGTTAAGGTTGACGAGGGTACAGGCTCACCACTCAACCCTGGTGGCTGGTTGTAATATTGTTAATGCTAAAGAGTAATTTCAAGATATGAAAAAGTTTTTTGCAATTTTCGCAGTGGCACTTCTTGCGTTGGTAAGCTGTGATAAGGCTAATAATGAGAATCCTGCAGGTGGCAGCTCATCAGGTATTGATGGTCAGTGGCACATCGTAGAGTGGAATGACGAGGCTCCTGAGTTTGATGTATACATCAACTTCGAGAAGGGCGAGTTTGATATCTACCAGCAGGTCTATTCACTCTATTATGAACTCTTTGAGGGTAGCTATAGCATCAATGGCGATATCCTCACAGGCTCTTATACCGATGGCTCAAAGTGGGCTTGTGGCTATAAGTTCGAAGTGGAGGGCAGCACCCTAACTTTGTATAGCCAGGAGGATACCTCTATCAAGAGCGTCTATGAGAAGTGTGAGATTCCACAGTCGGTGATTGACGAGGCGTCGGTTACACGTGCTTCTGAGGCTACACCTATTTTGTAAAATCGAGACTGTCTAACAAGGTTATTTTGCCGTCTTTGTTGATATAACAGCGCATCTACTTTCGCTAACAAAATATTTCGCCAATGGGCAGTACGCTTTAGTACAGCCCATCGTCTCAAATTTTGTCGAGCGTTGTATATGCACTATTCTATCAACAAATGCACTCGACCTCAAAATCCTCATTTACGCTTTAGTAAACTGCGGTTTTTCGGTCTTTGTGCGCCTAAAACTAACTCTTGTTATACAACTTCTACACGAATGGGACTGTCCAATAAATTTGTTGGACAGTCTCCTTTTTTATTTACTGTGCGAAAAATAGCAAAAAAAGTATCTTTTTGCGAAAATATGTATATATTTGTATCGTGAAAATGTTTTTTTGAGAATTGACCCCTGTGCAGCGCGCAGAGGGTATGGAAGAGGATATAAAATATATAAATATTATTAAAAAATGAAAAAACTATTTGCATTGTTGCTTACATTGCCTCTTTTGTTTGTGGCTTGTAAGAGTGGTGATGACCCAACATCGGGCCTTGCGAACGATCCTAAATTAGAGCTCCTCTCAGCTTCTGTAATGGAGTTTGAGGCTGCAGGTGGCGAGGGTGAGATTACCTATTACCTCAAGAAGGGTAGCGAGGCTGTTGATGAGAATAATGGCCTTTTGTCGCAGCCATCCCCTGTGCGTAGCGAGACAGATGTGGAGTGGATCGAGATTCTTAACGACGAGAGCTACTATGGCGTGTTGAAGTTCCGTGTTGCGGAGAACACCACAGGCTCGGAGCGTTCGGGAAAGATTAAGGTGGCTTACTATGCAGAGTCATTTAACGTAACTATCAAGCAGTCTGCAACATCTGAGACTCCAGAAAACCCTGAGAATCCTGAGAATCCTGAGAATCCCGAGGTGGCTTTTGAGGGCTGGGCTGTTGTAGGCTCTATGACAGGTAACTGGGATGTGAAGGCTGCGATCCTTATGGAGACTATCGAGGGTTACTATGTGGCTCGTGGTGTGGAGATTGCCGCAACAGACTCTTTCAAGTTTGCTAAGGATGGCACTTTGCAGAACTCATTGGGTGGCAACGGCCAGGCTGCTGAGCGTGACTACAAATATCCTACTACGAAGTATGGCAGTGATATTCGTGTTGCGGAGGCTGGTGTTTACGACCTCTATCTCAATGAGGCTACAGATGCCTACTATGTTATGAGCGAGGGCAAGACCCCAGCTGAGGCTAACGAGGAGATTGCTCAGGGTGAAGACATTTGGTACGTAACAGGCCTCGGCGAGACTCAGCGTATGCGCAAGTCGGGCATCTTCCAGTCTATCACAAGTGTTGAGCTCGACGAGGATGGCTTCAAACTCTACCATAGCCTTAACAACCT